>JAEEVR010000043.1 GCA_016290995.1 Treponema sp. | reverse complement strand
GCCTAAAGGAAGCTTGGATGGACTACGACGGCGGCTTTTGGGCCTTGCGAATCGGAAGGCAATCGACCGCTTGGGGAAAGGCGGACGGCTTGCAAGTTGCCGACGTTCTTTGCGCCAAGGACGAGAACACGATTCTAGCGCGCGAATACGCCGACAGCCGCCTAAGCGTTGACGCGGCGCGCCTTACGTTCAAAAACGACGCCTTTGTTTTTGACGCGTACTGGATTCCCTTTTTCGCGCCAAGCGCCCTGCCCCTCGCTGAAAAGAATCCGCTCAAAAGAGTGATGATTCCAAAAAGCGTTTCGCTTGGACCGACCGGCGCCGCGATTCCTGTAGCGCAAGTGACAAAAAGCAATTTTGACTTGCCCAGCCTTGCGATAGAAAACAGCGAATTCGCGGCACGGCTTGCGGCCTTCTTTCCATTCGCGGATTTTTCGCTCTACGGCTTTTACAGCTTTGACCGTGAGCCTTGCCTTACCTACAGCCTTCTTTTGGACGGCGGCGGAAATCCGCAGGCGCTTTCGGTCAACGGCTCTTACAAGCGAATGTTTATGATTGGAGCGGACGCCGCGATTCCGATAAAGGAAGTCGTTCTTAGGCTTGAAGCCGCGGTCTTTCCGCAAAGAACTTTCGCCGCGAGCGCCAAGGAGCAGCTTATGGGCGCAGAAAAGTTCCGCGAAAAAACGCAGCTTGTCGCCTTGGCGGGCTTTGACTGGACTCCAAGCGGCTGGACCATCTCAGGCCAATATTATTTGGACGCGCTGCTTGACGGTTCAAGCCACTTGGACCGCGACTCTTACAGGCACCAAACAAGCCTAAGCGTTTCAAAGGCCTTTTTCCAGGAAACGCTTGACCTTTCGCTTGCCTGGCTTTTTGGCCTGAACGATTTTGACAGCATGATAAAAGTTCAAGCCAAATACAGCTTGACAGACAGCATGGCGCTTTCGCTTGGCTCGGACTTATTCATAAACGGGCCTGACAAAGACAAAAAGGGCTTTTACGGCGCCTACCAAGAGCTTAGCGCAATTTGGCTAAAAGCGGAGTATAACTTTTAGTCGTAATGTTGAAGGATCAACGGAGATTTTTATGAAAAAAAAGTCATTGTTAAATTGGATATTTTCGTTCGCGGGCGAGAAAAAGACGGCGTATTGCTTTAGCGTCTTCTTTGCCCTTTTGCGGGTGGCGTGCGGAATCGCGCCTTACATTTTGATCGCGGACATAGTGAAAAAACTTCTTTCGGGCGTCCGCGATTGGAACGTGTACTTTCACGACTGCGCGATCATCGCAGCCTTTTGGCTTGGAAACGCCCTCTTCCATATGTTTTCGACAACGCTAAGCCATATTGCCACGTTCAACGTTCTCGCAAACATAAGAAAAAGACTTTGCGACAAGCTTTCGCGCGTTCCGCTTGGAAGCGTCTTGGACATGCCGTCGGGAAGCCTCAAAAGCATTTTGATAGAAAGAATCGACAGCATGGAAACGACGCTGGCGCACATTTTGCCGGAATGGACATCGAACCTTGTTCTTCCCCTTTTGATGTTCGTCTGGCTCTTCCACATCGATTGGAGAATGGGTCTCGCCTCTTTGGCCACGCTTCCGATCGGAATAATTTCCGCGTCGTTTATGATGGTCAACATGACAGAGAGATTCCAAAACGCAATCGAAAAAACAAAAATCCTAAACGACACCGCGGTTGAATATATAAACGGAATCGAAGTCATTAAAGCCTTCGGCAAGGCAAAGTCCTCCTACGAACGCTTTGTCGTGGCGGCAAAAGAAGGCTCCGACTGCTTTGTGGAATGGATGCGCGACTGCATTTGGCCCTTCACGATCGCTTTTGTAATCGCTCCTTCAACGCTGCTTTCGGTTCTTCCAATCGGAGGCTTTTTCTTTTTGCGGGGAACGCTTTCCGCCGTTGACTTTATCTCGATCATCATTTTGTCGATGAGCGTAATCCAGCCGCTTTTGACCGTCTACTCCTACCACGACGACATAGCAAAGGCAACCGTAATTTTTGGCGAAGTCGGCGGAATCATGGACATGAAAGAGCTTGAAAGGCCAAGCCGCGACGCGCAAAAGCCCGCCGACAATTCGATTGAATTGCGCGACGTCCGCTTTAGCTACCACAAGGACAAGCAAGGCAAAGAAGGCCGCGACGGCGAAATCATTCACGGCGTAAGCCTAAAGATTCCGCAAGGAACTTGCGCGGCCTTTGTAGGACCAAGCGGAAGCGGAAAGTCAACCTTGGCGCGCCTGATCGCCTCGCTTTGGGACGTGGATTCTGGCAGCGTGGAAATCGGTGGCGTCAACATTAAGAACCTTTCGCTGGAAGAATACAACCGCCGCGTGGCCTACGTAAGCCAAGACAACTTTTTGTTCGACATGAGCGTTCGCGACAACATTCGCCTGGGCCGACTAGACGCGACCGACAAAGAGGTTGAGGCGATGGCGAAAAAATCCGACTGCCACGACTTTATTATGTCGCTGGAAAACGGCTACGACACGATTGTAGGCGGAAGCGGCGCCCATCTTTCCGGCGGCGAGCGGCAGAGAATCGCCATCGCCCGCGCGATGATGAAAGACGCTCCAATCGTGATTTTGGACGAAGCGACGGCCTACACCGACCCCGAAAACGAAGCGGTGATTCAAGAAAGCGTCGCGCGGCTTGTAAAAGGAAAGACCTTGATTGTAATCGCGCACCGCCTTAGCACAATCCGCGACGCGGACATGATTTACGTGATTAAGGACGGAGCGATTGATTCATGCGGAACTCACGAGCAGCTTTTAAAGAAGAGCGGGCTTTACAAATCGATGTGGGAAGCGCACGTCAGCGCCAAAGACGAGTAAAGGGAGAAGATAAAAATGTTTGAAATACTTAAAAGATTTTTTAATTTTTGCGACAAGGAAAACCGCGACAAATTTTACGCGGCGATTGTCTTGGGCGTGGTCAACTCTTTCTTTATGGCGCTTAGAATCGCCGCCATCGCGGTGATGGTTCAAGGCGTTATTCGCGCGGTTATGGGAACGGAAGCCTTTGCCGTCAAAACGATTTGGCTTTCTTTTGGCATAATGGTTTTTAGCCTGACAGCGGGAATCATCACAAAGAAAAACGTTTCGATGTGGCAGACAGAAGGCGGCTACAGGACTTGCGCCCAAAAGCGAATCCAAATCGCCGAGCATTTGCGCTACGTTCCGATGGGATACTTTAACCAAAACTCTTTGGGACAAATCACAAGCGTAACGACAAACACGATGGAGCTTATGGGAGACGTCGCCACAAGGGCCGTAATGCTTGTAATGCAAGGCCTTTTGGACTCCGCGCTGATTATCGTGATGATATTTTTCTTTGACTGGCGGATCGCCCTTGTAGCGCTCGCCGGCTTTTGCGCCTTTCAGTTTGTCAACGTGTTCATGCGCCTTGCAGTTAGAGGCGTGTCGATTGAAAAAACTTTGGCCGACGAAGCGCAAATCGAAAAGGTTTTGGAGCACATTCAGGGAATCGCCGAAGTTAAGGCCTACAACCTTACGGGAAAGCGCAGCAAAGAATTGAACGCAGTCATCGACCGCGCCAAAAAAGTTTGCATGAAAATGGAATTGCGCTGCATTCCGATCGCGGCAATCCAGTCAATCGTGTCAAAGTTTTCAGGCGTCGCAATTGCGATGTCCTCGATTTACTTTTACTTGAACGGAACGATGCCGCTTGAAAAGTGCGCTGTGATGCTCATTTGTTCCTTTATGCTCTTTACCGCTCTTGAGGCCGGAGGAAACTATTCCGCCCTGCTCCGCGTGATCGACATAGGCGTTCAAAAAGCGCAGGCGATTTTAGACATTCCGACGATGGACATTGATGGAAAGGAAGAAGCCGCCGTCGCAAAAAAAGCCCCGCTGGACATAAACGCGACGGACATCAGCTTTGCCTACGAAAAAAGAAAGATCATCGACGGCGTTTCGCTCCAAATCCCCGAGCGGTCAAAAATCGCAATCGTCGGACCTTCCGGCGGCGGAAAGACAACGCTTTGCCACTTGCTTTCGCGCTTTTGGGACGTTGACAAGGGAAGCGTCGCGCTGGGCGGCGTTGACGTCCGCGATTGGAGCATGGACGACCTTATGGCAAACTTTAGCTTTGTGTTCCAGAACGTTTATCTATTCCACGACACAATCGCCAACAACATTCGCTTTGGCCAGCCCGACGCGCCGATGAAGAAAGTGATCGCCGCCGCCAAAAAGGCTTGCTGCCATGACTTTATTTCCGCCCTGCCAAACGGCTACGACACAGTTATTGGCGAGGCGGGAACCAGCCTTTCGGGCGGCGAAAAGCAAAGGATTTCCATCGCGCGCGCGATCATGAAAGACGCTCCGATAATCATTCTTGACGAAGCCACCGCAAATGTTGACCCAGAAAACGAGCGCGACCTTATGGCCGCCGTCTCGGAGCTTACAAAAGAAAAGACCGTCATAATGATAGCGCACAGGCTAAAGACCGTTCGCGACGCGGACCAAATCGTCGTAATCGACAACGGAAAGATCGCCGAGCAAGGAAAGCACAAAACGCTCGCCAAGTCCGGCGGCATCTACGCGCGCTTCATCGATTCAAGAAAGCAAGCGGTGTCTTGGAAAATATAGGAGGTTATAATATGGAACTAAAGCTTGGAGACGTGCAGACAACGGCGTTGATTCCGGTTGCGATTAAGGCCAGCGAAAGCTTGCGGCCAAACGCCCGCGTCCGCGACGATGTCGCCGTAAAAATGATTGAGGCGCTTGGAATCGACACCGCTCCCTACGACAAATTTTTGAGCCACGAGGGAGTAATCGCGCGCACCGTGATGCTTGATCGCATGGTAAAAGACTTTGTGGCGCAAAACCCGGACGCGGTAATCGTCAACATGGGCGCGGGCTTTGACAACCGCTTTAGCCGCGTTGACAACGGAAAAATATTTTGGTTCGACTTGGATTTGCCGGACTCAATTGCTCTCCGAAAAAAAGTTTTTGAAGAGCGCGAGCGCGTTCAAATGATAGAAGGAAGCGTTTTGGAAGACGGCTGGGTCGGAGCGGTTCAAAAGGAAATAAAAAAGCGCGGCGGCGAAAAAACGGCTCCCGTCCTCTTCCTTGCCGAAGGGCTTTTTATGTACTTTACGCTTGAAGAAATCGCGACGCTCCTTAAAGTATTAAAAGACAATTTTCAAAGCGGAACTTTAATCGCCGAGCAAAACAATCCGATGATGGTCAAAAACCAAAAATACCACGACACGGTAAAAGCGACCAACGCGGTCTTTAAAAGCGGAACCTGGAGCGGACAAGAAATCGCCGCGCTCTGTCCCGGCATGACGCTTGTGGAAGAGCATAGCTTTAACGAAGAGATGAAAAAACATTCCTTTGGCGGCTGGCTCTTCGCCGCGCTGCTTCCCAAGATGAACGACCGCTGGGCGAGTTTTGTATGGCAATAACGGATAATTTTGGAAACCCGCAAGGCTTCCTTGGCCGACTTATGCTTGTGGCGATGGAACGGGAGCACCTTCCGATGGCAAAGTGGGCCTTTAGCCTTTTTGACGTTCCGCAAGAAGGGCAAATCGCGGACATCGGCTGCGGAGGCGGCTACAACATAAAGCGCCTTTTGCAAAAATCCGCCGCCGCAAAAGTTTGGGGCTTGGATATTTCAGAAGAGAGCGTAAAAAAGGCGCGTAAGGTCAACAAGGCCGCGCCTTTAAGCCGTTGCGAAATCCTGCAAGGAAGCGCGGACGCCCTTCCCTTTTCGGACGGCCAGCTGGCTTTTGTGACAGCCTTTGAAACCGTCTTTTTTTGGAAGGACATCGAGCGCGGATTCAAGGAAGTCCTCCGGGTTCTAAAGGACGGCGCGGCCTTTGCGGTCGTGAACAATTACGGCGACCCAAAGATTGACTGGGAAAAGAAGGTTCCCTGCATGAAGCGGCGGACTGCGGAAGAAATAAAAGAGCTTTTATTAGCCGCGGGATTTTCTTCCGCTACGCTGGCTCAAAACGGAAACCTTTTTTGCGTCATTGCGACAAAGTAAAAAGCGCCGGCGGCGGGCCAAGGAGGAATAATGAAAAAAACAGTGTGGGATTTTTTCGCGCCGATTTACGAAGCGTCGATGAAAAGTCAAAAGAACATTTACGATTACTTGTACCAAAACATTTCGCGCGCCGCGGAAGGAAAGATGGTTTTGGAATTGGCGACAGGCCCCGGCATGATCGCAAAGCATATAGCGGCCGCCGCAAAAAGCGTCGTGGCCACGGACTTCGCGCCCAATATGATTGAGACGGCAAAAAAAGGCGGCGTTCCGCAAAACGTGACCTTTGAAGTCGCCGACGCGACAAGCCTCCCCTACGCCGACAAAAGCTTTGACTTGGTTGTAATCGCAAACGCGCTGCACATCATTCCCGACCCGCAAAAAGCGCTGGCGCAAATCAAGCGCGTCCTAAAAGACGGCGGCCTTTTAATCGCCCCCAATTTTATTTTTAGAAAAAGCGGCGCCAAAAATTTGTGGCAAAAAATATTGGCCCTTGTCGGAATCATGTTCGCCCACGAATGGACCGCCGAAGAGTACCTTGCCTTTTTGCGCGAAAACGGCCTGAAAATCGGCAAGAGCCAAATCATTAAAGGCAGGATTGACTTGCTTTACGTCGAATGCGCGTTTTAGCGCGGCAAGGCGTTCTTATTTTGTCAATTATAACTATTAGAGTTTCTTGTGTAAATCGGAAGATGAAAATATTTTTAAAAGAGCAATTTTATCCAATTCTTTCATTCATCTTTTTGCTAGATTTTCCGCAAGAGGTAACAATATGAACAAAGATCTTTTTGAAAAATTTTACGGCGGAAGCCTGCGTTTGCCAAAAGGCCAAATTGACTTTGGCAAAATCGGCTGGAACAAGCACCCGACTTTTGAAGGCGTTGAGCTAAAACACATCGTAACATCAAAAGACACTGGCGGCGACTTTAGCTATCACTTGGTTAGAATCGCTCCCAACAAAAGCATCAAGAACCACATCCACGAAACGCAGCTTGAAACTCACGAGGTTATTGCCGGAAGCGGAACGTGCGTCAATGACGGAAAGCTCCTTGATTACGAGCCGGGCGTGATTTCGATTATGCCAGCGAAAGTTCCGCACGAAGTCAACGCGGGCCCGGAAGGGCTTTACCTTTTCGCCAAGTTTTTCCCGGCCTTGTGTTAGGAATCCTTGTCCGGCCTTGCCGCGTTCTGGTATTCTTTTGGGGTAAGGCCGACAATTTTTTGAAAGCATCTGTCCAGGTGGCTTTGGTCGCAAAAGCCCGCGTCATAAGCTGCCTCGCAGACTCTTTTATTTTCTTCAAGCAGCTTTTGCGCCTTTCTCACCTTTCGCTGAATTTGGAATTGATGGGGAGTAAGCCCGTACATCTTTTTGAATTTCCTGATTAAATGAAAAGGGCTGAGATTCGCGTCCCGCGACATTTCTTCAATAAGATAAAGATTTTCCGGCTGGTCGAGAATTGAATCCTTGAGCACGCCAAGCTCTCCTTCTCCGGTCTTTGTCCGCGCGCAAGTCACCAGCATCGAATAGCCACTTTCGTCAACTGGCTTTATCTCATGCAAAACATTCGGCGGAATTCTAAACTCGTCTCCCTTGCGATAGATTTTTGGCGCGCCATTCATCACAATGCAGACTCTTCCGTCTTCAACAATTCCAAGAGTCAGGTGCTCTGCGTGCGTGTGAGGCGGATAAAACTTAGTCCAGTTTTTATAATGCACGCATTCTATGTCGTCGTTCTTTTTGCGGTATGAAATTTCGTTGGCCATAGGCTTTGGAGCTCAGTTTATGCGTCGCCCTTTCTGCTGATTAAAAACACGCCGTCTTTATCGGGGGTTCTTACAAGCGGCTCGCAGAGCATTTCCTGCATTACAACTTCGCCCAAATACAGGATCCGGCAACCGTCCAACAAATGGCCAGCCCATGTCTTGCTTCCGTTTCCTATGACGCCATGAATGTGCGGCTCGCCGTTTATGATTGTTCCGTCAAGCGACGCCAATTCCAAAGGCTCGCTCAGATTATGTACGTCATAGCCCATTGGAAATCCTACGGTATTGGACATTTGAATGTTAGCAATGTCAAATGTCGCTATGCCGGACAACACGACCGCGTCCCGGACTTTTTCATTCCGGCATAATTCCGCTATTTTTTCGCGGAGCAAATCGCCTCGTTCCATCCGCAGAATGAACGTCCTTCCCGTATTTTTCGCAACAAAATGCTTCATGGCAAATCCCCCTTGCGTTAATTTTAACCAAATAGTAATGCAAGGCGGAAAGAACGTATATCAAATTATTGCTCTTTATTTTCCACCGCCGATGAATAACTTCCCGCTGTGATTCCCATATATTTTTTAAAAATATCGTTCATGTGACTTTGGCTGGTAAAGTCAAGCTCATAGGCGATGTCGCTTTGAGAATTTTTAAGCGCCATGTCTTTTATTTTTCTCACTTTGCACTGTTGATGATATTGTTTTGGCGTGATTCCCATTTCCTTCTTAAACGTTCTAATCAAATGATATTTTGAAACGCAAACGTTTTCCGCAAGTTCGTCCAATGAAAACTTGCTTTGACAATGTTCATTTAAATACCGCGCCGCTTTTTCAGTATATATTGACCTAACAGAATCAGACGCCTTATATAGCCCGAACATGTCTATTATGCGCATTTCAAAAGCGCGCTCATCGATATCATGCGTTCGGAAGCTGCTCGCCAATTCAAGAAGCTTGTCGCCCAAAGAGGGATAAAAGCAACGTTCCGTTTTATATTTTTTCATGACTTCTGCCAATTCATTTTTTAGGCATATTGTAATATAGGAGAAGCCGCTTGTCGGATTAATAGCAATTCCGGTATTCGACGGCACGATATAAGCGTCCCCTTTTCGCAATTCCAATGTCTTGCCGCCAATATCAAATTCTCCGCATCCTGCAAGAACCGCTCCCGCCATAAAACTGCTGTGGGTGTGATAGGGAAAATTATGCATGCCAGCGCCTGTAACAATTTCAATATTGCCATCGAAATAAAAGGAAACATCATTCATATCTGTTAACAATTTAATTCCTTCACCATATACCCACAAGTAAAGGGGAAAAAATCAAATTTTTCAGTTCCAATATGAACGAAGCCCGCATTCTCATACCATTTACGAAGAACAGTATTTTCTTCCACAATCCCAATGTTGATTTTATTGCGCTCATGGGCTTTAGCCTGTCTATAAGCGTCTTGAAGCAATTCGTGTCCGATTTTCTTGTGCCGATATTCAGGAAGAACGCAAAGGTTGCTCAATTCGCATTCACCTTTGTCTTGCATCAAAAGCGAATAATAGCCGATTATTTTTCCGTCGGAATCGAAATATCCAAACATGAATCTTGGCTCGTTGTCCATTTGATACAAAAGCCTCTCTTCTGTCGCCGCAAAGGCGGTGAACCTTGGGGCATTTTCAATGGTGAAACCAAATTGTTCGGCAATTGTCATAAAACTTGACCTTATGACTTTCACGCATTCTGACACATCGTTTTTGCTTATTTCTTTTATCATATTGCTTACACCCTTCGATTTCCGATTATAATTATTTCTACAGGTTCATTATATTTTTCTTGTTGATAAAATTCTATAGAAACAACGCCTTCCAAATCCGGCTCATTCAAATTGATTTTATAGTAGCT
>JAEEVR010000005.1 GCA_016290995.1 Treponema sp. | reverse complement strand
AAGCTTTGCGGTAAACGTTCTTCCGATCGCTATGACGCTTATAAACATGGCCGCCGGAGTCGTCTACACAAAGGGCCTTGCCTTGCGCGAAAAAATCCAGATTCACGGAATGGCGCTGGTCTTTTTGGCCATTTTGTACAACTCGCCTTCGGGCCTTGTCTTGTACTGGACGATGAACAACGTCTTTAGCCTGGTGAAGAACATTTTTTACAAGCTGAAAAACCCGCTTAAGGTTTTTTGGTTTTGCTCTTGCGCGGCCTGCGCGGCGGCGGCGGTGTATATTTTGGCGTTCTTCTCATCAAAAAGAATTTACAAAATAGTCACGCTCGCCTTTGCATTATTGGTATTTGCCTCTCCTCTATTCGTAAAATTGGCGAAAAAACTTTTGGACACAATTCTCGCTCCGTTAACGCAGAACAAAAAGGAACGGCACGCGCTTTTCTTTATCGCGTCGATTTCCTTGTTCGTGATTTTTGGCCTTACAATACCGTCCGCCTTGATTTCTTCTTCCGCGGCGGAATTCTCAGGCATTGGAAGCCATCCAAACCCGCTTTGGTATATCCAGAACACGGGCCTGCAAGCCGCGGCGATCTTTATTCTTTGGTTCTCATGCATATACTTTTTGTTTGACAAAAAAATCCAAGCGCTCTTTGCGGCGGGAGCGGCGATCATGTCGATTTGCGCCGTTCTTAACGCGTACCCCTTTATGTTGCGCTACGGAGACATTTCAGCTTCGCTGACATTCCTAAACTCGACCAATTTTAGAACAATATCAGCAATTTCATTATTAAATTTATTGGCGCTCTTGGCCGCGGCGATTGTCGCGGTGCTTTCGCTCAAATTAAAGAAAGCGAAAATATTGCCGACGGCCCTTGCGATTTTGACAATGGCGCTTTTTGCAAGCTTTGCCATAAACGCAGGAGCGATACAAAAAAACTACAAGGACTATGCCGCCGCGGCGCAAAGGCAAAAAAACAAGGTTGAGCTAAAGCCGATTTTCCACCTTTCAAAGAACCACCCCAACGCGATTCTAATAATGCTGGACCGGGCCACAAGCTCCAAGATCGAGGAATGCTTTAAGGAAGCGCCTGAATTTAACGAACAGTTTTCTGGTTTTACTTTCTACGACAATGTCGTTTCTTTTAACGGCCACACGCTCTTAGGCGCGCCGCCGCTTTTTGGAGGCTACGAATACACTCCGCTGGAAATGCAAAAAAGGCTTGACGCAACGCGCGAACAAAAAATAAACGAATCGCAGCTGGTTCTCGCGCGAATCTTTAACGAAAGCCTCGGTTGGAACGCAAGCGTAAACGACCCGGCGTGGATCAACTCAAGCAATTATTGCGACCTTTCTTTCTTGGACGGCTACGACATTGACGGCCATCAAACCATCGGAACTTACACCCAGCAATGGTACAAGGCAAACCCGCAAGCGGCGGACCTTGATTCCACGGAAGAAATATTAAAGCGAAACCTTCTGTTCTTTAGCCTTTTCCGCTGCTCGCCGATTTTCATCCGCGAGGCGATTTACTTTAACGGAACATATTTTAATTCAAAAGACTATATAAAAGACGCCAAAATAGTTTTGGACAACTATTCCGCCTTGGACTTTTGGCCGGAGCTTACTGACGCTTCGGAAACAGAGAGCGGCTCATACATCAGCATGCTGAACGAATTGACGCACGAAACCTTTATGTTTGAGGCGCCAGAGTATAGGCCCGTCAAAAATCCAAAGAACATCGGAACGTCAAGGCTAAAGAACAGCCCCGACTACCACACGCAAATGGCCGCGCTAAAGCGCGTCGGCGAATGGCTGGACTACTTAAAGGAACAAGGCGTTTACGACAACACGCGAATAGCCATCGCCTCGGACCACGGCGCAGACGGACACGAAGATTGCATGGAGCAAGACGAGGATTTGGACAAGCGAGTCTCGGCCACTCAGTATTCAGGCCGCGGCCACTACCACCCATTGCTTCTTTTTAAGGACTTTAACGCAAAAGGGCCAATCGTAAAAAACATGGACTTTATGACAAACGCCGACGCCGCCTCGCTTTTGCTAAAAGGCCTTGTCGACAACCCAGTAAATCCTTTTACAAACAAAGACATTCCGCTGGACACCTTGCCCCTAAAAAAAGACGGGGTCGTCATAACCACTTGCGACAGGCACCAACCGCCCCACCACAAAGACCGCTACAAGTTTGACATAAGGGCCAACGAATGGTGGCGCGTAAAGGATGATGTGTTCAAAGCGTCGTCGTGGGAGCAGGTGGAGCCGTAAAGAACACGTTTTTAGTCTTATCTAATCTGTTGTTGCATTCTCATAAAATTTTCAGTATAATACTGCCATATTCAGAGGTCTTTTATGTACGATGCATCCAACTTGCAAGATTCAAAAACAGTTTGCTCAAAAAGAATCGTAAACTGTCTTTTTTATTTATCGCTTTTTTTGATCGTCATTGGCACTTTAACAATTCTTTTCACGCCCCAAATTTTGGAAGTCCTTCCCAATTTCCTTGAAGAAAAAGTTTTCCACAGAACATTCAATCACGCGGCGTATAAAAAGACAATGATTTCGCTCATATCTTTTCCAATTTTCTTTGCCATTGTCATAGACGCATTGTGTTTTGCGATGTTTTCAGACAAAAAAAAGACCATTGTTTCCGCTTTTTTCTTTGTGTCGGTTCTCTTGACTATAACAATAGTCTCATACGCTTTCGCAAATCCTTTTACTGAGCAAGATTTAAGTTCTGAAACGCTTTTTGCGTACGAATGTTTCAGAGCTAAAACTTTTTGGCCCACAAGTTGGTATTATTCGATGGAATTTAGATTCTTGAACACCCAGCTTGTGACCATGCCTCTTTTCTTCTTTACAAAGAACCTAGCCCTTATTAGAGCGCTAACAGTGCTTTTTACGGAACTAGTTTTGTTCGCTGCGGTTTGGTTCTTGCTTCACGAATTAAAGGTCAAGGCGTTTTGGCTAAAGCTTCTCTGCTCCACCCTTATGATCAGCCCAGTTTCCTGGCAATTCTTCCACTTTGTTCATGCAGGAAGCTATTACATTCCGCACATTGCGTTCAGTTTCTTTTACGTCGGCTTGGCCATATCATTATTGTTTCACGAACACACTCCGTCAAAAGAAAAAAGGCTGACATTCATATTCTTTGCCCTAGCCTTTTTAAGCGGACTTTCAACAATTCGCTATATTCTAAACTTCACCTTCCCCGTATTCGCTATAGTCGCGATCGAGACTTTGTACAACGCATTCAAATGCCAGCAAAAAATCAGCGTAAAAAGCATATTGTCCAACAAGGCCGTTAAAATCGTCGGCGGCGGCCTGCTTTTAAGCTGCATCGGCTATGTTTTAAACTCCACCATTCTTGCGTCCATATACACCTTTAGAAACATGAACAAGGTCCAGTTCAACTATCTTGATATAATGAACTTGGACCAAATAAAAAATATGATTCTAATCGTCACTGGCTACAATGAAGACATGAGCGTCTTTACTCCAGGCGGCGTCGCAAACATACTCCTATCTGTAGTTTTTGTTCTTACAATTATCGTTTCAATTGATTATTGGAAAATCGAAAAGCCAGGATACAAAAAATTCTTTCTTTACTATTTTATATTCTTTTTTGGATTCCACTTTTACATAAACGTATTCACCGAAATGGTTGACAGGTATTTTACAATGCCGCTCGCTTTCTTTGTACCCTTCCTTGCGGTTGTAATCGAAGGAGTCAATGTCTCGTCGGTAAAAAAGTGGATGCTTTCCGCAAGCTCGGCCATTTTGATTTTTACAAACGCCTACATTTGCTTTTCAAAAATGGAAACTAATGATTCGTCAATGGAATTGGGAGGCGTCTGCGACTTCCTTTCTAAGAACGATTATGAATTTGGATACGCCTTCTACAACATCGCAAATCCAATATGGTTTTGGTCAAACGGAGCGGTAGAAGTCGTAACGGTCGAAAACGACGAGTCAAACGGCGCCAACATAATGGCAAAAGATTACAAAATTCACAGATGGCTTGAGCCCAAACGTTTTGAAAACAAGGACTATTACAAAGGCAACAAGCATGTGTTCTTTGCAATGAAGAACAGCGAATACGCCCTTTCCGCAGATTCAAACGTATTAAAATCCGGAAACCTTGTATATCAAGACGATAGATATGTTGTTTTTGACTACGCTTCGCCCGAAGCGTTCATCAAAGCGTTTGAAAATGAGTAATTAAATCTTAAGCGAATCTGCTTTCGGCAACCTTAAGGTCGTCAGCGTTGTCAACCTCGTACCAAAGGCTTTGGTCAATCTTAAAGGCCTTTAACAATGTTGGGTCAGTCTGCGCTATGAACTTGAGGCAAGTCTCGTAATAGGAATTTTTTCCAAAGACGTTCATGAATGTTTCCAAAAACGGCAAGTAATAATTATTGGTAAATTCCTTAGAAAATTTGTAAATGTTGACAGTCTTGTAGTAATTGGGCTTTTGGTCAGCCGTTTGGTCTTTTTTTACGATAAAATTAGTGATGTTGTCGTCTTTGTCAAGCAAAGTGACGGTTCCGTCCATCCAATCCTGCCAATGGCTTACAAGGGCAAGATTTTTAGAAGAAGATCCGCAAAGTTCTTTTAGGACGCTGGGCTTGTAAACCAAGTCGCTTTCGAGCAAAAGAGTGTCGTCGGCCTTAAAGAAATCCTTTAAAAGATACAAGGAATAAATGTTGTTTGTCTTGTCGTAGTCGGGATTTTCGCCAAATTCTATTTGCAAGCCATGCAAGCGGTCCGGAGTGAACGTTTTTGCGACAAAGTCTTTTAACGCCTCCCTCTTGTAGCCAAGGCCGATGACAAGTTTTTTTATTCCGGCGGCGACCACAGCGTCTATGGCTCGTTCAATCATAGGAACGCCGTTCACTTTTACCATGCATTTGGGAACGTCATTTGTCAAAGGCCTTAGGCGGCTGCCGGTTCCCGCTGCCAGGATAATTGCTTGCATCAATTTTCTCCTTGGGGCGCGTCCTCATAGGACCAGTTTTTGGAATCAAAGATGTTGTCCTTTACCCTAATCCAGCTGCCGGGCTTTGCGGTGAACACATAGTCGCTTTTATTGTGATGAGGCATATAGATGTCGTCTGAGCAAACAAGCGCCCCCATTTGCTTTTGGCTGGAGTCAACGCTTTTTTTAGTATAAGGATTTACAGGATTCGCGACAATCCCCTGCAAAAGCAATGCCGGCGTGTCTGCGTTTGTCATAAAAGTCTGGTCAACGCGAAGGTCTCCGCTTGCTCCAAAGTCCTTGAACATAAGGAGCGGATGGTAATGTCCGGGCTGAATTTTGTCAAAGTCCGAATTCCAGTCATACCCCTCTTCCCAACCGACGGCGCCGTGGTCGGCGACAATGACTATTCTTGTGTTGTCGTAAACGCCGTTCTCTTTTAAATAGTCAAGCCATTCGCCGACGCGCTTTAGGCTTGCCGCGTTTGAATGGTAAGAAGAGTCGTCCTTGTATTCCGACGTTCCCATATTGGAGGGATTTGTGACAGGCAGATAATCCGGCGCCTGCAAAAAAAGCTCATCGTGCGTCGTGTTGTTGATAAAATTGACAAAAGAATTTTTTGTCTTTGAATCAAAATCCGTCAATTCCGGAAGATAATCCAAGGCCGAATAGCCTTCCAAGAAGCCGTTGACGTCCGCAAGATTAGTGTCGGGCGACCAATATTTGCCGTCATTGTAAAAAGCCGGCCTCAAGGCAAGCGGAGAAATTCTAAAAAGGCTGTACCACAGAATGTTTCTCTTTAAGACGGAGCTTGTGATGTTTACGTCAAAAATTCCCTCGTGTTCCTTGTACCAAGCGGGAAGATACTTTTTGTCAGTATTGTAGGCATAAACATTTTTATAGCCGTCAAAGATTGTCAAATCGGGAATCCAATTGTAATTTGCCCACGGCGGATCGGTCACAACGGCCGAAAAGCCATCCGCCTGTTCCGTAAAGATTCTTGGAAGCAGCGTGAGCGCCTGGTTTTGTTTGTCCACCAATTTTTCAGAGGAACGCTTGTTCATGCTTTCGGGAGTGTATTCGTAGCCGCCAAAAACAGGCGCGGCGCCAATCAACGTGTGGCCGTTAAACGAAGCGGCGTTCTTGTAAAGGA
The DNA here is from genome assembly GCA_016290995.1 of Treponema sp. Lineage (GTDB taxonomy): Bacteria > Spirochaetota > Spirochaetia > Treponematales > Treponemataceae > Treponema_D. The sequence continues at coordinate 116,534 of JAEEVR010000005.1, read as the reverse complement.
CAAAGCCCGAAAATTTTTTGTTTAATTCTGGCGACTCCTTAAAAATCGGCTCGACAAACCGGTTTTGCGCCCTGTCCAAATATAAGAGAATAACATTCTTTCCAGTCTTTGAAAGATGGAAAATCGGGCTTGGCTTTTTATTCGCGCCGCCTTGGGCAGAAAGCCTTTGGTATTCCTTGTATTCTCTATTTATTGTCCTAAGCTGAACAAAAGAAAGCAAAACCAACGAAAGAGAGGCGACCGTAAAGACATAGTTCAATAAGACCGCTTTCTTAAAGCGCAAGAGCGCGTAAATAGCCGCGGCGACAAAAAGCATAAAGGCCAAATTTGCCAAAATCATCTTTATGCTTGAGTCCACGCTGGAAACGCTGGTAAAGACTAAAAGCGTTGAAATCGTTCCGTAGTTTTCCTTAAAAATAAAGGCGTTGGCCAAGGCGAACGAAAGCAGCAAAGAAAAAGCGAACGCGATCAAAGTTTGCATCCGCTGGCGGTACAAAAAGTAAACCAACGAGGGCCATACGACAAAAAGGCCAAAGGCTTGCATGGCGGTGTTTTTAATAAAGAAAGTCGGGCTTCCGTAGCCGTCCACGCCAGAAAACTCCATCGGCGACGAAGCGATAAGCAATGACGGAATCAAGATTCCGTTCAAAATAAAAAGGCCCACTGAGCATAAAATGAACAAGGCAAAGCGCTTTTTGGGATTGTCGCGCAAGTCCAGCAAGGGCTTGTCTATAAAATATTGGCAGGCCTTGACTATAAGGGGCGCAAAGTAAACCAAAGAAAAAACAGCGGAAACAAGGACCGCGCGCTTTGCCGACAAGACGCGGCCCGCGAAAAGCCAAACGATAAAGACCGTCACAAGGACGCACATGATAGCGTAAAGGGTCTTGATAGGATTCTTTAGTTTGTAAAAAACGTTCTTGACAAGGCTAAAGATGTTGTTCATCGTCCAGTACATTACAAGGCCGGCGGGGCTGTCGTAAAGAATCACGACAAAAACCAAGGCCAAGCCGTATGTCTGAAGCTTGTCGCGAAGCGAAAGGCCTCGCGTGTACAAAAAGCCGCTTGTCATGTTTATAAGCGTCATGGCGATGGGAAGAACGTTGACTTTAAATGAGCCGACAGAAAAAAGAGAGTCTGGCATTCCCATGTCGCGGATGAACAAAAAGGCCTCTCCATGCAAGGCGGGCATTTTTGAAAGGCAAGCGTAAGCCGCCGTAAAGAAAGGAATCTGTATCAACAAGCCAAAGGCCGAGCGCAGGGACATGACAGGGTGGTAGCGGTTGAGCCTGTAGTATGTCGAAAGCATCATGTACTGCTCGTCGCCCTTAAAGGTTCGCTTTATATGGGCTATCCAAGGTTTCATCTTTTTTTGAATGTCGCGCTCAACTTGCTGCCAGCCTTCGGCGACAACATAAAGGGGTAGCGTGAACAAGCTTACCGCAAAGCTTACGCACAAAATCGCGATTCCAGTGTTGCTAAAAATCTTGTTGCCAAAAGAAAAGGCCAGCTCCATCAATTGAGTCAGCGGATAAATTACAAAAGTATATATCAAAGTTCCCATAAAGCGCTTCCCCTAGTTCTTCTTGCCGACAAGCTGGTCATATTTTGCGGTCAAATAATCGACAGTTCTCTTGGCCCCCTGGCCCTGGAACTGCCAAGCTTGGGCTCGAATCTTTTCGCGGCCTTTTTGAAAGGATTCGTCGCGCATAAGATTGTCTATAATGCCTTTTAGATTTGAAAAATCTTTTCGCTCCAACTTCACGCCCAAATCAGGCAAAACCTCAAAGCGCCACAAGGGTTCGTCAAGCCAAGCGCTGTCATACGGAGAGCTGTCATAAGACGTGTCCGCGTAGATAAGCGGCTTGTCGAACACAAGCGCCCAATCAAAAATTATTCCCGAAAAATCCGTTATAAGAATGTCCGCTTGGCGCAAAATTTCAAAATTATCATTGTCGCGATTCCATTCAAAATCATCGCTTTGCTTGTATTTTTGCAAAAGCGGTTCAATCATATCTTTTTCAGAAGTGAACGACTGGGGATGCGGGCGAACGACAATCTTGTAGCCAGTAGCTATAAGCGCGTCCAAAATTGAGTTTCCGTACTTTTTTAGGATTGCGCTTTCTCCCCAACTTGGAGCAAGCAGAACAACCGGCTTTTTGTTCTTAACAGGAGCCAGCGAAGAAAGCCGCTCCTTCATGACATCCATATAGGCGCATCCGACAACAAGAGTTTCCTTGGGTTTTTCTTCTCGCTTTTGCTCAAAGACGCGTATATAGCGCTCTTGATGGCTTCCTGTCAAAAGAACAGAATCGTAAAAGTCACAGCCGAACATTCTATAGCCAACGGGGTCTTCAACATCGTGCCTTATGTGAACGTAGCAGTCAACGTTTTTGCTGCGCTTCCACTGGTAAACGTCCAGGCCGGGAGTTGTGGAAAGGACAATGCAAGCGTTCATCATGTTTAGCTTGGCAAAAGCCTTGTTGCCCTCGCCTATGAACTGGGCCTTTACATGCTGGTATTTTTGCTCCAAGGCAGGGTCGTCGGGAGAGGCGGTCCAATAAGCCAATGGAAGGCCCCGCTTTTCAAACTCGTCGCACACAGGCTTAAAGATGTTCCAATATCGCTTGTGGTCGGTAAAAATCACATAAGGAATCTTTGTCGAAGATATTTTTTCCGTTTTGCCGCCGCTAAGAATGAATTTTATTTTTATGAAAATTTTCCTGAACAAAAAAACAAGGGCGCTTACGATTCCGATAAAAACGGAAAAAAGCATGCTGCCCGTTCCAGGATCGATGTACAAAAGGCTCATTCTTAAATATTAGCGCTTTAGGCGAAAAGTATCAATAAACATAAATCGCGATGCCCGCGATGATAAGGCCTATTGCGGCCATTTGCTTGGCCTTAATCTTGTCCTTAAAGAATATGCGGCTTAGAATTATGGCAAAAATGTAGCTTGACGCCTCTATTATCGGAACGTAGGAAACCGGAACGATTTTTAGCGCCGTGAGATCGATGAAAACCGCCGCGAAGAACAAGGCGTAGGCGACTATCACCTTGGCGTTTAAATATTCACGGACAACGCTTTTGTGCGGCTCCAGCGCGGATTTTTTTAAGAGGACTTGGCTTACCGCTCCCACAAAATTTGAAAAAAGCAAAAAAGCTACGTACAAAATCATTGGCCGCGTCCCTCCTTGTCGGCGGCGCTAAGCAAGACGATTCCGCACAGGATTATCGCCGCTCCCAAAACCTTTTTAAGCGTGATTTGCTCGGAAAACAAAAGCGCGCTAAAAAGCATTCCCCATACAATCGTGACGGCTTTGTTGCACATGGCAATCGGAAGCCTAACCTTTTTTAGCACTTGCTGCCACAAAATCGCGTAAAGGCCCAAAACGCCCACAATCGCCGCGTAAAAGCAACACCACTTGAACGAAAAGGCGTCGTATCGCGCGGCGTACTTTCCAAGCACCGTGTACAGCGAGTAGATTAAAAATCCGATGTGCATCAAAAGATAAGGCATATTATTTTAAAACCACTATAAAGTCATTATTGTTTTGATAAAGGTCATGATAAAAGGTTTGCTTTACCAAAACATACTCATCAGTCAAGTTGTTGTCAGCGGCCATACATTTAAAATTGTATCCGCCAAAAAGCTCTTCGTTCCACAAGGCTGTTTTTGAAGGCATCGGGTAGTACATTCTTTGAATCGCAGGATAATTTCTAAAGGCGATTCTATTTTTCTGGCACAAGTCCATTTGGCCTTCAAACGACACGCTAACCTCATCGCCTTTTTGGACATTCTGGGCAATGTCGGCTATTATCATTTGAACGCGGAAGTTTTCGTACTCCTTTTGGTTCTTTAGGCAGTTGCCGAAAGTGAACGAAAAGACAGCAAAAGAGTAAACTGACAAAACAGCGACAGCAAGAGAAAATTTGCTGAAAGCCGTCCGCTCTCCGCTCAAATTAAGGCACGCAAGCAAAACAAGGGAAACAAAAGCGTTAAAGCCCATAAAGGCCCTCGCCGCCATAACAGGACGAGCAAAGACAAGGTACGGACCGTATGACAAGACGCTTGCGGCAAGCAAAAGAGCCGCAATAAATGCAAAAGCGGTGACCTTGCTGCCCCTCGCGCGCTTTACAAAGCCGACAATCAACAAAACAATTGACAAAGCAAAAAGAGCTTTCGAAAGCGTTCCGCCGTGAAAACCGAATGCCGTTCTAACATAGGCCAACGCGTTCCCCGGCATCGCCGCAAGCGAAACTTGAGAAGAAAAATAGCTGTCAGAGCCGTCGCCCATTTTGTTCATAAAGCAAAGCTTGAACAAAAGCAAAGCCGCGGCAAAACAAAGCGCCGCCGCCAAAGGCCGTTCCAAACTTTTCTTAACATCCCCCGTCTCAAGCCAAGCCTTTGCAAAAAGATAAATCGACGCCAAAATGTAAAGCGACAAGGCCGCCTGGTATGACGCGCAAGTCAAAATCAAACAAACGACAGAAACATAACAAAATGCGTTTTTGTCGCGGTAGAACAAAAAAGGAAGCGCGGCGAACAAAAGGCTAATAGCCATATACGGAGAGTCAAAGCGATAGGCCATGCACTCCGCGTAGCACGGCGCCATAAAAATCGCGGACAAAACCAGAACGTTTTTTGCGCTCGCCCGCCCCGCCAGCGCATAGGACAGAACAACAAGGGCCGCCGCCGCTATGGCAATCGCAATAAACTGCGACAGCGGCGCGATGTCATTAAGCCTTATGTTGTTGTGTACAAAAATCGATAAAAATTCCGACACATAGCGGCTAAAGCCAATCCAAGAGCGGCTTCCGCCGTAATTTCTAAAAACATCGTCGGCGTAATAAAAATGCGCCGTCATTAGATTAAAATATGCGGCAAACAAAAGCGCGCATCCAACGCCAAAACAAACAGCTGTTTTTTTGCAAAAAAGAGCGGGCTTTATTTTTTCGAACTCCCAGGCCACGGCGCTTTTAATTTTAATTCCAAAAGAAATGTAATTTAAGAAATAAACATTTAAAAGCGCGAAAATCGCCAAAGCCGTCGTATGCTGTATAATGTCTATCCAGCGGGCCGGATCGCGCAAAGTCTTATGAAAAAAGGCCTCAACATTCTTTATTATAAGCGAATCAACAAAGGAAAAATGCGCCGCGATTTCCAACGCGACAAGCGATAATATTGCGACTAGCAAAAGAATTTGTTTTTTTGCGCGCATAAAGTTATTCTCCCTCGCCCCTTAATCCCGCGCGAACAAATCCCGCGTGTAAACCTTGTCCTTGCAGTCGGCCAAATCGTCGGACATGCGGTTTGCAAGAATAACGTCGCAAGTCTTCTTGAACTCGGCAAGGTCGCTCTCAACCTTAAAGCGCTCAAACTGGCCGGCGCTAAGAGTTGGCTCGTAAATCACAACGTCAACGCCCTCGCCTCGCAGGATTTTCATAATGTCTTGGATGGAGCTTTGCCTAAAGTTGTCGCTGTTGGCCTTCATCGTAAGGCGGTAGACTCCCACGGCCTTTGGCTTTTTGGCCAAAATCTGGTGGGCGACAAATTCCTTGCGGGTGCGGTTTGAGTCGACGATGGCTTGTATAAGGTTTTGCGGAACGGAATTAAAGTTTGCCAAAAGCTGCTTGGTGTCTTTAGGAAGGCAGTAGCCGCCGTAACCAAAGCTTGGATTGTTGTAAAAGTTTCCGATGCGGGGGTCCAGGCTTATGCCTTGGATGATTTGCTTGGTGTCCAAACCGCGCGACTCCGCGTATGTGTCCAGCTCGTTAAAGTAGGCCACGCGCAGAGCGAGGTAGGTGTTGGCAAAAAGCTTTATAGCCTCGGCCTCCGTGCAATTGGGCGTCAAAACATCAACGTCCTTTTTTATCGCTCCGTCGCGCAAAAGGCCGGCGAATTCTTTGGCCTTGCCCTCAAGCTCCGGGCGGCTTTTGGGATAGCTGACCACGATGCGGCTTGGGTAAAGGTTGTCGTAAAGGGCGTGGCCCTCGCGCAAAAATTCAGGGCTGAACAGAATGTTCTTTATCTTGAATTTTGCAAGGATGGAATCGGTGTAGCCAACCGGAATCGTGGACTTTATGACGACAGTCGAGTCGGGGCACTTTTGTTCCACCAAGGCCAAAACCGCCTCAATGGAAGAAGTGTCAAAAAAGTTTTTTTCCGCGTCGTAGTTTGTGGGAGTGGCGATTATCACAAAATCAGGCTTTGCATAGGCTGCGTCTGGGCTGGTTGTGGCCGTTAAATCCAAGTCCTTTTGGGCCAAATACTCTTGGATTTCCTTGTCCACAATCGGTGACTTTTTGCCGTTTATCAAATCGACTTTGGACTGAACCAAGTCAATCGCCGTAACCTTGTTCTTTTGCGCCAAAAGGATCGCGTTGCTAAGGCCTACATATCCCGTTCCCGCTACTGTAATGTTCATAAGGACAGTATACTACGATTAGGGGAATCAATCAAGGACGGCGGCGGCTAACAATTTTCCACTAGTTCCAAGAACTTTTGCGTTACGCTCTCCCAGCGGCGGTTTGAAAGGTCAAAGGAGTATTCTTTGCTCTCAAGCTTAACCGCTTCTTTTACGGCGCCGATAAAGTCGTCGTAAGTGTATGTCACAAGGACTCCGGCGTCCTTTAGCTTTGGAGTGTCGCAGTAGGCAACGATGGGCTTTTTGGCGGCCATCGCCTGGTAGTACTTTGCGGTTATGCCAAGCGGCCTGTTCTTGTAAAAATCCGTCACATAAGGAACCATAATAACTCTGGCATTCGTTATCCAGGCCGGAACCTCGGCGGGCTTTATGCCCGGAACATAGAACAAGTTGCTTGCGGCCGCCGCCCGCTCCTGAATCGTGTTTGAAGGATAGTTGGGGCAAACCACAATGTAGTTAAAGTCCGGCATCTCTTGGGCGGCCTTGAACAAAAGCGGCCACTCCACTTCCCAAGCGCCCACGTAAAGGACCGTGTTTGGCTTTTGCAAAAGCGGCGGAACGGGATAGGTCTTTTGGTAGCTTTCTATGTCAACGCCATTAGTAAGAAGCTGCCATTTTATGGTTTGGTCAAAGTCAGCGATTTTTCTGCGGTACAAATCTAGGCCCTCTTGGTTTACAATGATGTTAAGGTCGGCCTTTCTAAGGGCGTTCTCTTCCAAAGCCCGATAACGGCTATAGCCGCCTTCTATCATAAGGGGGTCGCTGGGCCTGTAAATGAATTTCGCGCCAGGATAGCGCTTCTTTAACCGGTCAAACATAACCAAGGCGTCCGAAGACTCAAACACAAAGGCTTCGCTTCCGTCAAGCCATTTTTTGCACAATGAATCAAAAGAAGAAAAAGAAAACCCCGCCAGAAAGTTCATCACCCCATCGGGAAAAAATTTTCCAATCACATTTGGCAACTTTAACGTAGGCAAGGCGACATTATGCAACAAAGATTTTCCAACCTGATAGGTAATGCCTTTTTTTAATTCTCGTATTGACTTTGCGTTATATATCTCAGAATGTTGAAAACAACTGTAATAAGGGCGGACAAAACTAAAAAAGACAGTCTCTACGCCAGCTTGACAAGCGGCTTCGGCAAATTTATGAAAGCCCCCTTGCCTATTGCTAATCCAAGAATGCGGCGTTACAAAAGTTATCTTCTTCATTACCACCTCTAGTATACTATTATTGCAAAATTCAATCAAGAATGCGAGGCCGCATGAGGAATATGCGGCTGTCCCCCTTCCCATTTGCAAAATCTTGACTCATCTAGTGATAAACTATAAAATTATTACTAGATGACTATTTATCACTTTTTAATTGACAGTACTTATGCATCAGATTTTATTGATTTTATTTGTGATAATTATCAGGAAGAAAATCATAAGTTTGTTGTTTTAACATTTTTAAATGAAAGAGAATGTGTAAAAAACAATAAAAACATTGATAAAATAGACATTCTGTATAAGAACCGCCAATTCATTAAGTATTTATTGAAAATTAAAAAAAATGATAAATTAATTATACACGGTCTTTTTAATAAATGGGTTGTTTATGCGCTTTATTTCAAAAGGCGCTTATTAAATTGTTCTACAATCGTAATGTGGGGCGCCGATTTATATATTCATAGAACTTATTTAAAATCAAAAAGATTAAAAGACAAAATCCTGGATTACATGCGTGGATATATATTTAAAAATGTTAAAACTCTTGGTTTTGATATGCCAACTGATTATCAATTAATGAAAGAGTGGTACAAGGTAAATAGAGGCGCATTTTTTATTACTTATCCGCAACCAATTAATAAAGAACTAATTAACCTTGCCTTAAAATCTAAAAGTAATTCTTCCCCTGTAATAAATATTCTTCTGGGAAATAGCGCCAGCAGAGAAAACAATCATATTGAAGCCTTTGAGATTCTTACAAAGTATGCTGATGAAAATATAAAAATCTATTGTCCTTTGTCATATGGTGATACAGAAGATTACAGAAAAATGGTTATAGAAAAAGGCGCAAGTGTTTTTAAGGATAAATTTGAACCTATAACCACTTTTATGTCTTCAGAAGAATATGCACAATTCTTTTCAAAAATGGATGTAGCGATATTTAATAACAACAGACAGCAGGCAATGGGCAACATTACTTTGGCAGCTTTTTTAGGTTGTAAAGTTTATCTACGCCAGAATACCACAATGTGGCGGCAATATGTAGAAAATGGAGGCTGTCATTTTTATCCGATAGAAACAATCAAAAGCATAGGCATAGACGAATTCAAATCTATAGACTATGAATCTATCGAAATAAATAAAAAATATTTTGAAAGACTTCAAGATAAAGATTTCATGAAAAAAACTTGGAATCCGTTGTTATATCAGAACAACATGCAATAAGGAGACAACGCAAATATGGAAAATAGCGAAAAATATCCATTGATTGATTTTAATGTCCCTCCTATCGTAGGAACAGAAGGTAAATATATTCAGGAAGCAATTGACTCGCACCAAATTTCAGGAGACGGTTCGTTTACTAAAAAATGCAATAAGTGGATGGAAGATCGCTTTAATGCTCAAAAAATAATGCTTACAACTAGTGGAACAACAGCGCTTGACATGGCAGCTCTGCTTTGCGACATTAAGCCTGGTGATGAAGTTATTCTATCTTCATTCACATTTTCTTCAACTGCTACAGCATTTGTTTTAGTTGGCGCAAAACTTGTTTTTGTAGATATACGTCCTGATACAATGAATATAGATGAAAATCTTATTGAAGATGCAATTACTCCAAAAACAAAAGCAATTGCCGTCACTCACTATGCAGGTGTTTCATGTGAGATGGATAAGATTATGCAGATTGCAAGAAAGCATGGACTTAAAGTAGTTGAGGACGCGGCGCAAGGCGTAATGAGCTCTTACAAGGGAAAAGCGCTTGGAACAATCGGTGATTTTGGCTGCTATTCTTTTCATGAAACAAAAAACTATTCTATGGGTGAAGGTGGAGCTATTGTCATTCAACATCAGACAGACAACGAGAAGGCGGAAATTCTAAGAGAAAAAGGAACAAACCGCTCTAAATTTTATAGAGGGCAGGTAGATAAATACACTTGGGTTGATTTTGGAGATTCCTATCTTCCTTCTGAATTAAATGCCGCGTATCTATGGGCTCAACTTGAAGTTGCTGACAACATATATAATGACAGAATGAATGCTTGGAATCAATATTATAACGCATTTGAAAAATACGGAAAAAACGGAAAAGGCATTGTTGAACTACCGGTAATTCCAAAAGAATGCGTACATAACGCCCATATGTTCTATCTTAAGTTTGCAGATTTGCAAAAAAGGACAGCTTTTATTGATTTTATGAAATCCAGGAATATCAAGCCGACATTTCATTACATTCCACTTCATTCCGCGCCAGCGGGTTATAAATACGGAAGATTTCATGGCGCTGATATTTATACAACAAAGGAAAGTGAAAGATTGGTCAGGCTTCCCTTATACTACCATATTGGGGAAGAAAACATTCAGCGTGTAATAAAAACAGCGCTAGAATACCTGGAGAAATAGAAAAAACATGAACTCGAAAGTCAAAACTCATTTTTTTTCTGTCATTGTTTTAGGATATAACATAGACAAGTTTGTCAGCGAGTGCCTAGAATCGGTTTTGGCGCAAACATACAAGAATTTTGAGCTTATAATCATTGACGACGGCTCCACTGACAGCACCGGAAAAATCTGCAAACAATATGAGAAAAACGACTCCAGGGTTCGCTACTATTTTCAAGCAAACGCCGGAACAACCGCCGCAAGGGTTCACGGATACTCTTTGGCAAAAGGCGATTACGTCATCGTGCTTGACGGAGACGACACTGTCAACGCAAATTGGCTAGAAACAATAAACAATTGCCTGGCAAACAAAGACTATGATTGCATCTTTTACAATTTCTACAATTGGGAAGACGGCCAGCGAAAGCCTTCAAGCGCCGTGTTTCCAAAACAGGGTGAAGTCGATCCTGTTGAAATGATTAAGAATTCAATCGAGACAAGGAACCATCCTCTTTGGGACAAGGCCTTTAAGCGGGAGCTTGCTCTTTCATGCAATTCCAAAGCGGCGTCTTTGCCCAAGCTGTCAATGAACAATGACACAATTCATGTTTTTTACATTCTTGCAAATATGAAAAGTTCATATGTTTGCGATGAACGCTTAATGAATTACCGCATTCTGCCAAAAAGCGCTTCGCATGGCTTTAAGCTCCGCAACATAAGCGACGCCCTACTTTCAATGGATTATTCAATCGACGCGTTAAAAAATGATGAGAAGAATATCAATGAATATAAAAAGCTTTTATTGATTTCCCTTCTAAGAATGATTTCCTTTCGTCTTCCTATGTTATATTTTTCAGACACGCCTAAAAACGAAAAAAAACTAGAAATTAAAAACATTTACAAGAATGAACTTTACAAAGAGGCCAGAAAATATGAATCCTTAAAATATTTAAATCTTAAGGAGTTTGTTTTCCTTAAGATTTACCGCTGGCATGTTCCATTTTTCTATTTTATTCTTAAAGCGATGCATAAAACAACAAAGAAAATTGTAGGAAGAAAATGAGTCAATTAAATATTATTTATATAATCGCCAATAAAATCAGCTATAAATTACGCAAAAAAAACGCTTTTTTAGATAAAATTGCTTTATTGTTTCTAAAAGTCTATTTTATTGGCATTCAGAAATTCTTAAAAAAGAATTTTTCTCGCCTCCTAAAAACTCAGCCAGAAAGCTATCCTTCGCAAAAAAATGAAAAAAACATTTTTGTTTGCTGGTTCCAAGGAGAGGAAAACGCTCCAGAAATTGTACAAAATTGCATAAGGAGCATTAGAAAAAACGCGCCTCAAGATTCTAAAGTAGTTGTTCTCGACGAAGAGAATATGCTTGACTATGCGAGAATTCCTTCTGTCATTGTTGAAAAATACAAGAGCGGGATTATAACAAAAACTAATTTTTCTGACATTCTTCGCTTTGCTTTGCTTTCTCAGAAAGGCGGCGCGTGGATGGACTCTACAATTTTTTGCAGAGATCCCATAAATCCAGAATTATTTGATTATCAGTTGTATTCAATAAAGAATTCAAATTATGATAAATTTAACATAGCCCGCAGAAAGTGGACCGCCTATTTTTGGTTCGCAAAGCAAAACTCATATTTTACACGGCGCGTTTTTCAATTTTTTTGCGCCTATTGGGAAAAATATGACGCTCTAATTGACTACTTCCTTGTTGACCATATCATTTACTTTCTTTACCAAAACGACCCATTATGCAAAGAGATGTTGGATTCAATTCCAGTGAACAATCCAAATGTCTCCTTTTTGCAGGATTGCCTTTCAAAAGAATTTGACGCAAGCGAATGGAATTACTTAAAGGAAAACACTTGCTTCTTTAAGTTGAATTGGAAATCAGAAATTGCAAATGAAAACGCAGACACATTCTACAACAAACTAATTTGCAATAAATTGTCTTAATTAAAAGAGCAAGTCGGAGCAAGCGATGCAAGAAAAATCCATAAAGAAGAACTCTATTTTTAACATACTAACAAAAATTCTCGGAATGATTTTTCCGATGATAACCTTCCCGTACGCAAGCCGCGTATTGCTGCCGGACGGCTTGGGGAAAATTAACTTTGCAAACTCAGTAATTGACATCTTTGTTATTCTTGCAAGTTTGGGAATAGGAGCTCACGCCATACGGGAAGCCTCAAAAGCGCGCGACGACAGGCAAGAGCTTTCAAAATTGGCCACAGAAATTATTGTTATAAATCTTGCCACAATGACGATTTCTTTTGCCATATTTGCAATCGCGCTTATATTTTCGCAAAAATTGCAGGACTACAAAATTCTGCTATTCTTGGCCAGCGCTCGGATTTTGCTCGCAACCCTTGGCTTGGAATGGCTTATCGTTTCGCAAGAAGAATTCAGCTACATTGCGCGCAGAACTTTCGTCTTTCAATTGATAAGCATAGCCTTTTTGTTCACCTTTGTACGCTCTCCAAAAGACATAAACTACTATATGCTTTTTACCGTCTTGTCGGCGGCGGGAGCAAATATTTGCAACTTTTTTTACTCAAGGAAATTCTTCGATTTTTCATTAGCCCAAAAATTGGAGATAAAAAAGCATTTTAAGCCGATTTTTGCTTTGTCAGCCTCCGTTTTGGCATCTTCAGTCTACACAATTTTGGACAAGACGATGATAGGAATCATGCGGACCGACGCCGAAGTCGGCTACTACTCGGCGGCCATAAAGATTAACCGCATGTTCATCTTAGTTTTTTCGGCAATTGTCGGCGTGTTGCTTCCCCGTCTTTCTTACTACATGGAAAATGACAAGGAAAAATACAAAACGCTTTTAAATAACGCGGCAAACATTTTGCAGGCGCTTTCGATTCCAATGGCTGTAGGCCTCGCTCTTTTGGCGCGTCCTATCATCCTTCTTTTTTGCGGAAAAAACTATGAAAACGCGATTACATGCATGCAAATACTTTGCTTCACAGTCTTCATAACGCCATTCAATACTTTTATCGCCGACCTTGTCTTTGTGGCGCGCAGAAAAAACGCCTACGTACTTTACCCCGTAGTCTTTGGCGCGTGCGTCAACTTTGTCATGAACCTTGTTTTGATTCCCAGGTACGGAATAACAGGAGCGGCGGTCGCCTCGATCACCTCCGAGGCCTTGATGCTGGCCGTAAAAATTTTCTTGGCATACAAAGCGCTGGGCGGAACTCTTTATTTCTTTTCCAAAATTTACCAGTACGCTGCGGGCGCCCTTGTGATGGGGCTTGCCGTTGTCTTGCTTATGCTAAAACTTGACCAAAGCGTCGCGACCGTAATTCTGGAGGCCGCCGCGGGCGCCGTAGTCTACGCCCTTGTCCTTTTGCTCTTTAGGAACGAGCACTTTTTGAACATACTGGCGCTGGCGCAAAAGAAACTCTTGCGCCGTTAGCGGTTTACGCAGCTTCTTCGTACTTGCAAATCTTGATGTCGCCAAAGAGGCGGCTTTGGAAAATCGTGGCCATCTTGAACTTTACGGCTTCCAAAAGGGCCATAAAGGCGCAGATTACGTCCATTTCGTTTCCGCGGCGGGTGATAAGGTCGGTGAACATGCAGCTTCCGGCTTCGTCAAGCTTTTCGTTCATCAGGGTGATCTTTTCGTTGACGCTGATTTCCTCGTACATGTTAAGGACTTTTTCGTTTGAGTACTTGGAGACCATGTTGCGGAAAATCTTTTGCATTTGCTGCAAGAGCTCCCAAGTGTCCACGCGCTCCCACTGGCTTTCGGCGTCGTCAAAGGGAAGCATGCGCTGGATTTTCTTTCGCTCAAAGGTGTAGGCGCTGTCGTCTTCCTGCTCTTCCATAAGCTCGCTAAGCTTTTTGAACTTTTGGTATTCGATAAGCTTTTCGACCAATTCCTGGCGGGGGTCTTCTATGTCGTCGTCATCGTCGTAGGCCACTTCCACGGGGAGGAGCATGCGGCTTTTGATGTAAACCAGCTTGGCCGCCCAGCTGTAAAAGTCGCTAAGGTCGGTCAAGTCTGTGTCCACGATGCTGTCAAGGTAGTCCAAATACTGCTCTGTGATTTGTCCGATCGGAATGTCGTAAATGTTGATCTTGCTTTCGCGAATCAAGCTCCAAAGCAAGTCAAGCGGGCCTTCAAACTGGCCGGCTGAAAATTTTTTAGTCTTTGTCTCTGTCTGGGCAGGCGCCTGTTCCAATGTCTCTTGTTCCATACTGTTCCTCTTTTATAAAACTAGAAAAGGCCTCCGCGCCCAAATCCAACGCAATCCCCTGCCCGCAAAGCGTTGGACACACGCGCTTCAACTCGGATATCGTTTCCAAGCCGAAGCCTTTCCACTTTATATTATCGGCATCTTTTGCCAAAATCTCCACTAAAGGAACAAGAACAAAGGCTCTTTCTTTTAGCCTTTCGTGCGGAACGGTTAAAATTTCCGCGTTTATCGTTTTGTCGCCGTAAAGCTCGATGTCAATATCGAGGGAACGAGGCCCGTTCCGGATTTCGGCGGAACGGGCGCGGCCAAAGCGCGCCTCTATCGCTTGCGTCTTTTGCAAAAGCTCAAAGGCGCCCCGCTCGCCGCCATCCGCATCGCCATCGACGTACCCCAGGACGGCCATATTGTAAAAGTCGTCCTGGTCTGTGTAATACATCGCGCGGGTCTTGTACACTCCCGAAAATTCAAGGCCTTTTAAAATCTTTTTAAGCTCAAAAACCGCTTCTCCCAAAATTTGGACGGGCGAGCGGCCCTCGAATTTTCTGTTTGAGCCAAGGCCCAGCGCGACTGGAAGCATTAGAACAATTCCTCAGGAACGGACTTTGCCGCGGCCTTTTTGGCTGCCGCCGTAGGCGATCCTTGCTTCGCTTCCGCAGCTGGAGCGGCTGCCGCAGTCGCCGGAGCTGTCTTGGCTTCCGCAGAAGGAGGAGTCGCGTCAGTCGGAAGGCTTCCCGTTCCAACGCCCTTCTCTCTCATCGCCTTTTCGTAAGCGCGGATTTGTTCCTCCGTCACAACCTCGCCTTCCTTGTTGCGCAAGACCTGGCCCGGGAAAAGTTGGGCGCGCAAGTCTTTTTCAAGCTGCATCTTGTAGTCGGGATTGTTTTCGATGAACGAAACGGCGTTCTCCTTTCCCTGGCCGACCTTTTCGTCGCCGCGGGTGTACCAAGCGCCGCGTTTGTCGATGATGCCGTGCTTTACGGCGCTGTCCAAAAGGCTGGCAGCGCTTGAGATTCCCTTTCCAAAGTAAATGTCCAATTCAACTTTGCGGAAGGGCGGCGCCACCTTGTTCTTTACGACCTTTACGCGCACGCGGTTTCCGATGGCGTCTTCGTCGCCCTTTCCGTCAATCGTTTCGATGCGGCGGATTTCCAAGCGGACGCTGGAATAAAATTTAAGCGCGTTTCCGCCGGTGGTGGTCTCGGGGTTTCCAAACATTACGCCGATCTTCATGCGGATTTGGTTGATGAAGATTACCGTGCACTTGCTTTTTCCTACGATGGCGGTAAGCTTTCGCAAAGCCTGGCTCATAAGGCGGGCCTGCAAGCCCATCACGCTGTCGCCCATCTCGCCTTCGATTTCCTTTTGCGGAGTAAGGGCCGCTACAGAGTCGATTACAACAAGGTCAACCGCTCCGCTGCGAACAAGGTTTTCGCAAATTTCCAAGGCTTGCTCGCCGGTGTCCGGCTGGCTTACCCACAATTCGTCAATGTTGACTCCAAGGTTCTTTGCGTAAACGGGATCCAACGCGTGCTCCGCGTCGATAAAGGCCGCGATTCCGCCAAGCTTTTGGGATTCGGCCACCGCATGAAGCGCCAATGTTGTTTTTCCGGAACTTTCCGGTCCGTACATTTCGATGACGCGGCCGCGCGGATAGCCGCCGATTCCCAAGGCTTCGTCCAACAAGATGGAGCCGGACGGAATCACGTCGATTTTGGCCGTGTCCGCTTGAGTCCCCAACTTCATCAGCGAGCCTTGGCCAAACTGTTTCTCGATTTGCAAGCGCGCCGCTTCCAAAGCCTGGAGCTTTTCGTTAGCGGCCGCCGCCTCTTTTTTTTCTGCCATATAATATGACCTCCACCCATAAGGTATAAATTTTTTACAAGAATTTCGTTTATTTTAAAAAAAAAATGATTTTTTTTCAAGAGAAAAGTAAAAAAGCGGGCAAAAATGGCGGGACCTAGCGCCAATTAATCGAAAAAAAACAAAACGCTACGTCGGGCAAGCCCTCCGTTTTGCTATAGGAATTTTATTCAACTGCGCTCTCACGAGCGCTGGCAATCCCAGTCGCCGCCTTGGCGGCGGCGCAAACAGAGAGTTTTTGCCAGACTCTTTGCTCCTTCGCTCGTTTTGTTTTATTTCGTTGCGTAAACGCCAAAAGCCCGCTTTTTCATTATCTTGAACAGATTCTCTCTTACAAATAATTTTAGACAATTGCGGGCAGAAAGAGGCGGGAAACTAAGTCGCGAAGCGGATGAGCGGATTGCGAAAACATTCTGTTTGCGGAGCCGCGAAAGCGGCTAAGTTCAATAGTTACAACCGCAAACAGCATGTAGCGACGCTAGCTAGCGGTTTCGCGAGCCGCTCAGATGCTGGGAGACATTATCAACCCGTCCCTTTTTCCCGCTTTTTTGGTTTAGAATTCCTTTACGCTCTGGTAGATGGACCGGCCCTTAAGGACGATTTTGTTGCCGTCTACGTCCACTTTGCCTAGGACGCGGACGGGCTTTTCGGGGTCGATGGAGCGCTCGGGGACAAAGTCAAAGGTCACGCGGACGATGCCTTCCAAGTCCTTTAGGTCTTCGTAGCCTACAAGCAAGTCAAACGAAAGGAAATTTTCGACCTGCTCCAGGTTGGAGACGCGGCCCGACCAGTCGACGTAGCAGTCAAGGTAAAGGGAGGTTTGTTCCGCCACTTGAGCGAAAGTAAAGTTGTCCTTTAGGCTGTCAAAGCCGGGAGCCTCAAAGTAGCTCATAAGCGAACGGGCCTTTTGCTTTAGACCTGTGGAAGCGGCCGAGTTAAGGACGCGGTTCACCTCGCGCTGGGCCATGTTGTCGCGGCGCTCCTCAAAGTATTCCAAAGCCTGGTTGTAGGCCTTTTTTATTCCGCGGGCGTTGGCGCTGTCGTCAATGCTAAGGACAAGCGAAGACAAGTCCGCGCGGCTGCTTTTTGAAAAATTCCTGGGCCAAAAATGAACCGTCAAAAAGCCGACCAAGGCGCCGCAAAGCAAGGCAACCGCTATGTTGCGGACTTTTTTGGGATTGTATCCCAAGGGCGGATAATAAAGCTCTATGCGGCCGTCGTCAACCCAGCGGCAGATTTCCTCGTAGTCGCCGTGGGCGCGGACAAATTCCAAGGCCCTCTTTGCGTCGGGGTTTTGCGGCTCCAAGTCCAAGATGTCAAGGTAATACTGAACGGCGCGGTCCGTGTTCCCCCTGCGCAAGTGAATCGCGGCTTGGGAAAGCAAGAGGTTTGCGTCGTTGATTCTTATTTTGCGGGCGGCCTCAAAACATTGCGAGGCGCTGCCAGTGTCTCCAGCGTACAAAAAGGCCAGGCCCAAAGTGTAGTTATAGTCAAAAGATTCTTCGTACACCCCGCGCTTTTCGTTAAGGACTTGAATCGCTCCGGCAAAATCCCGGCAGCGCATCAAGTAACGCGCCTGGTCTATAGCGCTTTTCACTTTCCGCTCCTTAAGACTTTAAGAATTTCATCAAGCTCTGTCTGCAGCTGTTGGATCTTCATCGTGTTAAGGCTTGGGTCGCCCTGCTCCAGCGAGTTGATGTGGTTTATCAATTGCTGAACGTATTCCATATTCAACTTGGAAGGATCGACAGAGCCCTCCGGCATCGCGAGGGGCTCCTTTCCCTGCGTAACCTTCAAATTTTTCGCGGCCTGCTGCTCTTCAACTTCCGCAGGCTTTGCGCTGGCGTCCTCCAAAACTTCCTTTCCGGAATTTTGAAAGTCGCTGTCAGAAAAATTGATGGCGTAAGAATAGCTTACGATGGAGTTCTTTTCAATCTCAACCGGATCCCAGAACAAGGCCAAGGCCGAATCGTTGTAGGACAAAATCGAATGGAAAGTGTTTCCCGGATTAAAGAGCGTTATCGGAGTGGAAAGGTCGATGACGTCCTTGTTGGCCATAACCGCTTTCTTTGGCGGAGTGACGTTCTTTCCGTAAAGGACAAACTCAACGGCGTTCTGTCCGTCGCTGGAAATAATCCAAGGATCTTGCTTTGACGGAATCATCAAGTACTCAGAGCCGATCGACTTGAGCGCGGCGGTTGAGTAATGGGCCGATCGGTTTTCGCCAAGGCATAGGTTGTAAACGGCCTTAAGCGCAAGAACGGCTTTCTTTTGGGCCAAATTCTTTATCGATATGTTTACGCGGACGCAGTTTGTGTCTTTGTCTTTTGGAGAATACTTGTCCAACTGGTAGACGGCCACGACTTCGGCGATGTCCTTTACAAGCATCGTCTCGGTGATGGAGCTTGTAGTCACGTCGTAGCTGTAGGAACAGTGGCCAAACTTGTTCAAGCGATATTCCTTGGCGCCGGAAAAAATCGAAAGGTAGTTGCTCTGTCCGTATTCCGAAGTCTTTACCGCGGGATACGTTTTCTTTCCGTTTACGACATAGAACAAAACGGCGCCGCTTTCCCTTACGGTTTCCATTCGGACCGTTCCGTCCTGGAGGGCCACGTCTCCGCCGATTCTTTTTACGACGGCGGTAACTTTTTTGTTTTCTGCGGGAGCTGGCGTCTCAGTCGCAGGAGCGGCGGCCGTTGAATCAGTCGCGGCGGGCGTTGCGGCGGCTTCGGAAGCGGCTGGAGTCGCGGCTGCGGCAGGAGCGGCAGATTCAGCGGGAGCTGCGGGCGCGGCCTCAGCAGGCTTTTCTTGCGCGGGGCTTTGCTCTTGCTTATTTTGCTTTTTCTCTTTGGCCGGCTTTTCTTTCTTGGCCTTTTTTTCTTTTTTTGGCTTGGCCTTCTTTCCTTCTTCCAGGGCCTGCTCTTCCTCTTGAACCTCTTTGTCAAAGTCAACTTTCTTCGCTTTTTTAGCGAACAAAAGGCCGCCGGCAAAAAGGGCCAGCAAGGCTATCGCGACAACTCTCTTTTTCATTTTTGCCCTCCGTTCTGGTCAAGAAGATTCTGGGCCTCGGCGGCGGACCTCTTTAGTTTTTCCAAGGCGCTTTCAAAGGCTTGGTCGCTTGCAGACGCTGGAGCGGCAGTCTCTGTGGGAACGGGAGTTTCGGCCTGGTCGTTAAGGACAGTCTCAACAGCGTTGTCAATGGCGGCCGCGCGTTCCTCCGCGCTTGCATGCGGAGCGGCGTTCAACACGTTTTCCAACTCGTAGCGGCGCAAGGCCTTTTCGTAGTTTTCTTTTGAAGAAAGGTAGCTTTCGCCGGTTTGCTGCAAAAGGTACAAAAGCTTTTCCTCGCGCAAGCGCTGGTTAATCGAATCCAATCGGTACTTGGCGTCAATGGCCTTTGCGTCCTTGGGGAACTCGTCAACCACGCGCTCGTAAATGGGACGGGCTTGCTCAAAGTTGTAGCCCGAATAAAAACATTCGGCGATCCAAAAGAGCGCGGCCGCGTACATGTCGTTATGCGGATGCTGGTGGCAAAAGTCGCTCAAGACCAAAACGGCCTTGTCAAATTCGCCAAGATAGTAAAGGCTTCTTCCCTGCTGGTACTTAATCAAGGGAGCGTAAGCGGAATCGGAATACGCCTTTAAGAAATAAGTTGAGTCGGACAAGGCGGCCTTGTAGCTCTTTGACTGCATCTCGGCCATAATAAGCATGTAAAGGGACGAATCGCTTTCGTTCTGCGGGTCGCTCAAAGCCTTTCTAAAAAGCATGACAGCGCTTTGCCAGTCGGACTGCGCGTAGGCGTTGTAAGCCGCTCCCAACAGAGAATTCTTTCCGTCGTCCGCTCCGCGCGAGTTGACCCGAGCGGCCCCGTAATCGAGGGCGTAAAGGGGAAGCAAGGCGGCCAGTCCAAGCGCCAAAAGGCTTTTGATCAATTTTTTCACTTTTAATTTCTCCAAGCAAGAGAGCCGTTAAAGAAGGCCGAGCCCGAAACCACAATGTCAACTCCGCTTTGCAAAACGGAATCCAGGGTTTGCGCGTTCACGCCGCCGTCAACGGAAATTTTATAGTTCAAGCCAAGTTGGTCTCTAAGCCTAGCCAATTCCCTAACCTTGTCCAAACATTCAGGAATAAGCTTTTGCCCGCCAAAGCCCGGCTCGACAGTCATTATCAATATAATATCGGCAAATTCCAGCAAATTCTTCAATGAATCGACGCTTGTGGCGGGTTTTATGCTTACGCCGGCTTTTTTTCCGTAGGAATGTATTTTTTCAATAAGTTGAACGGAGGACAGCCCGCCGTTTTTCGCTTGGGCCTCAGCCGCCTCGTAGTGAAAGGTGATCCAATCCGCTCCGGCCTGGGCAAAAGACTCAATCTGCCGCTCCGGATTTTGAACCATCAAGTGAACGTCAAAGGGGAGGTTTGTGAGCGGACGCAGCGAGCGCACGACAACCTGGCCAAAGGAAACTTCGGGAACAAAGCTTCCGTCCATAACGTCAATGTGGGCAACGTCTCCCCCGCCCTTTTCTATTTTCTCAACAGCCTCCGCCAAGCGGCCAAAATCCGCGGCCAGCAAGGACGGCGCCAAAAGTCGTTTATTCATCGCGCGCTTATTTTAGCGCAAAATGTTTCGTCCGTAAAGCGCGGAAAGGAAGGACAGCTCTTTGGCGCGGGCTGGGGTTAGGTCGGAAAGGGCGAAGCGCCAAGTCCAGTTGCTGCCAACGGTGGAAGGGGCGTTCATGCGGCCTTCGTCGCCTACGCCAAGAATGTCCTGCAAGGGAATTACGGCCGTGTCGGCGCTGCTTGCGATGGCGGCGCGGACAAGGGCTTTCCTTAGCTCTCCGCTGGCGGAAAGGCGCTTGGCCTCCTCCACTGTCATCTCGCGCCCGTAGGCGTATTCGGCGGTTATTTTTACGGCGTCGTCGCTAGCGGTGTCCAGCCAGCCCTGCATTGTCTGGTTGTCGTGCGTTCCTGTGTAGACGACGCAATTTTGCGGGTACATGTGCGGAAGGAAGGCGTTGACCATTCCGTCCTTTCCGGCCTCGCCGGGGTCAAAGGCAAACTGCAAGACTTTCATTCCCGGGAATCCGCAGCCGTCGCGAAGGGCGCGCACGCCCTCGGTTATAAGGCCTAGGTCTTCCGCGATGATCGGAATGTCGCCAAGCTCTTTTTTTATCGCGTCAAAAAGCGCCTTGCCCGGCCCCGGAATCCATTTTCCGTTGACGGCGGTTTCCTCTCCAAAAGGAACGGACCAATAGGCCTCAAAGCCCCTAAAGTGGTCGATGCGGACTATGTCCACCAATTGCATCAAGCGGCGGATGCGGTCAACCCACCAATAGTAGTTTGTCTTTGCCATCGCGTCCCAGTCGTAAAGCGGGTTTCCCCACAATTGGCCTGTCGCACTAAAGTAGTCCGGGGGAACGCCAGCCACGGCCTTGGGCGTTCCGTCCGCCTCAAGCTGAAAAAGGCTTTGGCTTCCCCAAACGTCCGCGCTGTCGGGGGCCACAAAAATCGGGATGTCGCCGATGATTTTTATTCCCTTTTCGTTGGCGTATTTTTTTAGGGCACCCCACTGTTCGGCAAAGAAAAATTGAATTGTCTTTATAGATTCGATTTCTTGCGTGTGTTCCGCGTTCCACTTGGATACTGCGGAAGGGTCGCAGGCGCGAAGGTCGGCCGGCCAATACTTGAACCAAATGCCCGCGGTCTTTTCGTCGGCGGCCTTTTTGTCGTAAAAGGCCTTGATTGTCATAAAGTTGGCGTAGTTGTCAAGCCAAGCGGAAGAATCGTTCTTAAAAGCCTCGTATTTTACGCGGTCGGCGGCGGAGGCGTTTTTTTGGAAAAAGTCGGCCGCCTGCGCCAAAACAGGGTTCTTCCAATATACGACGGAACCGTAGTCAACGCGGCCGTCGGTTTTTATCCATTCCGGCGGAACGATAGAGGCGGCGTCGGCCCAGCCGCGCTTGGCCAAATCGTCAAGGTCTATCAAAAGCGGATTTCCGGCAAAAGTGGAAAAAGACGCGTAAGGCGAGTCTCCGTAGCCGGTGGGCCCCAAAGGAAGGATTTGCCACAAGGTCTGGCCCGCCGCCGCCAGCCAGTCAACGAATTTATAAGAGGGGGTTCCCAACGTTCCGATGCCCGCAGAGCCCGAAAAGCTTGTGGGATGGACCAAAATGCCGCTTGTTCGATTTGTTTTCATTCTTTTAGAATAGCGCAAGGCGGACTTTTTGTAAAGAAGAATTATTATTTTTTTAACGATTTTCGCTAGTTTGCGACAAAATATAAGGCATTTTTCGTATTTTATATAATAATTTTCCCTTTACTTCATAATCCATAATTCTTATTTCATAATTATGAATCGTATTGCATTAATTGTTCTTTTTCACTATATTATTGTTATTATGGCCAAAAATTTACTCGACATACAAAATATAAGGGTAGGCATCGGCGAAAAGACCGTGCTTGACGGACTGAACTTGCAAATAAACGAGGGCGAGACCCACGTTTTGATGGGGCCAAACGGCGCCGGAAAGTCCACTTTGGGCAACGTGATTATGGGAAACCCGGTCTACAGCCTAAAGGATGGAAAAATCATTTTTGACGGACAAGACGTGACAAGCCTTGAGGCCGACAAACGCGCCAAGGCGGGCCTTTTTATGTCCTTCCAAGCGCCGCTTGAAGTTCCCGGAATCAGCTTGGAAACCTTTATTCGCAGCGCCCTCCAGCAAAAGACCGGCGAGCGCGTCAAATTGTTCGCCTTTCAAAAAGAGCTCAAGGCCGCGATGGAACTGTTGAACATGGACCCCTCATACGCGGGCCGGGACCTTAACGTCGGCTTTTCCGGCGGCGAGCGAAAAAAGAGCGAAATCCTCCAGCTTTTGATGCTCAAGCCAAAGCTCGCGATTTTGGACGAGACCGACAGCGGCCTTGACGTTGACGCCGTCCGCACCGTAAGCAAGGGAATCGAGGAATTCCAAAAGTCGCAGAACGGAGCGCTTTTGATAATCACCCACTCCACAAAAATTTTGGAAAGCTTGACCGTGGACAAGGCGCACATTTTGGCCAAGGGAAAAATCCTAAAGACCGGCGGCGCCGAGCTCGTCGCGGACATAAACCAGAACGGCTTTGACAAGTATTTGGCAGAATAATTTATGGCGGAAGAAAAAACTCAAGTAAACGACATAAACCGATCCCTGTATGACTTTCGCTACGAAGAAAGCGACAAGGACTTTTACAGAATGGAGTCGGGCCTGTCGGAAGACATCATAAAGAAAATCTCGGAAGAAAAAGACGACCCGCAATGGATGCGCGAGTTCCGATTGAAGTCCCTTAAGATTTACAACCAAATGAAGGAGCCCGACTGGGGCCCGGACATCGCGGGCTTGGACATCGCGAACATTTCGTCATACGTTCGCCCCAAGACAAAAATGAGCGGAAAATGGGAAGACGTTCCCGACGACATAAAGAACACCTTTGAGAAGCTTGGAATCCCCGAGGCCGAGCGCGCCTCTCTCGCAGGCGTGGGAGCGCAATACGACAGTGAGCTTGTATACCACAACGTCCAGTCGGAAGTGGCAAAGCAAGGCGTCATTTACTTGGGCTTTGAGGAAGCGCTCAAAAGCGCCGAATGGGGCCCGATGGTCCAAGAATACTTTATGACGCTTGTAAAGCCCAACGACCACAAGTTCGCGGCGCTTCACGGAGCGGCTTGGTCTGGCGGAAGCTTTGTCTACGTTCCCAAGGGAACAAAGCTTTCGTTCCCCCTGCAGTCTTACTTTAGGTTGAACGCCAAAGGCGCGGGCCAGTTTGAGCACACGCTTATAATCGTCGACGAAGGCGCGGACTTGCACTTTATCGAAGGATGCTCGGCGCCAAAATACAACGTGGCCAACTTGCACGCGGGCTGCGTGGAGCTTTTTGTAAAGAAGGGCGCGCACTTGCGCTACAGCACAATCGAAAACTGGTCCAAGAACATGTACAACCTGAACACCAAGCGCGCCCGCGTCGAAGAAGACGCCACAATTGAATGGGTGTCAGGCTCCTTTGGAAGCCACATCTCCTACTTGTACCCGGAAAGCGACCTTGTGGGAAACAAGGCCCGCGCAGAATTTACGGGCGTCACATTCGCGGGCGAAGGACAGAACTTGGACACTGGCGCCAAGATGCTGCATCTTGCGCCCAACACTTCAAGCGTAATAAACACAAAGAGCATTTCTAAAAGCGGCGGAATCTCAACCTACCGCAGCGCCGTCTACATCGGAAAGATGGCGGAAGGAAGCAAGGCCAGTGTCTCTTGCCAAAGCCTTATGCTTGACTCAAAGAGCCGCAGCGACACGATTCCTGCGATGACCGTCTTGACCGACAAGGCCGACGTGGGACATGAAGCCAAGATTGGCCGCATCTCTAGCGACGCGATTTTTTATTTGATGAGCCGCGGAGTTCCCGAAGAGGAAGCCAGAGCGATGATAGTCTCAGGCTTCGCAAGCCCTGTAAGCAAGGAACTCCCGCTTGAATACGCGGTGGAGATGAACAATTTGATCCGCCTAGAGATGAAGGGGACGCTATGAAAGAGATGACTTTAAATCCCCTGCCCGCCCTTACTTGGAACTGGCTTAGAATGAACAAGGCCCTTTTCTCAGAAGAAGCGGAATTCGCGGCAAAGCCCGCGACGCTGGAGACAAGCGGCCTCCCCGCCGGAGCGACATTCATAAGCGGTAACGCGCCGCAAGCCCCAGATGCGGCCGCGCCTAACGGAACCCAAATCCCGGGTGCGATGGGAAAAGACTTTGACGCGCTCTTAGACCAAAACGCCGCCCCAACCGCGACCCTTGAATTGCAAAAAGGCTTTAACCAAAGCGAGGCGATTTTTGTCCGCGCAAAACTAGATGACGGCGTGGCCTCCTTCCAGCGCCTTATTGTAAAGGCCGGCGACAACGTTGAGGCCAACGTCATAATCGAATGGTCGTCAGACAAAAACGCCGGCGGCCTCAACGCCTTCCAAACAAAAATCGAGGCCGGCCGGGACTGCAAGATCCGCGTCGCCACCGTCCAGCTTTTGCCAAAAGGCTTTGTCCACATAAACGACATCGGAACGGCGGCCGGAGAAAATTCAACAATACAAATCTCGCAGCTGGAATTGGGAGCCAAAAAAATTTACCAAGGCATCCGTTCCGCCTTGAGCCAAACGCGGTCGGCCTTTATCCACAACGCGGCCTACTGCCTTGACAAAGACCGCGAGCTTGACATGAACTTTATCGCCGAGCAAACGGGCCGCGACACACAAAGCCTTATGAACGTTTACGGCACCCTAAAAGACTGCTCCAAAAAAACTTACCGCGGAACAATTGATTTTAAGAAAGGCTGCGCGGGTTCCGTCGGAAACGAAACGGAAGAAACGCTTTTGCTTGATCCGCAAGTTGTGAACAAGTCGATTCCGCTTATTTTGTGCGACGAAGAGGACGTTCAGGGAGAGCACGGAGCGACAATCGGCCGCTTGGACGAAAGCGTCTTGTTCTACATGAACGCGCGCGGAGTGTCGCTGGAAGAAGCGCAAAAAATGATGGCCCGATCAAAAATCGCAAGAGTGGCCGCGTTGATCGGCGACGACGGAGAGGCTCAAAAAGCCCTGGACTTTTTTGACGCGTCGATGGAAAACGGCGCGGATGGAGGCAACTAATGCGCGATTACAAAAAGGACTTTCCGATTTTTTTCGACAAAAAAAACAAGGGCCTCATTTACTTTGACAACGCGGCCACAGCCCAAAGGCCAAAAAAAGTTTTGGACGCGCTGGAGAACTTTTACAAAAGCGACAACGCGAATCCCTTGCGCGGCCTTTACGACCTAAGCGTCCGCGCGACGGAGGCCTACCAAAACGCGCGAGCGACAATCGCAAAGTTTGTCGGAGCGGCCCAGGCGGAAGAAATTATCTTTACAAGGAACGCAAGCGAATCGCTCAACTTGGTCGCCTACACTTACGCGCTGGACAACTTGCGCGAGGGAGACGAAATAGTCGTAAGCGTTATGGAGCACCACTCCAACATTCTTCCCTGGCAAATGGCAGCTCAAAAAACTGGAGCCAAGCTTGTGTGGCTTGAATGCGACAAGGAAACAGGCGCGATTCCGCAAAGCGAGTACAACAAGATTACAAGCAAAACAAAAATCGTCGCCATCACCCACGTTTCAAACGTTTTGGGAACGACAAACCCGATAAAAGAAATCGCCGCTCTCGCCCACAAAAACGGAGCGGTAATCGTGGTTGACGGAGCGCAAGCCCTGCCCCACATACCGGTCAACGTGCAAGATCTGGACGCGGACTTTTACGCCTTTAGCGGCCACAAATTTTGCGGCCCAACCGGAATCGGCGGCCTTTACGGCAAGCGCGAGCTTTTGGAAAAAATGCCGCCATTTTTGCGCGGCGGCGAGATGATCGAATACGTCACGCGCGACGAGGCCACTTGGGCGGAGGTTCCCGCAAAGTTTGAAGCGGGCACGGTCAACGTAGGAGGCGCGGTAGGCATGGCCGCCGCCGTCGAATACCTTATGGAAATCGGAATGGAAAACATCGCGGCCCACGACAACGAGCTTGCCGCGCTTTTAGTCCAAAAGATGAGCGAGATCCCCCACGTCAACATTGTCGGAAGCAAAGACGGAGCCAAAAGATGCGGCATCGTCACCTTTACAATTGACGGCGTCCACCCGCACGACATCTCAAGCATTTTGGACACTGAAAAAATCGCGATCCGAGCGGGCCACCACTGCGCGCAGCCGCTTGGCCAATACCTTGACCTTCCGGCCACCGCGCGAGCCAGCCTTTACTTTTACAACACGCAAAAAGAAGTCGAGCGCTTTTGCGCCGCGCTTTCAAAGGTTCGCGCTTGGTCCGGTTTCAAAGACTAAGGCAAAAAGGAGCGACGCATGGACACAAAGGAACTTTACCGAGAAATACTAAACGAGCACAACTTGAATCCCCTTCACAAAAAGGATTTGCCCGGCGCCACTTGCGTCCTTAACGGAGTGAACCCCAGCTGCGGCGACAAAATCACGCTCAACCTAAAAGTTGAGGACGGAAAAATCGCCGACGCCTCCTACGTTGGAAGCGGCTGCGCGATAAGCCAAGCCTCTTGCGACATGATGATAGACCTTATTCTTGGAAAGACCGAGGACGAGGCCAAGCGCCTTTGCGACATTTTTATGCGCATGATTACCGGAAGCGTCAGCGACGCGGAGC
Organism: Treponema sp.; assembly: GCA_016290995.1. GTDB lineage: Bacteria > Spirochaetota > Spirochaetia > Treponematales > Treponemataceae > Treponema_D. Next base: position 89,203 of record JAEEVR010000005.1, on the reverse strand, counting down.
TTGAAGAGCTTGACGAAGCCGCAGCCCTTCAAGACATCGCCAAGATGCCCGCCCGCGTAAAATGCGCCGAGCTCGGCTGGCGGACGATGAAGGAAGCGCTCTCCGTCGGCGCCCCCGACGCCTCGGCGCGAAACTCTCACTGCGAGTAAACTTCTCCGTGCGCGGCATAATCAAAAGAGAATTTTTTGCACAAGCATTTTGTAACGCAAATCGCCCTCATCGTTCAAATCGTACTTTATGATTTCTGATTCAGGAACAGGTATCATATTGTTAAACTTTAACGTCCCTTCCGGTGATAAACGCGAACCTTTTCCTTGTTTGACATAACGCGCGGTTCTGATTTTTTCAGATATGATATATAACGGTCTGACACAATGTAAAACAACATATTAAATCTTCCTACAAAAAAAAGCGGCAAGGAACAAATCCTTGCCGCAGTTAAGTTTTCCAGTTAGGGTCGGAACTTACCCATATTTAACTTTTCCAGTTAAGGTCGGAACTTACCTACGGCATATATTCTAGCGCTTTTTGATTATTTGTCAAGGGAAGGCCCCGCCGTCCTCGTACTCCGCGCTTTCTACATACAAGCTTTGTATTTCCAGCGCGTCCTCGTCGCAATCGGGTGGAACGTCTTCCAGGGGGACAAAGAATGTTTCTTCTTGGCCGGCGTCGAGGCCGCCGTCCAGAACAAAGCGCCTTTCGTAAAACGCTCCCCCGCAATCGTCTTCCTGGCCAGAATCTTCTTCCCTTTCTTGGACTGACACAAAGACCGTGACGCTTTTTACCGGGCGGCCGCTTAGATTTGCGGCGACGAATTCCACGCCCAAAATCGCGTCGCCAACAGGCGACGCCTGCCCGGTTATTCTTGCGTCAAAGACCGCCACAGGAGCGGCCGCCCGCTTTAGTGCTTGGCAAGAGCAAAGGGCAAAGACAGCCAAGACCAAGGTTTTGCAAGAGCGGCTCATGTTTGGTCCCCCTCGTCGCGGGCGGCGTCGCGGACTTGCGGCAGGCTCCTTTTTGGCGGCCACGAAAAGTCGGGCGAGCGCAAGGGCCTCGCCAAGAGCGACCTTGGCCTTCGTTCCCTCTTAACGATGGAATAAATCTTAAAGGTCTCGGCGGATTCCTCCGCGCCAAAAACAATTCTCTTTTCCATAACTTTTTTACTCCTTGATGCTTTAAAGATATAGGAGTTTATCAAGAGTTTGGCTTATTTTTGGAAAATATTGCCAAAAAATGTAATTTTTGGTATAATTTTTTGATTTTTTTAGTTGGAGAGCTCTGATGATCACTTACTGGCAGCAAGAAGGCGGAAAGCTGGTTGACACAGAAAAAGAAAACCTCATCAGCTCCAAGCGCGTATGGGTCGACGCCCGCAACGTCACGCGCGAAGACATCAACATCCTTGAAAAAGAATTCAAAATCGAACAAGAGCACATCATAGACATCCTTGACCCCGACGAGCTTTCGCGCATCGAGGACGCGGAGGACTACATCCTTACAATCACAAGGCTTCCGATTTTCGTTCCCACGGCGGAAGTGTCGTACTTTTCGATTCCGCTCGGCGTAATCTTGATGAAAAACTACATCATCACGATTTGCTGGACAGACTGCGAAGTGCTCAAGGACTTTTCCGCCGGCCGAGTCAAGAACATAAACCTAAACGACTTTCCGGCCTTTTTGATTCAGATTCTTAGCCGGGCCGACATCACCTACTTGCGCTACCTTAAGGAAATCAACCGCCGCGCCTCAGGCATTCAGGGCGAGTTGCAGTACGCCGTTGAGAACAAGGAAATCTTGCAATTGCTCAACTTGGAAAAGTCCACCGTATACTTTACGACTTCAATCAAGTCAAACCAACTGCTTTTGGAAAAACTGCGCAAAACCCGTTTGTTAAAATTCGACGAAGACGACTTGGACTGGCTTGACGACGTTGAAGTCGACAACCGCCAGGCCTTGGAAATGGCCGACACATATTCAAACACATTCAGCCGCATGAGCGACACCTTTGGCTCGATCATCTCAAACAACATGAACGGCGTGATGAAAAAGCTTACCATCGTCACAGTCGCGATCAGCGTTCCGACCTTCATCACAAGCTTTTGGGGAATGAACGTGGAGCTGCCCTTCGCGCGCTACGGCTTGTTCGGCTGCGCGATAATCACGATGCTCTGCCTGTTCGCGGTAATGGTGACGCTCTTGCGCCTTTCGCTTATGGACAGAACAAAGTCCTCGGCCAATAGAGAAAAGAAAAAGAAAAACCGCGCCAAGCGCGCCGAAATCAGGCGCCTTAAAAAGACCTTGGAAGCGCAAGAGCTTAACTTGGAGGCAATGAAATGAAAAAAATTATTGCGGTCGCCGCGGCGCTTTTTGTTTGCGCGGCGCTTTTTGCCCGTTCGATAAGAAAATCCCCAAAAGCCGACGCCGCCTTTAACGACATAAATATGGTCGCATTTAAAGCCGCTCAGCCCGAGGCCGAATACGACGTTTACACAATCGGCGAGAACACGCAAAGCTACACGGCGGAGCGCTTTGTCCAGCCCTTTAGGATGAACGCCTACGAAACAACCTACAACTTGTGGTACATCGGCCGCATTTACGCCGAGCAAAACGGATACACGTTCGCCAATCCCGGTCAGGAAGGTTCCGCCGGAAAGCGCGGCGCCGCTCCCACCGCCATAGGAAGCTACCAGCCGGTGACCATGATCAATTGGTACGACGCGGTCGTTTGGTGCAACGCCTTTAGCGAAATGAGCGGAAAAAAGCCCTGCTACACTCTCAACGGAAAAGTGTTGAAGGACTCCACAGACAGCGCCGCGCTGGACAAGTGCTCCTGCGACTGGACGGCCGACGGCTACCGTCTTCCCACCGAAACAGAATGGGAATACGCCGCGCGCAAAACGCCAAAAGGCTTTCAAAACGGCGCGCTCGCCTCTGGACAAACCGACGACAGCGTGACAGAAAGCGACGTGGCATGGTTTGACTCCAACGCAAGCGAAACCCGCGTTGTCGGAACCGCCGGAACGGTCTTCACAAAGGACGAGCAGCCCGCGCCCGGAAGCGGAAGGGCAAACGCGTCGGGCCTTTACGACATGAGCGGAAACGTCCTTGAATTTTGCTGGGACTGGCTTGCCGACTACAAGGAAACCGAAGGCGTCGAGCGCGCCGCCGGCCCCGACTTTGGAAAAGAGCGCGTTTGCCGCGGCGGCTCTTGGTCGCCCTACACCGGCTTCATCTACTGCGGCGACCGCTACGGCTACGACCCCAACGAGCGCTTTAACTTCTTGGGCTTTAGGCTTTGCCAAAGCGGAGCCAGCGAATAAGACCGCGCGAAAAAACTTGCTTTTTAGCGAAAAGTGGTTTACAATAAGATAATATGTCTGTCTCTATCGAATTTCAAATCGCCGGCCTAATTTATATAGTCATCCTCACGTTCGCCTTTTTTAAAAAGGTAAAGTGGGACTCGCTTCCAAACAGGCTCTACAAGCTTTTGCTTTTGATAACCTTTTTGGTCCTGGTTTTTGACATAGCCAGCGTCATTTCAATAAACCACCGCGACGAATATCCGCTTCTAAACGACATTCTGTCAAAGGGCTACTTGATAGCCATGCTTTTATACATTTACGCGATCGACTCCTACGCGGTGGCCACGACAATGAACAAAGGCATTCCAGAGTACAGGCGCAAAATCAAGGAAGGCGTCATCATTTTCTTGGGCGTCGTCGTCCTTGTGATCATAGGCTTGATTTGCGCCAACACGCTTTACTACTCCGGCTACGGCAGGCAGATTTTTTCGTACGGCCTTCCGTCGGACTTGATTTACATATTCTCGACATTTTCGGTGGCCTTCGTTCTCTTTGTAATGATGCTCAACTTTAAGCATGTCCAGCTTTCAAAATTGCTTTCGATTCTTTCGTTCTGCTTTATGGAAGGAACGATCGCCTTTGTGCAAATGTTCAACAAGGAACTGCTTTTGGTAAGCTTTGGCTGCGCGGTCACCCTTTTCATAATGTACTTTACGGTTGAAAATCCGGACGCGCAAACAATCAGCCGCCTTTCGCACGCCAACAAGCGAGCCAGGGAACTGCTTAAATTTTACTCGACTTCAACGCTCAGCAGAAAAAGCATGGACAGCTTGGAAAAAACCAACAGCTTTTTCCAGGAAGCCTGCGTCCTGTCATTGGACGTGGTTGACTTTGCCCGCTTTTCAAACCGAATGGGAATCGAGCGCTTTTCAAAATACTTGTCCAGCTTTTACGACAGGATCGACGGAGCGGCCGAAACCTTCAACATTGAAAAACTAAAAATTGTCGGAAGCTCCTACATGGCTGTCGCCGGAATCCCCGAAGAGAACAGGTCCAGCGCCTCCGAACTGATTCACTTTGCGATAGAAATTCTCAACATGCTAAAAAAGAGCAACGACTCCAACGGAATGAATTTGCAAGTGAAAATCGGAATCGCAAGCGGCCCCTTTGTCGCAAACTTGGTCGGAACGCAAAACTTTGTCTTTAACGCATGGAGCCCCGCGATGTCTTTCGCGGAGCGCTTGCAGCAAAGCGCGGAAGCCAATTCGATCCACGTTTCGGAAGACGTATACATCCAGCTAAAGGACTTGTACAAATTTGAGGAAGTCCCCGAGGCCGAATACGAAGGCTTGGGCAGGCAAAAAACCTATACCTTTGAATGGGGGGGGTATAAATAACTAGTGTTTTTCGATCAAAGGCTCTTTAACTGCGTGTCGGCGACTTTCCAAGAGTCGCCGTCTTTTTTTATTTCCATGACGGCGTAGTTTCCTTCGCAAAGGGGGCCGGGGTTGACCACGACAGTCTCGCCGATTTTTTCAACGCATTTTCCTTCGTGAATGTGGCCGCACAAAACGGCAAGGGGCTTTGTCTTTTCGATAAAGTCGGTGAAGAGTTGGCTTCCTGCGTGAACGCCCTCCGCCGGCGAATCGACGCTTTGCGCTTTGGGCGGGTTGTGGCTGATCAAAATCAAGTTGCTCCACTGCCCTTCCTCTTCCAAGCCGGAATTTTTAATCACGTCAAAATCGGTCTGCAAGTCGTCCTCGTCGCGCTCGTTGGGAGTCTCGCCGGTGAACTTTGATCCGCCGCCCGAGCCGGCGATTGCCAAGCCTTCAAAGCAAGCCAAGGCGCGCTGGGCGCTTATGTCAAGCTTTTCGATTGACTCCAAAAGCTCGGGCTCGTCGCAGTTTCCCAAAACGGCAAAAAGGTTCGGGCAAAGCTCGCGCATTTTTTCGGCGCAAGGAAGGCCGGTCTCAGGGCTTTTAAATTTGCTAAAGTCGCCCGCAAACAAAACCGCGTCGGCGCTTTTTATCTGGCCTTCCAATTTTTGCAAGTTGTCAAGATGTCCGTGCAAGTCTGAGATTAAAAGAAGTTTCATATCGCCTCCATGCATTTTTTAAGCGCGGCCATTTGCTCGGCCGTTCCGATTGTTATTCTAAGCCATTGCTCGATGCCCTTTGTGTCAAAGCGGCGGACAAGGATGCCCTCTTTTTTGAGCGCCTCGTAAACGGACTTTCCGTCCACGCCGTTCTTTTGGCAAAAGACAAAGTTTGTCTGGCTTTGCAAAACGTTCCATTGCCTCTCGCGCAAAAAGTCGATGAAGGACTCGCGCTCGGCAACAACCTTTTGGGCGCAATCCATATAGTAGTCGCCGGCCTTGCAAGTTTCAAGCGCGAACTTTTGGGTAAAGGCGTCAAGCGGAAAGTGGTTCAAGGAATTTTTTACGGTGGTCACAGCCTGCGCGAGTTCCGGATTGGCGACAATGTAGCCGCACCTAAGGCCCGCGCCGCAAAGGCTTTTGCTAAAGGTTCGCACGACAACAAGGTTTTTGAACTCGGCCAAAAGCGGAATGACGGTCTCGCCGCCAAAGTCCACGTAGGCTTCGTCAACGACAAAGACGCGGTCGCGGGGCGCGCGGCGAATCCAGGCGCGGACTTGCTCGCGGCTTAGGCCAAGCGACGTGGGCGCGTTTGGGTTTGCGAAAATCGTTGACGAATGGTTTTTGTTGGCCCTAAAAATCATTTCCTCAACGTCAAGGCTCCAGTCGCCCTTTAAGGGAACGATGTCGCTGGGAATGTTGTAAAAGCCGCAGTAGACCGGATAAAAGCTGTAGGAATGCTCCGGGCGGACCAATTTTTTGTCGGAATCAAAGAAGGCGTAAAAGACAAAGGACAAAACTTCGTCGCTTCCATTCCCCATGTAAATCATGTCGGGAGTGACCTTAAAGCCGCCGTCAAAGGCTTGGTTCTTGGAAAGAACGCCGCCCGACTTGTTCAAAAGATCGGCGAGCGCCGCCTTAAGCTCGTTTGCGTCGGGATCCGGGTAAAGGGCCAATTTTTGCGGATTTGCCTTTAAAAAGGCGGCCGCAGCCTCGGCCACCTGGGGCGCCGGCGGATAAGGGTTTTCGTTTGCGTTAAGCTTTATGTAATCCCTGTCGCGCGGCTGCTCGCCCGGCTTGTAGGGATCCAAGTTTTTCATTCTAGTGGATAGCATATTGCAATTATACCACACTGCGCGCGGTTTTGCTAGTGGGGCGTTTTTTGCTTGAAAAAAGTTTATATGCGCGCTATACTTGTAATATGGCAGCCACAAGCGACATGGGAGTTCTGCTCCGCTTTTACGCAAGCAAGCAGAAGTCGCCTTTTATTTTGTATTCCTCGTTCGTAGACTACGTAAAGCGTTACGCGGCCAAGAACGTTGAGGAGCAGGCGGAATTGGTGCCCTACCTGGGAGATCCCGTTCCGCAGCTGGAAAAGGCTTTTGAGCCTTTGATCCAAAGCAAGCAAATCGCCATCATCGACACAAATCCGGCAAAAAAAGCGATTTTTGTGACAGGCTACTACAACGCGATTTTCGCCGAACGCTACAAGGAAATCAAGTCAAACGCGACGGTTCCTTTTCCGACGATTCAAGACATGCCAAAGCAAACTCCCAACGAAGTCTTGATAAAGTCCGAATACACCGAAATCATCTTTGACCTTCTTAAAAACCAAAAGCCCGACGACAAGAACCTTTACGCGATCATCGTTCCGATGAACTTGCCGTCAATCATCTTTCCCGGAAACGTTCCCGTGTCAATCTTGGTAACGGCCAGTTTGGAAAAGATGCAGCATATGCTGGAAAAGGACGAATACCACGACTATTACCTAAAGAAGCTTCGCATATCAAATCCCGGAAAAGAAATTTCGGTAAAGAACTTTTTCAGCCAATTCGTAAAGTCGCCCGAAGAGGCCTTGCAGTCGCTAAAGAATTCCGCCGACTGCTTTTACTTTTGGGGCCAGCTTTGCTACTTTATCAAGCAGGACTACGAAAAGGTCAAGGACTTTACGCAGGAAGACGTAAACGTTTTGCAGGCCGTCGCGATTTCGGAAATCGTAACGTCCTTCTACAAGAACGAGTCCGCCAAAAACTTGCAGCAAGAGAACGCGCTCAAGTCAGTGCAAAACCATATGAAGATGCCGCCCTACTTCTTTACGATGGACGGAATCCTAAAGTTCACCGACGCGAAGGGCGTTCCCCTGCAGGGCCAATACAAGGACGAGGCGCTTAAAGAGTTCCTGCAAAAGGAAACGACAGACGCTATGGCCAACGAGCTTCCAAACCTGCTTGTGTTCAAGACGGCCAGCGGCGCCCGCTACTTTATTTACAAGGAAAAGGTGTTCCCCCTTGTAATCAGAATGTGCAACGAGCTGCACGACACGATCAACGACGAGCTTACCCGCGAATGGTACGAGGTTCTTAAAAACTACGACAAGAAAAAGGAAATGATGGACGACATCGCCTTCAACGAGCGCCTTGAGCGCGACGTAGAAAAGCTGAACCCAGTTTTGTACGCCTTGCTCAACGCCACATTCCTTAGCGTGTTGAACGTTGAGATGGCGCGCTCCAACAAAGTCGGCAACTCTGCGAACCTTTTCTTGGGCGACAATCTTTTGCCCTATTCCACTTTGCTTATGCTCAACAGGCAGACTATTTTGGCCAACGCCAAGATTCTCCTGCCCTTCTGGTACACGATTCCCTTCTTCTCATGGCTGATGGGCTTGTTCAACAAAAAGCCAAACAAGAAAAAGAAGAAGAGCGCTCACGCCGTCTACCAACCGGAGAGCGCCGACGACAGTTCCGAAGAAAGAAAGCCGGCAAGCCACAAGAGCGAGTCGCGCAAGGACTCCCTCATCAACGCGGCCAAAAAGGTCGAAAGCAACATCGTTCCCGAAGGTTCGACCATCGAGCGCGAGCTTAACTCCTACAAAAAGCAGTGGAACAGAATGTTGACCAAGCAGGCTTACCTAAACCTTACCGAAGACGTAAACTCCCTTATCCGCGACTACATGCGAAAAGTTTTGCGCACGATTAGCGGACAAAGCTTTACGATTGACAGAATCCAAGACTTGGCCGAAACCCTTTGCAAGACTCCCAACATGCAAAAGATCACCGACCAGGATTCCTTGTATGTCTACGTTCAGCTTTACATGATCTACTTGGTCAAGAACCTGTAGCGTCCGAAGGACGCGGCGAAACTGCTCGAAAAAGCCATTTTTAGTCTTACAAACAACGGCGCGAGCGGAAATTTCGCATTTTTTTCATTTTTTTTCAAAAAAAGTAAAATTTTTCGCGCAAACGCTTATATCTTATAAGCGAAAAGACCTTTTGGCTTCTTTTCACATCTCAATTTTTCAAGGAGTTCATTATGAACAACATCAACTGTCTTGTGGTCGAGGGGAACATTACAAGGGAGCCAAACTTTAGGACATCGCCAAGCGGATTTCCGATTTGCAAGATTCCGATCGCGGTGAACCATTACTACAAAAAGGCCGCGTCCGGCGAGTACGAAAACGAAGTTTCATACTTTGACGTGGAAACTTTTGGAAAGCTTGCCGAAATCTGCGCCAAGTTCAGCCAAAAAGGACGCGGCCTTAGCGTTGTGGGCCGCCTTAAGCAAAACCGTTGGAAAACGCCCGAAGGCAAGAACACAAGCCGCGTCACGATTATCGCCGAAAAGATTGAGTTCAAGCAGCGCTTTAACAAGAACGAGGACGCCGCCGACGAATCGGAAGCCGTCTCAGCCGAAACTGAAAGCGCCGCCGAAGAAGCCACCGCCGCTTCGTTGGCCGAGGCCGCCGCAAGCTCTAACGACGGCGGCGAGGAGGCCGTCCAGTTTTAGGCTTGCCTTTTGACGCGCTCCTTCCCTTGCCCATCGCTTGGGCGGGAGCGTTGTCAGAGCCCTTGTCGTAGCGGGCCTTGTAGTCTTCGGGAGAGATTGTGTAAAAGCCTTCTTTCCAGTTAAAGCGCGAGACGCCTTCCAAGGGCTTTTGCTTGGCCAAAGACAACTGCACCGCCTTGACTTCTTGGCGGCCGACTTTTGTCTTTGAAAAGTCCAGCAAAAAGCGCTTAAAGCCTTCCGACTGCAAGGCGGAGGTTTTGTCAACGATGCTAAAGGGAGCTTCGGGCATTACAAAGGAGCCGTCTGCGGTTGAGTTTACCTTAAAGGCGACTTCTTCCTTGTCGCTAAAGTAAGTAAAGTCGTATTCCTTGGGCAGCTTAAAGCGCATTCTAAACAAGGCCGGATAAGCGTAAACGGGAAGCAAAACGCGGTCGCGAACTTTTGGCTCGTAAATGCCCTCAAGGTTTTTCTTTGAGTTTTCGTAGGGAGAGACAAAGGCGCCGATGTTCAAATTTTCAAGCCAAGAAACGGCCCAGCGGTTAAAGGCGTACAAGTAAGGGCCTGCGATTACCGTCGCTCCCTTTTGCCTTAAGACCGAAACTTGGGCCAAGTTGTTGGCGACAAAGGTCTTGTAGCCCATGTCCAAAAGCTCGGAGATTTGCGCCGTTTGCTCGTCTTCGATTCCTTGCGGGCAAAAGGGGTCCAAGGACAAGATCATTTGCTTTTTTGAAAAAGGCAAAACCGTTTTCTTTTTGAGCAAGTCGTAAAGGCTTTCTGAGTTCAGCTCCAAAATCATTCGGACTGGATTCAAGGCCTGGGCGGCAAAGACGTCCGCCACCGACGAAACTTGGACATAAATTCCTTCGGGGAAATAGCCCAGCTCGCCCTTTTGAACGGGAGTCAAATCCATTACCGGAAGCATTTCGTCGCGGGGCTGGTGGTTAAAAGGCGCCAAATCGTTTGGCAAAACGCGCTGGTATCGCTTGGACATCGACTTTGTCTGCAAAAGATATACTTCGTCGTCAACGCCAAAGCCGCCGGGAATGTCTATCCAGCGCCTGCCCTGCTTGTCGGTCTCAACGTAGCGGACCTTGTGGCTTTGACGGCCGGTGTCGTTCTTTTTGTGAATGCGGATTGAGTCGCCCGGATCAGGATCGTAGGAGCCGCCCTTTATCAAGGCAAGCTGGATGCCCGACTCTTTGGCCGGGTCGGCGGCCTTTAGCTGGGCCGCAAGCTCTTTGGGAGCGTATTTTTGAGAGGCGATCTTTCCAAGGTAAATGCCGGTTCCGCCAGCTTGGTTTGGATTAAGGATTTGGCTTCCCGCCTCCTCAACTCCTTCTTTGACGCTCTTAAAGTTGTACCAGTAAGAAGTTTTGCTTCTGGCAAAGTCCGTGGCCAGCATGCGCTTTGCGGCGGCGACCGCTTCCTTTTTGTTTTCCTGCCAGTGGTCAAGGACATAACGATAGGCGGCGACTACGCTGCCAACGTATTCGGCGCTTTTCATGCGGCCTTCGATCTTAAATGACTCGACGCCGGCTTGGACCAAGTCGGGAATTTTGTCTATCAACTGCAAGTCGCAGGGCGAAAAGTAATAGCCTTGGAAATTCGCTCCGCCGCCTTCTGTCGTGTACAAACGGCGGCAGGCTTGCGCGCACATTCCGCGGTTGGCGCTTTTTCCGCCCAAAAAACTTGAGAACAAGCACAAGCCGGATTCGCTTACGCAAAGCGCTCCGTGAACAAAAACTTCAAGCTCAACGCCGGTCTTGGCCTTGATGTCCTTGATTTCTTCCAAGCCAAGCTCGCGCGCAAGCACGACGCGCTTAAAGCCTTCTTTTCCCAAAAGGTTTACGGCGGCGGCGGACTCCACGTTCATTTGGGTTGAAGCGTGCAAAACCAGGTTGGGAAAAAATTCCTGGCACATGCGGATGACGCCGTAGTCTTGGACAATCAAGCCGTCAGGGCCAACCCGGTTAAGGTAAGCCAAAAAGCGGTATAGGCGCTCGGTCTCGCGCTCTTCGCAAACGGTGTTGACGGTGACGTAGATCTTCTTTCCCTTTTTGTGGAGCGAAGACACGGCTCCCTCAAATTCCCTAAAAGAAAAATTTGAGCTTCTAAGGCGAGCGTTAAAAGTTTTCAACCCCAAATATACAGCGTCGGCGCCTTCGCCAATCGCCGCGTCAAGAGACTCTACATTTCCGGCCGGAGCCAATAGTTCTGCCATAATTCGAAAGATTATATAAAAAAAATGAAAAAAATTCAACTTTATTTGAATTTTAGGCCAAACTCTTTAAAAAAAACGCAATGATATATACAAGGAGCGAAAAATGAAAAGAGAGATCTTTAAAAATCCCGATTTGGGTCCAGGAGAAATTCTAAAGTATTTTCTGCTGGCGGCCGCAATCGTCGCGGGAGCGCTTTTTTGCGTTTGCCATTCTTCTTGCCAATTGACAAGTCAGGGCATACAAGCCTTGGGAGCGGAAGACAGTCCCAAGATAGTTGGCGTAAGCGTGTTGAACTCAAAGTCCGTCAAGATTGACTTTTCCAAGGAAGTCAGCGGGCAAACGGGCTTGGTGTCAAAACTGCAAGAAGGCCAAAAGGCTTCGCTGGACGTTATCGCGCAAAATCCAATCCAGGCCAAGGCAAATTCTTTCGGAGACGGAAAATCCTTGCTTTACATTTTTGACCAAAGCGCGCGGCTTGGCGAGCGCTACCAACTCTTTAGCCAAATCTCCGACAAGCGCGGAAACACCCTGACCTTTGCCATTCCCTTTGACGGCTTTAACGAAAGCGTTCCCCTTTGCAAAATGATAGAAGTCCAGGCAGAAAGCCGTTCCGCCAAAAACGAATCCGCCGAAAGCCCTTACGTTATAATCCAAGCGCTGCAAGACGGAAACCTTTTTGGCATCGACCTTTATTGCGCGCAAAACAAGGCCGTCTACCAACTGCCCGCGGTGGAAGTCAAGGCCGGCGACAAAATCGTCTTGCATCTAAAGCATACCGCTTTTCCGGACGCTTGCGTCAGCGAGTTGGAAAGCGACCTAAACCTTGCCAAAAGCGGACGGGCCAAGGCGATTTGGCGCGACATTTACTTTGACATAGGGCCAAAAGGAATTTCAGCCTCAAACGACGCGCTTTTTTTGCGGAACAGAAACACAGGAAAGCTTATGGACGCGCTTACCTACTACACAGTCAAAAACGGAAAGACAACGTGGAATTTGGGAACAGAAATTCAAAAGGCGATTGACAAGGGCGCGTGGTCAGGCCTTGCGTCCGTAGAGGGCGCCGTTCAAAAAACAAGCTCAAAGGTAAAGCCCCTTGTAAGAGCCAAAGCGCCAAAAGCGGACGTCCCTTCTTGCAAAGAAGACTGGACAAGCAGCAAAGAAAGCGTTTACTAAAAAAAATCGTTCGTTAGGCCTTTCACACACAAAAGCCGAACGAACGATAACACAGGAGGTTTTTCGGAAGCGGCGAATGTTGAAAGCTCCGCCGTCTCCGCCACATGCATTTTTTTACATTATAATTTAACTGTTTCGACCATGTACCGAATGGAGGTGCCGGTAGAGTCTTCGACAGTTTTTTCCACAACAAATACCAAGCCGCTTTGAGCCTTGTCCCTAAAGATGCGGACAATCTTGTAAGCGCTTACGCCCTTTCTTTTAATGTCGGGAGATCCGACCTTGTATGACTTTACGGCGCTTCCGTCTTTGTCGCAAACGTCAAGGTTGATGTAAAAGCTGGAGCGCAATTCCTTTCCGCGGCCGTAAATGGTCGGAACCAAGCGGACCTTGTAAGTCAAGCGGCTGGACTCTCCGTCGTCGCCGTAGTTCTTGAACTCAATCAAGTCCTCGCCTTTTTTCTTTTCGCTTTCCAAAACGTAAAGAACGTCGTCTACGGCCGCAGGGGCGCAGTTGTATTTCTTTATGTCCAAAAAGTGCTTTGCGATCAAGTCTTCGTAAACCTGGCTTCCGCTTTTCATGGAATTTGGCTCTAAGTTCTTGTAGACGCCGCCGGGAACATATTCATTTTTTTCCACATCAATTGTGTAAATTTCCGCATAACCCTGGAATTTTACGTCTGTCTTTCCGTACTGGCCAAAGATGTAAATTCTTCCGTCGTCTGAGAATCCAATGTCCTTGAATGCAGCGGCGTCGCCGGCAAAACAAAGACCGGCTGCGATGAGAACAAAACCTGCAATCAATGCTCTTTTCATGTTTCCCTTCCTTACTTAAATTATCGGCATAAAAAAAATCATCTTGAGTAAAAAAAGACAAAATAATATAATATAGTAAATGACGTTAAAAACCAGAAACCGATATACATTGACCTTTTCTTTCTTTTTTCTCTTTGTTTCCGCGGTAATCACCCTATATTTCATCTATAAAATCAATTCCATCGTAAACGGAGACTCTTTCATCAATTACGGCATTTCTTTGGACAAGCCCAGCCTGCTTGAGCCCCACTACATCACGATTGTACTTGCCTCGCTTTTTTTGGTCCTTTACATACCAGCCGTTTCCTTTTACATCTACGCGCGCTTTGAAAAAACCCCTTCCAGCGAAGTCGCCTATTTGGTCTTGTTTTTGCTGGGCTGCGTGCCCGAATTTGCCCGTCTTTTCATTCCGATTGAGACGGTGGAAAACAATTTGCCCAGCTTTTTGGTAATCGCCGGCCGCGCGCTTTTTTGGGGAAGAACCCTTTCTATTGTAAGCCTGTTTACAGCTTCGATTTTTTCCACAAAAAGCAAGGGTTTGGAAACCGAGCAAAACATCATCGTTCTTTTGGTCTTTTCGCTCGCGCTTGCCAACATCGTTCCTGTAAACACGACAAAAATCACTTCCACCTTTTCAATCGGAATCGGCTGGAGCAACTTTGTAAACTTTACATACATCGTCACAATAATCTTGACGGCCGCCTCTTACGCGGTCAACGCAAAGCTTAACGAAAATCCCCTTTACCTGCGACTTGGCCTCGGCATTTTTTGCATGGAAGCGGGCTACTACATTTTGAACGCAAGCGCGGTTTTAATCGTTTCGGCGATTGGAGCGGTTTTGCTTACAGCGGGCACCCTTAGGGCCTTGTCAGCCCTGCACAAGCTTTACACCTAAAAATATTGGGCTATTTTTCCCAGCAGCAAAGGAATCAAAATATTGTCATAGTCCTTTAACGGAAGGACTTCTATGAACATTCCGCAGAGGGCCGCCGCAAGAGAAACGTCGGCCCGCCCCATTACGCAAAAGCACGAAACAAAAATCGCCACAAAGCACATAAGGCTTCCGGCGCAAGTTTTTCCGCCCGTATAGGGGATGCGCAAGTTTCCCAAAAACTTGCCGGCAAGGCTTGCCAAGCCGTCGCCAAAGGCCAGCGCCAAAATGCCTACGGCCGCTGCCTTGGGAGGACATAAAAGCGCGGCAAGCAATATTCCGACAACAAGAGTCAACGGACCCAAAACAAATTTGCCGCGGTCGCGCTCACGGGCGGCCATGTCAGTTATGTCGGACACAAACGGCACCTTGACGCCCCGCAATGAAAGAATTTGGGTCAGCGTGTAAAAGGCGCCGGCAAAACAAAGAAGGCCGATTGTTATTGGGTATGAGATTTTAAGGCACAAGGGAACAAAGCCCGAACACAAGTGAATGGATTTTCTAAAGATTTCCTTGTATAAAACTATCAGCCGGCGCTTCCAAAGAACGCCGACAAAAGGACAGTATATTTTCACTGTTCAAGGCCCTTTTCGCCGTCAAGGACGCGCGGAATGTCCGTGTAGATTTCCGGCTCAAACTTGGGGAAAGGATTGGTCGCGTAGCGCAAGTTCATCTCGGCCAAGTTGCTTCCAGGCAAGCGAACCATAGTCTCTTGGTTGCGGGTCATCGCGTCGTAGTAGCGGATTGAATCTTGGAAATTGACCAACGAGGCGGCGTTCTTTGAGCTTGAGCCGCTTTGGCGCGCTATGCGGAAAAGGCTTACGCCCAAGTTGTTGGCGGCCTTCATGTAAATTTCAACCATGTCGCCGGCGCGCTCGTCGGTCTGCGGAGAAACGATTCCAAACTTTTCGCGAACCAAGTCAAGATGCTCCAACAAGCGCTTGTAGTAGCCTTGCGCGGCGTAATTGTCGTCCTTAATCGAAAGCGTGTTGCCCAAAGCAAGCAAGGTGTGCGAGTCTTCCGGCAGCTGCTGGCTGGCCTTGATAAAGTTGTTCAAAGCGTTTTGGTAGTCTTCGTTAGAGTAATCGATATAGCCCACCCTGTAGCGGATCGAAGGCGTGTCGTATTTGTTGTCGATTGAATTTTGGTAATTGGCGCGCGCGGCGTCCAAATCGCCTGAGATAAAGTACTCCAAGTTGCCCATGTCGTAGTACATAACGCCGACATTTTTGTCCGACTCAAAGTTGCTGGTCCTGTTCTTCTTTTCAAACAAATTCAAGCCCTTGGTAAACTCTTCGCGCGCCAAAATGTATTCGCGGTCGTACAAGTATTCTTCGCCCAAAAGCCTGTAGTTGTCCAGCTGCTTGTAAATCGACTTTTTGCGCAAGTTTGTGGCCTTGTCAAACAAGGTTTCCGTATGCTTTAACGATTGCATGGCCTTGTTGTGGTCTCCAACCTTGACCAAATAGCGGGACAAATTGTAGTTTGCGATTGGATCTTCGGGAGCGGCTTTGACAGCGTACAAAATCATGTCGCGGACGTCCTCGATCTTTGCGCGGAGGAATTCCTGGTCCAACGGAAGCTCGCCATACTGCTTGTCCATAAGATAGCCGCTAAGCTCCGTCCAATCCGCCGCGCCCAAAGACTTTTCGCCTTGGCCGTAGAAGAATTCCTTTAGCTCCAAGACGTTCCTCAACTGGTCTGTGCGTATGTTGTAGCGCAAGAAGCGGCTCTGGTACAAATTGGGATTCCTGCTTCCGTAAAGCTGCTGCAGTTTTGAATAAGTTTGGAAGGCGTCCTCAAACTTTGCCGGATCCTTTTCGGTGGCCCATTCAAGGTATGTGTCGCCCAAGGCCAAGATGCCGTCCGCGTCGTTGACGTGGTTGTCCAAGACTTCGCGCTTAAGAATTTCTTCGGCCAGCTCGTAGTTGGCAAGGTCCTCCACTTCCATCTGAGCGTACTCAAGGCCGGCCTGCTTGTCGTGGTTAAAGCGCTTTAGAATGTTCTTGTAGAAAAGCTCGGACAAGTCGTACTGCTTCTTTTCCCTGTAGGCGCGGGCGTATTTGAAGAACCATTTTTTCTTTGACTTATATTTAAGGGCCTCGTCAAATTTATCTTTTGACAAGGGGAATTCGTCATGCTGAATAAGAACGTAGCCCTCTTTGTAAAGCTTTTCGGCCATCAAGGGCTTGAACACAAAGCGATGGCCAAGGAAGCCCGCGCAGAACAAAATCATCGCGGCAAAAATGCCTATGATGATCGCCGGAAGAATCCTGCTCTTTAACTGGTAGGCAAAAGAAGCCTTGTAAGCCTCGTACTCTTCGGCGCTGCGGCGTTCGTAGTCGCGGGGAACAGGCAGGCTTATGTCCAACAATTTTTCCAAATGGTTGGCAAGCTGTCTGGCCGTCACTTTCTTTAAGATTTTTTCAATTACTTCAAAAACGACTTCGTCAGTGAATTCGTTTTTGGCGATCATGTCCTCAACGGCAATGCGCACGTTAAGAGGATAGTCGCGCAAGTTTTTCTTAAACTTGGCGTATTCTTCTTCGGTAAGGGATGTTCGCTGCTTTCCGTCGCCTGTGACGGCTCCGCTAAAGTCAACTTGGTCTACGCCGCCCTTCTTTCCTTCGTTGGCGTACGGATCGGCGCCCTCTTCCGAAAAGCCCGGAATGCTAAAGTCGTCGCCAGCGCCTTCAAGCGCAAAGTCGTCGCCGGCTTTTGAAAGCTGGCTGTCTGTGTCCTGAATGTTAAAGTCGCCAAGAGCGCTGGCCGTGGCCTCGTCGGTTCCGCCCATGCTCTCGCCGGGAAGCGCTCCGTCTTCTTGCGGAGCGGATTCGTCGCCTCCAGAGGAATCGGGCATGTCAAACGAGCCCAAGTCCAATCCGTCAGTGTTGAATATGTCGGCGTCGCCAGCGGGAGCTTCAACCGCGTCTGCGGAAATTTCTTGTCCGCCTTCCGCTCCGCCCAAATCCATGTCGGGCAAGTCAAAGGACATGTCGCCGCCGGCAGGCGCTTCTTCGGAAGGAGTTTCTTCCATTGGAACTTCTTCCGCCGGAGTTTCTTGGGCCGGGGGTTCGTCAAAAGACGCTTCCTCGGCAGAAGCTTCCGCCGCGGGGCTTTCCTCGCCGCCCATGTCGGAGAAATCCGGCATTTCAAAATCCATCGCGCCGGCATCCATCGAGTCGGCGGGCGTTTCTTCAGCAGGCGTTTCCGGGGCCGCTTCTTCAGCGGCGGGTTCTTCAATCGGGCCGCCATTGTCCAAGGCGGAAACTTCGGCGGGGACTTCGCTGATTTCTTCAGGCAAGTCCATGTTAAGGTCAATCGCGCCGCCGCCAGAAAAGTCCGCGTCCGCCTGCGCAAAGGGGTCGTCAAAGCCGGCCGCAAGGTCGTCAGAAGCCGCGTCAGCCGCGGGGCTTTCGATGTCCGCGGGCGCCTCTTCGGCAGGCGCTTCTTCGGCCGGAGTTTCCTCAACAGCCGGCGGCTCTTCCGCGGGAATGTCGGGCAAGTCAAAGTCCATGCCGCCAAGGTCGGCGCCAAAGTCCATCGCGGCGGCGTCCGTCGAATCGGCCGCTGGCTCGTCAGCGGCCGGAGCCTCTTCAAGGGGCATTTCGTCAAGGGCTGGAATGTCGTCTAGATCAAAGTCCATGCCGCCCAAATCAGAAGCGGCGCCAACATCGCCAGCGTCCGCGGGCGTTTCATCAACGGCGGGCGTTTCATCAGCAACGGACTGTTTTTTTGCGGGAGCCGCCTGGCCAGAAGGCTCTCCGAACGGTTCCGCGGCGTAATACGGCGGATTGTCTTTTGTAGCAGTCGAATCGTCGGTAAAAAGATCCGGTTTGAGTATCGCGTTGTCCTCTTCCGGCGGAAGAGGCTTGTAGTCTTTCTTTTTTGGCTTTTCAACCGACGAGGGCATTTCAAAGTCTTCAACGTCGTCGCCAAAAAGGGCGCTTGCGTCGGTTTGCTCTTCGGCGCTTTTTTCGGGAGCCGCGTAATCCTCGACTTGCAAATCATCAAGGTCGCCAAAATCAATTTCCTGGGCGGCGACGCTTTCGGGCTCGGGAGCGCTGGGTATAGGCTCGCTAGGAATTTCTTCAATCGGCTCCGGCTCTTGAACCGGCTCGGCTGGAGTCGGGGCGGCGGCCGCTTTTGGAGGATTTAATATGGAATCCAAGTCCGGTATGTTCGAAGCGGCGGACTCTTCCTTTCCTTTGTTGGGATTAAGAATGGCGTCAAGTTCGGGAATGCCGGTGGCGCCCTCAAAGGGCTTTGAAGCGGCCGCGGCGGGTTTTCCAGGACCGCCCATAAGGGCTCCGATGTCAGGCTTTTTTTCGTCCGAGGGAGAGCTTTCCAAAACGCCGTCGTCGTCAAAGCCAAAGCCTGAATAGCCTGAGCCGCTAATGCCCTTTGGCTTTGGCGGAGGCTCCGGCTCCGGTTCGGGCTGGGGCTCAGGCTTTGCGGCTTTGCCCTTTCCTTTGCCTTTGCTCTTGCTTTTGCTTGAAGAGCTGGAAGAATCGTCTCCAAAGGCGCTCAAGTCGGGAGCGTCTCCTCCGGCGGAAATTCCGCTCAAAAGGTCGTCAACGCTAACGTCCGACGTTGCGGCGGCGGCCTCCTCTTCCGGCGGAGTTTCGGGCTCTTCCGGCTCTGGAGGCTTTGGTTTTTCAGGCATTCCAAGGACAAAGTCCTGGCTGTCGTCGATGTCTTCTATTGTGTCGGGGATTAAAACAGGAATGGCCCTTTCGCCTCGCTCGGCGCGAAGCTTTATTTCGTTTCCTAATTTGAGAACAGTTTCGCTAAGTTTTTTTAATTGGCTATAGCCAGGCATACCCTAAAATTTCCCCACCTGGAATAAAAAAATTCCAATTACCATTATACATTAAATTTTCGGTTTTTACAATAGAAAACTTAAAAAAAATGAAAAAAGGGCTTTAGGGCGCTTGGCCCGGCCGTTTTTGTCCAAACGCGATTTTTCTTAAAAAAACACTTTATTAAAAAACAAAAAAGCGTTAAAATGGACGCATGCCCTCTACGGTTCAGTACCATACAAAAAACTATGACGACTTGCTGGCCTATCTTGGGTCAAAGCCTGGAAAGCATTTGACCGCGCAAGAAATCTGCGCGCACTTTTCCAAGCGAAAAAAGCCCATGGGCATGACCACCGTTTACAGGCAGCTTGAACGCCTTGTGGGCCAAGGTTTGGTTCAAAAGTACACTTTGGAAAACGGCGAAAGCGCCTGCTACGAATTTACGGGAAAAAACGGCTCCTCCCGCGACGAAAACTGCTTTCACTGCAAGTGCGTGGCCTGCGGAAAGCTGGTCCACATAAACTGCGAGGAAGTCAGCCGTTTGGAAGAGCACATCCTTGAAGAGCACGACTTTGTGATTGACAAGGCAAGAACGGTTTTTTACGGCCTTTGTTCAGACTGTAAAAAAAACTGACGATAATATACAAAAGATTTAAAACGAGCGGAGCGAACTATGAAAAAACTTATCATTGCATTTGCGGCGGCGGCGCTTTTCTTTAGCGCTTGCGTTTCGACTCAAAATGAAAGCCAAAACAAAGACGAGGCAAAGGCCATAGGAATCGCCAACCCCTTCCACAGCTTTAAGAACTTGGAAGACGCGGAAAAAAAGGCCGGCTTTGACTTTTACCTCTTGGACGCCTTTGAAGACTACGCGGTTCAAGTTTACCGCGCGATTCCAAAACAAATGTTGGAAGCGATTTACGATTCGTCAGAAGGAGACGAAATAAGAATCAGAAAGGCGCCCGGAAAGAACGACCCCAGCGGCGACTTTAACATCTACACCGAAAAATCCTCGCAAATCGTCAAGGGCTGCGAAATTGCCTTTTACGCCAACGGAAACAAGTGCGGAAAGGTCGTTTGGCACATGGGCGGCTACACTTGCTCGATCACCTCGCGCGACAGAATGAGCCTAGACAAGGCCCTCAAGACCGCGACAAAGATAATCGAGATGAACGCCGCCAACAGGTAGCGTCCGAAAGAACGCGGTTCCGCTAATTACGCGTCGGCGAAGACTTTGCCGTCTTCAAGAGTGATCTTAAGCTTTGCGTATTCAGAGTGGAAGTCATTCTTAAGGCGGTCAAGGTAGCGCGCGCATTCCCACTTGCACATCGGAAGGTCGTGCAACAAATAGTTTCCGCAAGACTCAGGCTCTGTCGCGGGAACTTTTTCCTGCTTTATAATCCATTCCAAACATTCAATAGTAAGCTCGCGCATTTCCTGGACGGAATACTTTCCCATCATGATGACGTACATTCCGGTAAGGCAGCCCATAGGGCCCACGTAAACGACGTCTTCCTTTACGCGGGAATTTCTGAACCACGTAGCCATCAAGTGCTCGATGCTGTGAATCGCGGATGGAGCGACAGCCGGCTCCTTGTTGGGCTCTGTGATGCGCAAGTCGTAGGTGGTAAAGCCCTTGTCCTCGCGCGAAATGTAAATGCCAGGCTTTAGCTTGGTGTGGTCAATCGTAAAGCTTTGAATTACTTCCATTTTAGTCTCCTTAGAAGGCCGCCAAAGTTCTATCGATGCGGGCAAGGGCCTTGTCTTTTCCAAGAATCAAAATCGAGCCGATAAGCGGCGGGCTTACGCGGCTTCCAGTGACGGCCATGCGGATGGGCATCATAAAGTCGCCCATCTTTACGCCGGCTTCCTCTGACATTTTGCGGCCCAACTCCTCGGCGTCCTCGTGGCTCATTCCGAAAATCTGCGAGACAAAGTCTTTGGCTTTAAGCAAAACCTCTTTTGTCTTGGCTTCGTCCAAGCGCTTTGGAACGATTTCCTCTTTTGGAGGAACGGCAGGCTCGGTGAACAAAAAGTGAACCATTTCCGCGGCGTCGGTCAAATACTTAAGGCGCTCCTTGATAAGGGGCATAAGCTTCATAAGGGCTTCCTTAACGTCGGCGCTGGACATGTTCATCGCCTTGTCTACGCAAACAGGCTGGCCATCGTCTCCCAGCGCGACGCCGGAATATTCGGGGCCGACTTTGGGCTTGGGCTGCGGGTTTTCGGGATTGATTTCAAGCGCGGCGTCTCCCGTTCCTGTGATAAAGGGCAGCGTCCACTTGTAAAGGTCTTCGTCGCTGAGCATGCGGATGTAGTTTCCGTTGTAGTACTCCAATTTTTTGTAGTCAAAGACCGCGGGCGCCTTGTTAAGGTGCTCCAATTTGAAGGCCTTGGCCAACTCTTCGAGCGTGTAGAATTCCTTTCCTTCTTCGTAAGAGCAGCCCAGCAAGGCGACGTAGTTGATTATCGCCTGCGGAAGGTAGCCGCGCGCGCGGAATTCGTTGAGGCTTGTGGAGCCGTGGCGTTTTGAAAGCTTTTTTCCGTCCGAGCCGTTTACCATCGGAAGGTGGCAGAACTCAGGGTGCTCCCAGCCAAAGGCGCGGTACATCTGGACGTGCAAGGGCGTTGACGGAATCCATTCCTGCGCGCGCATTACGTGGCTCACTTTCATAAAGTGGTCGTCTACGATGTTGGCCAAGTGGTAGGTCGGAAAGCCGTCGCTCTTAAGCAAAACCGGGTCCGGCGAAATGTCTTCGTTTTTCCAAATGATGTCGCCCAAAAGGTGGTCGTGGAATTTTGTCTCGCCTTCAAGAGGAACCTTTAGGCGGATTACGTAAGGCTTTCCAGCGTCCAAGTTGGCTTTTACTTCCTCGGGAGTGAGGTGGCGGCAGTTGCGGTCGTAGCCGGGAGCCATTTTGTTTTCCGTCTGGATTTTTCGGATGCGCTCCAAGCGCTCTGCGTCGCAAAAGCAGTAGTAGGCCTCGCCCTTGGCGACCAATTCCTCGGCGTATTTTTTGTAAAGGTCAAAGCGCTGGCTCTGAACGTAAGGGCCGTACTCGCCGCCCTTTTCTCCGCCTTCGTCCCATTCCAAGCCAAGCCAGCTCATCGTGTCGTAAAGGTTCTTTACGTATTCCTCGCCGTAGCGGGTGCGGTCTGTGTCCTCAAGGCGCAAGATGAATTTTCCGCCCTTGGATCGGGCGAACAAGTAATTGAAAAGCGCTGTTCTTACGCCGCCAATGTGCTGCATTCCCGTCGGCGACGGCGCGTATCTGACTCTGACTTCTGTGTCTGCCATATAGTTACCTCAATAAAATCGTTGTAAAATATGGCAAATATTATAGTATTTTCGGAACGGAAATTCAAGCGGAAAGACCGACACGCAGCGCCCAAGGGACGCGGACAAACCTTGAAAAAAACGCCCGCCTGTGATAGAATAAATGAATAAATAAAGTGAACCGATGAACTGTGGAAGCCTTGTTACTGATTTTGACGTTGTCTCTTTCTTTGTCGCCTTGGCGGTGACTTTTTACACTTTTACCAAGTATTCGGAGCAAAGTTTGGGAAACCGCGCCTTTAAGCGTTTGGTTTTTTGCGCCCTGCTTTTGTGCGTCACGGATTTTTTGACTTGCCTTTCCATAAATTCCAAGACCGGCTCTTTTTTGGAAAGCTTTCTTTATTCCTTTTACCTATTCTCTTTCCTTGCCTTTTCGCAGAGCGTCCTTGCCTACACCAACGCATACATTTACACAAAGAAAGAGGCCCAGATCGAACGGAAGATTGTCACCAAGTTCATCTTCCCTGTCTTTTTCGTTCTGCTATTGATAAACGCCTGGACGGGCTTTTTGTTCTTCATTGAAGACGATTACTCCCTGATAAAGGGAAAAGCTTTTATAATTCTCCCGTTTTTCGCGTCGATCTTCGCTCTAAAAAGCGCCAACCAACTGGGCCGACACGCGCAAAGGTTCAACAAACAGCAAATAACGGTTCTGTGCTTTTTGTACGAAGCGACTATCGCCATGCCCTTTGTCCAAGCCTTTGTTTGTCCGACTCATAGAATCATTTCGTTTGTGTTCATTCTTTTTTCAACAGCGCTTTTGCTCACAATAGAGACTCCAGACGACCAGGCTTTGATCGCCACTATCAGCGAGTTGGAAGACTTGCAACGCGCGCTTAAAATCAGCATAGAAAAGAAAACCGCCGAAGCCACTCAACGCCGCGAAAAAATAGAGCGCCTTACGATGGAAATGATGTACACGCTGGCAGAAACAATCGACGCGAAAGACCACTACACCAGCGGCCACTCCGCGCGCGTGGCCCGCTACTCAAAAATGCTGGCTCAAAAAAAAGGCCTTAGCGCTGAAAAGTGCCAGCAAATTTTTATGATGGGAATCTTGCACGACATCGGAAAGGTCGGCGTCTCCTCAAAAATAATCAACAAAACCAGCCGTCTTACGGACCAAGAATACGCGCAAATGAAAGCGCACCCCGCCATCGGCTCGACGATTTTGGAAAAGGTTTCCCTCTTGCCGGAACTAAGGATCGGAGCGCGCTGGCACCACGAGCGCATAGACGGCCGCGGCTACCCCGACGGCCTGCACGGAGACAAGATTCCGCTGGAAGCGAAAATCATCGCAGTGGCCGACGCCTACGACGCGATGACTTCAAGCCGCAGCTACAGAAAGCCGATGGAGCAAGCGGCGGTTAGAGAGCAAATCGTAAACGGAAGCGGAAGCCAGTTTGACAAAGAAATCGCGGCGCTTATGGTTGAATTGATCGACGACGACAAGCGCTACATCCTTCACGAATACAAAAGCAAAGAGGAGGCCTTGAATGAATCCTAAAGACGTTTCCGGCCTTGCGTACAACATAAACTTTGAAGCCGCCGCGCTTTGCTTTATCGCGCTTTTGTACATTTACCTGCGAAAAAAATACTACAACACAAGCCCCGTCAACGACACATTCAGGCGGCTGGTTTTTTGCCAAATCATCGCCATCATTCTTGACATAGCTACGGCGATTACGATTTCTTTTTCCGCAAAAGTTCCGCTTTGGTTTAACATAGCGCTTAACACTTTGTACTTTGCCTCTTCCAGCGTATTGTTCTACACCCTGCACTTGTTCTTCATCTCGTTTGGCCTAAAGAAAAAAGTGGGCGTTCCCCTGCTCTTTCTTTCGCGCGTTGTGCTGGTAACTTTCCTTACGCTTTTGGTGGCGAACATTCCGACGGGAATTTTCTTTACTTTTGAGAACGGCGTCTACGAATACGGAAAGCTGCACACGCTTTGCATCGGCATCCCCTTGTTCTTTTTGGTTGAATGCGGCGGAACGTTCATGCTGCTGCACAAGCGCCTGCCTGGCCAAATCTTCGCGGTTTTGCTTTGCCTCTTGTTCATGTCGGTGGCCGGCCCCGTCCTGCAATATTATTGGTTTCCAAAAGTTCTCTTGACAAATTTCTTTTCGCTCTTTTCTTTGATTCTTTGTCTCTTTGTGCTTGTCTCTCCCGACTACGCGGAGCTTTCAAGAAAGCGGGCGGAACTGAACGAATTGCAAAAGAACCTTGAGGCAAAGGCCGCTATCGAATCAGAAAAAATTCACAAGCGCGACAAGCAAAAAGAAATGCTTTCGGCGCAAATCATCGACGCCTTGGCCGCCACGATCGACGTGGCCGACGCCAACCGCAACAACCATTCAGAAAACGTCGCCGAAAACGCGCGAAAGATCGCCTACATGATGTCGCTCCCCAAAAACGAAGCGCAAAAAATTTACTACACCGCGATTTTGCATGACATCGGAATTATCGGCGTGTCGGAAGACATCACCACAAAGCAAGGCGCCTTTACCGACGAAGAATTTGAGCAAATGAAAGCGCACTCCGCCATCGGCGAGCGCATTTTGTCCAGAATCACAGAAATGCCCGAAATGGCGGCCAATGTCAGAAGCCACCACGAACGCTGGGACGGATCCGGCTACCCTGACGGCTTGGCCGGAAAAGACATTCCGCTTTGCGCAAGGATCATCGCGGTGGCCGACAGCTTTGACGCGCTGACCCACGAGCGCAGCTACAAAAAGGCCTTGACAGTCCAAGAGGCAAAAGAGGAGCTAAAGGCAAAGGCCGGAAGCCAGTTTGACCCGGCCGTCGTAGCCGCGGCGCTTGAAGTTCTATAGAGTGTCAAGCTCCGGGATTTTTTCTTTTAGCTTTTTTAGGAAGGCGGCGCCGCTTACGCCTTCGCGTAGGCATGCAAAGAGGCAGTTTTCGCCAGCCACCGTTCCCAAAATCTCGTCAAAGTTCATGCAGTCAAGCGCGTTGCAAACGGGGCTTGCGTGGCCCGGAAAAGTTTTTATGACGACAATGTTCCCAGAATATTCTATGCTGATGTAGCCGCGCAAAAAGTCTTGCGCAAAAAGGCGGTCGCTTTCTTGCCGTTCCTCCTCTGTGGGAAGGGTGTAGACGTAACCGTCGCGGCCGTCAGCGATTTTTCCGACCTTTAAAAGCTTTAAGTCTCGCGAAAGAGTCGCTTGGGTGACCTCAAAGCCCTCTTCGGTCAAAAGGTTAAGGAGCTTTTCTTGGCTTTCTATTTTGTTGGCCTTGATTAGTTTTCTGATTGCCTTTAAGCGGCCGCTTCTTTCTTTCATCTTTTAGTCCTGTTTGTTGAATCTTTGGCTGGGCGTCACGGTCCACACAGCCTTTAACTCTTGGTCGCCGTTGTTGACCAACACATGCGGCGCTCCGGCGCTGAATGAAATGCCGTCGCCGGCCTTTATTGGATACACGTTCTGCTCGTAGTGAAGCTCGCCCTTTCCGCTAAGGACAAAGCCGGTTTCGCGGCCGATGTGTCCGTAGGAGCCGCGGTGCGTCTGCGAATGCGGCGGAATTGTGATCAAGTAGGATTCCATCGTGTGGCTTCCGTCGTCGCTGTTGGGATGAACGATTTCTTCGTAGCGGACTCCGTCTTCTTCAACGCTTCGCCTTTCCTCGGCGCCGATGATTTCCACCGGATGCTTTTTGCGGTATTCCTCGAACAAAAATTCCAAGTTAATGTCCAAGACTTCGGCCAAGGCCAAAAGAGTGTCGATGGCCGGGCTTACGCGGTTTCGTTCAATTTGAGAGACAAGGCTTTCGCTTACGCCGGCGCGCTGGGCGACGACCTTTAGCGTGTAGCCCTTTCGCTCGCGGACGGAACGCAATTTTTCGCCAAAATGATAAGGCGCCTTTTTATTTTGCGAAACTGTCATGTTTTTGCTTCTCCTTGTTGAATCTCATCACAAACTGAATAAAGTAGTCTTCAAGCGTTTTTTGCGGACCGGAGGCGTTAAGGCGCGAGCGGGCGCGGGCGTTGTCCCGGCGCAGGGTGTACATCGAGTAAAAGTCGCGGTAGTCCAAGCCGGCGTCGGTCTTTACGTGAACGCCCAAGTACTTTGAAACTTCGTCGCGGCCGATCGCCTTGATTCCTTGGCCTTTAAGAATTTCGCGCAACGCGTTTATCTGCTCAAACGAAATGCCAAAGAGGAATTCCTCCATCGCTTGGCTTACCATCGGATCGCTAAGCCTGTCCTTTATAAAGTTGGTCCACATCTCGTCCATTTGCATGGAAATCAAAATCAACTCGCTTGTGCCCATCATCGTTCCAAAGGCTGGAGCCAGCTTTCGGCGGGCAGTCCAAATGCTTTGCAAAACCGGAGCGATTTGCTCGATGGCCTCGTCGTTTCGGTGCTCCCACAACAAAAGGAGCGACATCGCCATCTCGCGGCGCAAGTCAATCTCGACGCTCTTGTCTCGGATGCAGTTAAGGTAAACGTCCTCGGCCAAAAGCGAGAACATCATCGACACGGCCTCATTGCGCAAGTCGTTGACTTTCTTTTCGTCCTCGCCTATGTTCTTTGCGATTTTTGAAAGCGACGAAAAGGTGTGGATTTTTGCGATCAAAAAGCCCTTTCCCAGCGTGGCCTTTGACGGAAGCTGCAAGAGCGCGTCGCCTTGGTCTTGGTGCTCGATAAGGGAATCGATCAAGGAAGTCGGAGTGCGCTCTCCTCCGGCCAAGCGGTGGCGCTCCAACAAAGACGGAAAGCGCGCGATGCTTTTGGCCAAGTCGTTAAGGTCGTCGATGCGGGTCAAAAAGGTTTCAAAGCGGTCGGGATTGGCGTCGCGCAAATGCGGCAAAACGGCGTCGAACATGTCCTGCTGCTTTTTGGTAAAAACGACGATTCCGTCGTCCTTTTCCTGGACTTCCTGGTTGTCGAAAAACTCGCTTATGTCGATGTTCTCAAATTGCGCTTCCACAGTAACTTTAATAATAGCGCGCTTTTTAAATTTAATCAAATGTTTTTGACCTTGAACATAAAAAAGGTAAAAAACACGGACGAAGTGGGTGTTTGCTCCCGGCGTCTGCCGGCCCGCAATTCCGCCCGCAACTGGGAGCCGCGTTTTTTTTATTTCTTTCAAAACGTTTTTTTTGGGCAATTTTGCGATTTGACAAAAGAGGATTTGCGCGCTATTCTGTTTCTAATGGCAGAAACAAAGGATTCGGCGGTGGCCGAAAGCTTTAACGAAATTTGCAAGATTCTCGCGGAATGCTCCACCCAAAAGGACGCCCAGGAATTTTTGTCCTGCCTTTGCACTCCCGCCGAGCGCGCGGACTTTTCAAAGCGCTGGCTTAGCGTAAAGGAGCTTTACAAGGGAACTCCCCAACGCGAAATAGCCAAAAAGTTCAACATGTCCCTGTGCAAAATCACCCGCGGCTCAAAAGAGCTAAGAAAGGAAAACAGCGCCTTTAAAAAGATTTTGGACAAGCTAAGCTAGCGGCGGGCGTTATGCTTTAGGCGCTTTTCTTCGTACAAAAGCGAATCCGCCTCGCGCAAAATGTCTTCCAAATACTTTGTGTTCTCGTCAAAAGAAATGCAGCCCATGCTTATCGAAAGCTCAAAGCCTTCGTTGTGAACGATATTCCACGCGCGGCAAGCGGCCTCAATGTTTTCGCGTATTTCGACAAGCCTTGGCTCCACAAGCCCGGCGGCGACAATAACAAACTCGTCTCCGCCAAGGCGGCCGACAATGTCCGAGGCCCTAAAATTCTTTTTAAGGATTTCGGCCTCGGCCTTGATCGCGCGGTCGCCGGCGTCATGGCCGAAATTGTCGTTGATGTACTTTAAGCCGTCCATGTCGCCAAAAATCACCATTCCGCCCTGCTTTAAGACGACGGCGATGTCAATAGTTTGCTGGCCCAACTCCATAAAGCCGCGGCGGTTCAAGAGGCCGGTAAGCTCGTCGGTTTTAGAAATCATGTTAAGGCGGGCCGCGCTTTCTTGCTGGGCTTTCGCGACTTTTTCGGCGCGGCTGCTTTCCCAAGCGGAGCTGGCCAAGCGGGACAGTTCTATGCACATCATTGAATAAATCAAATTTTCGTAGCTGCCCTTCCTAAAGACAATATAGCCGTACTGGGTTTCGCAGTTTGAAAGAATCCAAGTTATGTACTGGCCGCGCGAAAAGTCTATGCCCACCTCCGGCAGCATCTTTTCGTTGGGGTTGAACTCGACTGGATCCTCGTTAATGTTTTGGATAAAATTTCTTTCCGCGTCATACGAAGCAAAGACAAAAGCCCTTTCCGGCAGCGGATCCGAGCAAGGCCAATCCTTTGCGTAAACCGGCTCAAAGTAAAAGCACACGGCCGCCGCGCTCACGTCAAAGCGTTCCACCAACTCCTTGAAAGTCCTGCGGAATTTAGCCAAGTTGAGATGATTTTGTCCAAGCGACAAAAAGTTGTTCATAACGTGGAACTGGGTCTTTTTTCCAAGCCATTCGGTCGCGGTCATGTCGCCCGTTTTCTTTACGTCAAGCGCGCGGCCGCCGATGTTTTGGCCCTGGCTGGAGCAGCCGCAGGATTTTCTAAAGCGGGCCGAAGACATTACAGGAATCTCCGCCGGCGCCCTTTTCTTGTTCAAAAGCTCAAACAAAGTTTCGGCGGCCTGCTGTCCTTGCTCAAACACCTGCTGGTTTACTGTCGTAAGGGAGGGAACGCTAAATTCCGCTCGGGGAACGTCGTCAAAGCCGGCGACGCGAACTTTTTCGGGGACGGCGATTTTATGCTTGGCGCAAAAGTCTATTGTCGCAAAGGCCATGTCGTCGTTTAAGGCAAATACGGCGTCAAAGTCAAAGGAGCCCTTCTCTTCCCAATACGCTTCCAAATACTCCATGGCGCTTTCGTAAGTGAAGCTTCCGCCGATGCGGCTGCGCTCGTCAAAACGGAGATTCTTTGACCTTAAATAATTCAAGATTATCTCAGCGCGCTCGTTGGCTTCTTCGGAACCGGGAACGATTCCGACGATCGCGAATTTTTTGCAAGCGTGGTGGCCCGCAAAGTCGTCCAAGATCGCCTCGATTCCGCTTTTTGCGTCGCACAAAACGCTTGGAACGCCGGGTATTTTCATTCCGATGCTGACAATGGGAACGGAGGAAAAACTTTTTACAAAGGCTTCAAGCTCTTCTTTTTTGGAATGGTTTCCCAAAACCGCTGAACAAATGATTAGGCCGTCTATGTTTTTTGAATTGCAAAAATTGCAAAGCGCCTTTTGGTGGTAGTCAAATGGCCTGTAAGAAAAGTTTAACTCGCTGACGCAAAAATCAAAAAGAGGAGATTCGTTTTTTTCGCAAACCGATGAGATGCCGTCAACGATTTCCTTAACGTAATCGGAATTGACATCGTTCAGCACAACGCCGATTCTTTTCGCGCCGCCTTTCATATAGAAAAATTATAATCCCAAAAGGCTTTTTTGTCAAAGACAAAAGCCGGGAACGCTAGCAAAACAAAGGCAATCGCGCTAGTATATTCTTGACTATGAAAATGAACGCAAAAAAAATCTTATTTCCGCTTCTTTTGGCGCTGGCCGGAATGGCCTTTGCGCAAGCCTTTGATGTTCGCCTAGAGCCGGACCCCCGCTTGGACCAGAGCGTTTTCCAAACCCCGGAGATTCCGGCGCCGTCTTTCATACGCTCATGCCTTTTGGCAAGCGGAGCGGATTCAGACGCAATCGACCGGCACGCGGAACGGCTGGAAAATCTTTGGCAGGAACTTTCTCCCGATTTTGACGGAACGGAAAGCGTCGAAGAAAAGGCCGACAAAATCTTAATGTTCATTTACGAAAAGCTTCTTTCAAAATACGACTTTTACCAAACCCGCGTCGATTGGGCGATGGAAAAGGGAATCTACAACTGCGTTTCCTCAGCCGCGATCTTTATGTTCTTTTGCAAAAAGGCCGGCATCCCCGTCGTGGCCTACGAATGCGTCCGCCACGCCTATTGCGCGATTTACCAAGACGGCTCCCCGATTGACGTCGAAACGACAAATCCCTTCGGCGTCAATCCCGGAAAGAAAAAAGGGACCGTGGCAAAGAACGGAAAAACGCAGTACCTTACCGTTCCCGCAAAGGACTACGCGGGCCGCCATCAAGTGGACGACCGCCGCGTTGTCGCGATGATTTACTGCAACCGAATCGCGCAGCTGCAAAAGAAAAAGCTTGAGGACCAGACTGTCGGCCTTGCCGTCGACGCTTACCAAGTCCAAAACCACTCCCCAATTTCAAGGAACGAGCTGGACATTTGCGTCGGAAACGCTTCCAACATTCTTACAAAGGCGGAACGGGAAGAAGACGCCATCGCTTTCTTAAAAAAAGCGGAGGAAATTTTCGGCCCTTCCCAAAACTGGACAAAAAGAATGTCGACAAACTACTACAACATGATTCTTGGAAAAATCAAGTCGGCCTCGTATTTGGATGGCCTTGCCTGCCTTGAAGAAAACAAAGACTGGCTCTCAAAAAAAGACTGCGACGAGCTTAAGGAATACGCATACGCCACGGGAGCCCAGGCGGCGGCCAACAAGCATGACTGGCGGGCGGCCATCGCAATAGCGGAACAAGGCCTAAAGGAGATTCCGCAAAACAGGCGCCTTCAAAACAACAAGAACGCCTACACGCAAAACATCGCGATAGACTACCACAACGCCGCCGCCGACCTTTTCAACTCCGGCGACAAGGAAGCGGCGATTCAAAAAGTCAAGCAAGGCTTGGAAGAAATCCCCGGAAGCAAAATTCTTTTAAGCGACCTTGAAAAAATGTCGCGCGCGCAGTAATATTCCGTTATGACTATATTTCAAAACATTAACCGCTTGGTTTCCTACGCCCTTAAGACGGGCCTCATCGCAAAAGAGGACGTCACATACACGCAAAACCGCTTGCTGGAGCTTTTCCGCTTGGACGGCTTTGAGGGAGCGGAGACTCCAAAATTGCCCGCCGTAAAAACAAGCGACTTGGAAGGCATCCTAAAAGAGCTTTTGGACTGGGCCGCGGCCAACAATGTTTTTGAAGACACAGGAATCGCCGCGCGCGATTTGTTCGACACAAAGGTCATGGGCCTTTTGGTTCCGCCGCCGTCGGACGTTATAGAAATTTTCGAAACTCTGCGCGCCGACTTCTCCCCCAAAAAAGCGACCGACTGGTTCTACAAATTTTCGCAAGACACGGACTATATCCGCCGCTACCGCGTTTGCAAAGACTTAAAGTGGAAGGCGGCCACTCCCTACGGCGCGCTCGACATTACGGTAAACCTTTCAAAGCCCGAAAAAGACCCCAAGGCCATCGCGGCGGCGAAGCTGGCCAAGCAGTCGGGCTACCCCAAGTGCCTGCTTTGCCCGCAAAACGAAGGATACGCCGGCCGCCTGAACCACCCGGCGCGGCAAAACCACAGAATAATTCCGCTGACCCTTAACGGCGAAAAATGGGCCTTGCAATATTCGCCCTACGTTTACTACAACGAGCACTGCATCGTGTTGAACCAAAAGCACGTTCCGATGAAAATTTGCCGCGCGACTTTTGAGCGCCTTTTGGACTTTGTGGAGCAGTTCCCCCACTACACTTTGGGAAGCAACGCCGACCTTCCGATTGTAGGCGGCTCGATTTTGACCCACGACCACTTTCAGGGCGGCCACTACGAATTCCCGATGGCAAAAGCTCCTGTTGAAACCGAGATAAAATTCGCGGGCTTTCCCAGCGTAAAGGCCGGAATCGTAAAATGGCCGATGAGCGTCATCCGCTTGGACTGCGCAAAAAAAGAGCCGCTAATAAACCTTGCCGAAAAGATTCTCAAAAAGTGGAGAGCGTATTCCGACAAGGCGGCCTTTGTCTTCGCCAAGACTGACGGAACGCCGCACAACACAATCACGCCGATCGCCCGCCGCCGCGGCGAGCTTTACGAGCTGGACTTGGTTCTCCGCAACAACATCACGACCGAAGAGCATCCGCTTGGAGTCTACCATCCGCACGCCGAGCTCCACCACATCAAAAAGGAAAACATCGGCCTTATCGAAGTCATGGGCTTGGCTGTTTTGCCGTCGCGCCTTAAAAAAGAAATGGCCGCGCTTTCCGACGCGCTTGTCGCGGGAACGGACGTCAGGGCGGACGAGCTTTTGGCCAAACACGCCGATTGGGCGGAAGAGTTGAAGCGCAAATACACGTTCAGCAAAGACAACGTTCAAAAGATTCTTAAAAAAGAAATCGCCATCGTATTCTCAAAAGTCTTGGAGCACGCGGGCGTTTACAAGCGGTCGCCGCAAGGAAAGGAAGCCTTTCTTAAATTTGTCCAGACCGTGAACCAAAAGTAGCGGGCGCTCAAATGGACAAATCTACCTTCGCGAAAATTTTAAGAATCACTTCTCCCATTTTCTTTGGCTACGTTTCAATCGGCATTCCCTTTGGCCTTATGGTGGCAAGAGCCGGCTATCCCTGGTGGCTGGCTCCCCTTATGAGCGTCACTATGTACACAGGAACCGGACAATACATCGCAATCGGAATGTTCGCGGCCGGAGCGGGCTTGGCTCCGATCATGCTTGTCCAAGTCTTGGTCGGAATCCGCCACATTTTTTACGGACTTTCGCTTTTGACAAAATTCAAGGGCGTCGGAAAATGGAAGGCCTTTTTGGTCTACGCCCTCACCGACGAAACCTACGCCGTCCTTTGCTCGGTTGACGCTCCGGCGGGAGTCCATCCCGGCCGCTTTTACGCCGCCATCGCCGCCCTGGACGAATTTTACTGGACGCTGGGAGCGACAATCGGAGCGGTGGCCGGAAGCCTGA
Organism: Treponema sp.; assembly: GCA_016290995.1. Lineage (GTDB taxonomy): Bacteria > Spirochaetota > Spirochaetia > Treponematales > Treponemataceae > Treponema_D. Next base: position 55,960 of record JAEEVR010000005.1, on the reverse strand, counting down.
TAAACTTTTCGTTTGAGGGCGTCGACTTTGCCCTTACCGCGCTCTTTTGCGTAATCTTGACCGAACAGATTTTGGCCAGCAAAGACTTTGTTCCGCCCTTGATCGGAATCCTAGCCTCAGTCGCCGCCGCGGTCTTGGAGCGGCTTGGAATCCTTCCGCAGGGAAACATGCTCTTGCTTTCGCTTTCGGTCGGAATCACGGCGCTGGCCCTGGCCAAGAACATTAGCAAGCCCAAGGAGGCGGCCAAATGAGTTCCGCAACGACGGTCGCTTTGACCATAATTTTGACTAGCCTTTTATTGTTTTTCTACCGCGGCGCGCCCTTTTTGATTTTCTCAAAGCATGAGCCGCCCGCCGCCCTAAAGTTTGTCGAAAAATGCATTCCTCCCCTTATAATTGCCACGCTCATCGTCTACTGCCTAAAGGACATAGACTACGCCGCCCGCCCCTACGGAGCGCCGCATTTTATCGCGATCGCGGTCACCGTCGGCCTCCATTTGTGGAAGCGAAACTCGATGATAAGCATCTTTGGCGGAACGATATTGTTCATGTTTTTGAGCCGCATTTTTTAGACTTTTTTCAAAATTCCTATTGACAAATTCCCCCATAAACATCATTCTATCGCTTATGCGTTTACATAGCGTTAAGCCGGCCGACTACGGCGGCAAAGATCATTAGTTACAGAGGCTCGTGGATTTGAAAGGCAGTCAAGTTACCATCGACCATGTCAGCAAGCGTTTCGGCGATTTTGTCGCGCTTGACGACATCAACTTTACGATTAAGCCCGGCGAGTTTTTCTCGCTCTTGGGCCCTTCGGGATGCGGAAAGACAACGCTCTTGCGCATCATAGCAGGCTTTGAATTTCCTGACGAAGGAACGGTTTTGTTCGACGATCAAAACGTAATTCCATTGGCCGCCAACAAGCGCCAGTCGAACACTGTGTTTCAAAACTACGCGCTCTTCCCGCACCTTACGGTCTATGAAAACGTAGCCTTCCCCTTGCGCCTTAAAAAGGTCGCAAAAGAAGAAATCGACCAAAAAGTAAAGCAGTATTTGCGCTTGGTTCAGCTTGAGGCCCACATGCAAAAAAAGCCCAACCAACTTTCGGGCGGCCAAAAGCAGCGCGTCGCCATCGCCCGCGCCTTGATAAACGAGCCAAAAGTGCTTTTGCTTGACGAACCCCTTAGCGCCTTGGACGCCAAGCTTCGCGCCAACCTTCTTTTGGACTTGGACGCGATCCACGACAAAATCGGAATCACTTTCATTTACGTAACCCACGACCAAAGCGAAGCGCTTTCGGTCAGCGACAGAATCGCGGTAATGAATTCCGGCCACGTCTTGCAGGTTGGAACTCCCTTTGAAATTTACGAAAGCCCGGCGACGCAGTTTGTCGCGCAGTTCATCGGCGACACAAACTTGTTCGAGGCCGAGGTCGTAGAATGCGTTGAGCACAAGGACCCCAACGGCCAGGACGACTGGATGGTCACTTGCAAGGTTCCCGCTTTGGGAAAGCAAGCCTCCCTCTCCACCGACACCGCGGAACAGCAGACCCTGGACAAATACATGATGGTCACCGACTACGAGCACACAGAGCCTGGACAAAAGGTGGCCTTCACGATCCGCCCCGAAAAAGTCCGCATCACAAAGCAAGAGCCCGACACCGGCGGCCGCACCGACATCAACGTTTACAAGGGAGTCGTAGAGGAGCCTATTTACTCAGGCTTCCAGTCAAAGTTCTACGTCCGCTTGGAAAACGGCGCGCTTGTCAAGATTTTCAAGCAGCACACAAACTACATGGAAAACGGACCTGCCATTCAATGGAAGGACCAGGTTTACGTCTCTTGGTCAGCCGAGGACGCTTATCTTGTTGAAGACATTGAAAAGTAGGACGGCGATGAAAGAAAACTCTAGCGAAACAAAGGCCTTTAAAAAGGCCAACCCCGGCCCCTTTTACGCTTGGCCGATGGGCTTGTGGTTCACAATCTTTTTCATCGCGCCGATTGTAATCATCGTCTGCTACTCATTCATGAAGCGCGACGTTTATGGCGGCGTCTCCGCGGAATTCACGCTCAAGGCCTACCAGCAAATGTTGGATCCGGCCTACGGAAAAATATTTTTCCGCACGCTGTTCATCGCGGTGTTGTCAAGCTTTTTGTGCATCGCGATCGCGCTCCCTTGCGGATACGCCATAGCGAGAAGCAAGCATCAAACGCTCTTTTTGATTTTGGTAATCATTCCCTTCCTTACAAACTCGCTCATCCGCATTTTTGCCTGGATGACGATTTTGGGAGACAACGGCTTGCTCAACTCCTTTTTGCGCATGCTTCACTTCGCGCCGCGAAAGTTCATGTTCACAAAGGGAGCGATTGTTTTGGTAAGCGTCTACATGTACCTGCCCTACGCGATTCTTCCCATCTTCACCAGCGTTGATCGCTTTGACTTTAGCTTGCTTGAAGCGGCGCGCGACTTGGGAGCGACAAAGAGCCAGTCGATGACAAAGGTTTTGATTCCGGGAATCAAGAGCGGAATCCTAAGCGCCTTGATCTTTACGTTCATTCCGATTTTCGGCCAATACACCGTTCCGCAAATGGTGGGCGGAAAGGACAGCTACATGCTTGGAAACATCATCGTCGACCAAGTTCAAAAGGCGCGCAACTGGCCCTTGGCCTCGGCCTTTAGCCTTGTCATCACGATTGTTTCCATGGGATCGATTTTGTGGATGCTTTCTTCAAGCAAGAAGGAAGCGGCGCTCAAGAAATCCTCCAACAAGGAAGACTTGGCCGCCAACATGAACGGCCCGATAATCGCAAAGAGCTTGGGAGGCGCCAAATGAACAAGATTCCTTTCTTAAGCAAATTGGTCAGCCGGCCCGCGCGCCCAGCGGAGCCCACGCGTCACGCCAAGCGCTCTTGGAAAAAACGCGCCGTGTCCTTTGGCTTTTCAAACGCGACGCTGGCCCTGACCTTGGTCTTTTTGTTCCTGCCCCTTTTTGTGATTGTCTTCTATTCGTTCAACGAAGCCAAGGACACAACGTGGACAAAGTTTTCGCTTGTTTGGTACGAAAAGTTGATATTCGGCTCAAGCGATTTGTGGGCGTCCTTGTGGAACAGCGTCTTTGTAGCGATCGTTTCTTCTTTGGTCGCGACGGTTTTGGGAACGCTTGCCGCGATCGGAATCACTTGGTACAAATTCCGCGGAAAGAACTACATCCAGACAACAAGCTTTTTGCCGATGGTTTTGCCCGAAGTAATCATGGGCGTCTCGCTCTTGATTTTCTTTAGCGGAATCAAACTGTCGCTTGGCCTTATGACGATTTTCATCGCGCACACAACCTTCTGCATGCCTTTTGTCTACCTTATGGTCAGCGCTCGCATAGACGAGTTTGACTATTCGATTATAGAAGCCAGCCACGATTTGGGCGCCAACGAAGTCCAGACCTTGTTCAAGGTAATACTTCCGGCGATCATGCCTGGAATCGTCTCCGGCTTTATGATGAGCGTTACGATGTCTTTGGAAGACTACGTAATCACTTTCTTGGTTTCGGGCCCGGGAAGCACTACGCTTCCGCTTTACGTTTACTCAATGATACGCTTTGGCGTCAGCCCGGTAATCAACGCTCTGTCTTTTGTTTTGATTGTCGCGATTTGTTTCGTTACAATAATATTAAGAAAAAGCGTCAAGAGCTTTGCCTCTTCGCGCTAGATTATTTTATAAGGATACTTTTATGAAAAAAAGCGTCGTAAAATTTTCAGCCCTTGTATTGGCCGCGCTCACAGCGTTGTCATTCCTTTCATCTTGCTCAAAGCAGAACGACAGGACCTTGTTCCTTTACAACTGGACTTACTACACTCCTGACGAAGTTTTGAGAGACTTTGAAAAAGAGTTTGACTGCGTAGTCAAGGTTGACTCTTACGCCTCAAACGAGGAAATGTACTCAAAGCTCAAAGCCGGAGCCAAGGGCTACGACATCGTAGTTCCGTCTCAGGATTACGTTTCCATCATGATCAACCAGGGAATGTTGCGCCCCTTGGACCAGTCAAAAATGACAAACAGGAACAACATCAACCCCTTGGCCTTGGAAAAAGCCACATACGACCCGACAATGAAATACGCCGTGCCCTACTACTTTGGAGCGGCCGGCATTTCGGTAAACAAGACAAAGGTTCCCGCCGGCTACGCCCGCGATTGGAGCGTATTCGCCGACAAACGCTTTGCCGGACACGCCACTATGATGGACGACATGCGCGAAGTTATGGGCGACGCCTTGGTTCACCTTGGAAAAAGCGTAAACACCCTTGACGACGCCGCTCTTGACGCCGCCGAAAAATTGATCGAAAAGGAATGGAAGCCCAACATCGTCAAGTTTGACGCCGAAAGCTTTGGCAAGTCCTTTGCCAGCGGAGACTTTTGGCTTTGCCACGGCTACGCCGAGGTTATTTACGGCGAAGTTCCCGAAGAAAAGTGGGACGAGACAATCGACTTCTTCATTCCGGAAGAAGGCGGAGCCGCCTACCTTGACAGCATGTGCATCCTTAAGGACGCGAAGCACGTGGAATTGGCCAACGAGTTCATCAACTACATCCACAGGCCGGAAGTTTACGCCAAGTTCTTGGACGCCTTTAGCTTCCCCTGCTTTGTGAACTTAAAGGCCGCCCAGTTCATGACAAGAAAGCCTATGTACGAGGCCAGCCAAATGAACAACTGCGAGCTTAAGATTGACTTGGGCGAAGGCTTGGACAAGTACAACGAGCGCTGGCAGCGCATCCGCTTTACGGACTAGTCCGCTCGCGCGAACGTTTAGCGCATTAATAAAAGATTCTGTCGCGGCCCGTTTTGGGCCGCCAATATTATTAGAGGTTAGATAATTTTTAAGGAGATTCGCCATGAAAAAAGCATCTGTATTGTTGGTTGCGGCCCTTGCCGCGCTTTCGCTCGCGTCTTGCGCAAAGAAAGACGTAGAGACCCTTTACCTTTACAACTGGACATACTACACGCCGGAAAAGGTCGTCGAGAAATTTGAAGAGCAGTTCAATTGCAAAGTCAAGCTTGACAGCTATTCAACTTGCGAAGAGATGTATTCAAAACTCCGCGCTGGAGCCAAAGGCTACGACGTAGTCATTCCGTCAAACGACTTTGTGTCAATCATGATAAAGCAGGGAATGCTTCAAAAGATTGACCGCTCAAAGCTTAAGAACGCCGACAAAATCAACCCCGGCGTGCTAAAGATGCTTGAATTTGACAGCCATATGGAATGGTGCGTCCCCTACGCTCTTAGCGCCACGGGAATCATGGTGAACAAGACAAAAGTTCCGGCCGGCTACGCCCGCGACTACAGCATTCTGTCAGACAAGCGCTTTGCCGGACACGCAACCATGATGGACGACGCCCGCGAAGTATTCGGCTCGGCCTTGCTTAGCCTTGGCTACGACATGAACAGCCTTGACGACAACGAGCTTAAACAAGCCTTTGATTTGGTTCACGGAAAATGGAAGCCCAACTTGGCCAAGTTTGACGCCGAGGCTTTTGGAAAGTCATTCGCCAGCGGAGACTTGTGGCTTTGCCAGGGCTACCCCGAAATCGTTTACGGCGAAGTTGACGAAAGCCGCTGGGACGAAATCATCGACTTCTTCATTCCCGAAGTCGGCGGCCCCGCCACATTGGACTGCATGGTAATCCTTAAGGACGCTCCGCACGCGGAATTGGCCAACAACTTCATCAACTTTATCCACGAGCCGGAAAACTACGCGCTCTTCATCGACGAATTCCGCTATCCTTGCGTAGTCAACCCCACAGCCCTCCAGTACGTCACCACAAAGCCGATGTACGATCCCGACCAGGCCCTCAACTGCACTCTCAAGGCCGACTTGGGCGAAGGCTTGGACAAGTACCACGAATTGTGGCAGCAAATAAGATTTAACTAAGGCAGCCTGTACTCGACAAAGCGAAGCCTTCCTTCTTGAACGCAAGCCTTTATTTCGCGCTCGCGTTTGGAAAGGGAGGCTTCGCCGCTTTTTACTTCTATCAACAAAACTTCTTTTATTTCATCTCCGTCGGCCGCCCCCGGAAAGGCAACAAAGTCGACGGGCTTTCCGACAAAGCGCGCGTCGGCTGGATTGCAGGGAAAGCCCGGCATAAAGGGAGCCACTTGCTCGCCGGCCAAGCCGCCCAAAACGGCGCGGGATTTTTTTACCGCGTCGGCGCGTTCGACGGCGATTTTTTTTGAAAGGCTTGCCGCAAAAACGACGCGCGCGAATAAAGTTCCCAGAACAAAGAAGAGCGCGCAGCAAAGGGCCAAAACAAAAAGCCCCGCGCCTCCCCGCGCGAACAAGTCCGTCAATTGACTAAAGAAAGTTTTAAGCATAAAATCATTCTAGCGCTAACCGCGCGATTTTGCTATATGGATACACAATCGTACTACAAAAAATGCGCGCAGTGCCCGCGCTCTTGCGGGGTGGACAGAACTGCGGGCCAAAGGGGCTTTTGCGGAGAGGACAACCGCTTGCGGGCGGCCGTGGCTTGCTTGCACTTTGGGGAGGAGCCTTTTGTCACCGTCTTTGGCGGAAGCGGAACGATCTTCATCACCGGCTGCACGCTGGCCTGCGCCTTTTGCCAAAACTACCAGATAAGCCAAAAAGGCTACGGAAAAGAAATAAGCGCGGAAGAATTCGCGCGTATTTGCATCGACTTGCAAAAGGCGGGAGCGGAAAACATAAACATTGTCACGGGAAGCCACCAAATACCCGCGCTGGCGCAAGGCCTAAAGGCCGCCCGCGATCTTGGGCTTGCGATTCCTATATGCTGGAACTCAAGCGGCTACGAAAGCGTCGAGACTTTGGAACTCTTGCGCGGCTTGGTTGACATTTGGCTTCCTGACATAAAAACCTTGAACGCGGCCCTTTCCAAAAAGCTTTTCAACGCCCCCGACTATCCGGAGACCGCGAAAGCCGCGCTCTTGTGGATGACAGAAACCTCTCCCCTAAAAATCGTGGAAATAAAAAAAGACGGCGAAACTCGCGAAAAAATAATGAGCGGCGTAATCGCTCGCCACCTATTTTTGCCGGGCCGCTTTGAGGAAAGCGCCGACGTTCTTGACTGGCTAAAGAAAAACCTTGACGGCCGCGCGGTGATTTCGCTAATGTCGCAGTACACTCCGGTTCCGTTTAAAGAGGACGCGGAAGCGCTGCAAAAAAGGCTAGGCTCCCTGGACGCGATTCAAAACCGCCTTGTGTCAAAGGAAGAAGACGCTGACTTGCAGGACTTGATCGAAGCCTACGACTTTGAAACGCTTTTTTACCAAGAGCTGAGCGACGACACAAGCTGGCTCCCCGACTTTACAAGGCCAGAGCCTTTTGGCAACAAGCTCGCGCGCGTAATATGGCATTGCCAGCGCTCGCGTCCAAAGTCGCGCTAACAGCGTTTTTTTGCTCCCCCTTACAATAATCCAAATTCCCGTGAAAATTTTTCTACCGCTTTTCCGCAAACCGTGATAGAATATAAGACATGAACGAATCCCTCTTAAAGAAAATGACTGGCGTGGCCGTACCGCTTGGCGCGCTTTACACAAAAGAGTCTCCGGCAATCGGAGAGTTTCCTTCGCTGAAAAAGTTCGCTGCCTTTTGCAAGAGCGCGGGACTAAAAATAATCCAACTGCTTCCCGTCAACGACACGGGAACGCAGACCTCGCCCTACTCGGGACTATCCGCCTTTGCGCTGCATCCGATTTACATTTGCGTAAAGGACTTGCCCGAATTTGCCGCGCTCTACAAGTCCGACAAAAACTTCAAGACCGAATACGACTTGCTGCTCCAGTTCCACCCCTACAAAGGCCGCTACGACTACCAAGGGATTCTTGACAAAAAAATCGCGCTCCTTATGCGCCTCTACCAGACCACGGACACCGCCGCGACAGGAAAGCCCGACGCGGCCCTGGCCTCTTGGATGAAAAAGAACGACTGGATAAAGGCCTACGCTGTCTACAAAAACCTAAAGTGGAAGTACATGCAGGCCACTTGGAAGGCTTGGAAAAAAGAGGACCAAGTTCCCGGCATGGAAGAAATCGAGCGGCGCTGGAATGATAAAGCGTTAAAGAAAGACCAGCTCTTTTACGCTTGGCTTCAAATGCGCGCGTCGGAGCAATTCGCCGAAGCCGCGGCCGCAGTCAAAAAGGCCGGAATCATTCTTAAGGGCGACATGCCGATTATGATGAACGAAGACTCCGCCGACGCTTGGGCGCATCCCGAATTCTTTGAGCACAGCCTGCGCGCAGGCTCTCCCGTTGACGGACAAAACCCATGCGGCCAAAACTGGGGCTTTCCGACCTACAATTGGAAAAACCTCAAGGCCGCCGGCTACTCTTGGTGGATCGACCGCTTGCAAAGCGCCCAGCAATATTACCAAGCCTATCGTCTTGACCACATCTTGGGCTTTTTTAGAATATGGGCGATACCCGAGCGCGAGACGACCGCGATTCTTGGACGCAGCGAGCCCGGCCAAACGATAAGCCGCGATGAATTGATCGAAGCCGGCTTTAACGAAGGCCGCATTCATTGGCTGGCCGAGCCTCACGTTCCGACAGCGGACATAGACTACTTTACTTGGAACCACGACGCCTCCACAAAACTTTTGGAAAAGATCGCGGTAAAGCTTCCAGGCGAGGAGCTTTGGAATTTTAAAAGCTCGATCAAAGGCGACAAGGACATTTACGAAGCGGACTTTAAAGGCCTTTGCCAAGACGAAGCGGCGCAAAAGATTAAGGAAGCGCTCGCTAAAAAATGGCGCGACAGAACTTTGCGCGAAATTAAAAAAGACAAGTTCATCGCGCTGTGGACCTACCAAAACAGCTACCCTTGGACAACGCTGAACGACGAAGAAAAGAAAAAGCTGCAAGCGCTTGTCGACCAAAAGCGCGACAAGGAAGAAGGCCTTTGGAAAAAGCAAGCGCAAGACATTTTGGATTCGCTCACAAAGAGCGTTGACATGGTTCCTTGCGGAGAGGACTTGGGCGTAAACCTTGCCGCCGTTCCGGAAGTTATGGGAAAGAACAAAATCTTGCGCCTAAACGTTGTCCGCTGGAGCCGCGACTGGGGAACGGAAGGTTCGCCCTACGTTCAGTTTGAAAAATACCCGGAGCTTAGCGTGACGACTACAAGCGTTCACGACTCTTCGACAATCCGCCAATGGTGGAGCGAAGAAAAAGAAAGCGCGGCGGCCTTCTTTAAAGCCAACGGAAAATTTTTCGCCGACAACGGAATATACGAAAACAACTTTTCCGACTTTACCGAAAAAACGGCGCGCTCGATTTTGGAAGCCGCCGCTTCAAGCGCAAGCCTTTGGGCGATTCATCCCTTGCAAGACTTTTTGTACTTGCAAAAAAAATATTGGCTTGCCGACGCAAAGGACGAGCGCGTGAACATTCCCGGCGAGGTGACTGACTTTAACTGGACCTACAGAATGCCCGCAAGCGTCGAAGATTTGTCCGCGGATAAATCTTTGATAGATGAGATAAATTTTCTTGCAAAAAAAAGAAAGTAGGTTTATAATGTAGTTAATAATATGAAAATTTCTTACAACGAGTTTCACGTCTCAAAAGACATTCGCGACAAATGCAACTTTGACTCATCGCTTTATTCTTCAAGCGGAAACGTCATCATCACCGATTTAAAGAAAGTCAGAATTTTCGCGGAGAAACTCAACCAGTATTACGACAAAATAGGACTAAGCGAAAAACGAATCAGCGCCGGCCAGCTCAACGCGATGGGCTTGATTGACGAAATCTTGCACTACGTTTCGATGCTTTACCGCCGCGACGTTCTAAAGGCTTCTTTCGAGGGAGCGCTTGCCGACTTGGACAAGAAATTCGGAAAAGAAAAGATTGACCAAATCCTTTTGGAATTTACAAACGAGTATCCGCCGACAGCGGTTTACCGCGGAGAAATTTCGGCCCAAGATTACTTAAAGCAAAGCGCCGTTGACGCGGGAACAAAGCTTGAGCGAACCAACCGCGAGTCCACGTTCGAAGAAATGATGATGCTTCACTTGGCCAACGAAAATCCCGCCTTTGCCAAGTTCTCAGTCCTTTTTAGCGAAACAAAGCTTAGAAAAAATCCCGTCTACGCCCAAGCCTGGGATGAGACGCAAAAATACTTTAAGAGCCAGCCCAAATTCGGCCCCTTTAACAACGATTTTATCACTTTCTTGCGCGAGCCGGTGGCCTTTAGCCCAAAAAGCCTGCGCGGCCAATTGCAGTACATCCTAAAGCATTGGATGTACCTTATCGGCGAATGGCTCAAAAAGCGCCTTTTGGCAAGCCTAGACACCCTCAGCGAGGAAGAAAAGGCCGCTTGGCGCGGAATCAAGGGCGGCGAAGTCGAAATGTCGCCCTACAGCTACGACAATTTGATGAACGAATACGAGCGCTACTCGCCCGACCGCGACTGGATGCCAAAAGTAGTCTTGATGGCAAAGACCATTCTTGTTTGGCTTTACCAGCTGACCAAAAAGTACGGCCGCCCGATCGAGCGCTTGGACCAGATTCCCGATGAAGAATTGGACACCCTGCGCGACCAAGGCTTCACCGGCCTTTGGCTTATAGGCTTGTGGGAGCGTTCCAACGCCTCAAAGCGAATCAAGCAAATCTGCGGAAACCCCGAGGCGGCTTCTTCCGCCTACTCTCTTATGGACTACACAATCGCCGGAAACCTTGGCGGCTGGGACGCCTTGGACAACTTGCGCCGCCGCCTTTGGCAGCGCGGAATCCGCTTGGCCAGCGACATGGTTCCAAACCACACTGCGATGGACAGCCGCTGGGTAGTCGAGCGGCCAGACCTTTTCATGCAAAGGCGCGACTGTCCCTTCCCGCAATACAGCTTTAACGGCGAAAACCTAAGCCACGACGGCCGCGTGGGCGTTTACTTGGAAGACCATTACTATTCAAAGAGCGACTGCGCCGTGGTATTCAAGCGCGTTGACAACGCCACAGGCGACGTCCGCTACATTTACCACGGAAACGACGGCACCGGAATGCCGTGGAACGACACCGCCCAAATCGACTTTTTGAACCCCGCCGCGCGCGAGGCCGTAATACAAGACATTTTGCACGTGGCCAGGAACTTTCCGATAATCCGTTTTGACGCGGCGATGGTTCTTGCTAAAAAGCACATTCGCCGCCTATGGTACCCGGAACCGGGCCATGGAGGAGACATCGCCACTCGCAGCGAATACGCCATCTCAAGCCAAGCCTTTGAGGACGCGATTCCCAACGAGTTCTGGCGCGAGGTCGTTGACCGCGTGGCCAAGGAAGTTCCCGACACGCTTCTTTTGGCCGAGGCCTTTTGGATGCTGGAAGGCTACTTTGTCCGAACGCTCGGAATGCACCGCGTCTACAATTCCGCCTTTATGAACATGCTCAAAAAGGAAGAGAACCAAAAGTACCGCGACACAGTAAAGAACACGATAAAATTCGACCCGCAAATCCTCAAGCGCTACGTAAACTTCATGAACAACCCCGACGAGGAAACCGCCGTGGCGCAATTCGGAAAGGGCGACAAATACTTTGGCGTTTGCACCTTGATGGTAACAATGCCCGGCCTTCCGATGTTCGGCCACGGCCAAATCGAAGGCTTTGAAGAAAAGTACGGAATGGAATACACTCGCGCCTACCGCGACGAAAAGCCCGACGAGGGCTTGGTCAACGGCCACTGGCAGCTGATATTCCCGCTTATGAAAAAGCGCTGGCTCTTTGCCCAGGTTGAAGACTTCCTTTTCTACGACGTTTGGGACAACGGCCATGTAAACGAAAACGTATTCGCCTACTCCAACCGCGTCGGAAACGAAGCCGCCGTGGTTTTCTACAACAACAAATACGACAGCGCGTCAGGCTGGATAAAGCAATCCTGCGAATACGCGGTAAAGACCGGCCACGACGACGACAAGGTTATGACAAGCCGCTCGATCAGCGAGGGTCTTGGCCTTACCGCCGAGGACGACAAATACTTGATTTTCCGCGAAAGCCGCTCTAACCTTTGGTATGTCAGAAAATCCAGCGACATTTGCCGCGACGGAATGTTCATAAACCTTAGAGGCTTTGAATGCCAGGTCATGCTTGACGTTCACCAAGTGAGCGACACGCTTGACAAAAAGTGGAGCACGCTGAACAGCGTTTTGGCCGGAAAGGGCTGCGCCAACCTTGAAGTTGAATGGGAAGAAATCCGCTACAAGGAATTGTACGCCGCGTTGTCAGCCTTTGCCGGAGCGGACTTTTACAAAAAAGGCCTCGCAATCCTTAAAAAGCCGGCCGCCCCTCAAATCAAAAAATTCTTGGACGGCGCCAAAAAAGCCGCGCTTGCCTTCTACCAAAAAGCGGACGAGTTCCGCGCGATTGACCATAAAATTTTCGGAGAGTCCTACAAGGCTCCGACAACCGCGGCCGCCAAAAAATCCGCCGAGGCGCAATACAAGGCCTTTGAAAAATCCTTTAAGGCCGTTTGCAAAATCGCGGCGTCAAAGAAAGGCGCCAAAGATTTGGCCAAAGCCAAGAGCGCCGCGGAATTCATCCTTTACGGCTTGCCGCTCAACTGGAGCAATCCGGAAGTCTTGCTTTCAGAATGCGTCGCTCTAAGCCTTGCCGAGCGCGGATTTGCCACAAGATGGTCGCTTGACAGAAAGCTCTGCGAAGCGATGCAGGCGGCCGGCGTTGAATGGAAAGGCCAGCGCGACGTTTTGTACCGCGCCTTTGTCCTTGCAAAAATCTCCGGCCTTGACTTGGCCGCAAAGGGCGCAAAAAAGGCGGCCTTGGCCCTAGCCTCTTTGTGCTGCGAAAGCGCGGACGCGATCGCTTTGAGCCGCGCCAACAATTTTGACAACGTCGTTTGGTTCAACAAGGAAGAGTTGGACAGAAGCCTTTTCTTGGCGATGCAAAACGAATTTATTTTGGGCGCCAATTCCGACAAGGACATACTTGCCTTTTACAAGCTTATGGCCTGCGCGCAAGAAAAGGCGGAGTACAAGTGCCGCGCCCTTGTGGAACAGTTTGAGCCGCCCAAGCCAAAGGCCAAGAAAAAGTCCGCTCCAAAGAAGGCGGCCGCTTCTTCCGCTAAGAAAGAGTCCGCTCCTAAAAAAACAAAAACTGTAAAGGCAAAAAAGAAAAATGCCGAAAATATATTAACAAAGAAAGTTGCGAAAGCCGCCGGCAAAAAAGCGGCCGCAACTGTAAAACAGTCCAAGGCAAAGTCTGGCGCGAAAGCGGCAGGAACTTTGGAAAAAAATAAAAAGGCTTTGAAAAAAGCCGGGGGAAGGAATATGGCAGAAACAACAGCCAAGAAAGCGCCCGCTAAGAAAGCGGCCGCCAAGAAACCCGCCGCTAAAAAGCCGGCCGCCAAAAAGGCGCCCGCAAAAAAGACAGCGGCTAAGAAACCTGTAGCCAAAAAGGCCACAGCCAAGAAAGCGCCCGCCAAAAAGACAGCGGCTAAAAAGCCCGCCGCCAAGAAGGCGCCCGCCAAGAAGACAGCGGCTAAAAAACCGGCCGCCAAGAAGCCTGCTGCAAAGAAGGCTCCTGCAAAAAAATAAGCGAATTGGCGTCATTTTTGGCGCCGATTGCTTGGTTTTAAGAATCCGCTTCGTTGGAAGCGGATTTTTTTTTGTTTTTTGCCCTTATTTTTTCCAATTTTTTTCATTTTTTGCTAATTTTTCACTTTACAAAAGCCGCTATTAGTAGTATCATATACCCATGCTAAACACTAGATATAGTGTTTTTTGCAAAAAACAAGGGAGGAATCGGCAAAAAAGCGCGAAAAAACGCGCCATTTGTTAAAAAGTTCAAATGAAAATTATAAAAAGAAACGGCGAAGAAGTTCAATTTGACGTGCAAAAGATCGAAAACGCTATCCGCAAGGCCAACGAGACCGTTCCGGTCGCCGAGCGCTTAAGCGAAGACACGATTCATAAAATCGGAGCCGAAATCACAAAAAGCTTTGAAGAGCGCGGCCACGAGCCCAACGTTGAGGAAATCCAGGACTTGGTTGAGACCAAGATTATGGAAAACTCGGCCTACTCCATCGCCAAAAAATACATCACATACCGCTACCAGCACGCCCTTAACCGCAAGGAAAATTCAACCGACCAACAAATTCTTTCTTTGCTTGAGTGCAACAACGAGGACGTAAAGCAGGAAAACTCAAACAAAAATTCCACGGTCGTTTCGGTGCAGCGCGACTACATGGCCGGCGAAGTAAGCAAGGACATCACAAAGCGCTTTTTGCTTGACGAAGACTTGACCAAGGCCCACGAAGAAGGCTTGATCCACTTTCACGACGCGGACTACTTTGCCCAGCACATGCACAACTGCGACCTTGTAAACTTGGAAGACATGCTTCAAAACGGAACGGTAATCAGCGGAACAAAAATCGACCGCCCCCACTCCTTCTCAACCGCTTGCAACATCGCGACGCAAATCATCGCGCAAGTCGCCTCGTGCCAGTACGGCGGACAGAGCATTTCGCTGACCCACTTGGCTCCCTTTGTAGACGTAAGCCGCAAAAAGATTTCTGCCGAAGTCCGCGACATCGAGCAAAAGACTGGAATCAAGTTTTCGCCCGAGCAGTTTGACTACATCGTTCAAAAGCGCCTTAGCGACGAAATCACTCGCGGCGTTCAAACGATTCAATACCAGGTCGTAACCTTGATGACAACAAACGGCCAGTCTCCCTTTGTAACCGTCTTTATGTATCTTAACGAGGCGGAATCCGAGCAAGAAAAGGCCGACTTGGCTTTGATCATCGAAGAAGTTTTGCGCCAGCGCTACAGAGGCGTTAAGAACGAAAGCGGCTATTGGGTAACGCCTGCCTTCCCCAAATTGATTTACGTTTTGGAAGAAGACAACATCGAGCCCGACTCAAAGTACTACTACCTTACCGAGCTTGCCGCCAAGTGCACCGCGCGCAGAATGGTTCCCGACTACATCTCGGAAAAGAAAATGCTTGAGCTTAAGGTGGACGGCGCCGGACGCGGAAACTGCTATCCTTGCATGGGCTGCCGCTCCTTCCTTACGCCCGACTCAAGCGCCAACGGATACGACAATGTTGCCGGCGCTCAAAACTGGGTTGCCGGAAAGTCCAAGTATTACGGCCGCTTTAACCAAGGCGTAGTTACGATCAACTTGGTTGACGTGGCTTGCTCTTCAAACCGCGACCTTAACGCATTCTGGAAAATCTTTGACGAGCGCCTTGACTTGTGCTACCGCGCCTTGATGATTCGCCACAACCGCCTTATGGGAACAAAGAGCGACGTCGCGCCGATCCTTTGGCAAAACGGAGCCTTGGCGCGCTTGGCCAAGGGCGAGACAATCGACAAGCTTTTGATGAACGGCTACTCCACAATCTCATTGGGATACGCCGGCCTTTGCGAATGCGTCCGCTACATGACAGGAAAGCCTCACACAGACCCCGAAGCCACTCCCTTTGCGTTGGAAGTTATGAAGCACATGAACGCCGCTTGCAAGGCTTGGAAAGAAAAAGAGCATATCGACTTTTCACTCTACGGAACGCCGCTTGAGTCAACGACATACAAGTTTGCCAAGTGCCTCAAAAAGCGCTTTGGCGAAATCAAAGGCGTGACAGACAAAAACTACATCACAAACTCTTACCACGTTCACGTAACGGAGCAAATGGACGCCTTTACAAAGCTTACATTCGAGTCTCAGTTTCAGGTTCTTTCTCCCGGCGGAGCGGTAAGCTACGTAGAAGTTCCCAATATGGAAAACAACCTCCCGGCGGTAATGGCCTTGCTAAAGCACATCTACGAGAACATCATGTACGCCGAGCTTAACACAAAGAGCGACTGCTGCCAAAAGTGCGGCTACACAGGCCAAATCCAAGTCGTCGCAGACCAGGACGGAAAGCTTGTTTGGGAATGCCCCAACTGCCAAAACCGCGACCAGTCAACGATGAACGTTGCCCGACGCACATGCGGCTACATCGGAACGCAGTATTGGAACCAGGGCCGAACGCAGGAAATCAAAGAGCGCGTATTGCACTTGTAGTATATGTTCTATGGCGAAATAAAAAAGTTTGACATCGCAGACGGCGAAGGCGTTCGCGTGAGCGTCTTCGTTTCCGGCTGTAAAAACGCCTGCAAGGGCTGCTTTCAACCGCAAACTTGGGATTTTGCCTACGGAAAAGAATTTGGCCTTGACGCCCTAAACGAAGTTTTTGAAGCCTTGGACAAACCATTTATCCAAGGCCTTTCCATTCTTGGCGGCGAGCCTTTTGAAACAGAAAACCAAGCGGACGTTTTGGAATTGATAAAAGCCGTCCGCCAAAAGTTCCCACAAAAAGACATTTGGTGCTGGACAGGCTATGTCCTTGAGTCCGACCTCCTCCCCGACTACGGCCGCCGCCACACGGAACACACCGACCAGATTTTGCGCTCGATCGACGTTTTGGTTGACGGCCCCTTTATCGAAGAAAAAAAAGACTTGCAGCTGGCCTTTAGAGGCTCCTCCAACCAGCGCATAATCCGCATGAAAGAATTTTGGGCGGAACGTGACGGCGTCTAGAAAACGAAATCCACTTTCTTTACATTCGATCCGTAAATCGTCTTAAAGTCGTCGCGCATGGAGATGACGACATAGCCGGACTCCTTCCACTTTTCGCCAAGCTTTAAGGCCTTGTCGCGGTTGGCGTGGTCGTCTTGGTCGTCGTCGGCGATCAGCATAAAGGCCCGCGACTTGTAGATTGGATTAGACAAGCAGTAATTGTGCATCGCGCAGTCGCCGTCGCTGTTGCCGAACGAAAGGACTGGAACTTTTCCGATTTCTTGCGAGATTTGCTTTACCTTGTTTGTCTTAAGGTTTTTTATAAGAAGCTGGTCGGTTCTAAGAACTTTTTCGCCAACCGCGCAAGTGTAATCCACGCCGTCCGCGTCACCTTGTCCGCTCGTCTTTAAAAGAACGTCCATTCCGATTACAAATTGCGGGTCCACGTTGACGCGCGCCACCAAAGCGCGCGCGATAAAGCGGTCGGAGCCGGAAATTACATAAAACGTAAAGCCCTTGCTTTTTAAGTAGTCAAAGACTTCCAACATCGGCTTGTAAAAAGACTGGGCGTATGTCATGCCTGTAAAGCCGTTGGGACAATTTTGCGCGTAGTTCTTTACGTAAGCGTCAAACTCTTCGACAGACATTCCCGAATAGGCTTTTGCGGCCGCGTTCGCGTGAACCAAGGGAAAATTGGGCGGAAGTTTTTTTCCGTCCCTTACAAAATCGCGGATCGCGTTGGCCGCTTCACGCTCGCTTTCCGAAGCCTTGTCTTTGTAGGAAGGATCGTCAAGGACGCGGTATTCAAGGATATTGTATTCAAAGTACGTGGGATATAGCTCGCCCAAAATCGTTCCATCCATGTCAAAAGCGGCTATTCTATCTTCTTTGGGAATGAAGTTCGGCGACTTTTTATCGGTAACGTCCTCAACATATTCAACCAACGCATTAAGGGAATCGCAGTCGTTCCAATAAGTAAAAGAAGCGCGCGCGTTTTTCTTGCAGCCGACAAAACAAAGCGCAAACGTTACACACAGCGCGGCAATCACTAATCTTTGATTTTTCATAATAAACCTCTCTAAAAAAATGGCCGCCCATCATAATTCAGGGCGGCCATCGTTTTGGTCAACCAACGCGCTTATTTTGTCGCGCCGGGAATCTCTTTGTCAAACTCGGGATTTCCGTGGTGGTATGTCGGAAGAATCTTGGGTGACACCGCGTTGCCCTTGATTTTGGCTGTGGCGCGGGCCTTTTCAAAATTCTTTACGTGCTGGAGCGAGAGAGTCTTGCTCAACTTGATTTTCTTGAACATCTTTCCGGCTTCGATTCCGGCTTCGCGTCCAAATACAACTACGTCAAGCAAGCTGTTTCCCATCAAGCGGTTTGTTCCGTGAACGCCGCCAGAGGCTTCGCCGGCAACCAAGAGGTTGGCGATGTTTGTGTGGCAAGTCTTGTCAATCTCAACGCCGCCGTTCTGGTAGTGGAGCGTCGGGTAAACCAAGATCGGCTCCTTGCGGATGTCGATTCCGTACTTGATGAACATTTTGTACATGGCCGGGATTGACTTAAGAATCGTTCCCTCGCCGTGAATCATTTCGATCATCGGAGTGTCAAGCCAAACCGCGTCCTGAACGTCGTTCTTTACGCCGCGGCCTTCGCGAACTTCGCGGATAATGCCCGAAGCGTTTACGTCGCGAGTCTCAAGCGGGTGAATGTAAACTTCGCCATCCTTGTTGATGAGCTTGGCTCCAAGCGAGCGGACTTTTTCGGTGACGAGCTTTCCAAGAATCTGTGTCGGGTAAGCGGCTCCAGTCGGGTGGTACTGCAAGCTGTCCTGATAGAGCAACTTGGCTCCGGCGCGGTAAGCGATTACAAGGCCGTCGGCTGTGGCTCCGTAGTGGTTTGAAGTCGGGAAGCCCTGGTAGTGCATGCGTCCGGCGCCGCCAGTGGCGATGATTACGACTTTGGCCTTGGCGATGCGGATTTCGCCAGTTTCGATGTTCATCAAAACGGCTCCGGCGGCTTCGCCCTTTTCGTTCTTGATGATTTCGATGGCGGCCGTAAAGTCAACGACTGTGATTTTGTCGGCGCGGTTGAAGGTTTCGTCGCGAAGAGTGCGCATGATTTCGGCGCCTGAATAGTCTTTGCAGGCGTGCATTCTCTTGCGGCTTGTTCCGCCGCCGTGAGTTGTCACCATCGTTCCGTCGGCTTCTTTGTCAAATTCTACGCCAAGGTCGTTGAGCCATTTGATTACTGACGGAGCCTTGTTTACCAATGTGTAAACCAATTCGGGCTTTCCGTCAAAGTGGCCGCCGCCAAAAGCGTCAAGGTAGTGCTGGGCCGGAGAGTCGTTGGGCTTGTCGGCAGCCTGGATTCCGCCTTCGGCCATCATTGTGTTGGCGTCGCCAACGCGGAGCTTTGTGACAAGCAAAACTTTGGCGCCGGCCTCGCTGGCCATAATCGCGGCGCTGGTTCCCGCTCCGCCTCCGCCGATTACAAGAACGTCAGTCTCGTAGTCAATGTGGCTAAGGTCGATTTTTTCGGGCTCGATGCGGGGCTTGGCCTGAAGCATTTCGGCCAATTCGATCGGGGCCTTTTGTCCCTTGTTGGGACCAATCTTAAGCTCCACAAACTGCTTTTTGATGCGGTCGGGGTGGAACTTCAAAAGCAAATCGTCTTTTTCCTCGGCTGTAAGACGAGCATGTTCAAACTTAAGGTTCGCTTCGCGCTTTTTCGCCACGATTTTCGCGGCTTTGTCAAGGTAATTTCCGTACATATTCGTCTCCTTCCTTATTTTTCAATCTCGCGAGTGTTATACAGATTCTTGATCTGCTTTTTGTCGCCAGTCGACATAGCGATAAGCTTTTTGATTTCTTTTTCGCACTTGCCGGCGTCGATTTCCTTTACGCGGTCAAGAAGGTGCTGGGCTTGCGGCTGCAAGTACTTTCCGTTGAGGCGGCGGGCAAGCTCGGCCACTTGCGGGTGGCTGATTCCGGCCGGACAGCGGCTAGAGCAGCAGCCGCACATAACGCAGTCAAACGAAAGGTCCGCGCACTTGGCAAAGTCGCCGCGCTGGGCGTAAGCGATGTACTGCATTGTGTTAAGTTCCTGCGGACAAGCGCGGGTGCAGGCGTTGCAGCCTACGCAAGAGTAAATCTCAGGATAAAGCTGCATCATGATTTGCTGCTCGGGCTTAATCTTGTTGATGTCGTAAACCTGCTTTACCAAGGGGAAGAACGGAAGAGTCGCGATGTACATGTCGTTCTCAACCTTCTTAGAGCAAGCCAAGCAAGTCTGAAGCTGGTTCTGTCCCTTGATGCGGTAGATTGTCGCGCAGGCGCCGCAAAAGCCGTTGCGGCATCCGCATCCGCGCTTAAGCTGGTAGCCGGCGTATTCCATCGCGTTCATAATCGTCAGTTCCGCCGGAACGTCGTATTTTTTTCCAAAAATGTAAATTGTGGCCATTTCCTTTTGTTCTGCCATATCGTTCTCCTATTAATATTCAGGCGGCAAATCCGCCAACTGCGTAAAACTGAACACAGGGCCGTCCTTGCAGACGAACTTGTTTCCTACATTGCACCTTCCGCACTTTCCGATTCCGCACTTCATGCGCATCTCAAGCGTTGTAAAGACGTTGTCGTCCTTAAAGCCAAGCTTTTTAAGAGCGTCAAGCGACAAGTGAATCAAAATCGGCGGGCCGCACATAATGACAGTCATGCTGGGATCAGGATTCATCTCGGTGACGTAAGGCGGAACAAAGCCAACGTGGCCGTCCCAACCTTCTTCGGCGCGGTCAATCGTCAAGTCAAGCTTAAGGTTTGGTGCGTGGGCCCATTCTTCCTGAAGCTGTTTTAAGAAGACAAGGTCAGCCTTGCTCCTTGAACCATAGATGACCTGGATTTTTCCGTAGTCGGAACGGTGGGCAAGCATGTAGTCAACGACCGAGTGAACCGGAGCCAAGCCGATTCCGCCGGCGATTACCAAGATGTCCTTGCCTTTGAATGTCGTGTCAACCGGGAAGCCGTTTCCAATCGGGCCGCGGACGCAGATTTGCGTTCCGGGCTTGGCGGCGTGAAGCCAGCTTGTGACGCAGCCGCACTTTTTGATTGAAAACTGCTGGTATTCCTGGACCGTCGGCGAAGAAGTGATTGAAATCATCGACTCGCCCACTCCGGGAACGATCAACATCGCGCACTGGCCGGGCTTGTGCTCAAAGAGCTTTTTTCCGTCCAAGCCGACGACGCGGAATGACTTTACGTCGGGAGTTTCGTCGAACATTTCTTTGATTACTCCGACATACGGAATAAATGATTCTTGCTCTAGCATTACTTTCCTCCCAAATCGGCTTCGTTAAAAGCCTTGATTACTTTTACGATGTTCATGTGGATCGGGCAGCTGTCCAAGCAACGGCCGCAGCCTACGCACATAAAAAGTTTTTCGTGGGCCATCGGGTAGTAAACCAGCTTGTGCATAAAGCGCTGGCGGAACCTTTCCTTCTGCGTAAGGCGCGGGTTGGCCGCGGCCATTTGCGTAAAGTCGGAATACATGCAAGAGTCCCAAGTGCGGCTCTGCTCGATTCCGTGGCCTGTGTCGTAGTCGCGGACGTCAAAGCACATGCAAGACGGACAAACGTAGGTGCAAGTTCCGCAGCCAAGGCATGACTCGCTGAGCTTTGCCCAAACGTCGGAATTGAAAAGCGTCATCATCGGAACGTTCTTGAACTTTTCCAAGTCAAGATGCGCGAACGGAAGCTTTTCAATCTTTGCCTTAATCGCCTTCTTTTCCGCGTCAACGGCGGCGGCGTCCTTTTCCTTAAGCGCGCCCTTTACGCTGTCAAGGAACTTCTTTCCCTTGTCAGTGTTGGCGTTAAAGTAGTAGTCGCCGCCTGCAAGCCAAGCGCTTACGTCGCCCGCGGGATTCGCCGCGTCCAAGCCGTAGCTTGAGCAAAAGCAGTTCTTGTCAGGATCCGAGCAAGCAAGAGTGATTACAATCGCGTGGTCGCGGCGGTTCTTGTAATAGCTGTCGGTCGGAGTCATTTCCAAGTAAACTTTGTCAAAGATGTCAAAGGCCTTGGCGTCGCAAGCGCGGACTCCAAAGACTACAAAGTCGTCCAACTCTTTTCTGGGGTCTTCAACGGTGATGTTTCCCGCTTCGACTTTGTAGCCTACCATTTTTTCGGTCTTGGGGAAGAAAAAGTCCTTGGCGCTGCGGACAGTCTTTAGCGCTTCGGAAAGCTTAGTTCCCTTTTGCCATTTTTCAAAATTCGCTTTTCCGCTGGCGTTGTCAACGGGAAGGTAAAGCGTCTTGTCTTTTGCGATCGCCTCAAAGAGCGAATTGATTTTGTCTTTTGATACGCTAAGCATTATTCGCCTCCTTCTTCTTCAGGCGAGCGCTCGTAAACAACGCTCGGCTCCGCGTCGCCGGCTGTCCAAGTGAGCATCGGCGGCTTGGTCTCCATGTCGCTTCCCGCGATATAGGGGCCGTAAATTTCGTCGATGTCCTTGACGAACTTGCGGTTAAGAAGATGCAGCGGAATGTGTTCCGGGCAAACGCGGGAACATTCGCCGCAATCAGTGCAGCGGCCGGCGACGTGCCAGGCGCGGATGATGTGGTAAAGGCTTTCTTCAAACGGAACTTGCGCGACCTTTTGGCTTGTGTACAAGTTGTTGTTGTCAAAGACGCACTTTTCGCAAGTGCAGGCCGGGCAAACGTCGCGGCAAGCGTTGCATCTAATGCAGCGGCTGAATTCGTTTTTCCAGAATTCGTGGCGCTCATCGGCGCTCATCGCGGCGATTTTTTCAACGCCTTCAAAGCGCGACGGATCTCCGATCGCCTCTTCGCGGGCCTTTCCGACAACTTCGTCGTAAACGACGTGCTTTTTGTTGCGGCAGTGGTCGCAGCCCTCGCCTTCCTTAACGCTTTCGTCCATCTCGCAAGAGCATGGAACGGCAACAACGTAAACGTCGTCGCGCGTGATTCTGTTTTCCTTCAACAACTGGCAGAACGAGTGAGTGTCGCCGGGCTTTAGGAAGGCCAAAACCTTTTCGTTAGGAATCGGAGCTTCCGCGGCGTTGGGGTCGCGCTGCTTGGCCATCGC
Organism: Treponema sp.; assembly: GCA_016290995.1. GTDB lineage: Bacteria > Spirochaetota > Spirochaetia > Treponematales > Treponemataceae > Treponema_D. The sequence continues at coordinate 33,336 of JAEEVR010000005.1, read as the reverse complement.
ATTGTTTGTGCGGGTCGTTGTCTTTGCAGTTTCGATGGCGCGGGTAATCTTTACCAAATACTTTGAAAGGTTGGCCTTGCAATATTTGTTAAAGACAAAATTCTTTTCCAAATCGGCCGCGTCCTTAAAGGTAGAAGGAGTCACGTCCTCGTCAAAAAGGCCGCGTCTCCAACCGATTACTTGCTGGACGGCGCCGGACGCCAACTTTTCCTTGGCGATTTTAATCAACTCGGAAGTTAGTTCTTGCATCGTACGTCCTCCAACTTCTTGTTTTCGCCAAGGGCTGTGATTTTGGCTACAAAGTCGTTCATAATTCCGGCAAAGCGGACGCCTTCCGCCGCCGAACACCATTCAACCCTTGTGCGGCTCTTTTCGATTCCCAAAAAGTCAAGCATGCTAAAGAGCAAAGTCATTCTTCTGCGGGCAAAGTAGTTGCCTGTAGAATAGTGGCAGTCGCCGGGGTGGCAGCCGCACAAAATCACTCCGTCCGCTCCGCGCTGGAAGGCTCTCAAAATAAAGAGAGGGTTCAAGCGGCAAGAGCACGGAATGCGGATAATCTTTACGTTGGCCGGATATTCCAAGCGGTTGTTGCCCGCAAGGTCGGCTCCGGCGTAGGAACACCAGTTGCAACAAAAGGCAACGATTTTGGGCGTCCAGTTTGTGTTTGTTGTTACGTTCTCGCTCATAGTACTGCGTCGACCTCCGCCAAGATTTGTTTGTTGCTAAAGCCCTGCAAGTCCATGGCTCCGCTGGGACAAGCGACTGTACAAGCGCCGCAGCCTTGACACATGGCCGAGTTGACTTGCGAAACGTGGCGCGTGATTGTCGTGCGGTTGGGGCCGCGGAAATCCTTGTCCACATAGCTGATGGCTCCGTAAGGACAAACGTTCTCGCACTGGCCGCAGCCGTTGCAAGCGTTTTCGTCGGGCTTTGCCGTGCAAGGATTGTTCTTGAGCTTGTCCTTTACCAAAAGGCAAATCGCCTTTGCGGCCGCGCCGGAAGACTGGGCTACAGTTTCCGGAATGTCCTTGGGTCCCAAGCAGGCGCCGGCAAGGAAGATTCCCGCTGTGGGGCTTTCTACCGGGCGAAGCTTTACGTGGGCTTCCAAGAAGAAGTCGTCGTTGTCCATAGAAGTTGTAAGCATAGTGGCAAGCGGGCGCGCGGTTTCGTCGGCTTCCAAAGAGCCGGCCAAAACTACCATGTCCGCTTCGATGTGAACTTGCTTGTTCAAAATCAAGTCGCTTCCCTGAACGTCAAGCTTTCCGTTTGACTGCGGAGTGACTTTTCCAACCATGCCCTTGATGTAGTGAACGCCGTACTGCTCCACGGCTCGGCGGTAGAATTCGTCAAACTGCTTTCCGGGAGTGCGCACGTCGATGTAGAAGACGTAGCATTCTGTGTCAGGCCAGTGGTCGCGGGTAAGAATCGTTTGCTTGGCTGTGTACATGCAGCACACTTTAGAGCAGTACTGGTTGCCCTTTCCTTCCGCCGAGCAGCGGCTTCCGACGCACTGGATGAATACGATTTTCTTGGGAGCCACGCCGTCCGAGGGTCGGAGCAAGTGTCCGCCAGTCGGACCCGAAGCGTTCATCAAGCGCTCGTATTCCAAAGAAGAAACGACGTCCTTGCTAATGCCGTAGCCGAATTCGGCGTAAGGCTTAAGGTCGATCATGTTGTAGCCGGTGGCGACAACGATCGCGCCGTACTTTTCTGTAATAACCTCGTCCTTGGCCTTAAAGTTGATCGCTCCGGCGCCGCAAACTTTTTCGCACATTCCGCAGACATTGTCCTTGCCGTTTTTAAGGGCCTTCATGTGCAAGCAGTAGTTGGCGTCGATCGTGGCGATCTTGGGAACGGCTTGGGCGAACGGAATGTAAACCGCCGTCTTGTTGTTAAGGTTAAGGTTAAAGTCGTTGGGAACTTTTTTCATCGGGCATTTTTCGGTGCATTCGCCGCAGCCCGTGCACTTTGTTTCGTCAACGTAGCGGGCCTTGCGCTTGATGTCTACCGTAAAGTTTCCGATGTAGCCTGTTACATTTGTAACTTCGCTGTAAGACAAAATGCGAATGTTGGGGTTCTGTCCAACTTCGGTCATTCGGGGAGTTACGATACAAGAGGCGCAGTCCAATGTCGGAAACGTTTTGTCCAACATGGCCATCTTTCCGCCTACAGTCGGCTTTTTCTCAACCAAGTCAACCGGGAAGCCCGCGTCGGCGATGTCAAGAGCGGCTGTAATGCCGGCGATTCCGCCGCCGATTACAAGGGCGCGTTTTGTCATCGGAGTTTCGCCCGGAGTAAGGGGCGTGTCCAAAATGGATTTAGCGATGGCGGCTTTTCCAAGCGCTACGGCCTTTGTCGTCGCCTCCGCCATGTCTTTCATAACCCACGAGTCCTGCTCGCGGATGTTGGCTACTTCCACCTTGTAGGGGTTGAGCCCCGCCCTTTCCGCGCAAGCGCGGAAGGTTTTTTCGTGCATTCGGGGAGAGCAAGAGCAAAGGACGACGCCCGTAAGCTTGTCTTCCTTAATGCGCTCCTCGATCATCGCTTGTCCGGCGGAAGAACACATGTAAGTGTAATGGGTCGAATAAACGACTCCGGGAACCTTTCCCAATTCTTCCGCGACTTTCGCTACGTCTACTGTTCCAGCAATGTTAGTGCCGCAGTGACATACAAAAACACCAATTCTTTCCATCTGTCCCTGCTCCTATTTCTTGTATTTTCTAAAGGCGCTGACGATTGCCTGCTGCGGAATCTCGCCGTCCAAGTAAGAAGGAACGGCTTCCGCCTGCAAATGCTGCGGACCGCGCTTGCGCTCCACAACGTCGCGAACGGCTTGAATCAACTTTGCCGGCTCAACCTGGCGCGGGCAGCGCTCAAGGCAGGCAAAGCAGCTAAGGCAAGCGTAAATCGATTTGGTTGAGAGCAGCTTTTCGATTTCGCCGTTCTCGACCATCTGAACAAACTGATGCGGGTGGTATTCCATCGCGTCATAGTTGGGGCAAGTGCCTGAGCACTTTCCGCAAATCATGCACTTCTTGGGGTTCACGCCGCTGACGTTAAGGATTTCTTCCTTGACTTGTTCGATTTCGGACTTAAGCAATTTTTTCCTCCTTGATCAACTTCAAGGCCTTTTCTTTTACGCCAAGGGCCTCGGCAAGCAATTCAGAAAAATAAATCACGTCAAGCTTTGAGTCGCCCTTGTTTTTGACCAAGTTGTACTTGCACAAGGGGCAGCTGGTGACCAAGAACTCGGCTCCCATGTCCCCGGCGTTGCCAAGAATTTTCTTGGCTCGATCTTGGGGAATGGAAGGATCGTCGAACATCGTGTAGGCGCCGCAGCATTCGTTGCGCTGGGCGTAGATTACAGGCTCGGCTCCGATCGCCTTGATAAAGTCTTCCAAAATCTGCGGATTTTCGGGATCGTCAAATTTGAGCGCGCTGGCGGGCCTCAAAAGAAGGCAGCCGTAGTAGGCGCCGATTTTCTTTCCAGTCAAGGGATTCTTGACGGCGGCTTTTACGTTGGCCCAGCCCACCTTGTCGCGAAGGACTTCCAAAAAGTGGACGACGTTGGCTTCTCCGTGGTACTCGATTCCGTCCTGCTTAAGGTAGTTGTTGGCCTTAAAGTCCACCAACTCGTTGCTCTGCATGTCGCGGTTCACTTGCTTAAGAACGTTGTAGCAGGCGGAACAAAGGGTGACCAATTCGTGTCCAGCGTCGCGAGCGGCAGCCAAAGCGCGGACAGAAGAAAGCTTTTGCGCCACCTCGTCCACAGCCGTTGGATAAACTCCGCCGCAACACTGCCATTCAGGGATTTCCTCTAGCGAAAATCCCAAGGCCTCCGCCGAAACGCGCGCGTAAGCGTCAAGGTCTTTTGCCTTGTTCTTGAGCGTGCATCCGGGGAAGTATGAATAAGTTGTGTTCTCCATAAAGTTTCCTTATCTATTGTTTTTTGTCGTTGTCATTTGGGGAAAGCCATAGCTTCCGGCTTGAATACCTTGTCGAACTCGGCGGCGGACAAGAAGCCCAAGCCTACGCAAGCCTCTTTGAGCGAAATGTTTTCGTCAAAGGCCTTGTGCGCCGTCTTGGCCGCGTTCTCGTATCCGATGTAGGGATTGAGCGCGGTGACGAGCATAAGCGAGTTGTAAAGGTTGTGCTTCATCTTTGCCTTGTCGGCCTTGATTCCAACGGCGCAGTTCTTGTTAAAGCTAAGCATGCTTTCGGCCAAGAGGCGCGCGCTTTGGATAAAGTTGTAGGCGATTACCGGCATGAAAACGTTAAGCTCAAAGTTGCCCTGGCTGGCGGCAAAGCCGATCGCCGCGTCGTTGCCCATAACCTGAACGGCGACCATCGTGACGGCCTCGCACTGGGTGGGGTTGACTTTTCCGGGCATGATTGAAGAGCCAGGCTCGTTTTCTGGAATGCGGATTTCTCCAAGGCCGTCGCGCGGACCGGAAGCAAGCCAGCGAACGTCGTTGGCGATCTTCATCATGTCGGCGGCCAAAGCCTTGATCGCGCCGTGGGCGAACACCAACTCGTCCTTGCTTGTAAGAGCGTGGAACTTGTTGGGAGCCGTTACGAATTTCTTTCCTGTCAATTTGGAAACGCACTCGGCGACTTTTTTGTCAAAGCCCTTTGGAGCGTTGAGTCCCGTTCCGACGGCGGTTCCGCCAAGAGCCAGCTGCTTGAGGTACGGCAAAGAGCTTTCGAGCATTTTGCGGTCGCGCTCAAGGCTTGTTCTCCAACCGGAGATTTCCTGTCCGAACGAAATCGGAACCGCGTCCTGCAAGTGGGTGCGGCCGCTCTTTACGATTTTCATGTTTTCTTTTTCAAGCTTTTTGAAAGTCGCGACAAGCGTGTCGATCGCGGGGAAGAGCTTGTCTTCGATCGCGTATACGGCTGAGATGTGGAGCGCTGTCGGGAACGTGTCGTTTGACGACTGGCTCATGTTGATGTCATCGTTGGGATGGCAAAGCTTTTTGCCGGCGATTTGGTTGGCGCGGTTGGCGATAACCTCGTTGGCGTTCATGTTGCTCTGCGTGCCGCTGCCCGTCTGCCATACGACAAGCGGAAAGTGCTCGTTGAGCTTTCCTTCGATGACTTCGTCGCAAGCCTTTGAGATGGCCTTGAGTTTTTCGGCGGTCATTTTTTGCGGCTTGAGCGCGTTGTTAGCCATCGCGGCGGCCTTCTTGAGGTAGCCAAAGGCTTTTGTGATTTCGCGCGGCATTGTCTCGATGCCTACGCCAATCTCAAAGTTTTCGTGGCTGCGCTCTGTCTGGGCGCCCCAGTATTTGTCGGCGGGAACTTTCATCTCGCCCATTGAATCATGTTCAATCCTGAATTTTTCTGCCATAGTTTTTCCTTTTGTCCAGCGGCCTAGAAGTTGACCTGCTTGATGACGTCCTTAAGGCATTCGGCCGAGTGGCGCAGCTTTTCGACTTCGTCGTCCGTAAGCGGAGCGGCGATGTGGCCCTTGATTCCGTTGCAGCCGACCAAAGTCGGGATTGAAAGGCAAACGTCCTTGATGCCGTACTCGCCGTTCATCATTGAAGAGATTGTCAAGACAGAATCCGTGTGGTAGTTCAACGCCTCGACCAAGTCGGCTGTCGTCGCGGCGATTCCGTAGTTGGTGAATTTTTTGGCGTTGATGATGATTCCGCCAGACTTTCTGATGTAGTCCTCAACGTCGTTCTTGTCAAAGTCGGGAAGCTTGGGGCCTGTGAAAGACTTGGCAAAGCTGTCCACCGGAATCGAGCCGATGTTGGCCAAAGACCACGGAACAAAAGAAGAGTCTCCGTGCTCGCCAAAGACGTAGCCGTGAACGTTTGTCGCGCCTACCTTGTAAGTCTCAGCGATGCGGGCGCGGAAGCGGGCCGTGTCAAGCAAAGTTCCGGTTCCAAAAATGCGGTTCTCCGGGATGCCGGAAGTTTTTACGAACTGGTATGTCAAAATGTCAACAGGATTGGCTACGATTACGTAAAGAGCGTTGGGGCAAGCCTTTGTTATCAAAGGAATGACGCTCTTTGTGATGTCGACGTTGGTCTGGGTAAGGTCAAGGCGCGACTGGCCGGGCTTTCTTCCAACGCCGGAAGTGAAGATGACGATGTCGGAGCCCTTGGCGTCCTCGTAGTCGCCGTCGCGAACCGAAATGGGGCCTACAAAGGGAGTGGCCTGGCGAATGTCCATCGCCTCGCCCATCGCCTTTTCCTTGATGATGTCAATGACTACGATTTCCGAAGCCAACTGCTTTAAAGTGAGCGCGTAGGCTACCGTTGATCCTACTTGGCCCGCACCGATGATGGTAATTTTGTTTGCCATAAAAACTCCTGTAAATTCCGATATAGAATTTAATTTTTGCCTGTTATAGTTTGAAGCTATGCGTCCAAAGACAATAAGCCCAAGGATACAATAAGGTCAAATTAAAGTATAAACCCATATCGATTTTTTGTTAATACATAAAAGTTAATATATATGAAGAATTTTTGCGAATTTTGCGGATTTTTCGCCGCTCTGTGAAAAGTTTCACCAAAAAACCGCAATAATTAGCATATGCTAACCAAAAAGCCCCCTATCCTGCCCCTTCAGCAAAAAAAACGCCCCAAACAGGCGGTTTACTGTGATTATTTTCACAGTTTAGAGCGAAAAAAGCTGAGAAAAAAACAACTTTTTTTCAAAATAAGCCAAACTCTTGATAACTATTTATACCTTATAGGTAAGGAAAACGCGGAGCGTTTTTAAAAAAACACATACGAGGAGTAAAAATTATGGAAACTTCTTATTATCGCCCAAAAAGCGCGGACCAACTAACCTTTACTGACAATGGAATGTTCCAAGCGGTGCTGCATGAGCCGGGAGTTTGCGCGGAATTGGTGGAACGGCTTCTTGGCATCAAAGTCAAAAAAGTGGAATATCCAGAGTTGGAGAAAACAATCGCCCCCTACTACATCAGCAAGGGCGTGCGGCTGGATGTTTACCTAAAGGACGAGGACAAAGTAATCGACGTGGAGATGCAATCCCAGCCGCAGGAGGCGGTTGGCAAGCGCGCCCGCTACTACCAGAGCATGGTGGACTGCGACTCTCTTATGAAGGGCGACAACTACACAAAGCTTAATGAAAGCTACATTCTTTTCATATGCAAATACGACCCGTTCAAAGACGCAAGCGAGCGAAAATTCGGCCTTTCGAGATACACGTTTCGCAATGTCTGCGACGAAAACAAAGACGTGAATTTAAATGACAAAACGTTAAAAATCTTTTATAATGCAAGCGCATACGAAACGGAGCGCGACGAAAAAATCCGCGCCTTCCTAAAATTCGTATGCACAAACGACCCTGGCGAAGACGAATACTCTAACAGCCTTTTTGCCACGGTTGAAAAATTGAAGGCCAACGAAAAATTCTTATTGGAGTACGCCGCTATGAACATTTACGAAATGGATTTAAGAAGAGAAGAAGCCAAGAAAGCCGCGCGGAACATGCTGAACCTACATGTTGGAACACCAGAGCAAATTGTGCAAATCACTGGCCTATCCCTAGAACAGGTGCAGGAACTGAAAAAAGAATTGGATGCCCAGCCCTCCCCCGCAAACTAACCGGCGGCGGACAACAACACATGCGCAAAAAAAAGGGCGGCTCCGATTTGGAGTCCGCCCAATTTTTTTTTCCTTGCGGCAACGTTGTTACGGAGCGTTGCAAACCACGCGGAGGCCAATATTAGCCGTACCATTATGCGTGACATTGTCAACAGAGCCGCTCGCAGAGCCGTCAGAATCAGAAAAATCAGCGTAGGAAGTGGCAGCCTGCGAAATGGAACCAATCGCATAATAATGCCCGCAATCATTTCCGTAATAATTCCAACCTTGGCACCATTCATAAACATTCTTTGATGTATTGTCATAAATGCCCAAGGCGTTATCTACATTATTTGTTGAAATATACACCCATTCAGGCACAGTGGGGATTCGATAACCGTTAGCAGTTTCGTTAATCTTAAGTTTCTTTTCAGTTCGGCCAACAGGTCCAACAACATAGGTCGGTTCCCAATACAATGTTTCAACAGGCTCAGTAGATGTGAACGATGTATAATACTTTCCGTTTGCATCTACTGATAAAGCGCCCAACGAAACCCAAATATCCAAATCAGATTGTTCTTTGCCAGTATCATCTATAATGATATACACAGGCTCGCGCCCCTCCGCTTTGCTAAGAGCGTTGCAATAAGCCGCCGCCTCAGCCCAACTTATATTACAAATAGGCGTGTTGCTTTTATTGACAGAACTGTCAGGCTCATAACCGCTCGCATATCCCATAAAGCGTTCATACTCGGCGATAGAAACTTCTTGAACACCAACATACATATCAGGAATAGAATCAGGATCGCCTTCTGGAGAAAAATCAATATCAATTGGCGCGCCGCCTGTCACCTGAACAAATCCCGTGGGAACACTACCGCTGCCGCCGCCGCCAGAGCCGTTGCCAGTCTTGTACAATTCGCCATTCTCATTGAGCGCCCAAGTTGTGCCGTCGGATTTTGGCGTGACCGCGAACTTGTCGTACACATCCGACAAAGCCGGATATATAATGAATGGATCTGAACTGCTCGGAATAAAAATCAACTGGCTGTTTTCATGATAGGCCGCCGGAGTGATTGTAGCTACATGCTCATTCTCAAGCTCTGCTTCTATGTAAATAAGTGAATGGCATTGAGAGGCGTTTGCGCTGACGGAGTTTAGATATACATCGTTGTTAGAAGCAATAAGGGCGTTTCCTCCTAAGTAAACTCTTCCGTCGCCGCTTGAGCTGCTTCCGCCGACATACACGCCGGAGCCGTAACCACTGCCGTCATTTCCGGCAACGTTTCCGCTGATTTCGCCGCCATACATGTACAAGGTGGTGTTCGCGTTAAGCATGACGCCGCCGCCGTTGCCGCTTGTTGAGTTGCCGCTAATCTTAGCGCCATCCAAAACAGTAAGCTTGCAACTACTGGCTACTGCAACACCCGCGCCGTCATTAGAACTGTTGTTGCCTGTAATGCGGGTTCCTTCGTCCAAAACAACATGGCAAGCCAAATCATCAGAGTAGCCGCCGATATTCATGCCGCCGCCGCTTCCGCCGGTAATCTTAAGGTTCTTTATTAATAGCTGCTTTAGAGTGCTGTCGAAAGCTACAATAAGCTTTGGCTTTGTGAGTTCTGAATTGCCAGTAACTTCAATGCCGTCCTGAGGTTCGCCGGAGCTAAGGCCGTTATATCCTTCGATTGTGATTTTATTTATTTGTGAAGCGAAGGTCGCAGTAGTCTGTCCGCCGACTACTTGCTTGTCTGTCAGCGTTCCATTAACTTTAATAATGTATTCAGTATTTGGATCAGTAGTCTGCTGGGTCTTAATTTTCTGAATCGCGCCGTTTATTGTTAGAAGCGCGTTGCTTGTCGCGTCGCGGCCGCTGTTGGAGTCATTGCCGCTCGGACTTACGTAGTAGGTGATGTCGGCGGGGTCAACGACTTTTGTAAGGAGTCCCGTGCCGTCGTTTGCAGATTGCACAAAATACTCTTTGCCGTTGCTGTCGGGCTTAACCTTGAACCTTGAGCATATCTGGCTAAACGAAGACGGACCCATCATATTCTTGCCGCCGTCTTTAAGCAATATCGTTCCAAGTGTATATGGGATAAGCTGAAATGAGCCAATAGTAGTAGTTGACGCCAAAAGTGAAGTATCTACGGTAACAGGAGCTATTGTGACAGTTGAATCAGATTCATGCAAATAAATGTAATCATTCGAGCCAAACGAAATGTCGCCTGACATATAGAAATTTGGCGTCTTGTCGCCTTTTTGGAATTCAATGCCTGCGCCGTAGCCGTTTGTAGCCGTATTGCCAGAAATGTTTCCTCCACTCAAATAAACCGTTGTTCTGTAAGCGTAAATGCCGCCGCCTTCAGAAGAAGTGTTAGCAGTAATAGAACCATCGTTAAAATAAAACTGTTTGTATCCGCCATGATCAAGATAAATGCCGCCGCCAAGTCCATTCGTTCCAAGCGTAGAGTTTGAAACGATTCTTCCACTCTCCATTGTAAAACTTGTATTACCTTGAGTGCAAACGCCCGCTCCAAGCGCGGCTTTATTTCCTTGTACAATAGCATTTTCGATAGATAAGTAGCCTTTTCCTGAGCCAGTTCCATCAAAAGTGTCTCTGACATAGATTCCGCCGCCCATTCCGTTCGAGCTTCCGTTTCCTGTACAAGTATTTCCCTTTTCTCCTTCTCCGCCTATAACACCGCCTTTAATTGCGACAGACGCAGATGCGGATGAAGCGGACCCCGCTGGCGTGGACGCAAAAATTCCGCCGCCGGCCAACACAGCCTTATTGCCGTAAATTTCCGTACCAGGCATAATACAAAGATATTTTCCTGAATGTCGAATTCCGCCTCCGTAGTTTGCCCAGCCGCCTGTGATTTTTACGCACTGCAAAATCGTATCTTTCTGGGACAAAACTGTAAGCGTAGTACCTGTGTCGCTGTCGGCAGAGGGCTCTGCAGTAAAGCCGCCGTCCAAAGTCTTTATCTCGTCGGAACTTTTGCTTGCAATGGTAAGCTTGCCCAAATCATTGTCCGCGGCTGTCGTGACTTTTTGCGCGCCGGTCAAGTCGCTCAAAAGAACGATGCCCCAACTAGCGTTTGCCTTAGGAGCCGGGTCCGCGGACTGGACGATTTGATGAATTTTTTCCACCGCGTGTTCTATGCTGTCAAGGGGCTTGGATTCCGTTCCGTCGTTTGAAGAAGCGCCGCCCGACATAGAGTTTGCTACAAAAACCAAGTTGTCGGGAAGATCGTTTTGGATTGATCCTGAGACGCTTGTCATCTTAAAGAATGCGCAAAGCGTCTTTTCGCCTACCGTGCCTTTTTGTATTTTTGAAATTTGGCTTGCGGCGATAGCGCTATTTGTTTGATACCAGCCCATAAAGTCGTAGCCGCTGTAAGAGAACGAGGGCAAGTTAATTTCGCTTTTACGAGAATAGGCATTGGGCAAGTTGGCGCCTACGGCAAGCGCGGCCTGCAATTGCGCGATTGTGTCTGGATCTGTTACTTTTACTCCGTTAAGGTAGTAAGCGTAAGTGAGCGCGTAAACCGCGTTTAAGTCAAGCGTAAAGTCCGCTTTGCTTGTAATTCCGTTCACTATGCGAACGTAGTTTCCAAAAGAATTTACCGGGTCTGAAACGCCGTCCTTGTAAAAGTCAAAGTTTAGCCAATAGGTCCCGGCGGCAAGGCCTGTAGATTCGGCAAGAACGCGCTCGTAAGTGAATGTCGGCGTTCCGCCCGCGCCAAAGTCGGTGATTGTCGCTTGGTCAATTTGCGTCGTTTTGTTTTGCTTGCAAAGGGTCGCCACGACTTTGCTTGGAGCGGCGCCGGCAAAGGTCACATCCACCTTAAGGCCGCCGTAAATCACGTTAGCCGCCAACGCAAACTCTATTGCGTTGGTCGTGCCAAACTGGATTGTCTTGGTAGTTGTCGCGCCAAAGTCAACGCCCTCTAGCTTTGCCGTAAGGGTAAAGGTCCAGTCGCCAGGCTCTATTTGGATTGACGACGCAGACGTAAAGGCCGCGTAAGTCGCAGCGCTTATAAGGCTTTGCTCGGCGCCGCCGGAAAGGCTTCCCTTTACGCTTATGTCTGTCAAAGCGCTAAGATAAGCGGCGCTTGCTCCGGGCTGGATTGTCTTTGCGGTTCCGTCAACGCTTTGAGCGCTAAAGGAAACGTATGTCTTTCCGTCCGCGCTTGCGGAAACGGAAGAATCCGAGCCGTCCGAAAAGTTTGAGCAAGAAAAAAGCGCGAGGCTTGCCAAGAAAGCGAGGCCTGTAAAAATAAGCGCGGCGATTTTTGCGCGGTTGCTTTTAATTGTCGTTTTCATATTCCGCCTCCCCTATTGAACCGTGACTTGCGCGCTGAATGAATACGGCGTTCCGTCTTGAGCCACCGCCTCAAGCTCGATCTCGTAAACGCCCGTAGGCCATTTTGTTGTGTCTGTTGTGTCGTCCAAATCTATGAGGTCAAGCCGATTTGGAACAAGCAGCTCAACCGGATCTGTCGCGGGATTCACGACATGGTTGTCCAACTTCCATGTGTAAGTTTTGAAGCCAGTATCCGCAACAAAACTTATTTGCGTCGCCGTGCCCGCGTTAATCGGAGTTCCGTCGTAAGCCTGCGCAACACCGCCAACCAAAACTTGCACGCCGATGTCGCCGGCGCCGGTGTTCATCGTTATTGTCGTTCCAGTAGACGCGATATACTTTTGCAGCTTGCCGTCGGTACCGATAATCCATTTTTGCGGCGGATCAATCGGGCTTCCGTCGTCGTCCATAGTCTGAGGAGTGACGGAGAATTTTAGGCGCTCGTCTGGGATAGAAATGCCGGTCGCGCCCGCGTCGGCTTGCAAAACAACCATGGTATCTTTGTAAGTCTGCGGCGTAAAGCGAATGTTAAAGGCGGCGTCCAAAGGCTGGATCAAAACAATCGGCGAGTAATATGTATCGCTTCCACTCATGTACAAGTCGTGCTTTCCGTCGGCGCCGGCTGGGATTTTTGGATTTCCGCCAATATAGAACTTGTCGTTTGAATTACCCGTAAAGAAAATCGCTCCGCCCAAGCCGTCCGCGCTGTTGTCGCGAATCGTTCCGCCAGTAAGCTCAAACGAATGGGTATTGTTGTGCGAATGAAATATCGCGCCGCCATACTTTTTTGCATAGTTCCAGGCGATAGTTCCAGAATCCATCTTTATTGTTCCAACAGAGCCAATCGCTCCGCCGCCTGTATTCTCATCAGTACCTGTGTAATACGAATAATTATAGAATATACCCCCATACAAGCGCTCCTTTACAGGAGTCGTTCCGTCAGAACCGGGTTTGTATCCTAAATAAAGCCTTCCATGCTGCGAAGACGCGTCATTTACGGAATTATAAAATCCGCCGCCTTGTTGGGCCTTGTTTCCATAAGAGCTTCCGTCGGGCATAGAATTTGCGTTCTTGTCTCCAATTACAGCTGAACCGTACATATAAAAATAGCCGCAATTCCATACGCCGCCGCCATACCCCTTGTCGTTTTGGGCTTCGTTATGATTGATTGTTCCTCCGCTCATTATAAACTTGGAACTGCTTTTTACGTTGCAAACGCCGCCGCCATACGAGGTGTAGTTTCCTTGCTCAAAGGAACGGTTGTAAATAATTTGGCCGCCAGTCATTTCAACCGTGCCATTTCCATCGTTATGAATCGCGCCGCCTCGATCCGCAGTGCTGTTCCATTTCATTGTTCCGCTGTCAAAGCGAACATAACAACCTATGGAATTAAAAATCGCTCCGCCTTGTCCGCCATTATAGTAAAGGCCGCCCGTCCACTCGCGCTTAACCGGAGTCACGCCATCGGCGGCGTAGCCGCTAAAGCCTAGATAGCACTTTGCGTTAGCCGTAGTGTTATAGCGTCCGTTAAAAATTCCTCCGCCGCTTGTGGCGTAATTAGCCGCATATCCGTCTATGAGAATTCTCTGTCCTGAACTGTCCGTGGCCCAAGTCGCGGCGGCCTTATTGCCTATGACAGCCGTTCCGCAAACAAAAAGAGCGCCTTCGTTGTGCACGGCTCCGCCCCGGCCGTTTGAATAGCTTTTGTTTCCAATGAGCCAAGCGCCGTCAGACAATATCACAGTGGAGCCTTGGGCTACGGTTATGCCGCCGCCGTTATCGTTCAAGTTATATCCGCCAGTAATTTTAAGGTTTGTAATCGTGACAGGAACGGTCGTATTGACGACAAGAACAGTTCCAGAGGAATTGCCGCTCGCCGCGCCTAAAAGGCCCCTGTCCATCACGTCTTGCGGATTGCCGTCAGCGTTCAGGCTGTGGGCGCCGCTAAGGGTGATTGACTTGGCGGGAATCGCTTGCCCGGTGGAGGCGTCGTCTTCTATTTTTGATTGGGCGCACGCTCCGCCCGCATCGCCTGTTACCGTTCCGTCAATTATGATTGTGTAGTCAACGGTCGGGTCGTTGAGCGCGTAGATTTTTGTGACGGCCGCGCCGAGCGTTGCGTAGGGATTTTGCTGGGTGCCGTCGCCGTTTGTGTCGTCTCCTGTGGAGGAAACGTAAAAGCCGGATTTTTTTAAGTAAAGGCTTAATTGGTTGTCGCCTTCTTTTACAAGGATGGCGTCGCTTTTTCCTGTGTAGGTGGGAACCTTGGCCCCTCCGTACTCTACAAAGGCTTTTCCTATGGCGCTGACAGACGCTCCGATTGGAACGCCGTCAAAAACCGCGGCCTGACCTTCCACAATCGGAACCGTCTTGACGTCGGAATGGCCGCCCTCAAGGGTTATTTCCAAAAAGAGGCTGCCCGCCTCTGTCGGCGAAAGCGAGCGGGAACCGCCCATCGCCTTAACCATATCGCCTGTAATTGTAAATGAAACGCTCGCGCCGTCCTGGCCCTCAAAAACAGAACAAGAAGAAAGGAAAAGAGCCGCGGACAAAAGCGCGGCAGAAAAGAAAGCGCCTTTTTTCATTCCGACATTCTAGCGGAAAAGCGCAAAAAATTCAAGGCGCGCCGTTTGGCGCGCCTTGCGACTCACTCTACCTCGGTGACCGAGCTGATGACGTTAAAGGCGTCCAAAAAGCCCGTGTCGCTTACAGTTTTTTGCGCCTGAGGCGACATGTTCATAAGGTAAAGGCGCTTTCCAACTTCGCGGCCGTCGTTAAAGGCCGCGAACAAAACGCCCATTCCGGTTGAATCGATTTCAAAAACGTTGGACAAGTCAAGAACCAAATTTGTCTCTTGAATCGTCGTGTACACGCGGTTTTGAAATTCAGTCAAAGTGTATGAGTTAATGGCTCCGTTCAATTCAAGAAGAATGTAGTTGGCGCCTTTTTTTTCTGTAATTGTCAACGCTTCCATCTGTTATGCCTCCTTGACGTCTTCTTCGTCGTCGCTTACGGTCTGGCTGTCTTTGTCCAAGTAACGGATCATCATTACGGTGATGTCGTCGTCAAGCTCTTTGGCCATAAAGCGCTTAAGGTCGTCAAACAAGAACGAGCACATGCGCATTCCGCTGTACATATAGTTGTCGGTCATTGACTTTTTGATTCGGTCTTTTCCGTACTGTTCGCCGCGCAGCGAGTGGCTGTTGATAAGGCCGGCTGTGCTGATCGCGATTACGTCTCCGGCGTTCATCTTGATTTGCTTTACTTTTAAGAGCGGAGTGATGTCCTTTACAAAGCCAAGAACGTAGCCGTTGCCCTGGATTTCGATTACGTTGTTGTAAGCGCGGGTGTACAAAAGCATTGTCGGAATTCCGCAGTTGATGTAATACAAGGTGTCGGTCTCAAAGTCTATCAAGCAGAAAATGCCGGCAAAGAACGTTCCCTTTGGCAAGCTAAAGCGGATAAATTGGTTGACCTTTGAAACAAGCTTTTTAAAGTCGTGCGTCGTGTTAAGGTAAGTGCGGATGATCGACTTTAAGATTACCATGCTCATTGAGGCCGAGATGCCTTTTCCGCTAAGAGAGCCGGTGACAAAAATGTGGCGTTTTTCGTTAAGGCGGATAAGGTCTACAAATTCGCCGCCGATGTTGTGGGCGGGAACCATCAAGTAGCCTACGTCCATTTTTGGATTCTCTACGGGATCCATGTTTTCCTGGATCGAAGTGATGATCTGCGCCGACATGCGGATTTCGCGGTTTACCGTTCCGACGACCGAAGCGTTGGCGATGTTTGACATGTAATAGCCGAATACGAAGAAGTAAGAGTAAAGTTTGTCGAATATTTGCTTGTCGTATTCGTCGTAGCTGGCTCCGCCGCGCTTTTCGCCAAGCGCGATTACGCCAACCAAGTGGCGGCCTTCGTTAAGGATGATCAAAACTTCCGCTCCGACCGCCTTAAAGAAAGCGTTGATTTCAGCCTGTTTTTGCTCAAGGGCAAAGATTCCTTCGGCCTGGTTTTTCATAAAGATGTTGATGTCCTGCTGGCGGATCGCCTCCAAGCCGGGATCAAGACTGCTAAGGGTTGGCTTTGTTCCCTTGCTGGCAAAAACGGTGTTCAACTCGTTGTTGCCGCCAGCGATCAAAACCTTCATGTCGCCTACGTTGACGCGGTTTTGGAAAATCTCAAAAAGCTTTTTGCAAATGTCGCCGGTTTCGTCGTTGTAGTTGATGGCGGCAAGGTCAGCCTCAAAAGCCGCTCCGTAGTTTGACGAGCGGAATGTCGAAAGTTTGGAAACGGCGGCGGCAAAAAGGCGGCTTGCAAAAACCGCGGCGGAGGAAATCAAGAAGACCACCGTTGTGTACAAGCCCTTGTTGGTCGCGTAAATCGGACGCAAGCCAACAAAGAACAAGGCGCCGACAAAGGCCGGAACCGCGTACTTGATGATGTTGACCAAAAGCCCCGAAAACAGCGTAAGCGTGTCGTAAATTTTGTCCTGGACAGAGATGCGGGTCAAGAAAGTTACGAAAATCGCAAGGACGCCAGTGTAAAGCGTGATCATCATCGGAAGCATTTCGGCTGTAAGAACCAAAGCAAAGCTTGAGATCCAAGCGAACACAAGCGCCGCAAAAAACAGCACCGCTCGCTGGAAGGCCTGCCTAGAATTGGCGTTTTCGGCGCTAAGAAGAACTATCAAGGCGCTCATTCCAGGCAAGAAAAATACAAAAGTTCCAAAGTACGCGTGAACCCAAGTTATCGGAAAGAACTTGGCCACATCGCCCTTGAACAAAAGCTCGGATCCAAACTCAAAGCGGGTGTAGTCGGCAATGTCAATCTTTGAAGAAGAAACATAAAGCGCCGCAAGAATGAAGAAAACTTCCAAGAACGAGATAAACTTATTGCGCTTGATCGCGGTCCCCAAAAAGTAAAAGGCTATTATGATGTAGATGAGGCCTATCAAGAACAGCATCGTGTGTTCCAAGAAAACCGTAAAGCGTTCCGGGCCCCACATAATCATGATCAACGAAACGACCATCAAAACAGCGGTAAAGGCCGAAAGCAACACAATGTTGATGAGGGAGTTTTCGTTCCTCATGTTCTTTGTGTTTACGTTGAACGAAGCCCACGCCAAATACGCGGCTATTCCAATATTTAGAATTATGTAAATCATCAGCCTACCACCTTTGTAACCATCATTGTAATGTCGTCGTGCAACTTGTTTTCGCCCTTGTAGTCAAAGATCAACTTGACTACGTCGTCAACAAATTCCTGCGGCTGCTTGGCGGCGCTCTTTGTAATTGTCTGCTTGTACAATTCAGTGTCGCCCAACTCGACGCCCTCTTCGTTCATTACTTCCGAAACGCCGTCCGAAGCGAACAAAATCAAGTCGTCGCGGAAAAGACGCTGCTCGTCCATGTGAACGTTGTCCAAGTCTATGATGCCGACAACGCCGCAGTTTGAGCTAAGCGGCTTGATCGTGTAGCCGTCCGGCGCCCTTGTGATGATCAAGGGATCGGACATAGAAGCGTTGACATAGCGGATCGTCATTTTTTGCGTGTCAACTACGCTGATAAAGAGAACGGTGTACTTGTCCTGCAATTTCATGCTCTTAATCGCTTTGTCAATCGCGTATACGATGGAAACCAAGTCTTCCTTGTTTTCCATAATCTTTACAGTGTTCATTACCAAGCCCATGATAAGGGCGGCCGGCAAGCCTTTTCCCGAAACGTCGCCAAGCATCAAAAGAGTCTTGTGCTTGTCGATCGGAAGCGCCGTGTAGTAGTCGCCCGAAACGTTTACAAGCGGGCGGAAGTAAGCGGCCAAACGCAAGCGGTGCGGCTCGGGCAATTGCTGCGGCAAGAAAAGCTTTTGCGTTTCGGCCAACTGTTCCCAGTCCTTTGAAAGCGAGGCGATTTCAGAAAGGTTGGCGATTGTCTCGGCTCTTTTTCTAAAGCGGACAAATTCGTCAAAGAGCTCTTTGTAGATGCCTGTGTCAAAGAGACGGGTGTAGCGGCAGAAAATAAAGAAGTGGTGCTTGTTGGCGCAAAGGAAAAAGCCTCGCGCCGTTCGGTATGAAGAAACTACGCCCAGCTTGTCTCCGATAAAGTGGTAGCCGTCCTGCCAAGATGCCGGAAAGTTTTGGTTGAGCGTGGTTACGGTCTTTTTGTCGCTTGTAAGCAAGTCTGTTGAAGAGTAAAGAACGTAGTCTTTTTCGGAGTCTATGTACAAAACCGAACAGTCGGCCTTTCGCTCCAAAATGGTCTTTACGATTTCGTAAAAGTCGTCAAGGGAGTAACAAAAGCGCAGCGCGTCGATGAACTGCTGCATGAACCTTGTTTCGCTTTTTAGCAAGACGTCCCGTTCCAGCTTTTTGTTGACCGAAATGGCGGCCACGGACAAAATCGTTAGGCTGAACAATAGCAAAACAAATTCCAAAACTATAAAGTAGGCGCGCTCGATTCCGTCTGTAATCGGAGGAAGAATAAAGCGCGAAACAATCATAAAAAGCGCAACCGCAAGAATGTTTGAGATTATAAAGACATATCGTTTTTTTGTTTTGAGCATAAAATCCCCTGAAAAGAATTCAGACTATTATAACACATTATCGGCAAAAAAGGGGAAAAAACGCGCTAATTTTTTGGACTGCCCGGCCGCGCCCTAGCGGCTAAGCTCGGACAATCTGAGCAAAGACGGCTCTTTTGAGGCCCCTTCGGCCTCGGCAAAGGCTTCCAAAAGCTGTTTTTGCTTGGAATTTAGCTTTGCGGGGATTTGAACCATAATCTTTATGTACAAGTCGCCTTTTCGGGAAGCGGAAGCGATGCCCTCCCCCCTTATGCGCAAAAGCTTTCCGTTTTGGCAGCCTGCGGGAATCGGTATGTCGATTTTGCGGCCGTCAAGGGCGGTGATTGTGACTGTGGCTCCAAGGGCCGCTTGGGTCATGGAGATTGGAATCGCGCAATACAAGTCGCTTCCGCTGCGTTCGTAGCAAGCGTCGTTTTGAACGTGGACAACGACGACCAAATCGCCTGGCTGTCCGCCGTCGCGGCCCGCGTCTCCCTGCTTGGGGATTACGATGCGCTTTCCGTCCTCAATTCCGGCCGGAATCGTAAACGAAACGACCTTGTTTTCTTTTTCGTAGCCGGTTCCGCGACAGGCTTTGCAAGGATGTTCTATTATTTGGCCTGTGCCGTGGCACTGGGGGCAAGTTTGCGAAACTGCGAAAAAGCCGCTGGAACGCCTGATTTGCCCCATGCCGTTGCATGCGGGACAAGTCTTTTTGCCGGTGCCGGCTTCGGCGCCAGTTCCATTGCAAGCCTTGCAGGCGGCGTTGTGGGCAAAGCGCAAGTCCTTCTTTACGCCAAAAACCGCCTCCTTAAAGGTGATTTCCAAATCGTAGCGAAGGCTGGCGCCGTCGTTGTCGGACTGACGGCCGCGGCCGCCTCCAAAGCCTCCGCCGAATCCGCCGCCAAAAATATTGTCGAATATGTCTCCAAAGCCGCCTCCCATTCCGCCGAACAAGTCGGAAAAGTCGTGGAAGGCGTGCGAGTATTGCGCTCCTCCGCCGGCGCCCATTCCGTCAAGGCCGGCAAAGCCGTATTGGTCGTAGATCGGACGCTTTTTGTCGTCGGAAAGAACTTCGTAGGCTTCCGTAGCCTCCTTGAACTTTTCCTCGGCCTCTTTGTTGCCGGGGTTTCGGTCAGGATGGTACTTTACGGCCAGCTTGCGGTAAGCCCTTTTGATTTCGTCAATAGAGGCGCTCTTTTCTACACCCAATACTTCGTAATAATCGCGTTTTGAAGCCATTTTTTCGCTCGTGTTGATTTATTATTTGTCGTCGTGAACTTCGTAGTTCACGTCTTCGGCGCTGCCCTTGTCAAAGCCTGACGAGCCGCCGTTTGAGGCGCCCGCTCCGGCGTTGGCTCCAGCTCCCGCTCCAGGATTGGGGCCGGCTCCGGCTCCTGCCGCTCCGCCCGCAGCCTGCTGCTGCTTGTACAATTCCTCGGCGATCTTGTAAGAAGCCTGCTTTAAGGCCTCTGTCTTGGCCTTGATGTCGGCGGTGTTGTCAGACTCCAAGGCCTTCTTAAGTTCGGCCACGGCGTCCTCAACCTTTTGCTTTTCGGCTCCGTTGATCTTGTCGCCCAATTCCTTGAGTGACTTTTCTGTCTGGTAAACCAAGCTGTCGGCTTCGTTCTTGGCGTCAACGCTTTCGCGCTTGGCCTTGTCGCTGGCGGCGTTGGCTTCGGCGTCCTTTACCATCTTGTTGATTTCTTCTTCGCTCAAGCCGCTGGAAGAAGTGATCGTGATGTGCTGGTCCTTTCCTGTTCCCAAGTCTTTGGCGCTTACGTTTACGATGCCGTTTGCGTCGATGTCAAAGGTGACTTCGATCTGCGGAACACCGCGTGGAGCGGCGGGAATTCCGTCAAGGTTAAAGTTGCCCAAAGTGCGGTTCTGGTCGGCCATCTCGCGCTCGCCCTGCAATACGTGGATTGTAACGGCAGTCTGGCCGTCGGCGGCGGTGGAGAATACCTGGCTCTTTTTTGTAGGAATAGTCGTGTTGCGGTTGATGAGCTTTGTCATTACGCCGCCCATAGTTTCGATTCCCAAAGAAAGCGGAGTAACGTCAAGCAAAACGACGTCCTTTACGTCGCCCTGCAAAACGCCGCCCTGGACAGCCGCTCCGATGGCAACCGCTTCGTCGGGGTTGACGGAACGGCTTCCCTCTTTTCCAAAAAGCTCTTTCACTACGTCCTGAACCTTGGGCATGCGGCTTGAACCGCCCACCAAAAGGACTTCGTCGATTTTGTCGGCCGTGATGCCGGCGTCGGCCAAAGCCTTGCGGCAGGGCTCTTTTGTGGCCTCGAACAAGTCTTCTGTCATCTGCTCAAACTGGGCGCGAGTAAGGTTCTTTTGCAAGTGCTTGGGGCCTGTCGCGTCGGCTGTGATGAACGGAAGGTTGATGGCTGTTGATGTCTGGGCCGAAAGCTGGATCTTGGCGTTTTCGGCGGCTTCGCGAAGGCGCTGCAAGGCCATCGGGTCTTTTGAAAGGTCGATGCCTGTGTCTTTCTTGAACTCGTCGACGAGCCAGTCCATAATTCGGCGGTCCCAGTCGTCGCCGCCGAGGTGTGTGTTTCCGTTGGTTGACTTTACTTCAAAGACGCCGTCGGCCAATTCCAAAATTGAAATATCGAAAGTGCCGCCGCCCAAGTCGTAAACGGCGATTGTCTTTTCCTTGTTCTGGTCCTTGTTAAAGCCAAAGGCAAGCGCGGCGGCCGTAGGCTCGTTGATGATGCGCTTTACGTCAAGGCCGGCGATTTTACCGGCGTCCTTTGTGGCCTGGCGCTGGCTGTCGTTAAAGTAGGCCGGAACCGTGATAACAGCTTCGGTTACTTCGCTTCCAAGGTAGTCCTCGGCGGTCTTCTTCATTTTCTGCAAGATAAAGGCCGAGATTTCCTGGGGGCTGAACTGCTTTTGAGCGCCGTTGTCGGTAACTTCGACGCGGCAGTCCGCTCCGTTGTCGATGATTGTGTAAGGAAGCTTTGCGGCCTCGCCTGTCAATTCGCTGTAGCGGTGGCCGATCAAGCGCTTGATTGAGTAAACAGTGTTTTTAGGGTTGGTAACCATCTGGTTCTTGGCCGGCGCTCCGACAATGCGGTCGCCCTGGGCTGTGAAGCCTACGATTGACGGAGTCGTGCGTCCGCCCTCGGCGTTCTGGATTACAACCGGCTCGCCGTTTTCCATTACGGCTACGCAAGAGTTTGTCGTTCCCAAGTCAATTCCAATAATCTTTCCCATAATTATCTCCTATTCTTCTATATATTACTTATCTTTTGGCATGGTCACCATAACCTTTGCGTTACGGATGACCCTGTCCTTAAGCTTGTATCCCTTAAGGTAAACTTCCTTCAAGACCGGCTTTTCAACCTCGTCTTGAACGCTTCCGATAGCCTCGTGCATGTCGGGGTTAAAGTCCTCGCCCGCTTGGCCAAAGGCGGTCAAGTTGTACTTGGACTCAAGCATCGCGATCAACGAAGAGCTGATGATTTTTACTCCGTCGGCGATCGACTTTGCGTCGTTGGCCTTTTCGGCGGCCTCAACCGTTCGGTCAAGGTTGTCAAGGCTGTCCAGCAAGTCCTGCAAAAGCGCCGTGTTGGCGTAGTCGTAGGCGTCTTGCTTTTCCTTTATGGTGCGCTTGCGGTAGTTGTCAAAGTCGGCCGCGC
This sequence comes from Treponema sp., assembly GCA_016290995.1. Classification (GTDB taxonomy): domain Bacteria; phylum Spirochaetota; class Spirochaetia; order Treponematales; family Treponemataceae; genus Treponema_D. The sequence continues at coordinate 11,188 of JAEEVR010000005.1, read as the reverse complement.
GGCGCAAAAGCTGGTCCTTGAGTTCGGCGTTTTCTTTTTCTAGGGCCGCGATTTTCTCTTCGGGGGTCTGCTCTTTTTCCTCTTGGGCGGGAGCGTCTCCCTCAGGCTGAACGGAATCGCTTTCTTGAGCGGAATCCACCTCCACGCTTGCGTTTTCTGCGTTTTGTTGCGTTTCGTTGCTGTCAGAAGCGCTTTCTTGAGTTTCTTGGCGCTCTTTTTCTTCTTCCTTTTCTTCCATACTTATAAAGATAATAAAAAAAGGAGGAAATCGTCAAGTTTTTATGGAAAAAAAATGAAAAAAAAACGCCCAACCGCTATGGTTAGGCGTAAATTTAAGCCAACTTCCGGACTTGAACCCGCCAAAAATCGAAGAGGCGTAAAAAAACGGCGGCGCGACCGCCGTTTTAGCCTCATCGATAGAACGGCGCGCCGCGAGATTAATCGAGCGGCTCGGTTCAAGTCCCACGAACCAAAACGCTTGCGTATAAAAAAACGCTTCCCCTCAAGAGAAGCGTAAAAAAAAAGCCAACTTCCGGACTTGAACCGAATACCTGCGCGTTACGAGTGCGCTGCTCTACCAGGTGAGCTAAGTTGGCAAGGATTTTATAATAGCAAAAAAAACAAATAAATTCAAGCGCACTCGGAAAAAAAATCAAATCAAACGGTACATCTGCAAAAGCTCTTTGTCTGTTTTTGAAATTGTTTTTTCACTTAAAAACCTAAAACCTTGTGACTTGTAGAATTCAACAAGTTTTTTTACTGGTTCACACTCAAGAAAAGTAATTAGGCCGCCTACTTGACTTTGAATGGAACGCACATAGCTCAAAACGATATCCATAAGTTGGCAACCTTTTATCGAAAGAGTTTTTTTTCTAAAATTCTTGCTAACCTGAGCGATAAGAATTGCAGGCATAATAAAACTATTATTGTTAGCATCTGGCAAAGAAAAACGTTGTAATTTTACAGTTTCTTTATTGCTCAAAAGGCTTTTGTCTATTCGGACGACTTTTAAAGCAAGCGTAAAATATCCAAGAAGGTCAAAATCCTTTGACATTACAAGATATGTAGAAGACTGATGAAGCCTCATTGATTGAATCGCACTATTTTTTAAAAAATGCTCGACGTCAGCGTTTTTTGAAGAAAAAGAATTTGTTATAGCTGAAAAAATCTTGTCGCCGTCAACATCGCTTAGCAGCATGTCAAGACGGCAAACAATGCATTGGAAACTAGGCATTCTTTTTTTTGCGCCAATCCTTTATGAGCAATTTCATTTGTTCAGTTGAAGGCTCATAAAAGGAGGCAAGATTTTTATTTTCTTTGACGGCATTTACATCAAAAGAATCAAGCATATCAACAAAGCCTTTGGCTTCTTCGCGAGTCGTAATAACAAAGTCTTTATACAAACTAGATGTCGCCATTCCTTACCTCCTTTTACAATTAAGATTGGTCAAAAAAAACCTAGTATTAAGTATAGCGTATTTTACAAAAAAGTCAAGCGTTATTTTTATTTTGCGGCCTTTAATATCGTAGCGATGTCGTCGCTTGCTTTGCGGTAATCCGACAAATAAGACATAAAGAGCGCCTCGCTCCCCATCACATACTCCGCCTCTTCTTTGCTGGACGAAGAAGACTTTACAACCTTTGTTTCCCAGCCTAGCTTAGAGGCGGCGGCTTGCAATCTTTCTAGCAAGGCTTTGTCTTTTACGCTTCCATTGACGCCTAGAAAAAAGCCGACCTTGCCGTTTCGGTTTCCGCCATAACGCAAAACGCCCAAGACATGTTCGCCCAGGTTTAAGGCAAAAACATTTTTGCCGGACGAAGACACGTAGGCCTTTCCATAAACCTTAGTTTCCCAAGTGTTTTGAAGGCCGCCATAAATTGGAAAGCTAGTGCCGGCTTTATTTTGCGCGAATCTAAACAGTTCTTTGCTTGCAAAACACAAGTCTCCGCTATTCAATGCCGCAAGAATCGCGACATCATCTCCCGCTTGATCTGTGGATATTACGACTGGCTTGGGCTCCGGCGCGCGAACTGGTTCTGGAGCGGACACGGCGGCTACTGGAGCGGGCGATCCTGAATGGCCGGCCAAGTAGATTTCGTCAAAAAGACCGTCGTCGTTTTTTGGAATTTGCATGCCGCCGGTGGCTTTGCTAACTTCGCGGCGAACGTCAAGCAAAATGGAATGAAGGGATTTTTGCTCAAGAATTTTCTTGGTCAATATCGGCGTAAACACTCCGTCGCGCGCCTTGTTTCCAGCCTCGGCGGAATATACAATGATTGAATTTTTGGGCTTAACATAAGAAATCGCCAAGCCCCTTGTCGTTCCTCTGGTCGCGGACGGAAAAGGATTATCCCTGCACGAGTCGAGAATAACAATGTTCGTTTCGGCCTGCATGTTTCGCATCAAGTCGTCAAGGTCAAGGGAAAGGCGCCGTATTTGAGCTTCGGTGGCGATTTCTGTATGCGAAGGAACCAAATAGTTTTTTCCGTCAATTTGAACAGCGTGGCCGCCGTAATGGAAAAAGCCGATTCCCCCCTTGCTCTTAAGCAAGGCGCCAAACTCGCTCACTGCCTTTTCCATCGCGTTTATGTCGGCGTTCTCCACAAGCGTGACGTTAAAGCCCAATTTTAAAAGGCTTTGCTTTAAACCGCGAGCCTCTTGTATCGGGGTATTCAAGGGAGCGTTTGTATAAGCGGCGTTGGCGATTAAAAGCGCGTTGCGGCTTTCGGCAGACAATGAACCAGGCGCGACAAAAAAACACGCGCAAAGAGCCGATATAACAATGAACGCTTTTTTCATTCCGTTCCTCCTTTTGTGACGCTAAAATTTTATCACCACGCCAACCGTCGGCGTTATGATTTGATTGCCTACTGTCTTGAATTGCGCCAAGTTGTTAGAGCCGTATTTGTATTCATATCCGTTATAGTAATAGGTTTTGGTTCCTTCGTTCTCGCTGTAATGAACCGAACCCACGATTACACGGTCGTAGCTTCCGCGAATAAAAAGTCCGATAAAGTCGTTGAAAAAGAAAGACGCTTGAACGTCAAACCCCAAATTAAAATCAACCAAGGTAACAACTTGCTCAAAAGTATGTTCTTTGTTAGTAGATATGCGATAAGTTTTTTTGGAGGAATAGCGGTCAAAGTTCAAGCCCATGCGAGCGAAAACAGACAAAATGAATTTATTTTTCCTTATCGGAGACCAGCCCACGCCGAGATTAATCGCGCCGTCAAAGGCAAAGTCCCGCTTGTCATCGGCGTACAAGCAAGTTGTCGAGCCTATGCCGCCTCTTATCGCCGCTTCAAAGGAAAAGCCGTAATTCATTTCTATTCCAATAAGCGAAAGGTCCAAGTCAAAGGCGCACTGGTCAACATTCCTATGAGTTTTTTCCTGGCGGAAGTATGAAACCGGAACCGAAATTCCGATTGGCACAAAAAAATTCCAGTCCGCCGCAAAGGCTGAAAACGTCGCAAAACAGATAAAGATTGAAACTATAATTTTTTTCATACCGCCTCCTCATCCGCAAGCTTTGAGTCAATCACAGAACGAACGCAAGCGATGGTTGAACAAAGAATCACCGCGTAAAGGAGCGGAAGCAACGCTATTGCAAGATTCGGAAAAATCGCGCTGTAATCCTCCAAATAATTAAAGATTGACGTAAGGCCAATCAAGAACACAGCTACCGATCCAAAAATTACGAGCTTTTCCAAAAGGCCAAGAGCGTCGCGCGAGGCCTTTAACTCTTTGATTTGCGCAGGCTTTTTTGCGAAAACAACCTTCATCGCCAAGACAAAATCGCCGGCGCGGCCAGACGCAAAAAGCATTGGAACTGCAAAGAAAAATATTCCCGCAAGGCCAACAACATCGCCAAGCGCGCTCAATTTGCCGCCAGAAATTCTGACGCACAACCATATTCCCAATACAAAGAAAACAACTGCGACAACAACAAGCGCCGCGCGATTTTTTTTCAAAAGACTTAAAAGCAGGATCTGAACGGCTAAAAAAGCCGCGACTCCCCCAACAATCATAAGTGTCGCCGTCAAATTATCCATAACACACTCCTTGGCCTAAACAAGCCTATTATATTATTTATTAGACGAACGGTCGAACGCAACAAAAAGCGCGCAAAAGGCCGCCGCGACCACAATGCCCGAAAGCGCGTCGCTAATCAAAAACTTGAATTGCTCCACGTCTTCGGCATGAACAAAAACTTTTATCGAGTCGATGGATGCGATGTAAAAGCCCAAATAGATTGCGGTCAAAGACGAGCCGCGCGAAGTTCCCGCCGTAAAAAGCGCGAAAAGCATAAGAAGAACAAAGAAAATTATTTGTCTCAATGGAAACTTGGCAATCAAAAAGACCTTGTTTCCGCCAAGCGCGTTGGCAAAAGCGCAAACCGCAAAAGGAAGCGCTATCGCAAAAACCGCAAAACAAATCTTAAAAGCCAAAGCGCGGCTAAAATTGGACGCGTTGGCGTCGTTCTTTGCGCCCGAGATTTTTTCCAAAAGGCGCGCGCGAATCACGCTCAAAATTACCAAGGCGAAAGACATGTAAAAAACAGAGACGATTATAATGGCAAGGCTTAAGCCCCAAGCGGCCCTGTCAGTTGCCGTAAGCGACACGACAGCAACGGCGCAAATCAAGACTTCCAAAACTGAACAAAGCATTATTACCTGGCCTACAGCATTTAATGACGCTGCGATTTCGTCTTGCGGAAGGTCGTCTTTCTTAAAGGCGCGAAAAGCCGACTTAAAAAAGTCACCGGCCCTTCCTGTCAAAAACGCGCAGCAAACGATCGTTCCCAAAACAAACAAAAGCGAAGGAACGTCAAAATACGCGCCAAGATTTGCGGCGGGCGCCATCAAGACGCGAACGAACCAAACGGCAAGCAAGGGTATTACTGTTAAAAAAATCATATTTTCCTCCTAAGAAAATTATATCAATCCGCGCAATAATCTTTTAGCGCGCCGGCAAAATTGCCTAGAATCCTAAAATAAAAGTCCAACGACGAGTTCAAGTTGTCCGCGTTGATTCCGCCCGCGTAAGACAAATAATACTCCGCCCTAAAGGCGTCCTCGTCGTAGCACATTATCAAAAATATTTGCTTTTGGTTCCAGCCGTTTGCGATATCCACGCATTCGCTTTTTGCCAATTTTTTTGCGGGGACGACATACGACACCAAGCAAATAAGCTGGCGTTCCGGCTCAAAGGTAATGTAAATTGAATTGTTGTTAAAGGCGATAACGTTTTTTTCTTCGTCAACCGAAGAAATCGCGTCCATGTATTTGGAAGCCAAAAGCTTTTTTACGTTCTTTGCGTTGACATCATTGGCCAAAAGCGAGTTCGCACTCTTCTCCACTGCGGGCAATTCGGAAAGCAATTTCTTGGCGTCTTCGTTTCCCTGCGCGGCGGAACGAGAGAGCCATTTTTTTGCGTTTATAATTGCGTCGCGGTATTCCCCGGTTTTTTTGGGATTGACGCATTCAGTGTAGTATTTTCCAACCCAATACTGGGCCTTGGGATTTCCGTAGCGGGCGGGAGTCATGTAGCTTGCGCAGGCAAAGATTCCCACGCCTTTTCCGTAGTTCAAGGCGTATTCAACACGGCGCATCTCGCCTTCCTTCATCCATTCGTCCATCGTTTTTTCTGGGGTAAAGCAATCCAAGGGCTGAGGCGTTTCCAACTCCTTTAGCGCCCACTCTTCCGCAAAATCCTGCTCAGGAAAAGTTCCGTGGCGCTTGGCTTCGGTGTAATACTTCCAAGCGGAGGCCTCGTCTTTTTTTACGCCCTTGCCTGTCATATAAAGGTGCCCCAGCAACCTAAAGGCCATCGGCTCGTCCGCTTCGCAAGCGCGCTTGTAGCACTCAAAGGCCTTTTGGTAGCTTTGCGTAAAGCCGTCGCCGGAACGGTAAAGCTCCGCCATCTGATAATGCGCGCGACCTTCGTTTACAAGGCTTATCTGCGCGCAAAGCGGAAAAGCCGCTCCGCAAAAAAGAGTTGCGGCAAAGAGAGCGGTTTTTAACATACGAATCGCTTTCATAGGAACCTCCTTGTTATTTTAAGGTCACATCAAAACTATATAATGTACCAGAATCAGATAGACTTTTCTTTTTTGAATAATTAAAGACAAGCGTAATATCATGCCTTACTGGAGAACTTTTGGACGCGACAACTTTCGCAGAAAGGGACGAATCCTTTACAATAGGCTGCTCTACAACTTTAATTGAATACCCCTGCCCCTTTAAAAGATCCATCCATCTGTTATATGACAAATCAGGATCATAACCTTTTTGCTTCCACTCTGGAACCCATGTATATTTTGTTATATACATTGAATCAAAGACTTTTCCGCTAAAACACCAAAAGTTTTGATTGTTTATCACATACAGTTTGTACTTTGGATCTTTCTTACCTTTTTTGGCCAACTCAGTGACGGTTGTCTTGCCTAGCTCGCAACCATATAACGGGAAAAGCCACTTGGAACCAGAGCCAGAACTTGTAGAGACTCCATTAAGCCTGTCGAGATTTCTCTTTGCGCGATCATTGCCATTAGCCGCCGCTTTTTGATACCATTTTTTCGCTTCGGGGATGGATGCTGCAACGCCTTTTCCATCTTCATACAACGCGCCAATATTATTTTGGGCGTCCGCATGATTTTGCGCGGCGGCTTTTTGATACCAGTCCATAGCTTTGGAGTAATCTTGCTTTACGCCTATTCCATTTGCATACCAAATGCCTAAATTATATTGCGCGGCGCTATTCCCCTGCAAAGCGGATTTTTGATACAAGTCAAGCGCCTTTGAATAATCTTGTTTTACCCCCTGTCCGCGCTCATACATATAACCAAGATTACATTGCGCGCTTGCATCACCTTTCTCAGCTGCCTTTTGATACCATTCCACCGCCTTAAAGTAATCTTGCTTTACGCCTCGTCCAAGATCGTAAGAGCGGCCAAGATAAAACAAGGATTTCTCATATTCTTTTAAAGACGTCTGTCCGTTGGCGACAACTTTGTTGAACAGATCAAAGGCCTTGGAATCGTCCTTGGCTATGCCTCTGCCGTTCCAATAATTGTAGCCAAGTTCATAGGCTGCCTGAATGTTGCCGCCGGCAATAGCCTTTTCATACCACTTATTGGCAGTACTTGCGTCGGATGCGATGCCCTTGCCGCAATCATACATATAGCCCAGCCAATACTGAGCGTCTGGGAGCCCGCCAGACTCGGCCGCTTTCTTTTCAAGCTCAAATGACTTGGCGTAGTCTAACGCGACGCCCTTTCCGTCATAGTAAAGACGGGCAAGCGCGTGTTGAGCGCTGGGATATCCTTGATTGGCGGATTTTTCATACCAATTTGCGGCGTATTTGTAAAAGTCATCGCCTCCGTCCTGCGACACTCCCATTTCATAAACAACGCCAAGATTATACTGGCCTCTTTCGTTTCCTAAACTTGCGGAACGTTCTAGATATTTTATGCCTTTAGATGTGTCTGTAGAAATGCCTTCGCCATTAATATGCATAACGCCAAGATAGCACAACGCCTCGCCGTTATTTTTTTCCGCTGCTTTTTCAAAAAGCTCAATGGCTTTTTTATAGTCCTTTGGAACGCCTTCTCCAAAACGATAGGCGGACCCAAGCGCAAGCATAGCCTCAGCGTCGCCTTGCTCGGCGGCCATAGCGTAATACTCGGCGGCCTTGGCCATATCCTTTTTTACGAAATAGCCGGAAGAATACATTCTTCCCAAATGAATTTGAGCGTCGGCAAGGCCGGCGTCCGCAGCCTTTTTGCACAAAACCAACGCTTTCTCACCGCTCTTGACGGACAGCGTTCGCTTGCCCACATCTTCATATATGTAAGACAAATTATTTGACGCTTCAGGCAAGCCCAAATCTGACGCCTTTATCAAATACGCTTCGCCCTTTTTGCCGTCGATTTTTGCGCCGTTTCCATAATAACTTGCAAGACCAAGCGTATTAAGGCCGCGAGGATCGTTCTTTTTTGCGGCTTTGTTCGCCCATTCCACGGCTTTTGCGTAATCTTTGTTCGCGCCCTTGCCCTCATAGTAAAGCTGGGAGAGCAATCCCTGCGCGCCGACATGGCCCGCGCTAGCGGCCTCAAGACAAAGCGCGAAAGTCGATGAATAATCTCCGTTGTATTTGGCGGTCAACGCCCTTTGATACGCGTCCTCGGAACCGGACTTGTCGTTCTTAGAATTTTGCGCGGCAAAAGCAGTTCCAGCGTTGCTCGCTCCTCCGTACAAAGTAAAGGCCGCCCAATAAAAAGGATGCGACCATTGGCTGTCTTTTCTAAATTCATTCTTGACGGCGCGGTAAGCGTCAACATAGCTCATTCCTTCCTTGCGCTTTTTGTACATTCTGACCATAAACTCGGAAGTCGCTTCGTCGTCAACGCTCCAAAGGCTTACGCCAACGTTCTTCGCTCCGGCAACCATAAAGCCGCGCGAAAGGCCAACCAAACCGTCGCCGGAACGGATCTCGCCCATACCGGTTTCGCAAGCGGAAAGGCATACCATGTCGGCGTTCAAATCAAGGACAGAAACTTCGGGAACGGTAAGATAGCCGTCATCATTTGAAACTTTTGAAAACTTTCCGCTAACCTCGGAAAAAACAAGGCTGCAAATTTCCGGAACAAATTTATCAAAATATCCGTGGCAGGCAAAGTGAAGAATTGGATACCTTAAAAGCTGACCGTCGCCGGAAAGTTTTTTGACGGAACTTTCCGTAACTTGCTCTTGAGTTTTTAAGGTCATTGAGCTAGGGCCAAAAACATTTGACTGGAGTCGATTCACCTCCGTCAAAGTTCCGGGCAAATTTCCCCAATGCCCGTCTTTTGAGGCAAGATAGCCGCCGATTCCTTTTTGAGCGATTAACTCCTCAATCACCTCTCTTTGATTTGCGGACATTTTGTCTGGAGAAATTTTTGTAGCCTGAATTTTGCGGGAATTCTTTTTTACGCTGGCTGAAGTATTGTCAAACATTTGCCTGTGCTGGGCTTCTGATAGGCTGTCGTCATACCACGCTCCGCCAAAAGCCAGGGCGTTCCCCATGGAGCTGGAATTTTTTCCAAGCAAATAGCTGATGGAAATTGACGGAGAAAGTTCGATTGAATAACTTTCGCCAAAGTCTTTGTCAAATGAATTCTTTCTTAGGATGTCAAAAGGCAAGAACGAAAGGTTTCCGTCAGGAACAATAACCAATTCATTCACATCTTTGCCAAGTTTTGCGACAAGAGGCTCGCAAAGGCGAGCGTAAAGGTCGTTCCTTTCCTTTTCAAAGTCTTGCTCCGCCTTGCCATTAATTATTTTTGTTCTAAGTGCGTTGACGCAAGACGAATAGTCAAAGTCATTGTCCAGTTTTATGATTTGCGCTCCGTTTTTTGCAAGAATAATGCAATAGGAGTCTTTTGAATTATTTTCGTTTCCGGCTCCGATGTAATCATCGGACCAAAGAACGTATTCAACAACGGCGCGGTTTTGGGGACACCAAGCTTGAGCCTGCGCTGCAGTAACAGTTTGCGGGTTGCGCAACTGCGCGTATCTAGGAACTTTTTTTGTGATTTCCGCGTCAAGAAGAGCAAGTTTTTTTTCCGCATCCGCAAGTTCCTTTGCAATGCGCGTCATCTCTTGCGTGTCGCGATCGGCAATAGGAAGCGAATTTTGCGCGTCAAAATCTTTTTTAAGGCCCGCTATTTTCCCAATCAACTCGCGGACAGAATTTCTTTGCGCGTCTGTTATTCCGTTAAGCTTAAGCGCCTCCTCAACGCCCATTTGGTCAAGGAAGGCGCGGCTTCTCATTTGCTCCGAATATTCAAAAGCTTTTTTTGCGTCATTTTGTTCCGCAGAAAATTTTACCGCATAATAATAAACCGGCAAAATCTTTCTCATTATAGAAGATTTTTTTGAGTCAGAGTCAAGCCGCGCTTTTTCTGCCGCAGCAAGAGCCTGATTTATCGCTTGCGCGGTAAAAGCCTTGTCATCAATCTTGTAATAAAGAATGTCCTTTACTCTGTCAATGGTCAAGGAATAGTTCTGGGTGCTTTCATGCGACTTAAGGCATTTTTTCCATTCAACAAGCGCGGTTTTATTGTCTCCCGCTTGATGGGCAAAATATCCTGTGTCAAAGTAAAGCCCTTCGCAAGCCAAATTAAATTCGCCGAAAAATTTTTTCTTTATATCTAAGGCTTTTTTAAAATATTTTTTTGCCTCTTGGCTGTTCCCATCGCGTTGGTATGAAATTCCGATTCCGTGATACAAGTTGGCGATAAAGCCGTCTTCTTTAACGCCTGCGACATTTTGCTTAATAAACAAAGCCATATTGAAATAGAGCCTTGCTGCGTCATTTACTTTTTTTACGCCATTGTACTCTGGATAAATCGTTTTTCCCAAATCAAGCGGAACGCTATCATTTGAAGATTTTATTAAAATAGCGATCACTCTATCATATTCATCTTGGGAATTGCTAGAAATAATCATGTTCTTTATCCAACCTTCTGGCCCAAATTCCAAAATCAAAGAACCATATTCATAGCAAGTCGAAACCAAATGTTCGTCAAAAATTTTATACTTGACGCCTAAATCGATTGTTTTGTTGTAATAACTCACAGCTTGTATAAGCAAACCGGCGTCTGACGTAGCGCGAGCGTGCTCCTGAAGTTTTATGGCATACGCATTATAAAAAACCATCATTTCGGGATTGTCTTCGCCATATGCTTTTTCGGACAGTTTTAACGCTTTTTGAGAATAAGCGAAAGATTTGTCCTCTTCTCCAAGAGCGGCATAATTTACGGAAATAGCGTTGTAACAATTTGCAATAAAGGGATGCCGGGGTGAGATCTTTTCGACTATCGCAAGGGACTTTTCGTCATATTCCAAAGACTTGTCGTAATCGCCCTTGCCGTAAAAAAAGTTTCCGACATTTAAATAAACGATGGCCGTGTCAAAGCTGTTTGGACCTGCGATTTTTTCAATTATATAAATGACTTTTTCATAATACTTCCAAGCCTCGTCAAATTTATCCATCTCGGCGTATTCGATTGCAATGTTGTTGTAGGCGGCGGCCGTGTTATCATTGTTTTCTCCAAAAAGCCTTTTAAATATTTCGAGGGATTTTTTATGAGCGTCTATAGCCTCTGAACTTTTTCCAAAATTGCTGTAGTCCTGCCCCACAGAA
>JAEEVR010000021.1 GCA_016290995.1 Treponema sp. | reverse complement strand
AGCGACGCGCAAAAAGTTTTGTCAAAGATTGACGGAGTTTGCGGCGTGGCAAAAGTCGAGACGGCCGAAAAAATCAAGGGCGAGCGAAAGCTTTGCTCTTTGCACCTTTCTGTAAAAGAGAACGCCGAAGTCCGAAAAGAAATTTTCGAAGCGGCCGTAAAGAACAAGTGGACCATTTACGAAATGGGCGTTCAGAAAAACAGCCTTGAAGACGTCTTCCACGCGTTGACCCAGGGCAAGGAAGAAAACTAAAATGAAAAAACGCAACTCAACATTCACCATAATGCGCCGCGAGCTTTGCGCCTACTTTACAAACCCGGCGGCCTACATCGTGACAGGACTCTTCTTGATTCTTTCGGGAATCCTTTTCTTTTCAACTTTCTTTTTGAACGGAAGGGCCGAGCTTAGAAACTACTTTAGCATCCTTCCGCTTTTGCTAAGCCTTTTCGTGCCGGCCTTGACGATGCGCCTTTTTAGCGAAGAATTGCGCTCGGGAAGCTTTGAAACCCTTTTGACGCTGCCGGTAACCGAAACGCAAATCGTAATCGGAAAATTTTTGGCGGCCTTCATCACAAGCGCCGCGATGATTTGCCCGACGCTATTTTACGCAATCACCGCGCGCGTTTTTGGACAAGTTGACTTAGGCCCGATTTTCTGCGGCTTTTTGGGATCGCTTCTATTGTGCGCGCTTTATTCGGCGATCGGAATTTTTTCAAGCGGAATGACAAAGAACCAAATCATCGCTTTCTTCACCGCTCTTGCGATAAGCTTTGCCTTGACTTTGGTCGGAACGCTATTGGTATTCTTGCCCGCTCCGCTCGTAAAGTTTTTCGCTTGGGCAAGCGCGACGACGCACTTTCAGTCAATCGCGCGCGGAATCGTTGACAGTCGCGACATAATTTACTTTGCCGCGCTTACGGCGCTCTTTTTGCTTTTGACAGTAAAAAAGTTTGTCATCAACTTGACAAAAGAACATTCTATCGACTTTGCCTTGGCCGTCGCGATTTTGGTTTTGGCCAACATCGCGGCAAACGGTGTTTTTGTCCGCGCCGACCTTACCGGCCAAAAAATGTATTCGCTTTCAAAGGCCAGCAAAGAATTGGTCGGCTCGCTCCAAGAGCCGCTTACAGTAAACGCGTTCTTCTCGGCGGACCTTCCCGCTCCCTACAACAGCGTTGACCAATACCTCCGCGACCTTTTGCAGGAATACAAAAGCCAGGCCAACAAAAACTTCAACTACAAGTTCTTTGACATGAGCAAGGACGAAAGCGAAGACGCGGCCCGCTCTTACGGCTTGAGCCAAACGCAAGTCCAAAAGGTTGAGACGACCGAAGTAAGCGCCAAGGCCGTTTGGATGAGCGTCGCGATCGTTTACGGCGACAACATAAAGACCTTTGACAACCTTAACAATTCATCCGGCTTAGAATACAAGCTTACAACGGCGATGTCAAAAATGATTTCGACAAGCGACGCCTTGGCCCAGCTAAAGGGCGGACTTGACTTAATCTTGTTCCCCGCCGAAGAATTGAAGGGCTACGGCATCGCGGGCCTTTCAAAACTGGAAGGCCTTGTCCGCCAAGCGGCCGCCGAGCTTAACAAAAAATACGACGGCCAGATCAACTTTAAGGTTCAGAACGTTTCTGGACAAGAAGCGGCGGACCTTGCCGAAAAGTACGGAATCCAAGCGGTCAACTACGACGACCCCGACACAAAGGAGCAAAAGACAACCGCGCTTGGCCTTGTGTTAAAGTTGGGCGACAACTTTAGAAGCGTTCCGCTGAAATTGCAAAACTTTTTTGGCTGGCGTTTGGCCGGAGCGGAAAACTTGCAAGAAAGCGTTTCGTCGTCAATCGAAAGCCTTCTTTCTAAAAGCGTGCAAGTGGCTTACATCACAGGCCACGACGAGCTTGCGCTTTACGGAGACCGCTACAAGCAAAACGACTTGTCGGCCGAAAACTTTAGAAACGCGCTCAACGACATTTACTCGTTCAAGGAAATCAACCTTAACGAAGACGACATCCCGCTCAACATAAAGTGCGCGATTATAAACGGACCCAAGACAAAGTTCAGCGAAAAGGAGCTCAGAAAGCTTGACCAATTTGTCATGGCAGGCGGAAACCTCTTGCTTTGCCTTGAACCGCTTTCAGAGTCAACGCAGGGCGGACAAATGCCGGCTTACACAAAGCCCGAAACCGGCTTGGAGACTTTGCTTGACGCTTACGGAATCGTTCCCGGCGCCAATTACGTAATGGACCAAAACTGCTTTACGCAAAACCAAGGCCGCCCCGACGCCGCAAAACTCAACTGGGCGCCCTTGCTTGAAAAGAGCCAGCTTGACCAAAAGAGCCCGATAACAAAATACATCGCGGGAATGATTTTCTTGCAAAACGGCTCGATCGACGTCAGCAAGGCGCAAGAGGACGCCGACCTAAAGACAACGGTCTTGGCCCGCTCGTCCGACAAGTCTTGGACGCAGAGCGAAAACATTATTCTGTATCCGGGATACATTTTCCCGCCGCAAGAAGCCGACAAGCTTGGAAAGAACAACTTGGCCGTTTTGGTCGAAGGAAAATTCAAGTCCGCCTACGCGGGAATCGCTCCGACAGTCGAAGAAGAAAAAACCGAAGGCCTTGAAGAAGGCGCCAAGCGCGACGACATTGCGGCCGCCCAAACCTTGGACAAGGGAATCCAAAACGCGAAGATTCTTTTGATAAACTCTTCGCAAGTGACAACACAGCAATTGATCGACGACAACGCTTCGGAGCCGATGTCGCTCTTTATGCGAAACGCGGTAGACGTTTTGAACGGCCAAGAAGATTTTTGCCAAATGCGAACAAAGGGCGCGGCGCTCAACTTGCTTAGCGTAAAAAAGCCGGCCCTTGCCACGTTCTTTAAACTCTTTAACCAATTTGGCTTGGCGATTTTGGTCGCCCTTGCCGGCTTGTTGGTATGGCGCTTAAGGGCCGTCCGACGGAACGAAATTAGAATCAAGTACAATCCCAACGACGAGCGCGAAATTGCCGCTCCGTCCAAAGGAAAGAAAGAGGAAGAGACAAAATGACCGATAAATTTAATTTTTCAAAACGAACAAAAATCTTGGCGGGCGTAGCGGCTGTCCTAGCCGTAATTTGCGTCGCGCAATTTTTCCTTGGCTTAAAGTCTCCGCAAAAGACTTTTAAGGTCAAGGGCGAGCCGGATTACATCAGCGTTGAAAATTCGGGCAACACGATCGTCCTCCAGCGCAACGGAAGCGATTGGTTTTGCGGCGCGCAAAAGCTGGACAAGGCAAAAATGGACTCGCTTGTAAAAAGCCTTTCTGTCGTAAAGACGCTGAACGTTGCCAGCCGCTCCGACAGTGCCGCGACGCTTGAGCGCTACGGCTTGGACCAGGCGATTTCAATCCAAGCAAAAATGGGAGCCAAGGACTTTCAAAAAATCTTGGTCGGAAAAGAAAGCGTAAGCGGCTCGCAAGCATACGTCAAGGTGAACGGCAAAAAAGAGATTTACCTTGCGCAAGGAAACCTTCGCCGCGACTGGACCTTTAGCCTTGACGACTTAAAGGAAAAGGAGCCCGAAGCGCCCCAAGCGGAAGACAGCGCCCAATCGGACGAGGCCGCCGCTGAAGAAATCACAAACTAAAATTCCTATAGCAATAAAAAGCAAAACGCGCTAATATGGAAAGAACATCAAAGGAGATGACTATGAAAAACTTAAAAATTATTGCAATCGCCCTCGCTGTTTTGGCGGCCGGAACTTTCGCTTTTGCCGACGCGGCGGCCGAAAGCTACCTTTCTAAATTCACAAACCTTGTGACAGTGGCCGAAAGCTGCGCCAAGAAAAACGAAGCGTCAAAGCTTTCTGAAATCACGTCGCAAAAAACGGAAATCGACGCGCTTAGAAAAACCGTAACGCTTTCTACAATCCAGCGCTTTAGCGACTGGCGCCTGACAAAACGCTACGACACAGCTTGCGCAAAGCTCAAGGCCGTTTCTCAAAAGGACAGCGCTTCTGAATCAGTCAACAAAGTTGGCGAGGCTGTCGGCGACGCCGCAGAAAAAGTTGGCGGAGCCGTAAAGGAAAAAGCCTCCGACGCGGTAAAGAAGACAAAGGAGTCTGTCGAGGACGCGGTTTCCGGCGTAAAGGACAGCGCCAAGAAAAAGGTTGACGACACCGTAAAGGGAGCCAAAGACGCGGTAGACGAAACCGTCACAGGCGCGGCCGAAAAGGCTTCTGAAAAAATCCAGAAAGGAACCGAAGGATTTTTGGACAAGATCAACAAATTCTTTAGCGGCGACAAAGAAGAAAAGAAGTAGGAACGGGCAAGACAAGCCCACCCCAAAAGAAACGGCCCGCCGAACACGGCGGGCCGTTTCTTTTAGGCTTGCGAACTTTCGCGGCGCCTTTTAGTGGTGGAACAAGCGGATGCCGGTAAAGGCCATCGCGATTCCGTGTTGGTCGCAGGATTCGATTACCGCGTCGTCGCGGACCGAGCCGCCGGGCTGCGCGATTACGTTCACGCCACTCTTGTAGGCGCGCTCAACGTTGTCGCTAAAGGGGAAGAAGGCGTCGCTTCCAACGGCGACGTCTTTATTCTTTGAAATCCATTCCGCCTTTTCAGCGTCGGTGAACACCGTCGGCTTTTCGGCAAAAATCTTTTCCCACTTTCCGTCGGCAAGAACGTCCATGTATTCGTTGCCTGTGTAAACGTCAATCGCGTTGTCGCGGTCGGCTCTCTTGATGTTGGGAACGAACTTAAGTCCCAAAACTTTTGGGCTTTGGCGAAGCCACCACTTGTCGGCCTTGTCGCCAGCCAATCTTGTGCAGTGAACGCGGCTTTGCTGGCCGGCTCCGATTCCGATCGCCTGTCCGTCCTTTACGTAGCAAACGCTGTTGGACTGAGTGTACTTCAATACAATCAAAGAAATTATCAAGTCGCGCTTTTGTTCCGCGCTAAAATCCTTTTTCTTTGTGACGACGTTCTGCAAACAGGCTTCGTCAAGCTTGATAAAGTTGTGGCCCTGTTCAAAGGTCACGCCAAAAACTTGCTTGCGCTCCAACTCCGGCGGAACGTAATCAGGATTGATTTGGATCACGCAATATCCGCCGTTTTTCTTGGCCTTAAGGATTTCCAAAGCGTCGTCGTCATAGCCGGGAGCGATGATTCCGTCCGAAACTTCTTTCTTTACCAAAAGCGCCGTCGCCTTGTCGCACTTGTCGCTAAGCGAAATAAAGTCGCCAAAACTTGACATTCTGTCGGCGCCGCGGGCGCGAGCGTAGGCCGAAGCCAAAGGAGTAAGCTCAACGTCGTCGGTAAAGTAAATCTTTTTAAGGGTGTCGCTAAGGGGAACGCCAACCGCGGCTCCTGCCGGAGAAACATGCTTGAACGAGGCGGCGGCGGGAAGGCCTGTGGCTTCCTTTAATTCTTTTACAAGCTGCCAACCGTTCAACGCGTCAAGCAAATTGATGTAGCCTGGTCGGCCGTTTACAACTGTTATAGGCAAGTCGCCTGACTCAACGTAAACCCTGGCGGGCTTTTGGTTTGGATTGCATCCATATTTTAGTTCAAGTTCTTTCATATAGAACAGTTTACCGCAAAACGCCGCCGCGGTCAATTATCCATTTTTTTTTGAAATTTGCGCGAAATTCTTGAAAAAAATTCATATCTTATATATGAGGTGAAAAATGAATTTTTACAAAAAAAAGGCGGCTCGCCCGCTATGTCTTGGCCTTGCGATTTTCGCGGCGGCCATTTTGTCGGCGCCAATCTTTTTCTCATGTTCCGCGCTAAAAAAAGAAAGGCATTCGCTAAAAATCGTCAATTGGAACGCCCAGACTTTTTTTGACGGCAACAATGACGGCATCGAGTACTCAAGCTTCATCAAGTCCAAAAGATGGAACCAAGAGGCTTACAAAGACCGCTTGCAAAAACTCTGCAAGGCGATCGACCAATTGGACGGCGACCTTGTCGTGTTGGAAGAAATCGAAAACCTTGGAATCGTCTACGACATTTCAAACGCTCTGGCCGGAAACAATTGGAACCCGCAAAAAGTCTACCGCTACGCCTGCTTTGCCAAAAAGGAAAAGTCCTCAATCGGCTGCGCGGTTCTTTCCCGCCTGCCCTTGCAAGGCCTAAAAGTCCACTCGCTGGACATCCAGGCCGAACAAAGCCAAGCGCCGTCAATGAGGCCGCTTATAGAAGTGGACCTCCTTGCGCCAAAACGCCTTAAGCTTTTTGTAAACCACTGGAAGTCCAAGGGCGGCGGAAACGCGGGCGGCAAAGATTCGGAGATTTGGAGGCGCTGGCAAGAAAGCCTTTTGGCGCAAAAAATAATCGAGGCAAAAGAAGAATGCGAGGGCATTCCGATAATTTGCGCGGGCGACTTTAACCAAGACATCAGCGAGTTTAGCCTCGTTCAAGACGGCGACGTTGATGGCGGCGCGGAAAGCGGCCTTGCAAACGTGGCGCTTTTTTGCCCCTTTTACGGAAAAAACGCCTTGGTCTATTCGCCGTGGCTAGACTTTTCGGGCCAAATCGGAAGCTATAATTTTCGCGACAAATGGGAACGAATCGACCATTTTTTTACGAGCGGAAATTTAACGCTTGAAGACTTTGCCCCGCAAACCGGCGAATGGTCCTACGAAGACGGCAGGCCCAAGACTTTTAGGCTTTATTCGCTGAACGGTTGGTCGGACCACCTTCCCATCGCCTGCCGCGTGAGTTTTTAGGCTCGCGCGGGCTTTGCGGCGCGGGCTTGCTTGAAATTTTCAACAATCGTCAAAAAGAGACAAAAAAAGTCGATTTTTTTGCAAAAAAAACTTGCATTATTGCCAATCCATGCTATCATTAAATCGTGGGCAGGAAAGAGATGAGGACTTTAACCAC
Source organism: Treponema sp. (assembly GCA_016290995.1). Lineage (GTDB taxonomy): Bacteria > Spirochaetota > Spirochaetia > Treponematales > Treponemataceae > Treponema_D. The sequence continues at coordinate 36,762 of JAEEVR010000021.1, read as the reverse complement.
CCGCGCGACAGGAGGCGTTATGCAATTTCCGACAAAGAGAGCTAGCCTTGCTGGGGCTATAAATCAGTAGACAAAAGCGTCTGCGGCTTTTCGCAGAAACTAATAAGTTCTTCCGCTGTTCTTACAGCGTAGGCAATAGAAGAACATATAAGGCTCGACAAGCTCGAGCCTTTTTTTTGCGCTAAACATTTTTTTTTACGCTCCGATAATAAAAACGGAGTGTAAAAAGATGATTTCAAATATTACAAATTTGAACCCATACAGCTACCATATTTCTTCAAGCGGAGCCAGCGGAAAGCTTTTTGTTCCCGTAAGCCCCTCGGCTGTAATTTACGCTCAATTCAACCACATCTCAGGAATCGCGGCTCCCAAGGGACAGAGCGGAGTTTCAATTTCAAAGATTCAAATCTTAAACGCTATGATCGAAAATCTTAGCAGAATAAAGGGCGTTCAAAACACGCCCAAAAAGACTGTTCACATCACAGAAGCCCAGGCCGACGCCTTGATTCAAAACTACCAAAAGCAAATCGCCCAAAGCGTCCAAGCCAGCCAAACCCAGTTTATGCTTAGCGGAGCGATGCCCCAAGCCGGAAGCCTCTTTTCGGTCAACGCCTAATCCGCTAGCGCTCGCCGCTAGCCTACTTTACTTCTGAAGCCAAGAAATCCTCGTAGCGTTCGTTTATGCTTTTCTTTTTTGAATCGTCGCCCGCGCAAGAAGCCATAATGTACGGCTCCACGACTTGCTTTTTGATTCTTTCCCAATTGGCGGGGAATACTTGAGGAGCGCTTAAGCGTTCGGCAACGGGCGTGTTTGAAATCATCACGCGATAGTATAATGGGAAAATCTTTTCGGTTGAGTTTTTGAGCGACGAAAAGCCGCCTGCGATTCCAAAGGAGTCGGTTTCCAAATTCATCTTGAACTTTCTTTCAAGAATCTTTCTTTGCGATTTTTCGTTCAAAAGCCAAATCAAGAATTTTTTTGCGTCGGCTTTTCTTTTGCTTTTTGAATATATTCCCGCGCTGACAAAGTCGTCTTCGATTTGGATCTTTCCGTCGTTGCATATCCACCTAAAGTCCAAGTCCCTAATTTCGTCGTTTGACAAAGACAAGATGTCCCGGCTTGAGGCGAAAGAAAAGAGGCAGCGGCCGTTTTTTACTTGGTTGTAAAAAGGCATGTACAAATACTTAAAGGCAAAATCCTCTTCGTTTTTTACGCCCTCGTTGATTTCGTTGACCCAATCCAAAACATACTCAACGCTCTTTTCAAACATATTTTCCGTATACGTGATTGTCTGCGGATCAGTCTTAAAGAAAACGCCCTTGTCCTTAAAAATCAAGTACAAAAAGTCGTTGGACCACAAGGGGCCAAAGCCCATCGAAGTGTAAACGCCGGCGCGGTTCTTTGCGTTGTATTTTTTTGAAATTTCCTTAATCGAATCAAACGAAAGCATCGAGGCGCCCAAAAGGCTTTCGTAATTGCCGGAATAAAAAACAAGGGCCGGCAAGTTGTAGCTTACGGGAATCAAGTATTGCTTTTCGGATTGGCTGCAGGCGGTCAAAAGAGGTTCGTAAAAGTCGTCTTTTTTTAAGCTTTTATTGAACAAGGAATTTAAGTTGGCGAAAAGCTTCTTTTCCATTCCGGCCTGCAAAAAGCTTCCGGCCAAAATGTCAGGCCGCGCGGCCTTGTTTGCCAAAAGCAGCTTGTTTACAGGAGCGTCGTAATAGTAGGGAACAATCCTTATCTTGTCTTGGCTGGCGTTAAAAAGCTCCGCGTACGAAACAAAGTCTACGCTGTTTGTCCACAAGACCAAGCGGTCTTGTTTTTTGGCGCAAGAAAAAAAGAGAAAGCTTAAAGCCGCAACAAGGGCTATTTTACATTTCATCCGCAGCTTTGTAGATTGTCGCATAAACTTCGTCGATTTGTTCCGCTTCCAAAGAGCTAAAGGCAACGCGCAAAGTGTGGCTGTTGATTGAAACGGTTCCGATGCCGTAGTCATGCAAAAGCTTTTTGCGCAATTCCTCCGCGTCCTTGCCCTTAACGTCAAAGCTCATAAAGTAGCCTGAGTTAAAGGGGAGCGGCTCAACAACCTTTGAAGAATGGCTGTTCACAAAGGCGCGAACCTTGGCGTAGCGGTCTTCTAGAACGGCGCGGTACTCCAACTTTTCGGTCTCAAATTCCTCGGACTCGTCCGTCATGGCCCTAAGCAAGAAGGACTGGGGCGGAGTCGAAGAACAGCTTACTGAGGAGCGGATCGTTCCCATCAACTTTGTGACCAAAGCCTGGTATTGCTCCTTAGTGAAGCCCTTGCAGCCAAATGTGACAAAGCCGGCTCTAAAGCCCCATACAAAGTCTTCCTTTGTGGGACCGTCGATCTTTACGGCAAGAATGTTCGGGTGCAAGTCGCAAGTGTAGGCAAAAAGCGATTGGGGCTCGATGGCGTCCTCGTAGTTCAATCCAAAGTAGGCGTCGTCGCTTATGGCAAGGATTTTATTTCCGCTTTCGGCAAGCTCCTTTAAAAGGGCGACGATCTTTTTGGCTTCTTCGCGGGTCGGAGAGTAGCCTGACGGGTTTTGCGGAAAGTTGAGCAAAAGACGGGCGCTGCCGTTGGCCTCGCACTCCTTTCTAAGGGCGCTTTCCAAAGAGGCAAAGTCAAACTTTCCGTCAGAGAACATCTTAAACTGGTGAAAGGGAGCGTTGCGGCGCGCCTCAGCGATCAAGGCGTAATTGTCCCAACTGGGATCCGCGGCCAAAAGAGGCTTTGTTGAATCAAAAAAGAGGTCGGCAACGTAAGAAATGCCGGCTGTCAAACCGGGCACAAGCACCGGCTGTGAAAAATCCTTGTCCTCAAGCGACGGATTCTTCCTTATCATGTCTTGGCGCCAAGCCTCGCGCAAGTCGGGGTTTCCGGCTGTGGGAGCGTAGCCGACCAAAGAGGCGCTGGAAAATTCCGGAACGTGCCTGTGAATCGCGTTTAGCATCGCGGGCTTTCCGTCGATGATTGTTGTTCCGATCGTTCCGTTGGCGGCATAGCCAAACTTCTTGGCCTCGCCGCTTTGGGCTATAATTCCGTTCGGAAAGTAAATCCGTTCGCCAAAATCAGAAAACAAAAAAGACGCGCAAGTGTCCTTTAAAATGTCGTTTAGTTCTTGTGCTAAAGGGTTCAACATGATATGATATAATACGCTAAACAAGGCATAAATGTCAAGAATAAGTATGCAAAAAGTATGAATAAATATTCATTTTCAGTATATAAAAATTGGAGTTAATTTATGGAAAAAGCTGAAATCAACGAAGAAGACTTAAAGGAATGCCGCGAAATCGCCGAAAAATGCCGCGCCGAAGCCGCCAAGCGCTTGGTTGGACAAGGCCAAGTAATCGACGGAATTTTGACCGCTATGGTCGCCGGCGGCCACATATTGCTGGAAGGCGTTCCGGGCCTTGCCAAAACCTTGGCCGTTCGAACTTTCGCCGAGCTTAGCGGCTTGGACTTCAAGCGCATTCAGTTTACCCCAGACTTGCTTCCGGCCGACCTTACCGGCACTTTGATGTACGAGCAAAATTCCGGCCGCTTTAGCGTCCACAAGGGACCGGTGTTCACAAACGTAGTGTTCGCCGACGAAATCAACCGCGCCCCGGCAAAAGTCCAGAGCGCCTTGCTTGAATCTATGGCCGAGCGCCAAGTGACTATCGGCGAAACTACATACAAGCTGCCCGACCCCTTCTTTGTTTTGGCCACCCAAAACCCGATCGAGCAGGAAGGAACCTACAATTTGCCCGAAGCGGAATTGGACCGCTTTTTGATGAAGATTGTCGTTCCCTACCCCACAGCCTCGGAAGAAATCGAAATCGTAAAAACTTGCGGAAACGCGATAACGGTTCCCGTAAACCAAGTATTCAGCCAGCAAATCTTGCGCAAGTGCAGAACGCTTTTGGAGCGCATCGTTTGCGACGAAAAAATCGTTGAGTACATCGTTTCTATCGTGAACGTAACCCGCCCGGCAAATTCAATGTCGGCCGGGAAAGACGACATCTCAAAGTACATCGACTACGGCGCCTCGCCGCGCGCGGGAATCGCCTTGCTTCAGTGCGCCAAAGTCCAGGCCTTGTTCAGCGGCCGCTCTTTTGTATTGCCCGACGACATCAAGGCCGTGGCAAAGAACGTCTTGCGCCACCGTTTGGTTTTGTCTTACGAAGCGGCCGCGTCAAACGTCAGCGCCGACGACATTATAGAAAAGATTTTGGAATTGACACCGCTTCCGTAACTCAATCTGGATTTAAAAAATGGCGGAAAATTTAATTTCGGACCGTGAGTCTTTAATAAAGCGCGCGGCAGTCCTTAGAATAACCACAGCCTCCCTCGCATCTGCGATGCAAAACGGAACTTTCCGTTCCTTGTATCACGGACAGGGAATTGAATTTGCCGGCGTGCGCGAATACTTGCGCGGCGACGACGTCCGAACAATCGACTGGAACGTAACCGCTCGCAGCGGAAAGCCTTTTGTAAAGCTTTTTGACGAGGAGCGCGAGCTTCAAATTTTCCTAATCGTCGACCGCTCCATCTCAATGCAAGAAGGAACCAAAAACAAAACCAGGCTTGAAAGCGCCACCGAAATCGCCGCGCTACTTACCCTCAGCGCGGAACGCAACGCAAACCCAGTCGGCGCGGTATTGTTTTCCGGCGACATTGAGTTTGCTGTAAAGCCAAAAAATTCTTCAAACCAAACAATGCTTTTGCTTTCGCGCCTTGACGAGTATCCGGAACGCCGCCGGGGAACCGCGCTTGCGGCCGCCTTGCAAGGCGCCGGAAAATTGTTAAAGAAGCGTTCGCTTGTTTTTGTAATCTCGGACTTTAGGGCCGGCGGCTGGGAAGACGCCTTCGCGCACATGGCGGCTCGTCACGACGCGGTCGCCGTAAGGATAACCGACAGCATGGACTCTTCCTTGCCCGAAATCGGTTCGATTAACGTCCGCGATTCAGAGACAGGGCTTAGAAAACTTTTTCCAACCTTGTCAAAAACTTTTAGAGGACAATGGCGCGAAGACGCCGCTATGCGAACAAAAAGATGGACTGACATCGTTTTAAGGCGCGGCGGAGTTCCACTTTCGATCTCAACCAGCGAAGACCCTTTAAGCGCGCTTTTAAATTTCTTTACGCAGAGGGAAGCCGTATGATAAAAATCAGATCGGCCGTCATAGCCGCGCTTTTCGCAGCCGCCTTGCCTCTTTTGTCCGCGCAAAACTTTTACGACAACGTTTCCGAAAACGCTTCCGAAGTTTCGCAATCACTTCTTCCGCTGGAAGTTTTTGTAGGCGACCAAGCCGAGTTGCGCTATTCCTTTAGAAGCGCGGTTGATTTTTTTCCAAACTCCGATTTGGTGATGGAAGAAAAAATCGACATCAGCAAATTTCCTTTTAGAAACTTGAACACCGCTTTGACAATCAAGAGCGCCTACTTTAGCCGCAACGATATGGAATACGTCATCAGCCTGCAAATCGTTCCGTGGCGGCCCGGCATAATCGAGTTTCCGCCCTTTGACTTGTTCTCGGTTCTAAGTCTTAGCGACAAGGACAAAAACAAAAACATTTCGTATTCAATTTTGTTCGAGCCAATCGAAATAAAATCGATTGTAGAAAAAACAAATCTCCGCGACATGCAGCCGCCGGCGCCGCCTTTTATCATTCCGGGAACGACATACGTTCTCTTTGCCCTTTTGCTCGCGGCCTTGATTGTGTTCGCCTTGCTCTTGCGCGCCTTGATAAAATTCGGCGACATCCGCCGATGGTTTAAGCACATGTCGATAAGAAGAGCCCATAGAAGAAATTCAACAATCGCGGTAAAGAAAATCAAGCGCCTTTTCCGCAACAAAAAAATCAGCGACATCGACTTTTGCGCCGCCTTGCAAAACATCACGCGCGCCTACCTTGACTTTAGGTTTGACTATCCATTTAAGTCCGCATCGGCGCGCGGCATCAGGGAAGGCTTTACAAAAATTTGTTTGGGCGACATTCCGGACTCAATCGCTTACAGCGTGGAGGACTTGACCTCAATGTTCATCCGCACCGACTACATTCGCTACGCTCACGATTCCATCGACTCTCAGTTGTATCCGCCGGCGGAACACCAAGCAAAGTTGGCCGGCTACGAACGAAAATCCCTTAGCGACATGGTATTAAAGGCTATCGCGCTTTTTGAAAGCGACGGAGCGTCAGAGGAGGGAATGGATGTCCTTTAGTTTTATGAACCCGGCGGCGTTTTTCCTTTTGCTCTTGATTCCGCTATTTTTGGTTTTTAGAAAAGTGGGCCTCTTGCAACAAATCAGCTTTCCGCTGACCTTTGCCGATTGGGGCGGCTATGTTTTTTCTTGGGACAACAAGCTGTTGAATTTCACTTCGGCGCTTTCAACCAGTTTGGTTTTCGCCGCCTTTGTGATGATCGTATTCGCGTTTGCCGATCCTGTAATCAGCGAGCAGGAACGCGTTTACACGACGCGCGGCTCCGACATAATTTTTGTCTTGGACACAAGTCCTTCAATGGCGGCCAGAGACATCGGCGGCGGAACAAGAATCGACGCGGCCAAGCAAGCCGCGCACAGTTTGGTTCAAAAAAACTCAGGCGCCTCTTACGGGCTTGTCGCGATGGGAAACGAGGCGGCGATTGTAGTTCCGCCGACTTCGGACTTGGATTACTTTGAAAGCCGCCTTTCTTCCTTGACCCTTGGCGAAATGGGCGAAGGAACCGCGCTTGGAACCGGCCTTAGCTCCGCCATATACCACTTGTCAACTTCAATGGCGCCGCGCAAATCAATCGTATTGATCACCGACGGCGAAAACAACGCCGGAGAAATTCATCCCGACACCGCCGCCAAACTTGCGGTAGAGAACAAAATCACTTTGTACACAGTCGGCATCGGAACGCGAGGTTCCGTTCCCCTTGACTACAAGGATCCTTACACAGGAAAAGAATACACAGGCTATCTCGACTCGGCTTTTGATTCCGGCCCCTTGGAAAAAATCGCGTTAAGCTCCGGCGGCCACTATTACGGAGTTGAAAACTTGCCGGCGCTTTCAACCGCTTTGTCGGCGATCACTCGCAGGGAAAGCGTGGCGCAAAACTATTACTTAAGGAACGTCAACAAGCAATACTACGATAAATTTCTTTTTGCGGCGATCTTGATTTTTGCCTTGTCTTGGACAATCAGAAGATTTTTGCTCAAGGAGTTTGTATGAACTTTAGCATTGAACGCCCATTGGCCTTGTACGGACTCTTGCTTATCGTTCCGCCGCTGATGTACAGCGCCTTTACTTACAAAAAAATTTTCTCGCTCTTGATGAAGTCGGCAAAAAACAAAAAGACAAAAGAATACAAAAATATGCGAAAAAGAATTTTTGCCAGAGTCGTTTTAAGATCAGCCGCATGGTGCATGATGATTTTTGCGATGGCCGGCATTTCTTGGGGAACGGTATCAACCCCCGCGCAAAAAAACGGCAATGCCGTCGCGATGGTTTTTGACATTTCTTACAGTATGACCGCGCGCGACTGTCCAAACAATTTGACGCGCCTAGAGGCAGTTGCCTCTTACACCTACGACTTGTTGGACAAAATGCAAGGCGTTCCGGCAAGCGCCGTTCTTGCAAAAGGAAACGGAATCATTGCCGTTCCCCTTACGGAAGACACAGAGGCGATCCGTTCATTGCTTTCGATGCTGTCGCCAAAACTGATGAGCTCGGCGGGAAGCAATTTGGGCGAAGGCGTCAACGCGGCGCTCAAAGCCTTTCCAAAAAACATTTCAAACGCTCCGGTAATTTGGCTTTTTACTGACGGAGAGGAAAGCGACCCCACTTTGGAAAACGCCTTGGGCCTTGCGCTAAAAAAAGGCGTCAGCGTGGTTATAATCGGTTTTGGCGAAGAGCGCGAAACTGAAATCTTTGCGGGCGACGGAAAGACGCAAGTAAAGACCGCCCTGCGATCGGACAAAATAAAGCAATGCGTAAGCGAAGCAAACAAGAAAAACCTTGGCGGCCAAGGCTTTAGCTTTATCAAAGGAGCGTCCGCCCAATTCATCGACGCCACCGAGCTTGGCTCCGCAAGAAAAGTTTTATCGACAATCAAAAACGACGGCGACAAAATCACAATGTCTTACGAAATGCAACCGGTTGACCGCCACTTGTTTTTTATCATCTTGGGAGTCATTTTCTTTATCCTAAGTTTCTTTGCAAGCGAATTTTCTTTACGCGGATTCCAAGAAAAACTCGCGCTCTCTTTGGTGGCGCTTTGCCTTTGCTCATGCTCCAGCGAGTTTGAGGAATCAAAAAAGATTTTAAGCGCGGTTTGGAACTGGAACCAAAAGCAATACACAGAAGCCGTCGCAAAGTTTAGCCAAAGCCTTGACGAAGCAAAAGAAAACGGCGATGAAACCATCAAGCAATACGCGCTTTACGGACTTTCGACAACTTACTTGATGCAAAACGAAAACGCCGCCGCGCTTGAAAAAATCAACGGGCTTTCGGGTAACGCTCCCAACAAAATAAAATTCGCAGCCTTTTACAATTCCGGAATAATCGCGCAGCGCGAGGGCGACTACCAAAAGGCCGCCGAACTTTTCAAAAACGCGCTTTTAGTCGATCCGTCCAACGTTAGGGCAAAAATCAACTTGGAGCTTTCCTACAACCAGCAAACCCAGCGCGCAAAGGAAAGCGAGCGCCAGTTGAACGGCGCCAACGAAATATCGCAAGAAGAATCCGATTTGCAAAAATCTGTCTTTAATAGAATACGGGAGAAAGACCAACAACAATGGAAAAACACTCAGCAAGAGCAAAAAGGCGCCTCGCCCTTGGATTACTAGCGGCGTCGCTTCTTTTATGCCAACAATTGCATTCTCAAACATTTGCCGAAACTTTGGAAGCGCTTCCCAAAGACGACATCTTTTTTACAAACAATGACGCGCAATTCATCTTAAAAATTCCGAGGGTAATTCCCAGCGACGTTCAAACGGAACTCCCAAATTTTCCAGAAGGCGTAATATTTAACTCGTCAAAAAAAAGCGACTACATTTCCTCTGACGGAAACGCGGGAACGGAAGTTGACTTGTGGTTTACCTTTAGACAAACCGGAAGCTACACCTTTCCTCCGTTGGTGGTTTACATAAAGGGCCGCCGATACTCGGTCAAGTTTAAGCCGGTTGAAGTATACGAAAACCCCCGCACTATTCTGCCCCGAATGATTGTCGTGTTCGACAACGGCCAAACCATCAGCGCGGACGCGAAGAAAACGCCCACCATTACCTTGGAAAGCGACAAGGCGGCCCGATTTAAGGTTTACTTGCAGTACGCGCTTCAGGCCCAGCAATTCGCGTGGAACATACCAAAGGACTCGCTTTTTAGAGAAATCGAGCGCTATGCCGAAATGAACAAGCCTCGCCGCTCGTCGGACTTTTCCACCGAAAAAGTTCCAGTGTCCTACTTTGAATGGAAGCCCTTTGCCACAGGCGTGACATCGCTTCCGGAAATAAGAATGATGGTCACCGCCTACTCCGGCCGCTCGGTTTACCTTTCGACTCCGGAATGCATCGTGACTGTCGTTCCGCAAAAAAAAGACGCGCAAAGCGCAGAGTCCAGCCAAGAAGAATCGGTTTACGCCTACGCTTGGTCTGAATCGACCGGCTCCGAAAAAACAAAAAAGACAAGCGCCGTCACGCCCTTTGACTGCGCGCAAATCGCGCAGCTTAGGTCGCTTGAGCGTCGCTCCCTCTTTAACCTTGGAAAAGTTCGCGCGGAACGAATAGCCGCCGAGCGCGCCGCGGGAATCAAGTCTTCCGAAAACGAAGTGAACTACTACTTGTTCTTTATCATTATCGGAGTCAACGGCCTATTGGTTCTTTTGTCGATTATCTTTGTCCTTTGCAAAAAACGCTTTGAGGCCGCCGTCATCGCAATCGCGGCGCTTGGAATGATTTTCTTTTCGGCGCTGGCGACAAACGCGGTTCTAAAACGTTACGGAGTTTTGGTCGGCGGAGAGATTAGCCCCATCCCAGAAGATTCGGCCATAACAAAATCCGCGGTAAACGGCGGAAGCCGCGTCCAAATCAAAGAAGAAGTCCAGGGCTGGTATTACATCGTCTACAACGAAAACGGCGGCTGGATTAAAAAAGAAAATCTTGCGGAAATAAAATGAATTTTGGCGACATCTTAAGCAAATGGGAATCGTCGCAAAACCATCAAATCATTGACAAGGACGCGGCGGCGCAAAAACTGGAAACTCAACAAAAAGCGCGCCGCTCCTCTTACATCCAAAACTTGGCTCCGCAAGACACGCTTGACCTTCACGGAAAAACTCAAGAAGAGGCTTGGAAAGCCCTTAATGATTTTGTCGCCAACGCAAGGCGTCGCGGCTTGCAAAAAGTTTTAATCATTCATGGAAAAGGCATTCATTCCGCCGACAGCGAAGGCGTCTTGGGAAGCGTGGTAAAAAAATTTATCGAAGGCGACCAACGATTGGGCGCTTACGGAAAAGCCGACAAATACCACGGCGGAAGCGGCGCGACTTGGGTTGCCGTTCGCCAGTAAATTCATTATATTTTAATTATGGAAGATTACTACGCTCTTCTTGGCGTTTCAAAAAGCGCCTCGCAAGACGAAATTAAAAAGGCTTACAGAAACCTCGCATTTAAATACCATCCTGACCGAAATCCCGGCGACAAAAGCGCCGAAGAAAAATTCAAGAAGATAACCGAGGCGTATTCTGTTTTGAGCGATTCAAACAAAAGAGCGCAGTATGACGCAGGCGGCGCCTTTAACTATGGACAGAGCCAGCAAAGCCAACAATGGCGCCAAAGCCAGCAATACGGCCCGTACGAAAGCTACGACCCCTTCCGCGAATGGGAAAACTTTGCAAACTCAAGCCGCCGTTATTATTACACAAATTATTCAAACAGGCAAAACGACCCGCCCATGTCGCGCGGCGAGGCGTTTACCCAGCTGATATGGAAAGTTTTGCAGATTATGATCGGCCTTTGGTCCATCCATTTTTCGATTTTTCTTTTTCCGATTGGACCAATTCTTAGCGTTGCCGCGGTCGTCAACGGCTTTAGCGGAGCCTCCAAAGCGCTGAAGGCTTTATTCCGCAAAAACTAGCGATTTTATCTTTGTCTAAAAATGATTCTTCCCTTGTCCAAATCATAGGGAGACAGCGCAACCTTAACGTTGTCGCCGGGAACGATTCTGATGTAATGCTTTCTCATTTTTCCCGAAAGGTGCGCCATAATAATGTGTCCGTTCTTTAATTCTACGCGGAACATTGTATTAGGCAAAGCTTCCTTAACCAAACCCTCAACTTCGATCGCTTCTTCTTTTGGCACGATTCCTCCTCAAAAAAACACTTGATTTTTTTACAAGATGTGGTATTATACTATCTTAAAATAATCGTTTTTGTCAACAAGGGGAAAATTTTGAGACAGTCATTTATTAAAAAAATGAAAGAAAAATTGACTGAACAAAGAAATTTGATTCTGGAAGCTCTTGCGGCCCAGAACAATGAGTTCAAGGATTTGGTTTCTAAAGTTGAATCAGGCGACGAAATTGACGTCGCTTCTGGAGCGGTGGATCGCAATATGTTGGATTCGCTCAACGCGCAGGACGCCAACCGCCTTACGCTTATAAACAACGCGCTCCTTCGCATCCAGCAAGGAAAGTATGGCCTTTGCCTTCAGTGCGGCAAGTCCATTCCCGAAGCGCGCCTTGAGGCTTTGCCTTACGCCTTTATGTGCATCGACTGCGCTTCAAAGGCCGAAAAGCGCCGCTAACTTTTTAGCGCGCCGTTAAGCTGGTAGAATTTAATCTGGCCGTCTTCTATATAGGCGGCCTCTTGATATCCCGCCCTGATCGCCGCAAGTTCCGCGCGGTCAAAAGCAAAGTCCAAGCATTCAACGCTGTGCGCATCGCTAGAAAAAGTGACCGGCGCGCCGGCTTGGCGCAAATAATCCAAAAATTCAACGCTGGGATAAACGTCGTCAAACTTGCTTCTAGCCATGCCGCCTGTGTTGATTTCAACTATTACGCCGGCTTTTGCGGCCGCCTTTGCGGTGGCTTTTAATTCCTTTTTATACCAAGAGTCGCCTTCGTCAAAAAATTTTAAGCTTTCGTTCCTAAGCCTTACAAGGTCGGCGTGGCCAAGAATGGAAATTTTTTGCGTGGCCAACATTTGCCGCTGGCGGTCAAAATATTCGCAAACTGCTTTTTTTCCGTCATTCTTGTAAAGGCGCTCCAAGCCTTCCGTCACTTCCGCTAGAGGGCCGTCAACGGTAAAAAATCCGTTTTTGTTGTTCAAATAGTGAACGGAGCCAATGAGGTAATCGGGAGAAAACTCTTTGTAGGCCCATTCAAAGTCGCAGGCAAATTCCGGAATGTAGTCAGCCTCAAGGCCGGCGTAAATTTTTATTTTGCCTTCATACTCTTTTGCAAGCGAGCGGATCTCGCCAAAATATTTTGCATGGTCCTCCGCGTTCATGTGCCAGTCCGACGAATGCGGATAAAGGCTGTGGGAAGAAAAGCCCAAAATTGAAAAGCCCCTTTTAAGCGCTTCTTCCACATTTTCTTTTGGAGTGTTTTTTCCGTCACAAAAAGTCGTGTGTGTATGATAATTCGTTTTCATTACCCCGCTCCTTTTTCCAAGCATCCGCCGCCGCGTTGAATTTCTTTAATCCGTCGCGCAAGGCTTTATGAATTTCTCTCAATTTTTTTACGCTCTCTTCGTGGGCGGCCTTGTTAAACTCTCCGCCCTGGCTGGAAAGTGAAAACGCGGAGATCGTGGCCGCGCTTCCTTTTATTGTATGGCCAATGCGGCGCAAGGCTTCGTAGTCCCTGCTTTTTATCAAATCCGGTATTTCCTTGATCAACTTTTCGCTTTGCTCGGAAAAGTCGTCAATCAACTGCATTCCCAATTCCAAGTCGCCCGAAATCGTATCCTCAAAGTCCGCCGAATCCCAAACAGGATTTTTTTCAACCGTCTTTCGCTTTTTAGGCGCGCGCGCGGGCTTTAAGTTTGCGGCAAAAGAGCTTTTCCATTTTAGAATGACTTTCTTCAGCTCGTCGCTTTTGTAGGGCTTTCCTAAAAGGTCGTTCATTCCGGCGGCGCTGTAGGTCTTGAAATCTTCGTCGGTGTGGTTGGCCGTGCAAGCCACGATCACTCCGCTGTAGCCGTTTTTGCGCAAGGCTTTTGTGGCGTCCAAACCGTTCATCTCGGGCATCTGCAAGTCCATAAACACGATGTCGATCTTGGGATTTTCTTTTGCAAGCTGAACGGCTTTGAGTCCGTCGTCGGCTTCCAAAATTTTCGCGCCCATCTTTTTTAGGAAGGCCACAATAAGCCTTCTGTTAACCGGATGGTCTTCGGCAACAAGGACCAAAACGCCTTTGGCTATTTGCTCTCCGCTTACCTTAATGGCGGCTTCGTCAATAACAGGCTCCTCGCTCTTTAATTCAATCGGATCAGAGAACGCGTCGGACAAAAGCTTAAAAAGATTTTCCGTTTTTACCGGTTTATGAATGTATCCGTTGAACCAGTTGAGCATGCGCATTTTTGCGTCTTGCCTTAACTGGCCTTCTGGAACGATCAAAAAAAGCTTTGCGTCGTTAATCGTCTTGTCCGAGTTAATTTCGCTGGCAAGGCGCCAACCGTCCATCCTTGGCATCACCATGTCTATAAGGACTAAAGTAAAAGGATTGCTTTGCCTTGCGGCGACTCTCATCATGTCCAAAGCGTCCTTGCCGCTTTGCGCGAGCGCCACGTAAGGCAAGCCAAAATCCTTAAGCTTGCTTTCCAAGGATTTCCGCGCCAAGTAATTGTCGTCAACCAAAAGTATTTTTGCGTCTTCCGGGAATCTCAAGCGCTTGAATTTATCCAACGCGCTTTTAGCGTTTTGGGCTTCGACGCAGGGAATGGTAAACCAAAACACAGAGCCGCCGCTTATGTTTGGCTCTACGCCGATCCTTCCGCCCATCGCGGCGACAAGCGCCTTGCAAATCGAAAGGCCCAAGCCGGTTCCGCCGTACTTTCTTGTTGTAGAAGTGTCGGCCTGATAAAAGTCGGTAAAGAGCTTGTTGCGCGCCTCTTTTGAAATTCCGATTCCGGTGTCCTCGACTTTAAACAAAAGCGCGCCGTCGCCGTTTTTTTCAACGATTGCGTGTATGTAGCCTTTTTCTGTAAACTTAACCGCGTTCTTTACGATGTTCAACAAAATCTGCTGCAAGCGGGTCGGGTCTCCCATTACAAATTTTGGAACGGAAGGATAAATGTCGCTGACCAATTCAAGGCCCTTGCCAAAGGCTTCGGCGCTGACTGAGTCCATTACGCGCTCAACAACCTCGACCAAATTGAATTGAATGTTTTCTAGTTGGAAATTTTGCGAGCGCAGTTTTGAAAAATCCAAGATGTCGTTTGCCAAGGCAAGCAAAGTTTCGGCGCCGACTTGCATTTGGTGCGCGTATTCCATTTGCTCCTTGTCGAGGCTTGTCATTTTTAGGAGTTCAAGAGAGCCGATTATCGTTTGAATCGGCGTTCTCATTTCATGAACGGTACTGGAAAGAAATCGGCTTCCAGTCGCAATCGCCTCAAGAGGCGCGTCAGATTCGGTCATGCAAAATTTCCATAGCCTTTTTGAGAATCACTTCGGGCTTTTGCGGTTTTGCAAGATAGCCTTTGGCGCCAAGACTTAGGGCTTGAATGACGTATTCTCGTTGAACGGCTTGAGAGTAAACGATTACAGGAATCGGCTTTTCTCTTGCCCTCAATTGGTTAAGGACGTCAAAGCCGTTGATGCCCTGCATGTAAATGTCAAGCACCGCAAGGTCAAAAGACTTGGTTTGTATCGCTTGGGCGAATTTGACTCCGCTTTCAAAAACTTCGGTCGTAATGCCGATTGACTGGAATGACTGCGAAAGAATTTTTCGAACGACTTCGTCATCGTCAACGATGGCAATGTTCAAGAGGCTGCCGTCCGTTCCCATAGAACCGCCTTCTCCAGACTCCATTCCAAAGCGGATGTCGACGGAACCTGTCGTGTCGTCGTCCTCTCCGGCCAAAATGCTGTCGGCGATAATTTCGGTCGCGTCTCCGTTGGCTTTTCCCGCTCCTACAATTGAGCCCAAGGCGCTGGTCAAATCCTTAAGCACCTTTACGCCGATGTACTCAACGTGGCCGTCGATAAAGTCGTTTAGGTAATTGTCGAGCGAAAGAATTTTTACGTTGCGGCTTTGAATGCGGTTGTCAGCCAAAACCGTGTCCAGCAAAAGCTCAAGGTTAATTCCGTCTACAAAAGAAAGCTGCAAGTTTGTCATCATGACAATGACTTTGGGATCCCTTATTTTGTAGTTGTCGATCATTTCGCTGATCTTGTATTTGAGCAAAGAAATTTTTTCTCGGTTAAGGCCTTGCGCGATTTCTACAAAGATTACGTTTCCGTTGTGGTGAATCTCAAGCACACAGGCAGTCGTGTCCATCGAAAGGTTGGCGCGAATGATTTTTCCGATCGCCTCAAAGAAGACGTCAAACTTAATCGGCTTTGAAAAGTATTTTACAACGCCGTACTGAACCAAAGAAGAAATCTGGGCGCGCTCCATCTCTGGGCCCGACATGATTACCGGAAGTTTTTTTGCGTTGGGGTCGGACATCTTTCGTTCCAACAAGTCCATCACTTCTTCAAAAGACTCTTCAACATCGATGATTATTAAATCCGGAATGACGCGAACCATTTTTGAAAACGCGTCCAAGCGTCCGTCGGCGATTTCAACGCTGACGTTTTCCGAAGAAAGTTTTTCTTTGACAAATTCGCGGAACATTGGAGCCGCGTTTATAATGAGAACTTGTTTTTTTCTGGCATTTGCGTCCATATAGATATTTTACTCCTAAAATGGTATAATTTCAAGTAAATTTAAGGAGGATTTTATGGCAAGAGCGGTTGTTTTTTTGGCCGATGGTTTTGAGGAAATTGAGGCGATCACACCAATCGATTATTTGAGGCGCGCGGGCGTCGAAGTTGAAACAGTGGCCATCCCCGTCGGAGGAAAGGCGGATTCGCTAGTCACTGGCTCCCACAAAATCCCCGTAAAAGCCGATTTGACCTTTGACGAGCTTGCCATGAGGGATTCAAACGATTTGCCAGACGCGGTTGTGGTTCCGGGCGGAATGCCAGGCGCCGCCAACATCGGAGCCTGCGAGCTTGCCGTAGATCTTATCAAAAAAATGTTCGAGCAAAAAAAGCTCGTTTCGGCCATTTGCGCGGCCCCCGTTGTCGTTCTTGGCAAGACCGGCGTCCTGGCCGGAAAGAACTACACTTGCTACCCTGGAATGAAAAAGTTTGAGGACTATTGCGGCGGAAAAGAAAAGGCCGACCAATTAACCGCCGGCGCAAACCTTGTTCCCGACAAGCCCTTTGTCGTTGACCAAAACTTGATTACAGGCCGCGGACCGGGAGCGGCGGAAGAATTCGCGATGGCTATTGTGGAATACCTTTGCGGAGCGGAAACCGCCGCCAAAATAAAGGCCGCGAGCGTCCAGCGCTAAGCCGTCAAATCGCGGACGACTTCCGACGCGATTACAAGCCCCGCCACCGACGGAACGAAAGAGACGCTGGCCGGGGCTATTTTTTTTACCCCGGGCTTGTTTGAAAGCCCTAAAGCGTCCAAATCGGGCGCGGGCGGCTTGATCGGCGGCTCGGTAGAATAGACCACCTTTAAATCTTTTATCCCGCGTTTTTTGCATTCATTCCGCATGACTTTTGCCAAGGGACAAACGGATGTTTGATAAATGTCGGCCACAAGAAATTTTGTCGGATCAACTTTATTGCCCGCGCCCATCGAGCTAATTACGGGAACGCCGGCTTTTTTGGCTTGCTGAATTATTTCCAGCTTTGCGGTGACGGTGTCCACAGCGTCGACGACATACGAGTATTGGCTAAAGTCAAATTGGTCCGAGTTTTGCGGAAGGTAAAAAGCCTCGCGCGTTTCGACCAAAGCGGCGGGATTTATGTCCAATATCCGTTCCTTCATAACTTGGACTTTGGGCTGGCCAACGCTTTTATGCGTCGCGATGATTTGACGGTTGATGTTTGAAAGGCTCACGACGTCCTTGTCCACAAGCAAAAAAGAACCGACGCCGCTTCTGGCCAAAGCCTCCGCGACATAGCCTCCAACGCCGCCGATTCCAAAAATCGCGACGCGGGCGTTAAAAAGTTTTTGCATTTTTTCTTGGCCAAATAAAAGGCGCGTCCTGGAAAATTGGTCCGATTCTTCCTGCATAAAGATTAGTGTAGCGCAAAAAGGCAAAAAGCGCTACATTGTTTTTGGAACTTTATTATGGACTGGAACTTTATCTTTTTTTTGAACTCCGCGCTTTTGGGAGTCGGCCTTGCGATGGACGCCTTTTCCGTTTCGATCGTAAACTCAATACAAGAGCCCGACATGAAAAGCGGCAAGCGATTTTTGACGGCCGGAGTTTACGCGCTTTTCCAATTCGCGATGCCGATGATCGGTTGGATTTGCGTTCATACAATCGCGGAAAAATTCACCGCCTTTCAAAAATTCATTCCATGGATCGCCTTGACCCTCTTGCTTTACATCGGAATAAAAATGATTTGGGAATCCCTTCACTCCGACAACCAAGAATGCAAGGCTTGCGCAAAAAAGACTTGCGAAAATTGCGCGTCGCGAAAGACAAGCCGTCTTGCGCTAGGGCTTTTGCTTTTGCAAGGAATCGCAACGTCAATCGACGCGCTTAGCGTCGGCTTTGCCATCGCCGAATACGGCGCTCCAATGGCGCTTGCGGCTTCGCTAATCATCGCGCTTGTGACCTTTATAATTTGCATGGCGGGCTTGCTTATAGGCCGCGCGGCCGGCAAGCGCTTGTCGGACAGGGCGCAAATCGTGGGCGGCTGCATTTTGATTTTTATCGGAATCGAAATATTTGTCCGCGGCCTTATCGGCTAACCTTGAACAAGGGCCGACGTTCCACTATACTAAAAGTTATGGAAAAAACACTAAAAGAAAAACTTATTCCTTTTTCGCTCGCGCTTGTCGTAATCTTGGCCGACCAAATTACAAAAGCCTTGATTGTAAAGAACATTCCGGTTTACGCGATCGGCTGGACATTCGGCGACGACCTTTTAAGAATCGTTCATGTGGCCAACAAGGGCGTGGCCTTTAGCCTTGGAGCGGGCATGTCTCAAAGCTTTAGGAGCGTAATGTTTTCCTTCGCTCCCCTTGTCGTAATTGGACTTGTTGTTTGGATTTATTTTAGAAACAAAGAATTCAATTCGCTCCAGCGTTGGTGCATTTGCGGAATTGTCGGCGGCGGAATCGGAAACATAATCGACCGAATCTTTAGGCCGCAAGGCGTAGTTGATTTTATCGACGTAAAATTTTTTGGAATCTTTGGCCTTGACCGTTGGCCAACATTTAACGTGGCCGACGCCTCGATTGTCGTCTGCGGAATCATATTGATCATTTCTTTTATTGCCGCAGTAAAAAGCGACGCGTCGCAAGGAGGAAACGAATGACAGAAGAAGAGCTTAAAAACATACAGGCCCCGCAAGAAGGCCAAAAAGCGCCGCTAACAGAAACGCAAAAGCGCCGCAACGCCTTTTGGATTCAAATGCTGGGCGCCCTTGTTTTGCTTGTTGTGGGATTTGTTTTGGTAATCGCGCTGGAAATCGGCGCGGCCTTTTTCTTGGCCCGCGTAATAAAGACAGACGCGTCAATTATGAGAACCGCTTCGCCAATAGTGATTCTTGTCGGCATAATCGTGGCTTGGTTCATCAGCCGCAAAGTCTGCAAGGCGCTTGTCCTTAATACCAAGTTGCGCGACGCCGTCCCCGACGACGTAGTGGACTTCTATTCTGGAAAGTGACCATCGCGCCGCAATGATCACGGCAAAACAAAAAAAGCCCCGCAATCGCGGGGCTTTTTTGTTGTCTAGCGCGTATTGTCTAAAACTATTTTAGCGCTTCAAAGATAAGGTCGGCAAAGAATACTACGGCCAAAATCCAAGTTACAACCGGGATTTCCTTGGACTTCTTTCCGGCAACCTTGGCGATTACGTAAGCGATGATTCCGAACATAATTCCCTTTGAGATTGAGTAGGCAAAGGGCATTGTCATGATCGTTACGAACGCGGGGATTCCTTCTGTGGGATCGTCAAACTTGATTCCAACTACAGACTTCATCATAAGGTAGCCGACAAAAATCAAAGCGGGAGCTGTGGCGGCGGCGGGAATGAGGAAGAAGAGCGGGCTAAGGAAGAGCGCTACCAAGAACAAGATGGCTGTAACAACGCTGGCCAAACCTGTGCGGGCTCCGGCGGCAACGCCAGAAGAAGACTCAACGAATGAAGTTACTGTAGATGTTCCCAAGCAGGCGCCGGCAACTGTTCCTACGGCGTCAGAAAGCAAGGCTTCCTTAGAGTTCTTGATGTTTCCGCTTTCGTCCTTGAGGTTTCCCTGCTCGGCTACGCCAAGCAAAGTTCCGATTGTGTCGAACATGTCGGTGAACAAGAATGTAAAGAAGATGACAAAGAAGCGGCCGATGTTTTCGGCGATTCCGGCAAAGTCAAAGGCGAACAAAACGGGAGCGGCCGGAGTTGAGAAAGGCTTGAAGCCTTCGGGGATTGTTGTAACGCCAAAAGGAATTCCGATGATTGTCGTGATGATGATGCCAAGCAAGATCGAGCCTTTTACGTTGAGTGTGTAAAGGGCGATTGTGATGATCAAGCCGATAATCGCTACGATGGCCGCGTGGTTGTCGCCGGCAAAGTTTACAAAGCCGATGAATGTTCCTGTGTCCTTAGAACAGATTCCGGCATTTACCAAGCCGATGATTGTGATGAACAAACCAATTCCGACAGCGACGGCTTTTTTGATTCCGTCAGGAATTGATTTTACGATAGCTTCGCGGACTCCGCAAAGGCTAAGTATGATGAACAAAATTCCTTCAAGCAAAACGGCGGTCAAGGCAAGCTTGTAAGAGCAGCCCATTCCCAAAACAACGCTGTAAGTAAAGAAAGCGTTGAGGCCCAAGCCAGGAGCCAAGGCAACCGGCAAGTTGGCGAGCAAAGCCATTACCAATGTGGCGATTGCGGCCGAAACGGCTGTAGCGGTGAAAACGCCGCCCCAAGGCAAGCCGGATTCGCTCAAGATTCCGGGGTTAACGGCCAAGATGTAGGCCATTGCCAAGAATGTTGTGATGCCGCCGACAACTTCTTTGCTGACGGTGGTTCCGCGTTCTTTTAGCTGAAAGAACTTTTCCATAATGATTCTCCTTTATAAAAAAGATATACTATTCTAGCACATAAAGGAGGATTTGTCGATAAGAAATTTTGGCTTACAGCGTCCATGGAACGCGGTGAAACCGCTCGAACATACGATTAAGGTCTTGCGTTCATAAATACGAGCGGCTTACGCCTCAACCATAACTAGGCTGCCGTTGCCGGATTTTTCGGCATAAATAGAGCGGCGGCTCTTGTAGGGGTTGCGGAAAGAGGCGATTTGAGTCCTGATGCTGGCGATGTGGCTTTTAAGCAAGTCGCGGTTCCTCTTGTTTTGGGCCAAAACCTTGTCCTGGAGGCTCGACAAGTCGTTTTGGAGCGAGGCGATCGACGCTTCTTTTTGGTCGCCGCCGCGGGCCTTGTACAAGTCCGACATCGGAACGATGACCTTTTGCAAATTCATAATGTTAGAGACAACCTGCTGCTCAAGCTCTGTATGGGCCAAAAGCGCGTCGGCGTTTTCGTTAGTGATTGAATTTTCCTGCTTTTCCAATACGTTAAGGTATTCGCGGAATTTATCGCGCTGTTGCTGGAGCAAGCTGCGGAATTTTTTTAACAAAGCTACGCGCTCTTCAAGTTCCTGGTTCGAAATCTCTTCCATAGTTTACCCCTTAATGTTCAACGCCGGCTGCGTTTGGCTTGGAACCGCGCTGTTGGACTTTTCGACCGCTTGGCGCCAAGAGTCGGTCAATTGGCTCATCATATTCAAAACTGAATCGATTTTTTCCTTATTCTTTGAAATGTTGGCGCTTCTAAGCTGGTCGTTAAAGAAAATGTAAAGCGCCATCAAATTGCGGGAAATTTCCCCACCTTTTTCCATGTCGAGAGAAACTTGCAATTCGGTGATTATTTCTTGCGCGCGCAAAACGTCGGAGCTAAAAGACTCTATATTTGCGACTGGCAGTTTTCCGTCTGGAGTAAATTTAGACGAAGCGGAAGTAAGCTTTTTTACCGCTCCCTCATAGAGAAGAACAACGAGTTCGGCTTGGCTGGCGGTGTTGACGCTGGCCTTTTTGTAAGCGTTGTATGCCTGATTGTAAACCATAAATTTATCGCCTCCCGTAAAACAGATAATACATCAATTAAGATTATCGGTTTTTTAGGAGGCGACTTTAGCCTTATTTGTCTTCTTCAGTCAAGATTTCCCTTGCGGGAACCATGACCTTTTTGTCGTAGCAAATGAACATATTGTCCGCGTTTTCGGGCTTTGAGCCCTGCGTCAACACGCTTACAAGCGGAACGATAGCCAAGCCGGCTAGCATGCAGAAGGCGCCTGAGTAAAGCGAGTTTCTAAAAATAAACTCAAGGAAAGCGCCGCTCACCTTGATCATTCCAAGCGACTTGAAAAGCTGGACAATCTCGACGACAGTCGCAAAGCAGAAGGAAACGCAAACGGCGGCGCGGCTGGTCTTTTTCCAGTAAAGGCCGTAGAGGAAGGGAGCCAAGAAGGCGCCGCTCAACGCTCCCCAGCTTACGCCCATCAACTGCGCGATAAAGGTCACGCGGCTTTTTGCCTGGACAATCGCGATGGCCGCGGAAACTATGATAAAGAAAGCGACAAAGACGCGCATCATAAGCATGTTGCCCTTCTCGGTGTTGCGCTTGTTTTTTATCGTTCCGATAAAGTCCAAGGTGAGCGTCGAGCTTGAAGTAAGAACCAACGAAGAAAGCGTTGACATCGAAGCCGACAAAACCAAAATCAAGACGACGCCGATCAAAACGTCGCCAAGGTTAGAAAGCATGTTGGGAACGATGGAGTCAAAGCCCTGCGCCTTTACGGATTCAGCCGTGGCGAACAAGCGTCCAAAGCCGCCCAAAAAGTAGCAGCCGCCGGCGACTACAACGGCAAACGCGGTTGAGATTACCGTTCCGATTTTAATCGACTCTTCGTTTTTAATCGCGTAGAATTTTCCGACCATTTGCGGAAGTCCCCACGTTCCGAGCGAAGTCAAAATCACGACCACAAGCAAGTAAAGCGGATCCGGCCCAAAGAAAGAAACGTAAGCGCCCTTCATTACAGGCGACTCAATCTCGCTCATAAGGGCGAGACTTTTCATAAAGCCGCCGTTTTGCGAAAGAACGGCAAGGACGACGGCGACGATTCCGGCCAGCATTACAAGGCCCTGGATAAAGTCGTTGACGGCGGTGGCCATGTAGCCTCCGACGATTACGTAAATCGCGGTAAGAAGCGCCATGACGACGACGCAAACTGCGTAGTCAACGTTAAAGGCCATCTTAAAAAGGCGCGAAAGTCCGTTGAACAAAGAAGCCGTATAAGGAATCAAAAAGAAAAAAGTTATCGCGCTTGAGGCGACCTTAATTTTTTCCGAGGCAAAGCGGCGGCCAAAAAAATCGGGCATCGTCTTTGAGTCCAAAAAGCGCGTCATGATTCTTGTTCGTCTTCCCAAAATCGCCCAGGCTAAAAGCGAGCCGATAAAGGCGTTTCCCAAACCGATCCATGTGGAGGCGACGCCAAAGTTCCAGCCAAACTGGCCCGCGTAGCCTACAAAGATTACCGCTGAAAAATAAGACGTTCCGTAAGCGAACGCTGTAAGCCAAGGGCCGACCTTGCGGCCTCCCAAAACATAGCCGGTAACGTCCGAAGCGGCGCCGCGGCATTTGATTCCAACAAAAACAAAGACCGCGAAAAACACGACGATCAATGAAAGTTTAATGAACATTTCGTTCTCCTTAAAAATTATTAAAAGGCCCCGGAAAGCCGGGGCCGCATTTTTTAGAACAACTTCTTAAACGCGTCGCCAATCGGGCTCTTGTCAAGAGCGTCGCCCATCGCGTCGCCGGCGGCGGACTTGGCTTGGTCCTCAAGCATTTTTTGAAGCTCGGCCTTTTTGGCGTTAAGCTCTTTGTTAAGAGCGTCCATGTTAAGGCTTTGCGCGTTGATTCCGTTCTCCAAATTGACAAACTGCGAAATCTTTTCTGTGACGCCGCCGGTTTGCTCGTTAAGGCGCGCGGTGATTTCCTTTTTGGCGTCGTTGATCAGGCCGCTCAATTCCTTGTTGACAACGCTCTTCAATATTGTGTTGAACTGCTTGTCCAAGTCCGAGTCAATCGAAAGCGAAAGATTGCGGTCGGGATCGATTCCGATTTTGGCCGTAAGAATCAGATTCTTGATCGCGTCAAGCGCGCTGGAATAGAACCTGTGCGCGATCGGCGGATCAAATGCGTCGGCGGTCATTTTTAGCCCCCTCATGTCGAACTTGGCCGCGATTTCAACCGCTCCTTCGGCGGTCATCAAAGCGCCCGCCAAAAGCGTTGTGTTGGAATCCAAGTCCAAGTAAGGGCTCTTAAAGGCAAAGGGATAGTTGTTGCCCATGTATTCCGCTTCGACAAGGGGATTGCTTGTCCTGCTGCGGGCGTCAACGACAACCTGCGCGCGATGGGTCCTGCGGCCGCTTTCGTTGTAGCTTCCTGTGATTGTGGCCGGAGAGCCGCGCTTGTCCATGTCGTTGGAGATTTCCAAGCCCTGAGCGGAAACACCCAAACCGCTGAAAGAAATTTTTTCTATCAAAAAGCGCGGCACGTTGTCGTTCCTGTACCAAACGTCGATGCCCGGAAGGCGCGTGTGGCGCTTTTGCGTTTTGGCCGCCTTTTTCATCGTGTCCTTGGCGTTGGCCGACGACGACTGCTTGGCCTTCATCGCCGCGTCAATCGCTTGCGAAACGTAAGGATAGTAGTCGCCGCAAACCGCGTACAAGGCGCTGTAAAAGGCGTTGCTCAAAATTTTCGTTCCTGTGTCCATGTTGAACGAAGTGATTTTCTTTAGCTGGCTGTTGACCAATTCAGTGTCGGCCTTTATTGCGGCTTGGACTTGGCTTGAAATGTTTTTTATTTCAGCGCTGTCGGCCTTTACGTCGTTCAAGGCTCCCTTTACGGTATTGGTCACAGACTTGCTTTTTTCTATCGCGCTTGAAACTTCGGTAATGGCGTTCTTGATTTCTATCGGGTTCTGGACCTTTGACCAATCCTTGTTGACCAAAGTGTTGACGCTGGAAGAAAAGTCGTTGACTTCCTTTTCCATTTTTGCCGGCATGTCCTTCCACTTGTTGACCGAAGCCTCAACCTTGGACTGAACGTCCTTGGCCAGCGCCGGAGACTTTAAGTTGTCCTGGACGTTCTTGATCATGTTCTCGGGATTGTATTCGGCAAAGGCCGCCTCGATCGATTCCTTGGCGGCGGCGACGGCGGCGTCCTTCTTTTTGCTGACGTTGGCCGAAAATTTTTCGACGTAAGGGTTGACGGGCTTTTCGATTTCGCTAAGCTCGCCTGAGTAGCTTCTGTCGGTTCCGATTTGAAGGCCGGTGACTTCGATGTTCTGCGCGTCGAATTTTCCGCGCAAGGCTTCGGTCAAGTTGAACTTGATTTCGGTCTTTTCGATTTGGAACAAGTTCTTCATCGGGCTGTTTGCGTTGGCCTGCTGCAAGTCGCGAACGGTAATCGTGGCCTTTAAAAGCTCGACGTTGACGCTTGCAATGTCGGTGCGGGCGCCAAAAACCTTTTGCATTCCCATAATCATTCCCTTTTTGGCAAGGGGATTCTTAAAGGTGATGAAAAGAATGACGACCGCGGCAAAAAAGGCGACAGTAGCGATAAAGGGAACCAGCTTAAAGGAGCCCTTGTTTTTCTTTACGTCCTTGGCGATGGCCTTGAGCCGCTTAAAGTCCGAGGCGGGAATCATCTTGTCGAGCGGGATGCGGACCGTTCCCTCCTTTGCCGGATTGTCCTCAAACAAAGACTTTACCAAAGCCTTGTCGCTGGAAATGTAAATTTTTTTGTAAAGGATTTTTTCAATCTTGTCGGCCTTGTAAACTTTTTTTAGAAGGCCCGGAAGCTTTTTCGCCGAAACCTTCTTTGGCTCTTTCTTTGGTTTTTCAACGGCAGTCTTTTTGTCTTTATCTGTAATCTTTGCCATAATTAGAACTTCTCCTCAAAGGCTTCAAAAATCTTTCCAATGACCGGCAAATTCGCGGCGGCCTTGTAAAGCGGAGACCTGATGAAAGCAGGCGCGACCTTTGCCCGCCAAAATTTGACGAACGCGATTCCCGCAAGGAAAAACGGAACGTAAAGGACAAGGCAAAACAAAAAGCTTCCCATGACAATCGTATTGTTGAACTTTGTAAAGCCCACAAAGGGAACATCCACCAAAAAGCCAAAAAGATTTTCAAGCGGCTTGTAAGTCAAAACATTGTAGCCAATCAAGTCAAAAAGCGGGTCAAGAATCCAAGCGAAGTAAGAGACGATGAGCATAGTCAAAAGATAAGTGGGCTTGTTGATGCGGACAAACATAAAAAAAACTAAAATCAAATACCAAAGCGCGTTGTTCTTTGGCATAAGGCCCAACATAAGCCCCAGCGCAAAACCGTGCGCCATCTCGGCGGGATTTTGGTTGGCGTTCAAAGCCTTAAAGAGGCCGGAAATCCACTTTAACATTTTTTCCTCCGTTTTAGGAACGTTAAGTAATATTCTATTATATCACGAACAAGCGCGTTTTTCAATGATTTTTTTTGAGGAGTTGAACAAAGCGCGGCCGTTCAATAAAATAAAAGTATGTCTCTCAACTGCAACGAGATTAATTTAATTTTAAGCGAACTCAACTTGCCTGGAAGCTTTGTGCAGGACATAATCCAGCCCGGCTACGACACGCTTGCCCTTTACGTTTACAAAGAGGGAGCGGCAAAAACGATTTTGATTTGCGCTGGCCACGACGCGACGCGCATCAACGAAACAAAGAGAAAGATTCCCAAAAACGACAAACCCCTGCGCTTTATGGAATTCCTAAAGTCCAGGATCCGCGGCGCCAAAATAAATTCCTGCCGGCAAATCGGCTTGGAACGCATCATCAAGGTGGAACTGTCGCGCCCCGAAGAAGAATTCAATATGTACATCCGCTTGTGGAGCGCCGCCGCAAACATAATCCTTTGCGACAAAGACAACAAGATTTTGGACACGATGTTCCGCCGCCCGCAAAAGGGCGAAGTCACCGGCGGAACTTTTGACGAAGAGGCGCTCGTAAAAAGCGCGAGGGAAAAGGCGGAAGCCGCGGGCCAAAGCGGCGGCGCGTCAAACAATCCGGCGGAACGGTTTCCAATCCGCGACTTTGCCGACGTTCAAGAAGAGATTCTTCAAAAGCATCCCGACTGGGCGCCCCTCTCGTTCAACCAAAAAGTCGATTGGTTTTACAGCGAGCGCTCGTCAAACCTTTCGCGCGACGCTCTTTTGGAAAAAGCCAAAGCGTGGTACGAGTCGCGCCATTCAAAGCAAGAGGCCGCGTTGGAGCGCCTTCAAAAGAAAAAGGAAAGCTTTGAAAATTCCAGCCAGAAAAAGCATTGGGGCGACTTGGTTTTGTCAAACGCGCATTTGATACAAGACGGCTCCAACTTTTTGGAATGCGTTGACTACCAAAGCGGCGCAACCGTTCAAATTAAAATCGATCCAAAAAAATCGGCGCAAGCCAACGCCGCCCATTATTACGACCTTTACAAAAAGGAAGTCAGCGGAGCGGAAGAGCTTGCGACGGAAATTGAATTGGCAAAGAAAAAGCTCGCGGCCTTGGACAAAGCCTACCAAGAAATATTAAACGAGAAAAATCCTGTCCGCATCGAACAGCTTTTGCGCAAGGACTCCGCTCCCAAGCAAAAGCAAAAAAAGACGCATCCCGGCTTGGACTACACAGTGAACGGCTGGTACATTTTAGTCGGCCGCGACGCCAACGAAAACGACGAGCTTTTGCGCCGTCACGTAAAAGGAAACGACATGTGGCTGCACACCCGCGACTGCCCGGGCGGCTACGTCTTCATCAAATACCGCGCCGGAAAAACGATTCCCTTGGACATACTGCTTGACGCGGGCAACTTGGCCGTCTACTTTTCAAAGGCCAGGAACAACGGAAAGGCCGACCTTTACTACACGGAAGTGAAACACTTGCGCCGCGCAAAGAACGGTCCAAAAGGCTTGGTGCTTCCCTCCCACGAAAAAAACCTCTGCGTCACCTTGGACAACGCGCGCCTCAAACGCTTGGAGATGGACCGCCAAGGCGACGAACTGTAGCGCGCCGCAGAGTCCGCAAACGCGAGCGGACTTGAACGCCCGCCTGCTTTTTGCTAAAATGATATATTATGCAAATCAAGGAAATTTTTGGCAAAAAAAAGTTGACGCTCTCGTTTGAGGTTTTTCCGCCCAAACAGCAGACAAACGTAAAAAGCCTTTCTGAAAAAATAAAGACGCTTTCGGCCTTAAAGCCAGACTTTATCAGCGTCACATGCGGAGCGGGAGGCAGCACCAAAGACCAAACGCTAGAAGTTTCAAAGATGGTCGCGGAAAATTGCCCGGCCTCGCTCACCCACCTTACTTGCGTAAGCGCGACAAAAGAAAAAATCGCCGACGCCATCAAGGAAATGAAGGCCGCCGGAATCCAAAACATTTTGGCCTTGCGCGGAGACATCCCCCAAGGAATGACCGAAGAACAAGCGACGCAAGGCGGCTACAAGCACGCCGATGAATTGACAGCCGTATTAAAGAACGAAGGCTTTTGCGTCGGCGGCGCCTGCTACCCGGAAGGCCATCCAGAGTCGGCAAACCGCATCGAGGACATCGAGCTTTTAAAGCGCAAGGTTGACGCGGGCGCGGACTTTTTGACAACCCAAATGTTTTTTGACAACGACATGCTCTACAGCTTTTTGTACCGACTGGAAGCGGCCGGAATCCACTTGCCGGTTTTGGCCGGAATCATGCCGATTACGGCCGTGACGCAAATTCCAAAAATGATCAAGCTTTCAAACGCCTTTATTCCGCGAAAGCTCTTGGCGATTTGCGACCGCTTTGGCGACTCGCCCGAAGCTTTGCGGCAGGCCGGAATCGCTTACGCCACCGACCAAATCATCGACTTGATTTCAAACGGCATCCGAGGCGTTCACATTTACACGATGAACAAGCCAGAAATCGCCCAAGCGATTATGGAAAACGTCAACGACATCATCGGAGCCTGCAACAAGTAAAATGCGCAAACTAAAGCCCTTGGAAAAATTCAGCCCCCTTCCCACTTGGTTCGTCAGCCTTGGGCATCCAAAGGTCGTCTTGCATTCCGTGTCATACATAAGGACTGTGGCCCAGGATTTTTTTATCCCGCAGTTTTTGCGCAAATTTAAATTCACAAAAACACCAATCGTCCATGTGGACAATCCGCTTGACGCAAGAGTTCCGTTCAACACAAGAAAAATCGCCGACTACTTGGGCTTTGTGCAATATTGGATACGCCCCCTGGGCCTTTTAATCCAAACGCTTGGCGTAAAAAAAGCCGTTCCTCACTTGGCGGATTTTTACCGCCGCATGACCAAGGCCTACAAAAGCGCCGCGGAGATTTACCGCTTTAGGCTTTCAACAACCGACAGGCCCCATTACAAACGCCGCATTTATTTTGCCGGCGTCCACCTTTTGGACCCCCATTACTTGTGCGTGCCTTCGCTCCACATCACGATTGTATGCCTTGCCTACACCTTTATGCGAAAGGCGTTTGAAGAAGAAAGTTATTCGCAGGAAGAAAAAGACTTGTGGAACGCCTCTCTTTACGCGGGAGCGGTAAACATCGCCGAAACCGTTTTGTACGTTAAGCAGCACAGCGTAAACTGCGTTTCGGCCGCCCTTTATATGGTGACAAAAATTTTCCCGGACCTTTTCACAAAAGAAGACGCGCTGGGCTTTTTGGACTCAATGTTCAAAAACAGCTTAGACATTCCGCCGCAAGACAAAAATGAAGTCGTGGGATATATGAAAAGCCTTTTTTTGCAGTTTCTCGACGAGGGAAAAGACTGCTCCGACTGGACTTTGCCGGTTAAAAATTGGCTAATAAAAACAGAAAAAAGCGCCGATAATAGATAGTATGGCAGAATCGATTGAATTTTCGAAAAAAGTGATTGAAGCGGTTGAGGCGAAGATTGACTGGTACAATTCGACCATCATTCCGCAAATCTCAGAAAATTACAGACTCTTTCACACTTGCGTAAAAAACCTTTACGACTTGATGATAAAAAAGTCATTGATTAAGCCCGACCCCTACAAACTTGACCGCAAGATTTCCGGCATAAAGCCCTTGGACAACACCCAGTTCATCGACGGAGAGCGAATCACAATCATCGGAATGCGCTTTTCGGAATTTGAAACAATGTTGGACTGGATTTGCACATACTATAAATTTTCAATCGACAGCCTTAAAATTCCAGAAATAAAAAAGCTCCTTGACTACAACAATTCATTTATATGGAACTCGCTTACGCCAAACAGCACAATGCCAAACACCCGCGGCTTGGGCCAGTTGATTATGGAAATGAAGCGCGGCGGAGACATGCTTACCTCAAGCTCTGTCAACGACATCATCTCCAAAATCCAAAAAACGACAAACGAAATCGTTCGCCTGTTCAAGGACTTGACTGAGTTCCAAAAAGAGAACTACAAATACAAAATCAGAAAAGAAATCATTCTTGGCGGAAAAATCGACCAAGACAAGGCCCTTTCTTCGGAAGCGGAAGAAGTGGCGCAAATAAAAAAGGTTTTCACTTCCGTAATCGGAAAAGAGCCCTTCTACACGCAATTGGTTGAAGAAATCGCTCGCGAAGACCAAGCCTCAAACCGCGACCAGTTGCAGACGGCGGTCTTGGAAAAGCTTGCGATTGTGGAAGAAAAGCGCAAGAGTTCGGTCAACGAAATCAACACCAAAGAAATGCTTTTGGACGCCGTTCATTCTCTTTGCGCGCAGTCAACGCCGCTTGGAGCCGTTTACACAAAGCTTTCGGAAAACAACGAAGTCCTTCAAAGCGCGGCCTCGTCTTTCTGGGCCCAATTCATAGCCGCGCTCAAAAAGGCCTTTGGAATTCAAGACAAGCCCGTGGAATACGAAGTGACAATAGTAGAGCCGGCCACAAACAACAAGCGCAAGCAAAAAATCAGCTTTACGCCTTTTAACGCGGACATTCAAAAGAAGGCCAGCTTTTACAACTCTTTCTCTTTGAAAAACAGCGCGGCCTACAAAAAATTCCAAAACGCCGAAGAACAAAAGCTTTTGGAATTCTTGAACAAGCAAATTTCGGACTTGCAAAAAATTTCGATCATCCTAAAAGCTCTCGACGACTATTTTAAGAACAACGCGCCTGTAGAAAAGCGCTCAAAGATTAAAGGCCTTTCTATGGAATTGATGGCGCTTAAAAACAATATGGTCAACACAAACCAGCGCCGCGCTGAATACATATCTTATATAGAAGAACAGGAGCAGATGAAAAAACTTGGACTGGACCACTAGACTGCATAAAAAAATTGCCGGCGCGATTTTTTCCGGCGCCTTGCTTTTTGTTTTTTCCGGCACCAACCTTTTTGCGTCGGAAGATGACGTTCCTTTTAAAAGCGACAAAATTGACGACTCTCTCCAAAGGGAACTTGTGATTTTCCATTCTCTTTCAAACTTGAACCTTGACCCGCACACAAGCGCCTACGTTTTTGAGGCGCAGATTTTGAACAGCGTTTACGAAGGCCTTTTTTCTTACAACGCGGCGACGCTGGAGCCGGACAACGCGCTTGCCAAAGACTTTAGAATTTCGCGCGACAAATTCAGGTGGACCTTTACGATTCGCGAAGGAGCCAAAAGCTCTTCTGGAAAAGAAATCAACGCGCAGACTATCAAAGAGTCTTGGCTTAACTTGATCGCCAACAAAGCCGCCTACTACTCTTCCCTTCTTGACGTAATCAAAGGAGCGCGCGAATACAGGCTTGGAACGGGAAGCCGCGACGATGTCGCGATTTACGCAAACGGCCTAAAGCTTAGCGTTGAGTTGACAAAGCCCACAAGCCATTTTAACAAGCTTTTATGCCACCACGCCTTCTCTGCCGTTATGGACGAC
The DNA here is from genome assembly GCA_016290995.1 of Treponema sp. GTDB lineage: Bacteria > Spirochaetota > Spirochaetia > Treponematales > Treponemataceae > Treponema_D. Next base: position 5,552 of record JAEEVR010000021.1, on the reverse strand, counting down.
TCAAGCGCCAGCGGCGCCTACATGATCGAAAGCGTCACGCCCTTTAAGGTATTGCTAAAAAAGAATCCAAATTACTGGAACGCCGAGCAAGTTCGCATTCCGTCCGTGGCAATCCATCTTACGGACGATTCCGACGCAAGGGCCCACGCCTTTAACACAGGCGCCGCGGATTGGATTGACGCCACCGACGAGCTTAAAAAAATCTTGGACAAAAAAGCGATCCAGCTTTCCGCTGAGTTTGGAACGGAATACCTGTTCTTTAAAAACGACTCTCCGATTTGGAGCCGCTCGGATTTTAGGAACGCAGTCCTTACCGCGATTCCTTGGAAGCAATTGCGCGACGGCCACATGTTCCCCGCCGAAACCTTGGTATGCCCCAGCGCCGGCTACAAAAGCCCCGAGGGCCTCAACTACACCGACGCCGAAGAAGCGGCGCTTATGCTGGAGGCCGCCAAAAAATCCGCCGGAATCAAAGACAAAAAAATCGAGCTGACCTTTGCCATTCCCGACACGGAATACATGTCAAACCGCGCGGAGCTTTTGCGCGGCGCCTTGGAAGAAATCGGCGTTGAATTAAAGGCCCTAAAAATTCCGCAGCAGTTTTACTTGACTTCAATCGCCAAGACAAAAGCGGACTTGTTCCTTTACACTTGGATCGGAGACTATTCCGACCCCTTGGCATTTTTGGAACTCTTCCGCGGAAATTCCTCGATGAACGACTCCCATTGGCGCGACGAAAACTTTGACAAATTGTTAGACCAAGCCGCCTGGACAAACGAAAGCAAGGAGCGCAACGCCCTTCTTTCCAAAGCCGAAGACATTTTGCTTTCCAGCGGCGAAGTTATCCCCATAAGCCACCCCGTAACTTGCGCCGTAATCGACCTTAACGTCATTGGCGGCTGGGTCTCCAACGCTATGGACATTCACCCCCTAAAAAGTTTATACTTTAAGAAGGTGGAAGAAACTTTCAAAAACGTCGTAAAACTGCAGTAAAAGCCCGCGGTTTTGCGGCGCAACAAAAAGTCTCTCCCCGTGTCTAATTCTATAAGGTAGGATTAAAGTATGAAGACAAAAATTTATAAGGGTGAGATTCCGGTATTTTTTGCGGTTGACTACAAGTACGCTCCGATGTTGGGCGTCACTCTCCGATCCATGCTCCAAAACGCTTCCCAGGAGTATTTTTACAAAATCTACGTTTTGACTACAAACTTGGCGGAAGACTTAAAGGAAAAGGTTTACGCTTCCACCGACGCAAAGAACGCATCCATCGAGTTCATCTCTTTGAAGGAAAAGTTGGACGCCTATTCAAATATGTTCCATTTGCGTGACTACTATTCACAAGAAACGTATTTCCGCTTGTTCATCGCAAGCCTTTATCCAGAGTACGACAAAGTCCTTTACTTGGACAGCGACTTGTTGATTTTGGACGACATTTCCAAGATGTACAATGCCGAACTTGGCGACAATCTTCTTGGAGCCATCGTAGAGGAAACCGTTCTTACAATCAACGAATTTGGCGAATACGTAGAGAAAGCCTTGGGCGTAAAGAGACAAAACTATTTTAACGCCGGCATCATCGTAATCAACACAAAGAAGTACCGCGAAGAAAAAATCCAGGAAAAGTTCGTAAAGCTTTTGAACCGCTTCCCATTCAACATCGATCAGGACCAGGCCTATCTAAACGTTCTCTGCAAAGACCGCGTCCACTACTATGACTTGGGCTGGAACAAAACTTCTTTTGAAAACCCGGCCTTTGACAACAAGGACCTTAAGATCGTTCACTACAAAATGATGTGGCGCCCCTGGAAGTACGACGGAATCACATACGGCGACATGTTCTGGGATTACGCCGACAAGACTCCTTTTGCCGACACCCTCCACTATATGAAGGAAACGTATTCCGAGGAAGAAAAGGCAAAGGACAAGGTTCTTATCGGACACATGATGAAGATGTGCGTCGAACAAGCCAACGACTTTAACAACTATTGGAACACAATCCGCCGCGAAAGAATCGGCGCGGGCCTTTTGGAGTTCTTTGGAACGGCCGCAAAGTCAGCCGCGAAGGTCGCCAAAAAAGCCGCCAACGGTTCCGTAAAAGGCGTAAAGGCCCTTTTGAGGTTGGCGTAAAAAATGGCTGAAAAAGACCCCGGCCGCTTGGCTGTTCTAAAAAAAATCGACGAAATGGAGCGCAAGCGCCTTTGGTCGCATGACGTTGAGGACGACCCGCCGACAATTCCGCTAGAGCCGGACCAAATCGACTATACAAGAAGCAAGCTGACCAGCAAAATAAAGACTTGGGCGGCCAACATAGTCGGAACAAAATTCATCGCAAGCCTTTTTAAGAACAAGCAGCTTATCATCAAAGACGTTGTCGGCATGGAAAATTTCTTTGCCGTAAAGGACAAGGGCTTGATCGTCACTTGCAACCACTTTAACGCCTTTGACAACTTTGCCGTTTTAGAAATCCTAAAGCCCTACACCCGCCATCACATAATTTGGCGCGTAATCCGCGAAGGAAACTACACTTCCTTCCCCGGCCTGTACGGCTTTTTGTTCCGCAACTGCAACACGCTTCCAGTAAGCCAAAACCATTCCACAATGAAAAAATTCTTTGAAGGAATGAAAACCCTTTTGGCCCGAGGCGAAAAGATCTTGGTTTACGCCGAGCAGGGCATGTGGTGGAACTATAGAAAGCCCCGCCCGATGACAAACGGCGCCTTTAAGTTTGCCGTCGACAACAAGGTTCCGGTCTTGCCGATTTTCATCACGATGACCGACTCGGACATCATCGGCGCCGACGGCTTTCCGATCCAGGAATACACGATGAACGTTTTGCCCGCGATTTTTGCCGACCCCAACAAATCGGACAAGCAAAACATCCGAGACATGAACGAACAAAACTACAAGGCTTGGGTTGACTGCTACGAAAAGTTCTACGGCAAAAAGCTGGAATACCTTCCCGAAGAAAAAAAATGAAAAAAAAAAAACCGCTCCAAACGGAGCGGTTTTTTGCTATGCAGCTCTTAAACTGCTGGCACGATCAGTGCCTTGTCCTCTAGCGGAGCAAGCTAAGAACGTTCTGGCTCTGCTGGTTGGCCTGGGCGAGCATCGCTGTTCCAGCCTGGCTAAGAACCTGATCCTTAGTGAACTCAACCATCTCGGCGGCCATGTCTGTGTCGCGGATGCGGCTTTCAGAGGCCTGGAGGTTCTCGGCGCCGATGTCAAGGCCGACAACTGTCTTTTCCAAGCGGTTCTGGTAGGCGCCGAGGTCAGCGCGCTGCTTGTTAACCTTCTTCAAGGCTTCGTCGATTGTTCCAATGGCGCGGTTGGCGTCATCCGGAGCCTGCAATGAGATCTTAGACTCATCGCCGATGTTGCGGATTCCAAGAGCCATGGCTGACATTGTTCCAATGTAAACCTGTGTGCGCTGGTCCATGTTGGCGCCGATGTGGAACCACATAGATCCTGTAACAACGTTCTCGCCTGTGGGGCGGGCAAAGCGGCCAGTCAACATGTTCATTCCGTTGAACTGGGCGGCAGAAGCGATGCGGTCAACTTCGTCTACGAGAGAAGAAACCTCAACCTGAATCTGCATGCGGTCTTCGTCAGAATAGATTCCGTTTGAAGACTGAACAGCAAGTTCACGGATGCGCTGAACGATGTCAGAAGTTTCCTGCAGATAACCTTCAGTTGTCTGAATAAAACTGATTCCGTTCTGTGCATTTGTCGAAGCCTGATTCAAACCACGGATCTGTGCACGCATTTTTTCTGAAACAGCTAAGCCAGAAGCATCATCGCCTGCACGGTTGATTCTCATACCAGATGAGAGTTTTTCCATGTTTTTCTGATTGCTGAGGACTGTAAGTCCCTGTGATCTCTGTGCAAACATTGCACTCATGTTGTGATTAATAACCATAATGTATCTCCTTATATCCCGGAACAGATCGAACTCATTTCAATCCGGCCGCCGTTAAAACCAGTTAAAGATTTCTGATTCCCGGCAAGCTTGCATCCGAGGAGCGCTGTGCGCCCGACACTCAAAGTATCGGAGATGGCAAATTTGACTTTAGCGAATTTTCACAAATTTTAACAAAAAAAGTGTTTTTTCTGCGGAATTTACTAAAAAAACACTATATATGTGTATTTTTCTCCCTTAATCTTCCAGAACAGTAAAGGAAATCGACTTTAAGACCCCGTCAGAACAGTTTAATTTGATTACGGCGCAGGCCCTTCCAAAATATAGCCATTCGTTCAGTTTTACATTCTGGCCAAAAGCCTTTTTAACTTCTTCAACAGAAATACCAAGCTTTATATTAAGCGGATTATTTACATCTGCAAACATTTCCATTGATTTCCAGTGCATGTCTCCGTAACTGTATTCAAGCACGAACTTAAATGAACCGTATTCAAATAGATACTCGTTTCCGTTATTTTTAACGTTTTTGCCTTTTTCGTAATATGAATTAATTGCATGAGAATCATAGATGTCAACCACGCTCGGTTTGCTTCCGTCAATTAAATTCCACAAAACATATCCGGCAGCTTCAGTTTTATCAACTGAATAAAGTTCACTTTTATCGACATCCGGCTTAAAATACCCGCCATAAATATAGCAGTACTCATAATCAGAGCCCGAAAATCTTACCTGATACCAGCATTCTTTTTTACCGTCAATCTCATCCAGCTCAGTTGTATAACCTGTAACTGCAAGTTTTTCACCTTTATTTACAATTCCGACAACTTGAGAATATTTTACAGAAGGGGAATTCCTTACGCGGACTCTGTCTTCCAATACAGTTCCTTCATACGAAAATGCTTTTGAAAACGATACCAGAAATAAAGCCAAACATAAAAATCTTTTTAACACTTTCATCTAAAAATCCTTAATCTAAAAACATCGTGATAAACACTCACCGCACCCCAAGCCCTATTTCTTACAGCACTCGCTGCAGCCGGTGACCATTACGTGCTTTTTGTTATTCTTGTAATTAAAAAGGCGGGCGATAAGATAACCGTTAAGCGGAATTTCTTTTTTGCAGCATGGGCACTGGCGCCTTACACCGGGCTCCGGGCGTGGATAGCAGTGAGGACAGCCATTTATCGTGCACCTCTGATCCGGAACATCCATCGGCCTGTAAACCTTCGATATCAGGTTCTGCCCCTTTGCAAGCGGTGTATTACAGACAGGACATGTCACAAAGCCCGGGTTTACATTCGAAGATGCGCCGGCTTTGCTTTTAGCACGGCCGCCCTGACCTTCCTTTGGCTTTTTTACAAGATTCGAAAAATAGGAAAGCGCCACAATAATTACGACAACCGCCAGACCCAATATTAAATATTCCATAACAGCATTATAAAGCTTTTTTTAAGCCATGTAAGGTGAATTTACTCAAATTCCGCATAAAAAATTTAAAAATTACTTGACTCTGCGCGTGGATATCTGTATATTCACTATATGTTTATTAGTTTAACTTCTTAAACGCTTAAACGAATAAGCAGCAAATCAACATAAAGAAGGTTCATGCAAAATGAAATTTACCAAAACTTTTTTT
>JAEEVR010000020.1 GCA_016290995.1 Treponema sp. | reverse complement strand
AACCCGACTCCGTGAAGTTGGAATCGCTAGTAATCGCGCATCAGCACGGCGCGGTGAATACGTTCCCGGGCCTTGTACACACCGCCCGTCACACCATCCGAGTAGAGGATACCCGAAGCCGGCAGTCCAACCGCAAGGAGGACGCTGTCGAAGGTATGCTTTGTAAGGAGGGTGAAGTCGTAACAAGGTAGCCGTACTGGAAAGTGCGGCTGGATCACCTCCTTTCTAAGAGAAAGGCAAAATAAGTACGGACAAGAGCCGTACGCAAGTGTACGCAGGTCTTGTTCAGGCTAAGCCTGGCTTTCTTCTTTCCCGTTTCCTTTTTATTTATAGATTTGAGGGACTGTAGCTCAGTTGGTTAGAGCACTTCTCTGATAAGGAAGGGGTCAAAAGTTCAACTCTTTTCAGTCCCATTAAAATGACGGAGCCGTAAAGGATATACGGATCTGCCGGAGATCTAATACAGGACAAGGGAAGGATACAGTAAAGTAGATGAAATCTTCTGCTGCGAAGCGAGGGGCGCTGCCGGAAGGGCTGAGAGCGACTCAGTCCTAAGCTTGACGGAGGCAGAGCCTTAAGGCGGAAGAGGAAACGATAATATGGTCAAGCGAGAATAGGTTTATGGCGGATGCCATGGAGCTGCAAGGCGAAGAAGGCCGTGATAAGCTGCGAAAAGCCGGGTTTAGGAGCACATATCCGAATGAAGCCCGGACAGCCGAATGGGGTAACCCAGCGGGAGCGATCCCGTTACTGCGCGGATGAATAAAATAGTCCGGCAGAGCCATACTGAGTGAAGTGAACCATCTAAGTAACTCGGGAAAAGAAATCAAGAAGGGGCGCGAGCCCCCGGAGATTCCGGGAGTAGCGGCGAGCGAAACCGGAGGAGCCCAAACCGCTTAAAGCGGGGTTGTAGGGCCGCATGGGGATGACCCGTGAAGTTGGGAGAAAACCGGAGCATAGCGGAAAGGTCTGGGAAGGCCTGCCGGAGAGCGTGAGAGCCGCGTAGGCGAAATGCTCCGGACTTCATGATGCGGTACCTGAGTACGGCGGGGCACGTGGAACCCTGCCGGAATCCGGGTCGACCACGATCCAAGGCTAAATACTCTGCAGCTACCGATAGCGAAAAAGTACCGTGAGGGAAAGGCGAAAAGAACCCCTGCAAGGGGAGTGAAATAGAACCTGAAACCATAAACCGACAAGATGTCACAGCCTCATTAAGAGGTGGTGGCGTGCCTTTTGTAGAATGAGCCTGCGAGTTGCGTTATGCAGCGAGGTTAAGTCTTGGAAGAGACGGAGCCGGAGCGAAAGCGAGTGTGAAGAGCGCGTATAAGTTGCATGGCGCAGACCCGAAGCCAAGGTGATCTAGTCATGGGCAGGCTGAAGGCAGGGTAACACCTGTTGGAGGGCCGAACAGTAATCTGTTAAAAAAGGTAGTGATGACCTGTGACTCGGAGTGAAAGGCTAAACAAACCTGGAAATAGCTGGCTCTCCCCGAAATGCCTTTAGGGACAGCCTCGTACGGATACTGGCGGAGGTAAAGCACTGGATGGACTAGGGGGCGTCACAGCCTACCAAACCCAATCAAACTCAGAATGCCGCCAGTCAATATACGGGAGTGAGACTGCGTGCGACAAGGTTCGTAGTCAAGAGGGAAACAGCCCGGACCATCAACTAAGGTCCCGAAATGCCGCTAAGTGTAAAATGAAGTGCAGATACAAAGACAGCCAGGAGGTTGGCTTAGAAGCAGCCATTCCTTGAAAGAGTGCGTAATAGCTCACTGGTCGAGTATGTGTGCGCAGATAATGTAACGGGGCTAAGCGGCATACCGAAGTTATGGGTCTGATGCGCAAGCGTCAGGCGGTAGGGGAGCATTCCTCAGGCCGGAGAAGGTGTGATGCGAGTCATGCTGGAGGTACAGGAAGAGAGAATGCAGGTATAAGTAACGCAAAGACGGGTGAGATTCCCGTCCGCCGAAAACCTAAGGTTTCCTGAGTAAAGGCAATCTGCTCAGGGTAAGTCGGCCCCTAAGACGAGGGCGAAAGCCGTAGCCGATGGGAATCCGGTTCATAATCCGGAACCTCTCCAATTTTCGAGGGCAGGACGCATGAGGTGAAACCCCGCCAGTTATTGGATTCTGGCCGAAGCGGTGAGCTTAAGAGGGATGCAGGGAAAACCGCATTCTGAGGTGAGCCGTGACAGTGAGCGGAATGAAGATGAAGCGAAGAGGGCGTAGCCATGGTGCCGGGAAATACTGTCTAAGGCTAGGGTTGGAGGGACCGTACCGTAAACGGACACACGTAGGAAGGATGAGTAATCTAAGGCGCACGAGCGACCTCGCGTTAAGGAACTCGGCAAAATGCACACGTAACTTCGGAAGAAGTGTGGCCCCTTTTTGATAAGGATGGGGGTGGCACAGAGCAGGCCCAGGCGACTGTTTATCAAAAACACAGCCATCTGCGAACCAGCAATGGGACGTATAGGTGGTGACACCTGCCCGGTGCCGGAAGGTTAAGAGGAGATGTGAGGGGAGCCCCGAAGCATTGAATCGAAGCCCCGGTAAACGGCGGCCGTAACTATAACGGTCCTAAGGTAGCGAAATTCCTTGTCGGGTAAGTTCCGACCCGCACGAATGGTGTAACGATTCTGGGCGCTGTCTCAACGCGAGACTCGGTGAAATTTATATACCGGTAAAGAAGCCGGTTAATCACAGTTAGACGGAAAGACCCCGTGAACCTTCACCGTAACTTACTGCTGGGTCTTGATTTATGATGTGTAGGATAGGTGGGAGGCTGAGAGGCGTGGCCGTCAGGCTGCGCGGAGCCGCCGGTGAAATACCACCCTTCATGAATTAGGATTCTAACCCGCTCCTTGAAGCAGGGACGGGGACAGCGGTAGGCAGGCGGTTTGACTGGGGCGGTCGCCTCCTAAAGAGTAACGGAGGTGCGCGAAGGTCTCCTCGCGCCGGTTGGAAATCGGCGTACGAGTGTAAAGGCACAAGGAGGCTTGACTGCGAGACTGACAGGTCGAGCAGGTACGAAAGTAGGTCTTAATGATCTGGCGGTAGCGAGTGGAAGCGCCGTCACTTAACGGACAAAAGGTACTCCGGGGATAACAGGCTGATCTTCCCCAAGAGTTCACATCGACGGGAAGGTTTGGCACCTCGATGTCGGCTCATCGCATCCTGGGGCTGGAGCAGGTCCCAAGGGTTTGGCTGTTCGCCAATTAAAGCGGTACGTGAGCTGGGTTCAGAACGTCGCGAGACAGTTCGGTCCCTATCTGTTGCGGCCGGCGGATGTTTGAGAGGGTCTGCCCTTAGTACGAGAGGACCGGGGTGGACCTGCCTCTGGCGTGCCAGTTGTCCTGCCAAGGGCAAGCGCTGGGTAGCCAAGCAGGGAAGGGATAACCGCTGAAAGCATCTAAGCGGGAAGCCCGCCTCAAGACGAGACATCCCACGGGGCTCGACCCCGCCGAAGGCCCCCGGGACAATACCGGGTCGATAGGCTGCAGGCGCAGGCGCGGCGACGCGCACAACCGAGCAGTACTAATAGGCCGCGAGGCTTGGCCATATTGTTCCTTCCGCGGGAAGGAGCGCGCCTTTTCTTCGAAACGAAAGTCTTCCCGATATTCCCCAGTCGTTGGACTGTTAACGTTGTTTATCATGTCCGGCGGCCATGGCGGAGAGGCAATACCCGTTCCCATCCCGAACACGGAAGTCAAGCTCTCCTGCGCCGATGATAGTGCCTTCGCGGCGCGAAAGTAGGTGGCTGCCGGGCTTTTTTTTGTTTAAATCGTTTCGTTATGGGCGGGGTCCTGCCGTTCCGTCGGGCCGCGTCCTCGTCAGCCACCTGCGGCGCCGCTTGCCGGCAAGCGGCGAGCCCAGTTTGTCGGATGGCGCTAAAGCGGCCCATGCGGCCCGCTTTTTAACGCGCCTCCGATTTTGGGCAGGCTGCCGGGCTTTTTTTTTATTTAAAGGCTTGGAATGGTCGGAAACCGAAATATTGTGGTAAGCCTATGTGGCGCCGCGCCGCCTTTCGGGCTTGCGAAGCCTTTTGGTTATAAACCGTTCGTTAGTTGTCTTGCCTTCCGTTGGCGCGTAAGTAGGCAGGGAGCGGCCCCGAAGGGGCAAAAAGGCGACAGTCGTCGCGTTTTTAGCGAGTCTCCGAGCGGCTGCGCCGCGAAGGCGGAGGCTGCCGGGCTTTTTTTTGTTTAAAGCCCAGCCGGGCGCGCGGAGCGGGCCGGGCTTGCGAAGGTTTACGTTATTTTGTTTCCATTGTGTAGACGCCGTCCCAGATTTGGGGAATGCCTTTTTGAATAAAGTCAACGCAGCGTTTTGAGAAGACTGCGCTGGATTCGTCGTTGGGGTAGAGCTCGGCGGCCATGTCAAAGTATTTCTTTGCTTCTTCCAATTCGGACTGCGGTTTTTGGTAGCCGGGGGTGTTGCTTCCTTTCATATAGCATTCCATTCCGCGGTTAAAGATGGCGGCGGCCTTTAAGCGGGCGTCGTTCATCTTGTGTCTAAAGCCAAGAATATTGTAAATGCGAACAGGACGCTCCACGTTGATTACGCGGACGGCGTCAAAACTGCGGGTGACTATTTCGTCGGCGCGGCTGGATTTTTGCAATAAATTGTAAGTGCTTTGAGAGCACATAATCCAAGAGCCGTAAACCTTGTTTGTTCCTTCCAAGCGCGACGCCAAGTTTACGTTGTTTCCCATGATTGTGTAGTTAAGCTTTTTTTCCGTTCCCATATTTCCTACAACCATGCGGCCGCTGTTTAGGCCTACGCGCGACTGCAAGAGCATCGGAATGTAGCCGTTGGAATTGTAGTCTTCGACATAGGACAAATATTTTTTTGTCTGCTCCGGCGTCCAATCTTCTTCGGCGGCGACTTCCTTCCATGGCCTTTCGGCGCATTCTGGATATTTAAATTCTTTGTAGAATTCCTTGTTGATCTTTTCTTCCGCCTCGCGCATTTTGATTGCGGCTGCGCAAGAATGGTATGCGTGCTCCGGGTCGTCGATCGGCGCTCCAAAGAAAGAAACGATTTCGTCGCCGACGTATTTGTCAATCGTTCCGCGCTCGCTTTGGATTGCGTCGCTAAGGGCGCCCAAATAATTGTTTAGAGCGGCGACCAATTGTTCGGCGCCTTTTTCTTCGCCGTTGATGTTGTTGACGATTTCGGTGAACTTAGAGAATTTCCTTACGTCGCTAAAGAGCGCGGTCAATTCCTTGTTGTCGCCGCCAACTTGAGCGTACTTTGGGTTTTGGATGATTTGCTCTACGACTTCGGGCGCGACATAGGCGCCGAACTTTGACTTAATCAAGGCGCGCTCCTTTTCGTTGGAAGAAAAGCGAATGATCATAAGAGCAAGGTAAGAGGTGAACTCAATTAAAATCGCCGCGACAATCGGAACGTAAACAGAAAAGAAAGACATTAAAAGCGCCGCAACGACAATTGAGGCCGCGATTAAGATTCCGCCCGTTATGTTTTGAACGGAAGGCCTGGCTTTGAGCGTTGCCAAAGCGAAGATGAAGAACAAGATCGAGGCTGCGGCTATGGCCCACCATGGAGAAAGGGGCGTTATGAACTGGCCCGTCATAATTGTGTTGTAAACGTTTGCGTGCGTTCCTACGTTTGGGAAAAAGTTTTGAAACGGAGTGCTTCCTAAATCGGTTGAGCCTGTGGCCATGTTTCCGATTATGCAAAAGGCTCCTTTCAGATTTTTTTGAATGCTTGCAAATGTGTCTAAGTACAATTCGTTTGAGCTTTTTAAGGCGTCAAAAGAAGCGTCAAAGAAGGCTGTAAGCATGTCGGCGTCTTCTCTGGAAATTGCTTTTGTTCCCAAAAGGCTTTCTATTGCGATTTGTATTTCTTGCTGGTAGTTTCCGTTGTAAAAGTTTTGGACTCTGGCAAAGAAGTCGTTTCTGGAAGCGAAATAAGAGTCCTGCAGCTCTTCAACGCTTTCTCCCATAGCTGATTCTGATTTGATGATTTGTCCGTCGATGTCGTGTCCGTTCAAATTGTCGAATATGTAGGAACGGAAGTTGTTTATGTAGTCGGCGTCTTCCAACAACCCCTTGATTTCGGCAATGTATGAAAGGGGAACCCCTTCGGCGTCTGTCAAGTCAACTCGAGTGAATTCCGCAAGGTTTGCCAGGATCGCGTTCTCGCATTCCAAAAGCTGGTTTATGATCATTACGCTTTCATGCCTAAAACTGTCCGCGTATTTTCCAGGCGCCCAGTGAATAAGCATGCAGCCGTTTTTGTCAACGGGAATCCTTATGTCTTTTCGCTTTCCGTCTTTTTGCAGAGCGTCTTTAAGAATGAGGTGTGTTTTTGTCCTCAAAATCTCTTTAACGTCCAATTCCTTTAGAAGAGGAGCGAACACCAATTGGCCCAAGTATCCGTTTTGCTGCTTGTTTAAAAGTTCGATACGGCGTCTTGTTCCGTCCTTGTCGACAATGATGTTGACAAAGCCCGCGCCTTGGGCCATTTTGATAAAGTGATTTAAGGTTGGAGAAAAGCCTGGCGTTGTGGCGTAGGCTTTCGCTTCGGCCTCATTTCCTTTTTTAATCAACTCATTGGGGTCGTTAATATTCTTAAACAAAAAGCGTTGTGAGGCGTAGTCATAATCTTCTTGGCTTACCGAAATTATTTGTTCCGTGTTTATTGTGAGCCAAGTGTTTCCAAAGAATTGTATCGCTTTTGAAAAGAATTCGTCGTTGTCGCGGAACATTTCGTTTGTGATTTCTTTTGCCCTGTCGGTTCCGATGCTGTCCTTTAATTCTTGGATCATTTCTGGATTGACCGCGACTTTTGATGGGGAAAGGTATTCTATATCGAATACAGCTTTTCTGGCTCCAACTTCGCGCAGACGAAGAAGAACGTCAGAAATAATGTCTCGGCTCCAAGGCCACGGACCTAATTTGTCAATGGATATGTCGTCGATTTCGACTAAAGCAAGGTCGTCGTATTTTTCGGTTATTGGCCTGGTTGCCAAAAGCATGTCGTAAATTCGAAATTCAAATTTTTTTAACGCTCCGACGCCCGAAAAAAGGGCCCACAACGCAGTGGAGGCGGCGACCGCTGTCAACGCGGACTTTAGGCCTCTGGATTTTGCCTTAACTTTCTTTTCCATAAAATAATTATAGCGTAAAAAGCCGTTTTGCGCTATAATTATTTTTATGATTTCGGAATATTTTAAAAACCTTTTAACCGACAAAACAGCCTCCGCTATTCGAAAAATGTTTGAAGAAGGAAAGATTCTTAAGGCAAAATACGGAGCGGACAAAGTTTACGACTTTAGTTTGGGAAACCCTGACCTAGATCCGCCGCAGGAAGTCTTGGACGCGATAAAAGAGGTCGCGGCCGACACAAGCCACGGCGCCCACGGATATATGTCCAACGCAGGCTACGACGAATGCCGCGCCGCGATGGCCCAAAAAGAAAGCCAAGAGCAGGGCGTAAAAGTTGACGCTTCTTGCGTGATTATGACTGTAGGCGCTGCCTCCGCCATCTCTAGCGTCATCAAGGCCTTGATAATGCCCGGAGAGGAAGTAATCGTGCCGGCTCCTTTTTTTGCCGAGTACACTCATTACGTCAAAAACCACGGGGGGACGCTTGTTCCCGTTCCGACAAAAAAAGACTTTTCGCTTGATGTTGGAGCGATAAAAGCGGCCTTGAACAAAAAGACCGTCGCGGTGATCATAAACTCGCCAAACAATCCGACCGGAAAAATTTATTCCGCGGCCGAGATCCGCGAGCTTTGTTCCGCTCTAAAAGAGTTTGGAAAAGAGTGCGGCCGCTATCCTTACTTGATTTGCGACGAGCCTTACCGCGCGATCGTTTACGACGGAGCGGAAGTGCCGCCGGTATTCCCGGAATACGAGTACGCCGTTGTCGTCACAAGCTTTGCAAAGAACCTTAGTTTGCCCGGCGAGCGCGTCGGCTACATTTGCTGCAATCCCGCCAATCCCGAAAAGGCTGACTTTATCGCCGCGACTACGATGGCTTTTAGAATTTCCGGCTGCGTAAACGCTCCGGCCTTTTTCCAAAAAGTCGTCGCCAAAAGTTGGAACGCTCCCGTTGACTATTCGTCGTACCTTAAAAGGCGCGATTTGTTGATGGACGTTTTGGACAACGCCGGCATTGAGTATGTAAGACCGCAAGGAGCCTTTTACATTTTCGCAAAAGTTCCCGAGGCCTTTGGCGACGACGATTCGGCCTTTGTCGAAGTTTTGGAAAAGAACTTGGTTTTGTGCGCGCCCGGCAAGGGCTTTGGAATGAAGGGATATTTTAGAATCGCTTATTGCGTTGACGAAAAGACAATCGTAAATTCGCGCGAGGCTTTTTACAAGGCCGCGCATGCGTCAAAATAATTTGGAGGAAATATGAAAATTTTAATGGTAAGTTCTGAAGCTGTTCCTTTTGCTAAAACAGGCGGTTTGGCTGACGCTGTGAGCGCTTTGTCCGTCGCCCTTACCAATATGGGCCACGAAGTGAAAATCGTGATTCCTCGCTACTATAAAATCGACAGAAAGACTTTGACGCCCCTTGCTGGCGCTATGGGCGTTGGAGTTGGCGGAGGCGAGGCGTGGACAGAGGTCTATAAGACAACGATGCCCGGCTGCCCCAAGTGCGAGGTTTTCTTTATCGAGCACGAAAACTCTTTTGGCCGCGACGGCATTTACGGCGTTCCGGGCGAGACGGACTTTCACGACAACCCTTACCGCTTTTCAATCTTGTGCCACGGCGCCTTTCAGCTTTGCCGAAAAATCAACTGGAAGCCCGACATCATTCACGCGCACGACTGGTCGGCCGCGCTGGCCTTGGCTTTGTTAAAGCATGTTTACCGCTGGCAGGATTTTGGCAATACCGCCGGCGTTCTTTCTATCCACAACTTGGGATACCAAGGCCAGTATTCAAAGGACAGCTTTCCCGCGCTGGGAATCGATTGGGGCCTTTACTACGGCGCTGGTTTTGAGCGGAACGGAGCCATAAACTTTTTGCAAGCCGGCATTTCTTGCGCCGACATGATCACCACCGTTTCGCCGACATACGCCCGCGAAATCCAAACGCCCGAAGGCGGCTTTGGAATGGACGGCCTTTTGCGCGTTCGCAGCGACGTTGTCCGCGGCATTTTGAACGGCTGCGACCTTAAGGCGTGGAATCCGGCTGTTGACAAAAAGATTCCCGCAACGTATTCAGTAAAGAACATGAAGGGCAAGGCTGTTTGCAAGGCAGAGCTTCAAAAGCAGTTTGGCCTTCCCGTCAATCCCAACGTTCCGATTTTTGGAATTGTAACGCGCTTGGTTGACCAAAAGGGAATCGCCGAGCTTTTCGCTCCGACATACGGTTGCTTGTACAGCCTTTGCGCCAACATGGACATTCAGTTTGTGGCGCTTGGCTCCGGCGAGTCTTGGTGCGAAAACGAGATGAACGTCTTGCAGTCAAAGCTTCCCAACTTCCGCGCCTACATCGGCTACAACGACGCGCTCAGCCACTTGATTGAGGCCGGAAGCGACTTCTTTGTAATGCCAAGCCACTACGAGCCTTGCGGCCTTAACCAGATTTATTCTTTGATTTACGGAACGCTTCCGATTGTCCGCAACACAGGCGGCTTGGCGGACACCGTTCAAAACTACAACGAGCAGACCGGCGAAGGAACCGGCTTTATGTTTGACCAAATCACTCCCAGCGCGCTTTACAACACGATTGGTTGGGCGGTTTACGCTTACTACAACAAAAAGGACCACATCAAAAAGATGCAGGAGCGGGGAATGAAGAGCGTCTTTAGCTGGGAAGACTCCGCTAAGAAGTACTTGGAAGTTTACGACGAGGCGCTTGCAAGAAAATAGCGGCAGCTAAAATTCTACGATTTGATTTTTGCTGTCGATGTACCAATCTGCCAAGGGGATCGGCTGTTCGACGTTGTACCAAGTCAAGCTTGAGTCTTCGTTAAGAGTTGCCAATTGCCCTTGGCATTTTATTATGTCCACGGCAAGCGAAGATCCGCTCTTGAGAGAATACTTTTTTAGGCTCTTTGCGTTTATGACGCTGACGTTTTTTGAGCCCAAGTTTGTGAACACAAGCGGAAAGGCCGGGCGGACAAACGACTCGCTTTCTTCTTTAGCGGAACTTGCGAATTCTTTTAAGGTAAGCGCTTTTGTTCCAAAGCAAAAGGCGCTTGAAGTGTAGCCGCCGCTTGTTGAAATCAAGCGCGAGCCAAAAAGGAAACCGCCGCTTTCTTCTATGCTTACGGTGATGTCTCCGTCCATTTTTACGGGAACGGTTTCGCGCGTTTTAATGTTGACCAAGACCAAGGCCGACGTTGGATTTGACGAAGCCGTTTTTGCAACCGCAAGAGTGTTGTTTTCAAGCGCGGCGGCGTCTTGGATTCCGCTTCCCAAGTAAAGTTCGGAAAGCTCTCCGGTCTCAAAAGAATAAAAGTTTACTTTTGAATTTTCGATTTCCAAAAAGCCCTTTTGTCCGTTAACGGTTGCTTCCCTGACTCTTTTGATTCTGTTTTGGCTGTTGAACAAAAGCTGGGCGTCTCCGCTTTGCGCGTCCATGGAATAAATGCCGGCCAAGCGGTTGTCGGACCTTAGAATAAGCCTTCCGTGCGCGCAAGAAATGATTGTCCAATAATGAGAATTGTTAAAGATTATTGGCGACTTGTTTTCGTAATCGGTTTTGATTATGGAGCTGTTTGTCAAAATGTAAACATTTTGTCCGTCGGAACAAATGCCGTGAATTTTTTGGTAAACCTCGTTTGAGATTAACGCAAGGTTTGACGGCAAGGAGTTTTCTTTTGCGTCGGCGGAATAAACGTTTCCGTCCTTTGCGCCTAAGTATAAGTTTTGGTCTTTTAAGAAGGCCGCGCTAAATTGGTTGTTTCCTTCGCCCTTGATGTTTTTGTAAATCAAAGGTCCCTTAATCGCGTTGTCGTCGATAAAAACTTTATAGCAAGCGTAAAGGCCTTGCGAGCCGTCAATGTAATAAAGCGCGTCGTCGTTTGTGAAAAGCGCGGCCGTTTTTGCGGCGGCGGTCTTTACTTTTGCGCCGTTTTCGGCGTTAAGGATGTAAAGGGAGCCGTTCTTTACGCCGGCAAAAAGCGCGTTCTTTGCAAACAATACCGGTTTTTCCAAGCCGGCTTCTGTCGCGACCTTTTTTAATAGCTTTCCTGTTTTAAGGCTAAAGTATGCAAGGCATCCTTCTGAAGATGAGTAGAGCATTACGTTTTTTTCGCTCTCGCTTGTTCTTGCCCAAGAAGGCGACATTTGCCAATCCTTGATTTTTACAAAAGGCTTTCCGCTTGCGGCAAGAAAAAAATACGCGCCGTTTCTTTCCGTCGTTGTCGCGATGATATAAGTTCCTTTGGCGCTGTATGCAAGGCTTGTGACTTGCGCTTTTAGCAGAATGGAGCGAATCACTTTTTTTGCCGCGCAACTCCAAACTTTTACGCTGTGATAGCCGCTTTCGTCCCTTTCGTAAAAGGCGATTTCCTTTCCGCTTGGAGCGGGAGCGGCGATTTCAATTTTTTTGTCCGAAACTTGAAAATGCTCGCCGATTCCGTTCTCCCAGCGAATTATAAAGCCGTCTTGGCCGACTGTGTAAAAGGCGTCGGCCTTTGCGTTTGTTTCCGGAATGGCGGCGACGACCATTGCTTTGTGGCCCTGGCTTGAAAAACGGGGCTGCGAAAAAAGGCTTGCTCCCAATAAAAGCGTCGCAAATGCAATAAAAAACTTTTTCATTATTTGGCTCCTTGCGCCTTGTTGATAAAATATTTTATGTCTCCGCCAACTCCGATTATAAACAAAAACATTATAATCGCAAAGCCGGCGATTTGAATTTTGTATTGAAGCCTTGGCGGAATTTGTTTTTTCGTTATCGCTTGAATAAAGGCGAACAATATCAAGCCGCCGTCAAGAATTGGAATCGGCAATAAGTTCATTATAAAAAGCGAAACGCTGATCAGCGACATAAACTGAAGGACAACGCTCCAGCCGGTTTTTGCGCCGGCCGCAAAGCCTTCTTTTGCCGTTTCGCCAAGCATGCTTGATATGCGCGCCGGTCCTGACACCGCGTTTGTTATGTCAACGCCCTTAAACAAGACGCCAAGGCCTTTTATGGTCATGCAAAAGATTCTTCCTGTTTCAAAAAAGCCAGCCTTAAGCGCGGGGAAGAAGGGCAGAGGTTCTACGACCTTTTCTATTTCGTCGCCGCTTGCCATAACGCCAAGAATGCCGTTGCCTTCTTTTTTGTTGATCAAAGTGTGAACGTTGAAGGAAAGCGTTTCTTGGCTTCCGTCGGGGCTTGCTCTAAGGACTTCGACCGTTATGTCTTCGTCGCCCAAGAGCGCGACTTGTTCGTATATGTCGGTAAAGTCGTGGATTTCTTTTCCTTGAATTTTTGTGATTGTGTCGCCGCTCTGTATTCCCGCTTCGCGGGCAGGAGACGCGACGTTTTTGTCTTCTGGGATTTGTATAGTCGCGCTTCTTGTGTAGTAGCTGTAACCCATCATTGCGATTATGACGCAAGCGATGAACGTAAAAAACAAGTTAAAGAAGGGGCCGGCAAAGCCGATCAAGGCGCGCTTTAATGGATGCGTTCCGTAAAGAGAGTCTTTTTCTCCGGGAACGTAGCCCAAGCCTTCTTCTATCGCTTTGGTAAATTCTTTTTCGCCTTTCATTTGGCAGTAGCCGCCGATCGGCAAAAGCGAAAGCCTGTAATCGGTGCCCCCGATTTTTTTATGGAGCAGAACAGGTCCCATAAAAATTGAAAAGGCTTCTACCTTAACGCCGCACAGACGGGCGGCAAGGAAGTGTCCCAGTTCGTGGAAAAAAATCAAAAAGCTTAAAATCAAAAGTCCGACTACTATCAAAGCGCGGCCTCCGCGATGGACCTGGCCTTTTTGTCCGCCTCAAAAACATCGTCAAAGTCGCGCGGTTCTAACGACCAATCCTCCGCCAAAGTTTTTTGGACGGCCTGGGCGATTTTTAGAAAGCCGATTTTTTCTTTGATAAAGGCGTTGGCGGCAATCTCGTCGGCGGCGTTAAAGGCTATTGTGTATGACGCTCCCTTGTCCGCCGCGCTTTCGGCCAAGCCCAACAAGGGAAAGTCGTCGCGCCTTGGTTCGTAAAAGCTCATGTTGTGGCCGGCCAAAGAAAATTTTTCCAAGCCGCTTTCCACGTATTCAGGCCAGCAAAGCGCTCCCATAATTGGATGGCGCATGTCGGGATCTGAAATTTGCGCGTAAAGAATTCCGTCGCTTGTCCTTACCAAAGAATGAATCAAGCTTTCCGGGTGGACGACTACGCTTATGTTCTGAACGTTTGTGTCAAAGAGGCGGCGGGCCTCGATGACTTCCAGGCCTTTGTTGGCCAAGGTCGCCGAGTCCACCGTAATTTTTTTTCCCATCTTCCAGGTGGGGTGCTTCAATGCGTCCGCTAGGGTAACAGCTTCCAATTGCTGTCTTGTATAATTTCTAAAAGGCCCGCCGCTGGCTGTGATTACGATTTCGGCGATGTTTTTCGTTCCGCAAAAATGAATCAAGTTAAAGATTGCGGAATGTTCTGAGTCTACGGGAATAATTTGCGCGCCGCTTTTTTTGGCTTCGGCCTTTATCAAGGGCCAAGCCATTACGACGGTTTCCTTGTTGGCAAGCGCAAGGTTGATTCCTCGCTCAACGACAAGCTTTGACGGAAGGAGGCCGGCCGCTCCGGCAATTCCGTTGACTACGATGTCAGGCTTTGTCTTGTCCAAAAGGCGCGCGACGCCGTCGATTCCGTCTTGGCTTGTAAGGGTGGAAGGGCATTTGAATTCCGCGGTCAAGGCGTACAATTTTTCTTTTGAAGAATTTGCTTGAAGACCGGCCACTAAAAATTTATCGGGGTGCCTGCGCGCCAAGTCAAGCGCGCTTGTTCCGATTGAGCCTGTGCTTCCTAAGACTAAAATCTTTTTCATGAGAACAAGAACTTAATCAAATAGAAGTAAAATGGCGCGGCCATAAAGATTGAGTCAACGCTGTCCAATACGCCTCCGCGGCCAAGAACTACGTTTCCGCTGTCTTTTACTTCGGCGCTTCGTTTAAAGACGCTTTCGGCCAAGTCGCCGATGATGGCCGCGGCGCAAATCACGACAGAAAGTATGGCTGTTTTTGGCAAAAGGTTTGTCGTGGCAAAAACGTCCTTAAAGACAAGGTGAGTCATTATAACCGCAAAGACAAAGCTTCCGACAAACGCTCCGATAAAGCCCGCCACGCTCTTGTTGGGGCTTGCCAAAAGAACGCCGCGGTTGTTCTTGCCAAAGAGCATTCCAAAAAGCCAGGCCGCGCTGTCGCTTATAAAAACAAGCACAAGGAAGGTTGCCAAAAACGCGAAGCTTGCGTTTGGAACGTTCTCGCTTGCAATGCCTGAGATTCTAGTCACAAAAGACGGCAAAAAGCCGACGTATAAGATTACGCAAAGCGAGCGGGCGATTCTTGCGTTGGACATCGCAAACTCTTTTGCCGTGAATATTTCCATCGCAAAAACAATGAAGGAAGTTATGATAAGCGCGATTGTGGACAAGTAGTCAAGGCCAAAGATTATGTTCAAGAATTCGCAAATTGGAACTAGGGGAGCCAAGACCATCAAAAGAGGCCTGGCCAATGTTTGGCCGTTTGTTCCAAACATCAAGGAAAGCTCGTAGGCGGCAAAGGCCGAAACGCCAAAAACAAAAAGATTGAGCGGCAGGTGATGGAAGAAGGGAATGTAAACTAATCCCAAAATAAAAGGCACTCCAACAAAAAACATTACCAAGCGCTCAATCAGTTTTTTCATTTTGCCGCTCCTTTTTTATTTTCAATTCCGCCAAAGCGGCGGTTTCTGTTTTCAAAATCCATTATGTCTTTTTTAAATTCTTCAACTGAGTAATCCGGCCAAAGAGTGTCCGAAAAAATGAATTCCGCGTAGGCTGTTTGCCAAAGCAAAAAGTTTGAAAGGCGCTTTTCGCCGCCGGTTCTAATCAATAAGTCCACGTCGGGAAGTTCGGGCAGGTCGCTGTTCGCGCTTATGTCGCTTTCATCTAGCTTGTTTTTTCCCGCCGCGATGGCCTTGTTTGCCGCGCGTGTGATTTCGTCCCGGCTTCCGTAGTTGATTGCCAAGACGCAAGTGGTGCCGGTAAAGTTTTCGGTGTCTTTTTTTGCGTTTATGATTTCTTCTTGAACGTCTTTAGGAAGGCCGGCCAGGTCGCCGATGTGCTGGACACGGATTTGATTTTCTTTGTAAAATTCAAATTCAGCGCGGAGATGGGCTTTTATCAAGCCCATTAGATAGCCGACCTCTTCTTGGGTCCTTTTCCAGTTTTCGGTGGAGAAGGTGTAGAGGGTAATGTACTTAATTCCCAAATCGGCGGCCGCGCGCGCGATTCTTTTTGCGGCTTCCAAGCCTTCTTTGTGGCCGGCGGTTCTTGCCAAGCCGCGCTGTTGCGCCCAACGGCCGTTTCCGTCCATAATGAGCGCCACATGTTTTGGAAGCCGTGAACTAGAATCGGAGTTCATTTATTCCATTATTTCCTTTTCTTTTGCAGCGTAAATGGAGTCGATTTCAGCAATGAATTTGTCCGTCGTCTTTTGCAAGTCGTCGGTCATTTTCTTAAGGTCGTCTTCTGTGATTTCGCCGGCCTTTTGCTTTTTCTTAAGGTCTTCGTTTCCGTCGCGGCGAATGTTGCGGATTGATGTGCGCGAATTTTCAGCCATGGCCTTGGCCTGCTTGATCAATTCCTTGCGGCGGTCGGCTGTTAGCGGCGGAATCGCGATGCGGATTACTTTTCCGTCGTTGGAAGGGTTGAGTCCCAAGTCGGCGGTCAAAATCGCTTTTTCGATTTCTGTGATCAATGATTTGTCAAAGGGGTTTACAATTACCGAGCGCGCTTCCGGAATTGAAACTGTGGCCACCTGGTTGAGGGGCGACTTTTGTCCGTAGTAGTCAACGCGCACTCTGTCAAAAATAGAGGCTGACGCGCGGCCTGTTCTGATTCCGTTAAAAGACTCTTTGAGAGCCGCGATTGTTTTTTCCATTCTTTCATTTTCTGCCATTTCATTTCCCCTTTATAAAAATTTGCTTTTGATGCAGTTGCGAGTTCGCAAAGCGAACTCGACAAATTAAATCGCGGCCGAAGCCGCGATTTAATTTTACTTTCCAAGAACGTCCAAGACGATTTCGCCAAATTCAAGCTGGGCTCCGGCGGCCTTTGAAACTTCTTCAAGCTTCTTGGCGACTGAAACCTTGTCGTCTTTTACGAACATTTGGTCAACAAAGCAAATCTCAGCGACGTGCTTGGCAACCTTGCTCTTAAGAATGTTTTCCTTGATGTTGGCGGGCTTTGAAGCCATCTTTTCGTCCTGGTCCATCTGTGTCTTAAAGATTTCCGTCTGCTCGTCGATGTAAGCCTGCGGAACGTCTTTTTGGTAGATGTAAGCCGGAGTGAAGGCGGCCAAGTGCAAGCAGCAGTCGTGGGCAAACTGCTTTACAGAGTCGGCAGTTGATCCCTTGATTACGACGGCGCTGGCTGTCTTAAAGTTAGAGTGAACGTATGTCTCGGCAACGGCGTTGTCGGGGATGTTGATTACGCTTACTTTGGCGACAGTCATGTTCTCGCGAGTCTTTGTGGCCAAGTCAAGCAAAACGTCCTTGTGGGCCTGCTCAACCTGTGTGTATCCGTTGGCGAAAGTGATGTCCAAAAGCTTTTCGCCGGCGGCGATGAAGTCAGCGTTTGAGGCAACAAAGTCAGTTTCGCAAGTAACTTCGATAAGGGCAACTTTCTTGTCCTGAGTTCTTACAAAAATGCGGCCCTCAGATGTGGCTCTCTCGGCGCGCTTGGCAACGGCGGCCAAGCCTTTTTCCTTAAGAATCTTTTCGGCTTCTTTGGCGTCTCCGTTGGCTTCAGTCAAGGCTTTTTTGCAGTCCATAAGACCGGCGCCTGTGGCTTCGCGCAATGCTTTTACGTCAGATGCTTTAATTTCCATAACAATATTTCCTTTTAATTATTTGTAGAGTTTGTCCTCGTCAACCATCTGGTCGGCGGAATCATCGTCGTCTTTTGAGTCCTCGTCCTTCTGCTCTGTGGGCTGATAGTTAGAGTAGTCGTCGATCTCAACGTCTTCGCGCTTAACGGCGGCGTCAGTCTGAACGTCGTCTTCGTCGCCAAGGTTCTCGATGATCTTAAGGCCTTCTTCGTTGTTGGCTTCCATTACGGCGTTGGCAATGATTGAAGTGAACAATGTGATGGCGCGGATGGCGTCGTCGTTGCCCGGGATCGGGTAGTCGATTCCTTCCGGATTTGAGTTTGTGTCTACAACGGCAACAACAGGGATTCCCATGCGGCGAGCTTCGGCTACGGCGATGGCTTCCTTGTGTGTGTCGATTACAAAGATGGCTCCCGGCAATTCCTTCATTTCTTTGATTCCGCCGAGGTTCTTCTCAAGCTTTGTCTTTTCTTTCTGGAGGCCGGCAACTTCCTTCTTTGTGAGGTTTTCGAAAGTTCCGTCTACTTCCATCTTTTCGATTTTCTTGAGACGCTGAAGTGATTTTTTGATTGTGCTAAAGTTTGTGAGCATACCGCCAAGCCAGCGGTTGTTTACGTAGAACTGTCCGCAGCGCTCGGCTTCCTTTTGGATAGCCTGCTGGGCCTGCTTTTTTGTTCCAACAAAAAGAACTGATTTGCCAGAGGCGGCGATTTTGCGAACCGCTTCGTAGCTTTCTTTGATTGCAGCGATTGTCTTCTGCAAGTCGATGATATGGATTCCGTTGCGTGAGCCAAAAATATACTTTGACATGCGGGGATCCCAACGCTTTACTTGATGGCCAAAATGTACGCCAGATTCAAGCAAACTCTTCATGGTAACTACAGCCATGATTTTCTCCTTCACCGTGAATGATTTTCATTCACGCCCAACTCTGTTACTCGAAAGGTCCACCCTTTGGGCTTTCCAATCGGAAAAATTTCGGGAAACGTTAAAGCCGACGGCCGTCGCGTCTTCCGGCAAGAAAATCAACCAATGATTGAATAACCTTGCTCTTTTAACATATCATAAAGCTCAAAAATAGGCAAGCCCACTACGCAAGAATTTGTTCCTTCTATCTTTGAAATAAAGCAGCTGGCCAAGCCCTGGATTCTGTAGCCGCCAGCCGCTCCGTGCCAATCGCCTGTGTCAATGTACCACTGAATCTCTTCCTCGCTCATCGGAGCGAAGGTAACCTTTGTGGCCGCGGTTCTTACGCTGGTGACATGGTTCCTGCCGTTGTAAAGGGCTAGGGCGGTGATTACGTGGTGGGTCCTTCCTTGGAGGGCGTTTAAGAAATCAAAGGCCTCCTGGTGGTCCTTTGGCTTTCCAAAAACCTTGTTTCCCATTACGACAAGCGTATCCGCTCCCAAAACCCAAGGAATCACTTGCTTGGGCGGCCTTGAGCGAACGACGGTTTGGACTTTCGCCTTTGCCAAAATTTCGGGCAAGTCCGAAGGGTTCCTGGAATAAAACGAGGATTCGTCGATGTTGGGCATTATGACCTGAAAGGGGATTCCCATGGCCTTAAGGATTTCTTGTCTTCTGGGAGAAGACGAAGCCAAAATAACATTTTCCATATGATTTCCTTTTTTGAATACAAAAAAAGGTTTCCGGCTGGCGGAAACCTTTTTTCTAGCGCAAGAAAGAATTATTTTTTCTTGCTGTCTGAATCGTCAGAGCCGCGGAGATTGTTCAAAACCTCTTTGGCGCGGTTGCGAACCGGCTTTGCCAAGCGGTAGTCAACTGCGATTCTCTGCAAAGAAGAAAGCATCGGCTTTCTGTCTTTTGTATTCTTGGCCAGCTTTTCGTAGGCGTTTACGATTTCGAGCGCCAAAGAGCTGGTCGGGTTGAGAGTCTCAAAGCGGTCAGAGTAGAAGGCGATCGTGTTGGTTGTTTCGTCGTTGTCGTTGTAGCCGATTTCTCCAAGAGAGTTGATGGCGGCCGAAAGAACCATCGGCTCGTTGTCGGCGCGGACAATCTTGTTCAATGTTTTGGCGGCTTCGGGAGTTCCTACTTTTCCCAAAATGCGGCAGGCTTCGCGGCGGACTTCCGGGAAGTTATTGCTCACGCGGCCTCTTGTACGGCTTTGAGTGTTTGTTCCTTCGCCGGCCAAGTGGTCCAAAGAAACCATCATGTCGGGAGACACCTTTCCGTTGTTGGCGGCTTCTTCCAAGAACTGAAGGGCCATCAACTTGTTCTCCAAGTCGTCAGAATTAGAAAGCTCTTGAACTACAACGTCTTCCATTGAGCTCATGTATTCGCCTTCTACCGTGGACTCTTCCTCGCTCTGCGCAAAGGCGGCGTAAGACAAAAGGGACGCTGCGGCAAAAAGAACTGCGATTTTCTTAAGTTTCATAATAACTCCTCGTATATTCCTATACAATATTATCGTCAAAAATAAAATAAATCAATAATAATTTAGTTACATTTGAGGAAGCTCAACCTTCCAGTCTCCGCCTTCCTTAACAAAGTTGTAGTAAACCGTAATCTTGGTTTTTTCATCATCGGTCTTTGTGACCTGGACGGCTTTTACGTCCTCCGCCGAATTGTAGCGAATTTCGTCGATTTGGCGGCCCTTTCTTGAAGGGATGAAAACATAGTTAAAGTAATCGTTGAGGTTCTTAAGCTTAAGGCCTTTAAGCTCTTTGGGAAGCTTTTCCGACGCTTTCAAAAGAGTGTAGGAATTTGACCAATATTTTTTTGAGCCATCGGAAATGTATTTTTGCCAAGAAGTGAAGTCTTTTTTTGCCATGATGTCGTTGAGTTCGCCGATCTTTTTAAGGATGGCGGCTTTGTCGGCGTTGAACGTTTCCTTTGAAACTACTTGTCCCTCAATCTTGTTGATTGAGCGCTGGTATTCCAAGTCGTCTTCTTCCACCGCGGCGGGAGCGGGCTCTTGTTTTGTGGTCTCGCAAGCGGCAAATGCCATCATAAGGGCGATTGACGCAACTATTAATAATGAAATCTTTTTCATAAAAATCATTATACACGACTTTGTACATTAAATCAAGTAATTTCTATTATTACTTGGGCCGCGGCATATTCTTTTTCGTGGCTGAGGGAAACAAAGATTTTGGCTTTTTCCCATTGGGGGCAGCGCTTTTTTAGGGCTTCCAGGGCGGATTTTTCAAGGATTAGGGAAGGCTTTCCGCTTTCGTCTTTTTCTATGTAAAGGTCCCTTAGGTCAAAGACAAGGCCTGTTCCAAGGGCTTTTGAAAAGGCTTCTTTTGCGGCAAAGCGGGCGGCGTAGTGCTGGCTTTGCGCGCTTAGGCTTCCGCCGGCGCCAGAGCGGGCCGACCACAATTCCTTGGGGTTAA
This sequence comes from Treponema sp., assembly GCA_016290995.1. Lineage (GTDB taxonomy): Bacteria > Spirochaetota > Spirochaetia > Treponematales > Treponemataceae > Treponema_D. The sequence continues at coordinate 24,423 of JAEEVR010000020.1, read as the reverse complement.
AAAAGCGCTCGGTCATTCCCGGTTTTTTGATCCATTTTTCAAAGCGGGAACATTTTGCCAAATCGATGCCGACGCCAAAAATCATTGGCCCTCTCCGTTTTGGTTAAAGACGGCTCCGGGCAATATTTCGTCCACGACTTCCGCCGGCGGCCTTTCTTTTACGACAAGCCTGATGTTTTCCAAGCTTACGCTTTCCAAATGGAATTCCTGGGGAATCAACACCGATACAGGAAGCGTGTATTCGCCCGGCTCGGTTATTTCGCTCAAGTCAACGCTGAGGGTGTCTGGGTTTGGCGTCCAGTCTTCCATAATCAAGCGTGGGCCTCTTAGAGTCACGGAGCCCTTTGTCCTTGAGTCGCATTCAAAGGCGGGCGAAAGGTTTTTAAGCACAATCGAAAGGTTTCTGAATTCTTGGATGCCTTCTTGGTAATCCATGTTAACCTTTATGTCGCATTCCTCCAAGTCCATTACTTTGATCATTCGGTTGATGTTCATCAACTTGGTTCTTTGGCTAAAGGAAGAATTCTTATCGTCAATTATAATCGGTTCTGTCGAGATGGACTCAACGGTCTGCACGATGGAGCGGGGGCCGTAAATGCTTACAAATTCCGGATCGGACTGGAAGGAGTCGACGACATAGCCTTCCGTCGGGTTTCCGGCAAATTGCGGAACGATTTTTACGGCGCTGACAAGATTCCTTTCCAAGCGAACCTTGACTTTTTCGGGATAGACCGTCACTTGAAGCGGATTCATCTCGACGATGTTTGAAGGCAAGTCAATCGAAATCGGAACGTCGTAGGTTCCCTCTTGGGTAATCCAGCTTAAGTCCAATTGCGCCAAAATGTTTTCGGCGGTTATCTTTGTTATGTTTTCAGCGGATGTTCTGATCGTCACGCTTACGCTTGAAGGAATGTGGGTGGAAGAAACCATCTCGCCTTCTTGAAGGACTTTTAAAGTTACGGGAACGCTTTTTTGTTCAAGCGAAGTGTAGCGGTTAAAAAGATAAAAGAGACACGCAATTACGACGCAAAGGGCCTTTATTGGCCAGTTGTGTCTAAGCTTTTCCAATAAGGGCTTTATTTTCATCTACAGAATCCTCTATCTTGTATTGGTCGGGGGTGATGTTGAGCAAGGCCACAAGGGTTTTTGTCAACTCGTTCATCGACAAGTCGTAGTGCAATTTAGAATCGTAGGAAAGGCTGATCGCGCCTGTTTCCTCCGACACTACCAAAACAACGGCGTCGGTCGTTTCCGCCAAGCCAAGCGAGGCGCGGTGGCGGGTTCCGAAAGTTTTTTTGATGTCGTACTGTTCGCTCAAGGGCAAAAAGCAGCCGGCGGCGATGATTTTGTCGCCTTGTATGATTACCGCTCCGTCGTGGAGGGGAGTGTCGTACTTAAAGATTGTTACCAAAAGGCTTGACGACAAGTCGGCGTTGATTCTTGTTCCTGTCTTGGCGATGTCGTCAAGCTTTGTGTGGCGCATGAACACGGCAAGCATTCCGCGCCTTTGCTTTGAAAGAATTTCGGCCGCCATCAAAACCGAGTCGACGTAAGAATGCTTTGAGCGGCTTCCAAAGCTGAACCATTCCTTTTGTCCCAGCTTTAAAAAGATTTTTCGGATTTCGGGCTGGAAGACGATGGCGAAGACTACGACCAATCCCGGAGCGAGCGATTGCAAAAGGCGGTGCAAAGTTTCAAGGCGGAAAATGGCCGCGGCGGCGTAGGCCAGCGCGACTATTATCGCTCCGCGCAAAATCTGGATGGAGTTCGCGCCTACGACGATTTGATAGGCCTTGTACAAAATAAAGGCCAAAATTCCTATGTCCAAAAAGGGCCGGATAAGATTGTAAACGGCCAACAACTTTTCAACTGCCAGCATCTAATATTTCCTTTATAACTTTTACCGAATCAACCGCCGCGGCCGTGTCGTGAACGCGGACCATTGACACTCCATTTAATATCGAATAAACGTCGGCGGCGATAGTTCCCCAAAGCCGGTCGCCGACCTCGCGGCCGCAAACCGCGCCAAAGAAGCTTTTTCTAGAAAGCGCCATCAGGACCATGTATTTTCTTTGGCAAAGCTCTCCGGACTTTTTGATTAAGACCGCGTTTTGCTCGGTGTTTTTTCCAAAGCCAATGCCTGGATCCACTATTATTTTATCGGAAGAAATCCCGTTTTGCAAAGCGATTTCGGCTCTTGCCTCCAAATAGCCGCTGACTTCCTTAAAGACGTCAGAGTAATTGGTCTCGTTTTGCATTATAGCAGGAATTCCCTTTTTGTGCATCAGTATCACGGGAATTTTTTGCTGGGCCGAAAACTTTATCAGGCGCGGATCGTCTTCCATCGCCGAAACGTCGTTCAAGATGTCGGCGCCGGCGTCAAAGGCCGCGCTCATAACGTCGTACTTGCGCGTGTCCACCGAAATCGGAATGTCGGAATAGCGGCGGATTTTTTTGATTACAGGAACTACGCGCTTGATCTCTTCCTTTGCGTCTATGTAGCGGCTTCCGGGACGAGTGGACTCTCCGCCGACGTCAATAATGTCGGCGCCTTCGTCGATGTGCTTTTTGGCAAGCCTAAATCCGCCGCGGCTTTTGGCAAAGAAGGAGTCGTTGTCGGCGTTTACGATCGACATTACAAAGGCCGCGTTTTGCGTTGAGATTGTTCTGTCGGCAAGGTTAAGGCTTGGCATTTTACTCTCCGCTTTTAATTTGGTTCAAAAGGCCCAAGGCGGCTCTTTGTATGTCGTTGGGCGACAAAAAGGCGTTTTCCAAAACTTGCTCGCGGCTTCCTTGCGACGGAAACTTTTGTCCAAAGGCAAGGGCTTGAACGAACGCAAAACCGCGCCTTCTTGCCTCAAGCTCAAGTTCCTCGCCAAAGCCGCCTTGCTTGATTCCGTCTTCAACGGCGACAAGCGCGTCGTAGTCTTTGCAAACGCTAAAGAAAGCGTCAAAGTCAAAGGGCTTTAAAAAGCGCAAGTTGTATATGTCCGCGCGGACGCCTTGCAATAAAAGGCTTCTTGCGGCGATTAGCGTTTCTGAGAACATCGAGCCGGTCGCGGCGAGCAAGACGCGCAGGCCTTTGCCGTTGGCCGCATCGCCGCCGTCATAATCGTTGTCCGGCAAAAGCGAGGGAGCGAATTCGTCGGCCTTGACCAAAACGCCTTGGCCCGCGCTTATCGGCGACGCGAAAGCCGCAAGTTCGGAAGGGCATGATTTTTTTGGATAGCGGATCACGACCGCGCCTTTGGCGCTTGCGGCCCAATCAAGGCAAAGCTCCAGTTCCGCCGCCGACGCCGGCGCCAAAATCGTAAGGTTTGGAACGCTCCGCAAAAGCGCGATGTCAAAGATTCCTTGGTGCGTCTCTCCGTCGCCCGGAACCGCTCCGCTCCTGTCAAGGACAAAAACCGCGTGAAGGTTTGGAAGGCAAATGTCGTGGATGATTTGGTCAACCGAGCGCTGGATGAAGGTCGAGTAAATGCAAACATAGGGAACCATTCCGCCTTTTGCCAATCCGGCGGCGAATGTGACGGCGTGCTCTTCGGCGATTCCAACGTCAAAGAATCGGTCGGGGAAGTGGCGCGCAAAGGAGGCTAGTCCCGTTCCCTTTGACATGGCGGCTGTAACGCACGCGACCTTGGGATTCTTTTCGGCAAGACGGACGATGGAGCGGGAGAAATTTTCTGTAAAGCTTTCGGCGTCAAATTTTTCTACAGAGCCGTCCGCGATGTTAAAGGGGCCGATGCCGTGAAAGAGTTCCGGATTGTCTTCGGCGGGTGAGTAGCCCTTTCCTTTTTTTGTGATGACGTGAATCACGACCGGCTTCTTTAATTTTTGCGCGCGGGCGAAAACTCTTTCCATTTCCTTTATGTCGTGGCCGTTCAAAGGGCCCGCGTACTCAAAGCCCAAGTCAACGAACATATTGTTGCTTAGCAAAAGGCCTTTTAGCCCCCGCTTGAACCTAAAAATAAATTTTTGGAAAAAACGGCTTCCAGGAAGCTTTGAAACGATTTTGTCTATCGCGCGCCTTACCGATTGGTATTGAATCGACATCGTAAGGCTTGAAAGGTATCGCGAAAGGCTTCCTTCGCTTGGAGAGATCGACATTTGGTTGTCGTTTAAGATTACGATTAAATTCTTTGCGTCGCGGCCCGCGTTGAGAAGGCCCTCGTATGCAAGGCCGCCGGTCAAGGCGCCGTCGCCGATAACGGCGATGACCTTTCCGTCTATCCCTTGAAGCTCGCGCGCCTTTAGCAAGCCCAAGGCTTGCGAGATTGAAGTGGAGGCGTGGCCGTTGTCAAAAAAGTCGTGCTCGCTTTCGCATTCCTTTGTAAAGCCCGAAAGGCCGCCGCCTTGCCTAAGGCTTGAAAATTCCTTGTAGCGGCCGGTCAAAAGTTTGTGCGCGTAGCACTGGTGGCTTACGTCAAAAACGATCGCGTCTTTTGGAGACGAAAAGACTTTGTGCAAGGCGATTGTTAGCTCCACCACGCCAAGGTTTGAGGCAAGGTGGCCGCCGTTCTTTCCGACGGTGTCAATTATCGTTCGCCTGATTTCCAAAGCCAGCTCGCGCAGCTCTTTGTGAGAAAGGTTTTTTATGTCGTTGGGCGATTTGATTTGGGAAAGCAAAATGGCTCCATAAAAAAAAGACCGCCGTTAAGCGCGGCAGTCTTTTGCGGCATTACTTGCTCTTATGCCGATTTCTTCTAAGCATCTTCTTTCGCTTATGAGTCGCCATCTTCTGGCGCTTTCGCTTTTTACCACAAGGCATTTGCTAGGCTCCTATAAAAGTTAGTATCGATACGGCAATTATTATGCGCTTTTTTTCAAATTTGGTCAAGCACCGTTCGCGCTTTTTTACGCAAGATTGCTTCGGCGTCTGCGTTGTCGGTGACGCGGATTGTCGTGGCGCCGGGGATTCCGCGGGTAAAGACGTATTGCTTTTTGGCGTATTTTTTTGAGTCGCGCTTGATCCGTTCCTTTATTGCTTCGACGGAGAGGGGCTTTCCTTCCGAGTCCGTCTCAAAGAATTCCCGGTAGCCGATTGCCTGCATCCCGGGAGCGGCCGCCGCGTATTTTTGGGTCAAGGCCCTGGCTTCTTTTTCCAGACCGGCCTCGAACATCTTTTCGACCCGCGCTTCGATTCTTCCATATAGATCTTCCCGGTCTCGCTCCAAAATTATTGTGGCAAAGTCGTACTGGTCTCGCAATTTTAGGCTTTGGGCAAAGGCGGAACGCGGCTTTCCGGTGGACAAAACTATTTCAAGCGCCCTAAGGACGCGGTAGGAGTCCTTTGGGTCTATTTTTTTGGCGGAATCGGGGTCGAGGCTTAAGAGTTTTTTCCACATTTCGGCCGGTCCCCGTTCCAAAAGCTCCTCTTGCAAGGCTTTTCTTGCCGCAGGATCGCTTGCAGGGGTGGAAGGGAGGCCCAGCAAAAAGGCCCGGATGTAGAAGCCCGTTCCGCCGCATACAATCGGAAGCTTTCCCTCCGCCCAAATGCTTTGGCAAAGAGAGTCGGCGCGGTCCACAAATTCCGCCACGGAATACTGTTCGTCGGGGTTTTTGATGTCTATTAGATAGTGCGGAAGGAGTTTTTGCTCCGCGGGGGTGGGTTTTGCGGTTCCTATGTCCATTCCTCTATACACTTGCATAGAGTCTGCCGAAATAACCCGCGCCTCATCCTTGCCGGAAAAAAGATTGAGCAAAAGCTCGCTTTTTCCGCTGGCTGTCGGCGCGAACAGGACTAGAACCGGTATTTTATTCGGCAATTCTGTAGGTTACTTCTTGAGTGAAAAGCTGGCGTGCGGCCAAAGAAACGACCTTGTCGTGGTTTTCGGCGATCAAGGGGTCTTTTACCATTGACATCTGGTAGGCGCGGCGGTTGGCGGCCACTGTTATTTCGTAAATGTTGTCAGTGAATTTTACAAGCTGTTCCAAAGGAAAAATCATATTTGTCTCCCAAAAATAGATAAATCATTATATAGAAAGGGCGGAATTGTGTCAAGGGCCGACGAACGGCTGGCCCGCCTATAAAACCCGCGTTTTTTTTTTACTTTTTTTCCAAAAAAACGTGAAAAATCGCGCAAACTGTTGTATCTTATAGACAGAGGATTTTTATTGAACCGGAACGTTAGCAAGGAGGCGTTGGTCCTTTCCGTCAAGGCGACGGCGCAGGACAACCGCTCCGTGTGCCTTTTGACAAAGGACGGAATAGAATGGGCGACTCTTTTTGGCGGCCCCAAGAGCAAGCTGCGGGGAGCGGTAAGCCCTTGGAACCGGGGCGTGGCCTACGTCTACAAAAACGAGGAAAAGCAAAGCTCCAAAATCACCGACTTTGACGTAAAAAAATACCATCCGACCTTCCGCGAAAACCTCTTTAAGTCTTTTGCCGCCGCCTTGGCCGGAGAGATTGTTTCCAAGTCCAAGTGCGCCGGAAGCCCCGGCCAATGCTTTGTCTTGCTGAACGGCTTTTTGGACGGGATGGACTTGCTTGGCGAGGAGGAAGCCCGCCTTGGCCTTTTGCGCTTTTTGTGGCGCTACATGGACTTGCTTGGAGTGCGGCCGCAGACGCAAAGCTGCTCGCGCTGCCAAAAGGGCTTTTCATCTAGCAATTATTCTGAAAGCGCGCTAGAATTGAATCCGGGTGGAAAAAGACTTACGCTATATTCGCCGGCCGAAAATTCCTTTGTTTGCCAGGACTGCTTTTCTCCGCAAGAAAAAGGAATCAGGCTTTCGGAATCGGCGCTTTTTTACCTTACAATATCGGGCGGAACGGATTCCGCGGAGTTGGCGGCCGCGCGCAAGGCAAGGCTTTCCCAAAACGATTTTGGACAATTAAAGGCGTTTTTGTACGAGTTGGTCGAAAGCGCCTTGGGAATAAAACTTAAAACTTTGGAATCAGGAAAGGGTATTTTATGAGAGCTGTAGACATTATCATGAAAAAGCGCGGATCCTTTGTCGTTGACGACAACGGAACTAAATCAATGGTCGGCGACACAAAGCTTACCGAAGAAGAGATTAAATTCATCGTTGACGGCTACGTGGCGGGAACGATTCCCGACTACCAAATCTCCTCTTGGCTTATGGCCGTTTACTTTAACGGAATGGACTTTGAGGAATCCGCCGCTCTCACAAAGCTTATGCTTCATTCAGGCGACGTGATTGAGTTGCATGGCGCTCAGTACGAAGCGATGGGCTTGCATGGCCCCTTTGTTGACAAACACTCTACGGGCGGCGTCGGCGACAAAATTTCTTTGCCGCTTGCCCCGATCGTTGCCGCTTGCGGAGTCCAAATCCCTATGATGAGCGGCCGCGCTCTTGGCCACACCGGCGGAACCTTGGACAAGCTTGAGTCTATCGAAGGCTACAAGGTCGGCCTTACGCCCGACGTTTTTCGCGACTACATTTCCAAGGACGGCTTTGCGATGACAGGCCAGACAAAGGAAATCGTTCCGGCCGACCGCTTGCTTTACGCCTTGCGCGACGTTACCGGAACTGTCGAGTCGGTTCCGCTTATCACGGCCAGCATTCTTTCAAAGAAAGTCGCCGAAGGAAGCGACGCTCTTGTCTTTGACGTAAAGTACGGAAGCGGAGCCTTTATGAAGACCCGCGCGGCCGCGATGGAGCTTGCAAACTCTTTGGTAAAGACCGCGCAGGCGATGGGAAAGAAAGCCGCCGCCCTTATAACGAATATGAACACGCCGCTTGGCTACAAGATCGGAAACTTCTTGGAAATCGAAGAGACTGTCGAATGCTTGCAGGGAAAGGGACCGGAAGACGTAATGGAATTGACATACGCCTTGGGCGCACAAATGCTTATTCTTGGCGGAAAGGCTTCTTCCAAAGAGGACGGAATCGCCAAGTGCAAGGAAGCGGTTTCTTCCGGGGCCGCGCTCAAAAAGTTCTTGGACAACGTTGACCGCCAGGGCGGCGACTCAAAGAAATTGATGGAGCAAGTCGGAAAGCGCCGCAGCCAGTATAAGGCCGAGCTTAAGGCCGAAAAGGACGGCTACATAAACATCGACGCCTACAAGACAGGCCTTGCCGGCGTTTACCTTGGCGTGGGCCGCAACAAGACGACCGATCCTGTTTGCCCCGACGCTGGAATGGTTTTGCGCGCAAGGAGCGGAGAGAAGGTAAAGGCCGGAGACGTTGTTATGGAAGTCTACGGAAAAGACCAGGAATGCTTGGAGCCTGCGATTGCAAAACTTAAGGAGGCGCTTTCTTACCAAGACAGCGCGCCCGAGAAAGTTCCGCTTATTTACAAAGAAATCAACTAAGCTGGAAAAAAGATTTTGAAAACTTGGAATAAAAAAGAAATCTCAAGGGACCAAGTCTTGGCCTTGCACAACAAGTACAAGCTTGGCGCCTTGGAAGCCTCGATTTTTACAAGAAGGGCCGTCACTGCGGGAAGCGACTTGCTTTACTACCTGGAGGACGACACCCGCTTTTTGAACAAACCCTTTGAGTTTAGCCAAATGGAAGACGCGGTAGACCGCATTTTGGCCGCCGTTGACGAAGGCGAAAAAGTCTTGATATTCGGCGACAGGGACGTGGACGGAATAACCGCCACCGCCGTTTTGTACGAGCAGCTAAAGCGGATGGACCTTGACGTTTCTTGGCGGCTTCCGTCGGGAGACGACGCTTACGGATTGAGCGTGGCCGCGGTCGAGGACTTTGCAAAGGATTACGGAACGCTTTTGATTACTGTAGACTGCGGCATTTCAAACTACGCAGAAATTCAGCGCGCCCAAGAATTGGGAATAAGCGTAATAGTGACCGACCACCATAATCCGCCTGAAAAGCTTCCTGCCGCCGAAGTGATCCTAAACCCAAAGCTTTCGGACTCCGGCTATCCCTTTGCCGAGATTTCTGGCTGCGCGGTTGCCTTTAAGCTGGCCCAAGCCCTAAGGCTTTCGCAGACGGAACTCTATAAACAGGACATTTGCCTTTTGAACATAAGGGACGACACGGTTGTCGAATGCCTTAAGCTTAGAAATATGGTAAAGAGAAAGTCTTTTGAAAAGGACTTTTCCGACGGAACTTCCAGCCTGGCCTCAAGCGGCTTGCTGGAATTCTTGCGGGGCGAGCAAATCTTTGTTTGGGACGCTCCCAAAGTTTCGGCGGCGTTAAAGAATCTTTTTGGGAACGGAGTCGAGTTCAACCTTTTTGACGTGCGGCCCGAAGCGGCAAAAATAATTCCGTCCGTTTCAAACGCTTCATTGCAAAAGCTTTCGGGGCTTTCTAAAATCGCGCTGTATTTTGACCAAGCCGGAAGCGAGCTTGAGGCCTTTTACAATATTTTTGTGACTTACTTGGACAAAAAGGTCGCGCAAAGCTTTCCGTCGATAAAGGCTTGCGACGAGCGGGATTTGCAGCTTGTGATGCTTTCTGTCTTTAGCGACATAATGCCGTTAAAAAACGAAAATAGAATTTTCGCGCGCAAGGCGCTGAACATAATAAACCAAGGCCGCCCGCGCTCCGGCTTGACCGAGATACTTTCGCGGCAAGGCCTTTTGGGAAAAAAAGTTTGCGCCAAGGACTTGGGCTGGAACGTGATTCCCGCCCTTAACGCGGCCGGCCGCTTGGGAACGCCCGAAGATTCCCTGAATCTTTTCCTTGCCGAAAGCGCGGACCAGCGCGAAGACTATGCCCAAAAAATTTTGGACCACAACGAAGAGCGAAAGCGCCTTGAAAACGCTTCCTGGGATTTTTTGGGCGGCCGGCCCGAAAAGTCCTTGCAAAAATTCAACGGAAAATTTTGCCTTATCGTAGAAGAAAAAATTCACCGCGGCGTCGTTGGCCGAATCGCCGCCAAGCTTGTGCAGCGGACAGGCGTTCCGTCAATCGCAATTACAAAGATTGACAACGATTACCTTGGCTCTATGAGAACCGCGCGCGGAGTTCATTGCACGGATTTCTTGGACAAGTTTGGCGACATCTACATAAACCACGGAGGCCATTCGGGAGCGGCGGGCTTTTCGCTTACGGCCCAAAACTTTGAGATCTTCCAACAAAAGTTTGGCGCGATTGTCCAGGCCTTGGAGCTTGGCGCCGACGAAGACCAAATCGTTGACATTGACGCGGAGTTGACGCCGCAATACGTCAACGACGACTTGATAAACGTTGTGGACCTTTTTGAGCCTTACGGAAATGAAAACCCTGAATTGATCTTTATGACAAAGGGCGTAAGGATCGCCGGCGGCCAAGTTGTGGGCAAAGGCGAGCGCCAGCATTTAAAGCTTTATTTGGAAATAGGAAAGCAAAAGTGGCCGGCCTTGTGGTGGGACCAGGGCGCGCTTTACAAAACGGAATTCAACGACGGCGATTTGATCGACGTGGCCTACAACTTTCAGCGCAACACCTTTAACGGCCGCGAAGGCCGCCAGCTGCAGATCATAGACGCAAGGCGCTCATAATCGGCGTCTTGGTTAGTCAAAATGACTGCGGCCCGGATACTTTTCGGCAAATTCTTTTTGGCGCTTGCGAACCGCCTGTATGATTTGGTTTCCGGACTCAAGCTGTCTGATTTGGTCCATATGCCAATCCAAGTTTGAAGGCGGGAAGGGCGGATCGGGATTGGGCGCCCTTTGCGCAAAGTATTTTTTCGCTAGGGCGACGACCGCCTCTTGGTTCCCGATGTCTTGGACGCGCTTGAGGTAGGGCTGGCCCAGGCCGCAGATTTGCGCCTTTGAGTCAAGCTCGTATACTTGCGGCCTGTCGTTTGTCTTTTGAACGTTCCTTATCGTTACGCTGCGGCCGTTGGCGCAAGTGTAGATTTTTCCCGCCGACTGTATGTGCTTTACGACCGAGAAGGTTTGGCCGCCGTCGCTAAAGAAGGCCATTTCGTTTGTGTATTCCATGTCGGTATGCCAGTAGCGGATTGTGTAAACCGCGTCCTTTGTGATGTAGGTGGAATATATGTCGGTGGAAGTCACCGGCTGGCAAACCTTTACGCCGTCAGCCTCGGACATTTTGCACCAAAAGCCTGTCAGGGGGTCGTCTTTGTCGCTGGCTTGGTCGTTTTCCGCGTTCAGCTTTACGGCAAAGTTGAGGTAAAGATTTCCGCCGATAATCGCTACGGGAATTACGCTGGCTTCCTTTAGCCTGGGGAGCCACAAAAATATTTCCCAGACCGAGGCGTCGGCCGCCGAGCCCTTGTTGGTGACCAAGGGCCTGTATTCGATGAAAATCCGCTCCGGCTCGGGGCAGGTGGAGTCGTTTAGAGTTCTTTGAGCGGTGAATGAGGCCGGCTCGGCCGTTCGGTCCAAATACCAGCTGTAAAAGGTCTTTAGCATAATCGCGGCCCCTTCTTTTTGCCGGGTCTGCTTGTTTTCCTCGTTGTAGGAGAAAATCACGTATCGGTCGTCTCGTTCCCAAACGCCTTCAAAGGGAGCGGGGACGCCAACCGAAAAGGCGCCGTCAGTTACTTGGGCCGCAACCGTTCCCGCGGCCGCGAAAAGCGCGCATAAGAGGATGATTTTTTCAAAAGCCTTTTTCATCAATATTATTATCGGAATCGCTGGGCCAGCCTTTACAGTTCGCGCTTTTATTCTTTTGCCTTATTGACACAATTTTCTAAAATTGTTAATATACTTTTTACATTTTCTTAAAATATTTTTTGGGGGATATCTTGGCTAGAAATCAGACTTCAGCAGAAAAGCGCCACGCTCAGAGCGAAAAGCGCCGCATGCGCAACAAGGCAATTAAATCAGAATGCCGCACTTACGCAAAACAGTTCGTTGAATTGGTTCTTAAGAAAGATCAGGAAGCGGCCGCCGCTAAGCTCAAGCAGCTTCAGAGCGCTTTGGACTCAGCCCGCCTTAAGGGTGTTGTAAGCCTTAACGCCGCTTCGCGCAAAAAGAGCCGCATGACTCGCCTTTTCAACAACACGTTCGTAAAGGCCGCCGCAGCCAACTAAATAGTATTTGAATTTTGGTAGGAGCCTATGCTTTCAAAAAAGGTAACAAAGTATGACTTGGTTGAAGCGGTTTACCAAAATTCAAAATACGAAAAGGTTCAAATTCAAGAAGTGATCGAGGCCTTTGTGAGGGAGCTAAAAGAATCCATCTCGCAAGGCTGCACGATTGAACTTAGGGGATTCGGAACTTTTGAGGCCCGCCTTAGAAAGGGCCGCGAGGTTGTCCGAAATCCCAAAACCGGCCAAACGTCTTCAATGCAGGCGCACTATGTGGCCGCCTTCCGCGCTGGAAGGGAACTCAAAAAAACGCTCGGCGAGCTGCCCGTTCAAGAGAGCTGACGATGGAACAACAATCAAAAAACTATACAATTCTTGGCTCGGAAACTTCTTTTGACGGAGTTTTGGAATTTACCGACAACCTTAAAATCAACGGAAAATTCAACGGAACGATCAACTCCAACGGAAATCTTGACATCGACAAGTCGGCTGTTTGCACGGTTGACAAAATGTCCGCCAGCTCAATCGTAATTTCAGGCTCGGTTACGGGCAACATCTCGGCGACAGAAAGAGTCGAGATGTGCAACGGCAGCAAAGTAAAGGGCAACGTAGAAACGGCCCGCCTTAGAATCGCCGACAACGTGGATTTTGAAGGCCAGGTCACGATGCTTGAAAGCGAGCCCGACGTTGACTTGTTCAGCGTGGCCAGCGAAGAATACAAGCAAACATTATTGTTAAAGTCCGATTCAGACGCGGAATAATTCGTTTGACAAATTTAAGTATTTGATATACAATATTTTTAAGATTTGTGGGAAATCTTAATTCTTTTTTATTAAATCAATCATTTAATTTTTTTTTATAATTATTTTATTTTTATTTGGAGACCGTTTTTTATGGACGAAGAAAACCAAAACCCCGCTCAAGAGAACGCTGAAGAAAAACCAAAGCGCCGCCGCATTGTAAAGAAAGCGGCCGCTAAGGCTCCGGCCGAAGAAAAGCAAGAAGCCGCCGAAAGCGCGGCCGCCGCTCCCCAAGAGGAGCATCAGCGCGAAGGCTTTAAGCCCCGCGACAACAGAGGCGCCGGCCGTTTTCCCAACAACAGAAGAAACTTTAGGCCCAACAAGGAAAACATGGCGCCCGACAACACTCCGACCCCGGAGAACTCTCCTGACTACGATCAAAAACCCCGCCTTGAAATCAACGAGCTTACAAAAAAATCAATGATAGAACTCCGCGAGATGGCCTCTGAATACGGCTTTAGCGCGGACGACTTGGCTCCGATGAAAAAGCAGGATTTGATTTTTGTAATCCTCAAGGCTCACACAGAGCACGGCGGAATCATCTTTGCAAGCGGCGCCTTGGAAATCCTTCCTGACGGATACGGCTTTTTGCGCAGCCCGCAAAACTCATACCTTCCTGGCCCGGACGACATTTACATTTCACCCAGCCAAATCCGCTTGTTCAACCTTAAGACGGGCGACACCGTTTACGGCCAGACCCGCAGCCCAAAAGAGGGCGAGCGCTTCTTCGCTCTTTTGCGCATCGAAAGCGTAAACTTTGACGATCCGCGCGTGGCGCAAACCCGCGTTCCCTTTGAAAACCTTACTCCCTTGTATCCAAACGAAAAGTTCAAGCTGGAGACTGTTTCAACGGAACTTTCAACCCGCATCGTAGATTTGTTCAGCCCGATAGGAAAGGGCCAGCGCCTTTTGATTGTCGCTCCGCCAAAAGCCGGTAAGACGACATTGATGCAAAAGGTTGCCAACGCGATCACCGCCAACAATCCGGAAGTTTACCTTATCGTTCTTTTGATTGACGAACGCCCTGAGGAAGTTACCGAGATGGAACGCTCGATCAAGGCCGAGGTCATTTCTTCTACCTTTGACGAGCAGGCCCAGCGCCACGTCAACGTCGCCGAAATGGTATTGGAAAAGGCCAAGCGCCTTGTAGAGCACAAGCGCGACGTAGTAATTTTCCTTGACTCAATCACCCGCCTTGCGCGCGCCTACAACCAGACCGTTCCGACCAGCGGAAAAGTATTGTCGGGCGGCGTTGACTCAAACGCGCTTCACAAGCCCAAGAGATTCTTTGGCGCGGCCCGCAACATCGAAGAGGGCGGTTCGCTTACAATCATTTCTACGGCTTTGATCGAAACCGGAAGCCGCATGGACGAAGTTATCTTTGAAGAGTTCAAGGGAACCGGCAACAGCGAAATCGACTTGGACAGAAAGCTTGCCGAGCGCCGCTTGTTCCCGGCCATCAACATCAAAAAGTCAGGCACCCGCAAGGAAGAGCTTTTGCTTACCGAAGAAGAGCTTCAAAAGCTTTGGATTTTGCGCAAGGTCATCAACCCGATGGAAGACGCCGAAATCACAGAGCTTATCCTTGACCGCATGAAGAAGAGCAAGGACAACGCGGCTTTCTTGGCCTCGATGAACACCGGCTCGGCCGCTATGTAACAATGGGCAGCGTCCGCAAGACTAAAATTGTGGTCGCCGCTTGACTAACTTTGACTTTTTAGTTAAAATAGTCGCACACTTTTGAATTTGGCTAGTTTTGTGGCCGCGTTTTGAGGCGGGCAAGTTCCAAGCTTCCGCGCGGCAGGGCAAGACTTTTCAAATATATTTGGAGGATCCGATGAAGAAAGACATTCATCCTGAGTACACGCTCACAAAGATTACTTGCGTTTGCGGAAACGTAATCGAAACACGCTCAACGGTAAAAGACATTCACGTTGAAATTTGCTCGGCTTGCCACCCCTTCTACACAGGAAAGCAGAAGCTCGTTGACACAGCCGGACGCATCGACCGCTTTAACAAGCGCTACGGAATCAAAGAAGCCAAATAAGGTACGACAAAAAGCTTGCAGCTTTTTGCGTTATTTATTCCGCGTTTTGAAGGAGCCACATCTTGTGGCTCTTTTTTGTTTTAAAATCCAAGTCTATTGTCTGTTCTGTGATTTCTTGGGAACGAGTTCCTGGCAAAAGATTTTGGTCAAATTTAAATTGGCGGGAATTGGTTGAAAAATAAAGGTCTCCATCCTTGTCCAAAAGACGGAGGCAGGCGGCGCAAAGTTTTGCCCAGTCCCGATTGATGTCCAAACTGTTCTTGGCCGACTTTGAGGCGCTGAAGGTCGGTGGATCCAAAACAATCAAGTCGTATTTATTTTTGCAAGTTTCCAAAAAGGCGGCGACGTCGGCCTTGGTCCACTCAAAGGCGGCCGCGTCAAATCCGTTTAATGAAAAGTTTTTGCGCGACCAGTCAAGGTAAGTGTTTGACAAATCGACGCTTTGAACTGAGGCCGCTCCGCCCAATGCCGCCGCGACGGAAAAGCTTGAAGTGTAGCAAAAAAGGTTTAGGACCCGCTTGTCCTTGGCGTTGGCCTTTACCATAGCGCGGGCGGCGCGCATGTCCAAAAAGAGGCCGGTGTCAAGGTAGGTCGAAAGGTCTACGTAAAAAATAGCGCCGTTTTCGAACACGCGGCCGCAAAATTTCTTGCAAGCCAAAGACTCGCCGCCGCCGGATTTTTCGGCATGCGACTGTTCTTCTTTGGCGTATTGGGAGCCGCCCTTGTCGTGAAGGCGGGTCTTAGTCGTTATGCGGCCCTTGTCGATTTGAAGGCATTCGGAAAGGGCTTCGGTCATCGCCAAAAGCCATGCGCGCTCTTCTTCTTCGGGCTTTTCGTAGGGCCGCTCGTACAAAAATACTTTTAGGTATGTGCGTCCCAGTCGGCTAGCGGCGGCTCCGGGAGTGTTCGCGCTTTCGGAGGCGGCCTGTTCTTGCAAAAAGTTTTGGGCCTGGTCGGGTGACTTTATGTCGTCGGGTAGGAATTCATAAAGGTCGATGGCCAACGGGATTTCGGGAATGTCGCGGTCGTAAAGCCTGTAGGCTGTGACAAGGTTTTTGCGGGCCCACTTTCGCAGGGCCTTGCTGTTTTTAGACACACGGTTTTTGAGAAGTTCCGCCTGAGCCTGTGTCTTTTGCGCCTGTTCCATAAAGATAAAATTACACGAGAACGGCGTTTTGCGCAAGCGCAGTCTTTTGGGCTGGCCTTAAAAAAATCGTTTGACAAAAATCTTTATTGCCCCTTATAATTTAAGAAACTTTTGGAGGAGAAATTATGAAAAAAATTTCTAAGACATTGACGGCAATAATACTAGCTGTATGTATGGGGGGGGGGCGTAGCGCTCCTTGCGGGTTGCAGCAATAGCGCGGGCGGAGGCTCTGGCGGAGGCTCATCGAGTAGAAAAGAGGTAACTGGTAAAATTGGTAAGTATGCTTCTCCTTATGCCGTAGGAGACATAGTGTTTACAGACGGAAGCGCAAGCCCTTACGCAAATATTACGGACGCGCAAAAAAGCGCCGCCGTTGCAGTAATCTTTGACGCAACTAATCAACTGGGTGTAGGACTGGATACTGCATCTCAAAAGGCCTGGTGTGCAAATAATGTAAATGGATATGATACAACACAAAATGCGACAAGCGAAAACGACGGAAATGCTAACACTAATCAGATTAAAAACTTGACTGATTACAACGAGACAAACTATCCTGCATTTTATTTTTGCACAAGTTATAGCAAAACAGGCTTTGCCTCAGGCTGGTATCTTCCTGCAAAAAACGAACTTCAAAAAATTTTCGATAATAGAAATACTGTAAACGCAGCTTTTACCGCATTAGGAAAGGGGTCTCCGTTTAGTACTGGCTGGTGGTGGTCGTCGTCTCAGAAAACTTCCTACGGTCCAAGCGCATATGAATTCCGTTTCAGCGATGGCGCCTGCGACACCTGCGGCAAGTCCGGTCAATTCAATTGCGTATGCGCGGTGCGGGCTTTCAACTAGCGGCCATTTTTTTTGCTAATTCTTGCGGCTTCCGCCTTGCGCGGAGGCCGTTTTTTTTGTGTCTAGACACGCGCATTTAATTCCATTATAATATTTTTCTATGAATTTTACAGAATTTGCCTTGCATGAGGACCTTCTTAAAGGCATAGCCGCGGCCGGCTATGAAACATGCACTCCTGTTCAGGAACAGGTTTTAAAGACCTCTCTTGCCGGGGACGATTTGTACGTGCAGTCCCAGACCGGCACTGGAAAAACGGCCGCCTATTTGGTTTCCATAATTCAGGAACGCCTTTCAAACCCTGAGAACGATGGAAAAAAGACGCTTGTATTGGTTCCCACGCGCGAGCTTGCCGTTCAGGTGGAAGACGAAGCAAAGAAACTTCTTTCGGGAACGAACCTCAAAGCCTTTAGCTTTTACGGCGGAGTGGGCTACAAGGCCCAAGTTGACGCGATTGAAAAGGGCGTGGACTTTATCGTTGGTACGCCGGGCCGCATCATCGACCTTAAGAAGGGCGGCCAGCTTGACTTGAGCGGAGTCGCTTTCTTGGTAATCGACGAAGCGGACAGAATGTTCGACATGGGCTTTTATCCCGACCTTCGCGAAATCCTAAAGTTCATTCCCAATCCCGAGGCGCGCCAGACGATGCTCTTTAGCGCCACGCTCAACACTTACGTAAAGAACTTGGCTTGGGAATACACCCGCGACGCAAAGGAAATTACGATCGAAGCGGAGAACATCACGGTTGACGAAATCGACCAAGAGTTGATCCACGTTTCCAGCGACAAGAAATTGCCGCTCCTCTTGGGAATCCTTAACCGCGACAAGCCTGCCAGCGTTTTGATTTTCTGCAACACAAAGAAGGGCTGCGAAATTTTGGGCAAGCGCCTTAAGATAAACGGCTTTGAGTCGGGCTTTATCATCGGCGACATGCAGCAGTCAAAGCGCTTGGAAACTTTGAACAACTTTAAGGCCGGTAAATTTTCAATCTTGGTCGCCACTGACGTCGCCGCGCGCGGAATCGACGTCAACGATTTGGCGATGGTCGTTAACTACGACCTTCCCAACGAGCCGGAGAACTACGTTCACAGAATCGGACGCACGGCCCGCGCCGGAAAAAGCGGCAAGGCCTACACATTCTGCTCTGAAAAAGACGTTTACGATTTGCCCGTAATCGAGCGCTACATCGACAAGCAAATTCCTTCAAGCGTTTGCTCGGACGACCAATTGGCCGAAGACAAGAGCAAGGGCGTTTACATTAAGCTTGACACTTACGGTTGGGGCGGAGACGACGAGCGCGATTCGCGCGGTTCTGGACATGGCCGCGGCGACAGAAAAGGCGGACGCTTTGACAAGGGCGGACGCGGCGAACGTGACGGACGCGGAGACCGCGGCAGAAGAGGCGAGCGCGGAGACAGAAAGCCGCGCGGCGACCGTTCCGACAAGCGCGAGTTTGACAAGAGCCTTGAAGGACTTTCGTTTGAAGAGCGAATGGAAGTTTACAAGAAAAAATATTCCGAAAAATCAGGCGCCCCGCGCGGCGACAAGCGCTCAAAGTTTGACAAAAACAAAAAGCGCTATGACAAGCGCGACCGCTTTGACAAGAAGGGCGGCGCCAAGGGAGCTCAAAAGAGCGCTCCCAAAAAGACTTTGGAGAACCGCGGCATCGTGGGCTTCTTTAAGTCGCTCTTTGGAAAGAAAAAATAAGGGAGCTTTACATTGATTACAGTTTCAGACGTATCTCTTAAATTTAGCGAAAAGCCGCTCTTTAAAGACGTAAACTTAAAGTTCACCAGCGGAAACTGCTACGGAATAATCGGAGCCAACGGCGCCGGAAAGTCAACCTTCCTAAAAGTGCTTTCGGGCGAGCTGGAGCACGACAACGGAACGATAACAATCACGCCCGGCGAGCGAATGGCCGTCCTGCGCCAGGACCACTTTGCCTTTGACGCCTTTAGCGTAAAGGACACGGTCATGCAAGGCTATCCAAAGCTTTACGAGACCGCAAAGGCGCGCGAGACGATTTACGAAAAGGCCGACTTTACCGAAGAAGACGGAAACAAGGCCGCCGAGCTTGAGGCGGAGTTCAGCGAGATGGGCGGCTGGGAAGCCGAAAACCAAATCGAGCAAATGCTTTCGGGCCTGGGCTTGGAAGAAGAATTCCACGACAAGATGATGAGCGATTTGGACGAAAGCCAAAAGGTTCGCGTCTTGTTGGCCCAGGCGCTCTTCGGCAATCCCGACATTTTGCTTTTGGACGAACCGACAAACGGCTTGGACTTGGAGTCGATTTCATGGCTTGAAAACTTCTTGATGGAGTTCCCCAACATCGTAATCGTCGTAAGCCACGACCGCCACTTTTTGAATTCCGTTTGCACTTACATTTGCGACATCGACTACGGAAAAATCAGCCAGTTCACCGGAAACTACGACTTCTGGTACCAGATGAGCCAAGTCTTGCAGCGCCAGGCCAAGGACCAGGCCAAAAAGCGCGAGGACAAGATGGCCGAACTCAAGGCCTTTATCCAGCGCTTTGCCTCTAACGTTTCAAAGGCCGGCCAGGCTTCAAGCCGCAAGCGCGTTTTGGAAAAGTTGGAGTTGGAGGAGCTTCCGGTCACAAGCCGAAAATTCCCCTACGTGAATTTCCGTCCGGACCGCGAGATCGGCAACAACGTTTTGGAAGTCAAGTCGCTCAACTATACCGAAGACGGAAACCAGCTTTTAAAGGACTTTTCTTTGATGGTAAACCGCACTGACAAGATTGCTTTTGTCGGAATCGAGCACAATTCCATCAGCGCGCTTTTTGACATCGTAAGCGGCGTCAAAAAAGCCGACAGCGGAGAATTCTTTTGGGGCCAGACCACAAAGCAGGACTACCTTCCGCGCGACAACGCCGCTTTCTTTAAGAACAACTATTCAATCACTGATTGGCTTAAGCAATATTCGCCCGACCAAAACGACGCCTTTGTGCGCGGCTTTTTGGGAAGAATGCTCTTTTCCGGCGACGAGTCGTTAAAGCCGGTCAACGTTCTTTCGGGAGGCGAAAAGGTTCGCTGCATGCTGTCAAAGATGCAGTTGAGCGGAGCCAATGTCTTGATTTTGGACGATCCGACAAACCACTTGGACTTGGAGGCGATTCAGTCGCTCAACGAGGCGCTGGTTCAGTTCCCGGGCGTCGTGCTTTTCTCAAGCCACGACCACGAGTTCATCCAGTCAATCGCAAACCGAATCGTAGAAATCACGCCCAAGGGAATCATCGACCGCATGATGGAATTTGACGACTACCTTAAGGACGAGCAAATCATCAAGATGCGCGAAGACTTTTACGAGGGAAGCGGAAAGAAAATCCGCTACTGATTGTCGGGAACGGAAAACATCTTTTTCATATTGGCAAGGATGTCCAGCGCCTTTTTGTCGTCAACGACAAGCTGCGGCTCGTGGTATTCGACAAGGCGCGAGGGAATCTCGTCCAAAAAGCGCGACGGTTGGCATTCGACTGTCGCGCTCATTCTTTTTCGTTTGGCGCAAGAAGAAATGTAGAGCTTGTCGCGCGCGCGCGTAATGGCCACGTAAAAAAGGCGCCGCTCCTCTTCGACATTCTTTTCGTCTTCCTCCACCGCGCGCGCGTGGGGTATCAAGCCTTCTTCCGCGCCGGCAATGAACACTACCGGGAATTCCAAGCCCTTTGAGGCGTGGATTGTCATAAGGTTGACTTTGCCTTTTCCTTCCTCGTCGTCAACGTCGTCGCGGCTTACGAGGGTGATGCGGTTAAGGTAGTCGTAAAGGCTTGTCTTTCCGGCGTTGTCCTCGTTGTTTTCCCACTGCGAGATTGAGTTGATGAGCGACTCGATGTTAAGGTACTTAAAGCGGGCGGCCTTTTCGGACTTGGGGTTTTCCAAAATCAAAAAGTCCCAGTAATTGATTTCTTCTACAAGCGCCTTGACTTTTTTTGAAAGGTCCTTGCCGCCCAGCATGTTGGAGTTTTTTTCGATAAGGGATGTGAATTCGTCCAAGGCGCCCAGCGTTTTGGGAGACAGACCGCCCGCGCTTCTTGGGCTTGCAGTTGGTTCGTCGGATGAAAGCGAAAAGTCGCCGCTTTCTTGGCCTTGCGACCCCTCCGCTTGGAAGCTTTTTATCGTATCCCACAAGGATTTTTTTTGCGCCATCGCGCGCTCGTTTAGGACTTCCAGCGCGGCGCGACCGATTCCGCGTCGGGGTGTGTTGAGAATGCGCAAAAGGTTTATGTCGTCGTCGTGGTTCGCGATCACGCGGAGGTAGCTAATGATGTCCTTGATTTCCTTGCGTTCAAAAAAGCTTGTTCCGCCGCTCATAGTGTAGGGGATGTTGGCTTCCAAAAAGGCTTCTTCTATCGGGCGGCTTTGCGTGTTGGAGCGAATCAAGACGCCAAAGTCGTCGTACTTGATTTTTTCCTCCGCGCAAATTCCCTGGATTGACTCCGCGATAAAGTCCGCCTCGTCGGTTTCGTTTTGCGGCATGAAAATCTCAATCGGCTTGTTGCCTACGGTCTTTTGGCTCCACAGCTTTTTTTCCTTGCGGTTTGTGTTATGGCTTATGACGCCGTTGGCCGCCTCCAAAATCGTCTCTGTGGAACGGTAGTTTTGCTCCAAGCGGATTTCCTTTACGCCCTCAAAGTCTTTTTCAAAGTTTATGATGTTTTGGTAGTCCGCTCCGCGCCAGCTGTAAATCGATTGGTCGTCGTCGCCTACGACCGCGACGTTCTTGTCGGCGAGCAAATGCATCATCTCGTACTGCTGGTGGCTTGTGTCCTGGAACTCGTCAATCATCAAGTACTTGTAGCGGTCGCGGTACTTTTGCAAAATCTCGGGGAACTCTCGGAATATTTTTATCGGAAGGACGATAAGGTCGTCAAAGTCAACGGCGTTGTAAAGCTTTAGGCCTTCTTGGTAGTACTCGTAAAGCTCCTTGTAAAGTTCGGTCTCGGCCTTCCAGTCCTTGCGGCCGGTCTTTATGTCGCTGAACAAAATCGCGATTTTGTAGCAGTCCATCGCCTCGGGGCTCATCTTTAGCTCGCGGCCGCTTTCTTTTATCAAGGCGATCTTGTCGCTTTCGTCGTAAATCGTAAAATTTTCGCGCCAGCCAAGAGCGCTTATTTCTTGCCGCAAAATCCTCACGCCAAAAGCGTGGAAGGTGGAGACAGTAAGGTTTTGCAGCTTTTTGCCCGTCAACTCCTTTACGCGGCTTTCCATCTCGCGGGCGGCCTTGTTGGTAAAGGTTAGGGCAAGGATTTGGCTTTGCGGAATTCCCTTGTCCAGCATGTGCGCTATGCGGAACGTGATTACGCGCGTCTTTCCGCTTCCCGCTCCGGCGATGATCAGAATCGGGCCTTCGGTCGTCGTCACCGCCGCGTATTGCTGAGGATTTAGCTCTTTTTTGAGGGATTCCAAGTCAAGCATGGGGCTTTATATTAGCGGAACAAGCCGCAAGTTTCAAGCCCGCCAAATGTTTGACAAAAGCGCATATATTGTATAAAATATTACGTTATGAAAAAAGTGAACATAAGCCGGCTTTTTGGGCTTTTTTTTGCGTTGTTGTCCGCGATTGCTTTTTCTTTGGCGCTCTTTTCTTGTTCAAACGCGTCTAGCGGCTACGACCCTTCATCCCATAGAAACTCATATCCGATTGTGCGCTTTGTGGCCAACATGAATTCTGACATCTCCGCGGCTCCGGAAGAAATCTCCGACCTTGTCTCCGCCAGCGCCGGAACGGGAACGCTATCCGGCGCTGTGTCTCGTTCCGCCATGCCAGAAATTTCAATCGACGCTACTGACTACGGAACCAAGTATTATGTTGAAGCCGTCACCGGAACGCCGGGAATGGACTCTTACACAAGGCATTTTGTTTTTGGAGCGGCGTCCACGCTGGAACTGGGCCTTGAGTCCGGAAAGACTTGGAAAGTGACTTGCGGAATCGGCAAGATCGACCCCGACCCCGACAATCCCGATGACGCTAAAAAAGGAATCGTGACAACCAAATACATGACCGACACCGACCCCAGCGTCACGATCACTCCCGACGAGCCGGTCTATGTAAAAACTTTTGGGCTAAAGCCATCTACGAGCGGAAGCGGAAGGGTGGAACTGACTTTTTATGTGGATTCTTCGTCTGGCATAGATATTGATGCGTCAATTCTTAGCGTCGAATGCGCCGACAGCAGATTTAAAGTCAGCGACTTTTCAAAATCTTTTGACACTGAAAAAATAGTTTTTGTTCAAGATCCCGGAAAAACCGTTCCAAGCGGAAGCTACGAGCTTGTCATAAAATTTAAAAAAGAATCCGGCATGGTGGTTTACGTCACGAACCAAACTGTAAATGTCTTTGACAACATGACCACAAATTCATGGCGCGACGACGGAAGCGGCGCCTTTGAGTCAAAGACCGTGGACGGAAAATCGTTTACCGCCTTTGTCCTTGACGACGCGCTCATAACCCAATTTATTGACAACACGATTTACGTAGGCGCCAACGATTTTTCTTCCACCGCCAGCGACGAAAACGCGGGAACGGCCTTCACTCCGCTAGCAAAATTGGACACAGCCATAAAAAGAATCAAGGAGCGCGGAAACGGAAAGGACTACCGCATTTACATAAGCGGAACGGCCAACGGAAGCGTGTTGCTTGGCTCAGGTCTTAACGGCAAAGCAAAGTCCATAACTATAATCGGCCTTAATGAAGGCCTTGACGCAAGCGGAAATCCAAAGGACAGCATTGTGGGCGACCGTATAATTGGCGGCAATCACGCAACGCTGGAAATTACTACCAGCGTTCCTATAACAACCCAGAATATTCTGATAACAAAAAGAGACGAAGTGACAGATGACACTCGCGGCATACAAATGAGCGGCGGCGCAAATGTCACTCTGGGCGCGGGAACAGTTATCACCGGCTTTGACGCCGGCTATTCCAATAACGGCGGCGGTGTCGCTGCCTTGGATTCTGCGACATCGCTTACGATAAAGGGAGCCGTGATAAAAGGAAACACTGCGGACAATGGCGGCGGCGTCGCGTTGATTGACGGCGCGTCGCTTACGATGACCTCCGGCGAAATTAACCAAAATCAAAGCCACACAAACGGCGGCGGCCTTTTCTCCGCCAGAGATAGCGGCACCGGCTACAGCAAAATACTTTTAAGCGGAACGGCAAAGCTTTGCAAAAACAAATCTGTCAAGTCAGGCGGCGGAGCCTGGCTTGAACACGCAAAACTTACTGTAAAAGGCTCCGCGGCGGTTGAAGAAAACGTCGCCGGAAATGGAAGTGAGTGGGCCGGCGGCATTTGCATAAAGGAATCCGGCTCTAGCCTTGACATCAGCGGAAATCCTACATTTGCAAAAAACAAGGGAAGCGAGGGCGGCGCCATAAACGCGATTGGCTGCGGCGTTACGATAAGCGGCGGAACCTTTAGCGGTAACATCGCGACTCAAGGCGCCGGCGTAAGAACCTTTGTCTCGTCCCTTGCTTTGTCAGGCGGAACGTTTGAGAACAACGATGCGACTCTTGGCGGCGCCATTTACGTTTATCCAGGAGAGGCGACATCTCCAACTTCTTTTGACCTTAGCGGAACGGCCTATATCCCTTACGGCGTCAACGGAACGAAAGGCGCCGGAAAGAACGACGTCTACTTTGCCGGCCCCA
>JAEEVR010000019.1 GCA_016290995.1 Treponema sp. | reverse complement strand
CAAATTCGATTTTGCCTTCAATCACCCGCCGCTCATTGATCCACGTCGCCAAGGAATACTTGAAGATTGAAGTCGAGGAGCGCAAGATCGACAAGGCCGAGTTGCCCGACTTTGTCGAAGCGGGCCTCTGCGGAACCGCCGCCGTAATCTCTCCGATCGGCGAGATTGACGACCACGACAAAAAGATCATGCTCCCAAGCGGCATGGAAAATTGCGGACAAGTAATGCAAAAGCTCCGCGACACTTTGACCGGCATCCAAATGGGAACGGAAAAAGCGCCCGACGGCTGGGTCGTTGAGATTAAATAGTTTTTTCTACGAATCAAAATATTAATGCCGTCCAATCTATGGGCGGCGTTCTTTTTTTAATTAAATTTTGCTGGATTTTCCGATAAAACATAAAACAAAGATTAGAATGAATGCATTTATGAATAGATTTCTATTTATCGCTCTTGTAATTTCTATAGTTTTAACTTCATGTTCTAAGAAAAATGGCGAAGCGGAATTAGTTGGAAGTGTTGCTGAAAGGCCTGCTACTGATGATAAAAAAATACCCTTAAGCAATGAAGAAACATTTCGCTTGCTTGAAGGTGAGTATACGAAAAAAGGCTATCCCAGCGAAGAGTGTGTTGTCATAAAATATGATGGCGATGGAAAGTTTCTGATAAAGGCGAATATTGGTTTATTCAATGAAAGTAAAACTATGACTTTTGACGAAATTAATAAACAACTTTATCTTCTTGCTGCGGAAGAAAATAACGAAAGTGGTTATTGTTCACAAAAAATGCAATTAGCCAAAGAAAACATAATTATTATAATGGATACCGCTGACTCTAACGGTGAAAACGCAGCGCGAAAAATAATTACATTAGAAAAAATTACAGAAAGGACTTTGGAAAGATATGCGGGCGAAATAAACATAGATATGGAAATTCAAAAGGTTGTTGGCGAGATAAATGAGTTCTTGAAAACTTCTTATACTTTCGAGGCCTGTTTTGGTGGCGAAAGCGGATATGATTGGGAAGAAAATGAAAAAAAACTTTTGCAAATGTATCCAAATATTGTTTCTAAGGACAAGGACAATTTATCGTTTAGGCTAAAGAATGGAAGCGAAAAAAAATTAAAATCATTATTGGACCCTCCCAAAGAAACGGATTATACAGTTTTCACTCTTTACAGGATAGATGAAGGAAAAGATTTTGCCGCTGTCGTGGAAACGGGCTATGAATGGGCAAATGCCCTTGCAATTAATCTGAACAATGGCGAAGAAAAGTATTTTAAGGGGTGCCGGTTCATTGACGGACTAAAAACGGATTGCATTGTAGAAGGCTATTACCCCTTTGATGGTACATTCGAAATAAATTTTTACGATGTGTATAAGGGAAATGTCACGCTTGCGAAAACAATAAAAGGCATTGGCCTTGTTTATGGCATTCGCGTGAACGACAAAGTTCTGTTTTTTAACTATACAGACGCTGAACATATATAAACAATCTTCTTTCTCTCTGGAACTTGTCCCAGCAGCGCGTTCACCATCGACCAGATTTTTTGTTCCAAACTACAATATTACAATTCTAATCTTCACAACAAACTCGCGCAGATTCAAAATTACCATCATTGTCAAAAAAAATTGCCAATTCCCAAATGGTAAGAAAACCCTCGGATTTTAGCCAATAAGTAACCATACTATCACTAATCCATCCTTCAAATTCCGGCTTCCCAAGTAAGTCAAAAATTTCTGGTCTTTTTGGTTTTTCATTATTGAGCTTTTCAATAAGCGACTCGGTCATATAAAAACGATTTTTTTGTTTCATCCATTGGTTTTCATTGAATGGCATTTGCTTATGTTTACATGAAACAAAAAAAATACAAAGTAATAAGAAAATTATAGTTACTTTTTTCACTTTTCAAGTCCCTTTGCATTCAAACACACAACTTGTTTTATGCGACTAAACCTCTAAACAAATTGTATAAACCATAAATTATTGCCGCATCGATTAACAAATTAATAACAACAACATAAATTTTTACAATAAGTTTATTACTTCCGAATACAATCCGGTATAAATTTATTATTGAAGTAACGACAAATCCAACGGCAAAAAACACATATAGCCAAATGTTAGGAATGAATTTACAAGTAAAAAAGCCAATACAGAATACCCATGACAAAATATTTATTATTCTATTTTTTGAGCTCTTCTTTGTTTCATGGATTTTTGAAATTTCATTGCAAAAGCTTTCTTGATTCTCCAAATACTGTGATGTAAATATTCTGCTGCGATTGTTAAAATAAATTATAAAAGCATTTTCACCAATCTGCTCGATTTTACTTACATCCTTTAAGTTATAGTTTTTTACGCTTTTACCATTCGTAACCACAAACTTATCTTCAGAGATTTCAAACGAATACTCTGCATAATTCTTTTTTACTTTTTTGGAAAAAAGAAACACCAAAAAGACGCAATAACAAGCCAAAGCAGTAAAAAGAATTAGAAATATGTATTTTATATTTTCAAAGTCTGGCCTGTACTTTGGAAGAAACACATAGAACAAAATAAAATTGAACAATATTCCAAAACCATACACTAGGAACATCTTTGTTTTGTATTTGTTAATGCACATTTTTAGTTTTGTTGGATCATTTTTGTAAATCATTCTATTCGTCCTTTGACATGGGATTTTATGCGTAAGCGTACATTTTGATTGTTTCAAACTCAGATGCGTGGTTGCTCTCTTCCTCTTCCAAATCATAGAGATTCTGAAGATTGAGCCAAAACTCTGCCGTCGTTCCGAAAAACTTGGAAAAACGTATTGCGGTGTCGGCAGTTATAGAGCGATTTCCATGAATAATTTCGGAAATGCGAGTCTGAGGGATGTTTATTTCTTTTGCCAGACGATATGCAGAAATATTCATCGGAACGAGGAATTCCTCTTTTAGAATTTCTCCCGGGTGAATATTCGGCAATTTGCCGTTAGTGGTAATCCGTGATTTTAACATTGTCCGCTCCTCCGTTCTCAAAGGTAAATACAATTCTCCATTGGTCGTTTATTCGGATTGACCAAAACCCAGCTAGATTCCCAACCAGCTGCTCAAGATTGTTGCCCGGCGGAACCCGCAAATCCTTTACTTCTTTCGCAGCCGCTATCATTCGGAGTTTTCTTCTTGCCACATTATGAATGGTCGGCGGAAGCTTTTTGCTTCTTAGGCCTTTGAAAATTAATTCTGTTTCAGAATCCCCAAATGAATTTATCACACATATATACTAACGCAAAACAGAAGTATTGTCAAGAAAAAAATAAGCGGCTTGCAATCCCTGCCGTTTTTCGCTAAAATACAATCTACTATGATAGTAATGAAATTTGGCGGTTCGTCCGTGGCCAACGCGGAGCGAATCCGCCATGTGGCTAGCATAATCCAAGCTTACAAAGACAAAAAGCCCGTCGTCGTCCTTAGCGCGATGGGCGACACCACCGACCACTTGCTTGACGCCGCCGACGCGGCGCTTGCGGGAAACGTCGACATAAACGGAGTGGAAAAGCTTCACCGCGATTCCGCCGCCGAACTTGGAATCGACTTTTCTCCCTTTGAACCATTGATGCAAGAGCTTAAGCAGCTTTTGACCGGCATTTCCATGATAAAGGAGCTTACCAAGCGCACGCGCGACTACTTGGTTTCGTTTGGCGAGCGCCTTAGCGTCCGCATGATGGCGGCCTTTTTGAACAAGGAAAAAACTCCGGCGCGCTTTTTTGACGCCTGGGATTTGGGAATCGTAAGCGACTCAAACTTTATGGCCGCCGAGCTCTTGGACGAAGTTTGGAAAAACATTCCGCTTGAGCTTGACTCATACGCCAACGGCTCCGCAAAGGAAATCCCGATCGTAACAGGCTTCATCTCAAAAGACAAAAAGGGCGACATCACGACTCTTGGCCGCGGCGGTTCTGACCTTACCGCCACGATCATCGGAAGCGCGATGAAGGCCGACGAAATCCAAACATGGAAAGACGTTGACGGAATCATGACCAGCGACCCGCGCCTTTGCGCCGCCGCCCGCACCGTTCCCGAAGTAACCTACGAAGAGGCCCAGGAAC
This sequence comes from Treponema sp., assembly GCA_016290995.1. GTDB lineage: Bacteria > Spirochaetota > Spirochaetia > Treponematales > Treponemataceae > Treponema_D. Next base: position 42,642 of record JAEEVR010000019.1, on the reverse strand, counting down.
TCGCGATGTTCGGAGCGCAAGTCTTGCACCCGCGCTCGATGGTTCCCTGCCTTAAGGCCGGCGTTCCTGTCCGCGTAAAGAACTCATACAACATTCAAAGCCCCGGCTCGATCATCGTGCAAAAGCACAGCGGAGCCGTTCCCAAAGTTTGCGCGATAACTGCCGTTAAGGGCGTCACGCTCATCGACATCACAAGCGCGGGAATGCTTGGCGCGGCGGGCTTTTTGGCGCACATCTTCAACCAGTTCTTAAAGTGGAACGTGAGCATTGACGTAATCGCGACCAGCGAAGTAAGCGTCTCGCTCACGGTGAACACAAAGGCTGATCTTACCGGCTTGCTCGAAGACCTCCGCCGCGTGGCGCAAGTGCAGGCGCGTCCCGGAAAGGCTATCGTGACCGTGATTTGCGACGCGACAAAGTCGGCCGACGTTTTGTCCACAGGCCTTGTGGCGCTGGCAAAAGAAAAAATCAATCCGCAAATGATTAGCCAGGCCGCGTCAAAGGTCAACATAAGCATGATTGTTGACGACGCCCAGCGCGACCAAGCCGTAAAGGCCTTGCACGCCGCGTATTTTGAAAGCGGCAAGAATAATTTTTAGGAGCATGACATGAAAATCGCTTTGGTTGGTTTTGGAAAGATGGGACACATGATTAAGGACGCGGCCATTGAGTTGGGCCACGAAGTTTGCGTCACAATCGATTCCTTCGCGCCCGACGCGGATGTCAAAAACTCCAACGCCGATGACATGGTTCGCGCCGTTAAATCCAGCGGAGCGGAGGGCGTGATAGAGTTCACCCATCCGTCGGCCGTTGTCCAAAACCTCAAGGCGCTTGTGCCGCTTGGACTTCCGCTTGTAGTCGGAACTACCGGCTGGGCCGATTCCGAAAAAGAAATCGGAGAGCTTTGCGCCGCCAACGGAGGAACCCTTGTCCGCTCCTCAAACTTTTCTACTGGCGTAAACGTTTTTTATAAAATCATCGAAGAAGCGGTCAAGCTTATGAACTCCTACAGCGAGTACGACACCGCGATATGGGAAGCCCACCACAACCAAAAGGCCGACAGTCCCAGCGGAACCGCTTTGGAAATCGCGCGCCGCGTTATGGCCAACAATCCCAACAAGACAAAAATGGTCGTCGACGCCTTCCACCAAAAGCCGGACGCTTCGGAATTGCACGTTTCCTCCACAAGATGCGGCGCGATTCCCGGAACCCACACGGTTTTCTTTGACAGCCCGGCGGACACTATAGAAATCACCCACCGCGCGCGCGGCCGCCAAGGCTTTGCCATCGGAGCGGTAAGGGCCCTTGTTTCTCTTGACAACGCCCTAAAATGTGGTAAAATTCAAAAAGGAAAGATTTATTCGCTTGGCGACCTAGAATAGCGTCGCATAGAGCGGGCTGAAGGAGAGGGCGATGGATTTTCAAAAGCTGGTTGACGGAATTGGCGCGATGGCCTGCGTAGTCTCGGTCGAAAGACTGGAGGGAGGCCGCGCCGGAAAAATCAGGATTGTCACAGGAAACCAGGCTTACATTGATTCCATCGAAAAACCCGCTCCCGGCGGCGAAATGCTCACCGACAAATTCACTCCCAACGCTGAATACACAACCTACTTTACCCGCGACCTTAACTTTGAGGACTTTTGCTACCGTTCCGCCGTGAACAAAAAATGCCTCCATTCATACGCGCATCCAGACCGCTTTGACCTTTGGTTCAACATGACCTTTTTGCCGGTCGAGCCGGACGTTGGGAACGTTTGCCACTGCCTTTACATAATGGAAATAAATTTTGAGCCGCAGGCCGGCCGCCTTTCAAACATTTCGGGCGACATGGCAAGCGCCGTGCTTGAAACTTGCATTAAGCTCCGCGGAGCGACTGACTTTACAAAGGCTATGGCCGACGTTATAAAGGACATCCGAGTGCTTTGCGGAGCGGAGCATTGCTGCGTTCTTACGATGAATCCTTCCGAAAGAACTTGCGAAGTTTTGTGCGAGTCCTTTGCCGAAGGCTCAAAGCTTTTGCCGATGGAACGCTATATCGACGAAAACTTTTATTCAATCGCGGAAAGCTGGGAAGGAACGATAGCCGGCAGCAACTGCCTTATCGTGAAGAACGAGCAGGACATGGACGTTGTGCGCGAGCGAAATCCCGTTTGGCACGAGTCGCTAAAGTCCGCAGGCGTAAACCGCATCGTCTTGTTCCCGCTTAAGTCGCGCGGACAATTGTTGGGCTACATTTGGGCCTTGAATTTTAACGCCGGAAACGCGGTCAAGATTAAGGAAACATTGGAGCTTACGACATTCATTCTCGGCTCCGAATTGGGAAGCCACTTGCTTTTGGACCGCCTTAAGATTTTAAGCTCAAAGGACATGCTGACAGGCGTTTTGAACCGCAACGAAATGAACATCTTGGTTGACAAGCTTTCAAAAGACGAAAGCTTGGACGGCCAGTCGGTCGGAGTCGTCTTTGCCGACCTTAACGGCCTTAAGACTATGAACGACCAACAGGGCCATGTCGCCGGCGACGCGCTTTTAAAGAAAGCGGCCAATATTTTGACTGGCATATTCGGAAAGGAAAACGTCTACAGGGCTGGCGGCGACGAGTTCTCCATAATCATGCTTGGCGCAAGCGAAGGCGACTTGAACCAAAAGGTCCTGGCGGTTAGGGAACAGGCGGCAAAGACGGACGACGTTTCGTTCGCGCTCGGATCCAGCGTTCAGGCAAACAAAAAGGACATTCGCGTCGCCTTGCGCAAGGCTGACGAAAATATGTACGAAGACAAAAAGCGCTTTTACGAGGCCAACCCCGAAAAGAAAATGCGCTAGGCTTAAAGGCGCCGCCTGAAAGACGCGGTTGACCAAAATCGTTTTTCGCGCTAATATAACGCTAAGAAGGCATCTAATGGCTAAAAAGCTTTATGTAGGAAACTTAAGTTATTCTACAACAGAAGAGTCGCTGAACGCTTTGTTCGCTCAGTTTGGAGAAGTGGTTTCTGCAGTCGTGATTAAAGACCGCGCGACTGGCCAGTCAAAAGGTTTTGGTTTTGTTGAGTTGGCTGACGAAGCCGCCGCCGACAAGGCCATTGAAGAATGGAACGGAAAAGAGTTTGAAGGACGCCGCATTCGCGTGAATGTCGCCGAAGAGCGCGCTCCAAGAAAGCCGAGGTTTTAGAATGAAATTGACAGCGCTTCTACTACTATTGCAAAGATTCTCAATTTGCCAAAGCTGAAGGCGCTGTAAAATTAATTTGTAATTTACAGGACTGACGCTTTGGCGGCAGTCCTTTTTTTTAGGAGTAAAATATGGATTCAAAAGGCAAGTATGTTCCCTATCCAAAAGTGAACATTAAAGACAGAAAGTGGCCGGACGCGGCGATCACCAAGGCTCCGATTTGGTGCTCGGTTGACTTGCGCGACGGAAACCAAGCGTTGATCAACCCGATGGGAATCGAGCAAAAGCTTGAATTTTTTGACTTGCTAGTAAAGGTTGGATTCAAAGAAATCGAAGTCGGCTTTCCGTCTTCCAGCGACACAGAATTTAATTTTATGCGCCGTCTTATCGAAGAAAAGCGCGTTCCCGACGACGTTACGATACAAGTTTTGTGCCAGGCGCGCGAGCACTTGGTAAAGAAAACCTTTGAGGCCATTAAGGGACTTCCCAAGGCGATCTTCCACATCTACAACTCAACGTCTCCGGCCCAGCGCAAGTATACGTTCAACAAGAGCAAGGATGAAATCAAGCAAATCGCGGTTGACGGCGTAAAGTGCATCAAGGACTGCATGAAGTACGCCGACGGAATAAAGATCCAGCTTGAGTACTCGCCCGAAAGCTTTAGCAACACCGAAATCGAATACGCCGTCGAAGTTTGCGAAGCGGTAAAGAACGAGTGGGGCCCGACGCCCGACAACAAAATCATCATCAACCTTCCCACGACCGTTGAGTGCGCTCTTCCAAACACATTCGCCGACCAAATCGAATATTTTTGCAAGAACATAAGCGGTCGCGAAAACGTAATCGTAAGCTTGCACCCCCACAACGACCGCGGCGAAGGCGTGGCCACTTGCGAAATGGGCTTGCTTGCCGGAGCGGACCGCGTTGAAGGAACGCTTTTCGGTAACGGCGAGCGCACCGGAAACCTTGACGTCGTTGTCGTTGCGCTCAACATGTACAGCCACGGAGTTGACCCGCAATTGGATTTGACCAACATTCCCGCCTTGGCAGACGCCTACAAGCGCCTTACCGACATGGAAATCCATCCGCGCACGCCTTACTCCGGCGAGCTTGTTTACACAGCCTTTAGCGGAAGCCATCAAGACGCGATCCGCAAGGGAATGGCCGCCCGCGCGTCGATGGCCGACAACGCCGTTTGGGACGTTCCGTATTTGCCCATCGACCCGCACGACATTGGCCGCCAGTACGAAGGAATCATCCGCATCAATTCGCAGAGCGGAAAGGGCGGCGCGGCCTTTATTTTGGAAAGCGACTTTGGAATCCAGCCGCCCAAGGCGATGCATCCGGTTATCGGAGCGGCAGTCAAGGACGCGGCCGACAAGGCCCAGCGCGAGCTTAAGCCTCAAGAGATTAAGGAAATCTTTGAAAAGAAATGGATCGGCCTTACAAGCCCGCTCAAAATCGAGGAGCTGGTCGAAACCCACTTGGAAGGAGCCACCGGCGCCGAGTCGGAGGAGCGCGTTTTGTGCAACGCAGACGTCGTTTACCAGGGCCAAAAGTACAAGATCAGCGCCCAAGGAAACGGCCCGCTTGACGCCTTTGTAAACGCGATGAAGCAAACGCCCGCGCCCAAGTTCAACATCACAAGCTTCCACGAGCACAGCATCGGAAGCGGAAACGACGCCAAGGCCATGGGCTACGTCCAAATCACTAAAGAGGACGGAACTCAGGTTTGGGGCGTAGGCCGCTCCAGCAACGTCGGCCGCGCCGGCATTGCCGCTGTTGTGTCAGCGTTGAATCAGTGACACGAGAAGAATGACAGCGCTCGCGAGAGCGCCTGTGGATAATTTCCTTGCCATAATGACGCGAAGCGGCAGAAAAAAACCGTTTCGTTCAACGAACGAAACGGTAAAAAAAGGAGAGGAGGATGCGGCCTTTTGGGCCGCGCGATCGCGCCGTTTTTGCGTCGCGTTCACTAAATAAACTCCGCTCCCCGATAAAGGTTACACGCGCTGTTGTTTTTTTGCGCTTTTTTTGCTAAACTAATCCAATGAAATTCATTTCTTGGAACATAGATTCGCTCAACGCGGCGCTTACGGGGACTTCGCCTCGCTCGGACCAGTCGCGCGAAGTCCTAAAAAAAATAGCCGCCCAAAAGCCCGATTTTATCGCCATTCAAGAGACAAAACTGGGCGAGGCGGGCCTTTTGCCTGCCCACAAAAGCGCTTTGGCCGCCTTTTTCCCTGACTACGATTATACGCTTGTCTCATCCGTTCCGCCGGCAAAAAAAGGCTACGCCGGAACGATCAGCTTTTACAAAAAGGGCTTGGCGCCCGCCGTCGACTTTCCAAAAATCGGCGCTCCGGACACGATGGACAGCGAGGGCCGCCTAATCACGCTGGAAGCCCAAAACTTTTATTTTGTCCAAGTATACACGCCCAATTCCGGCGACGGCCTAAAGCGCCTTTCCGAGCGCCAGGTTTGGGACAAAAAATACGCGGACTACCTTAGCGCGCTTGACGCAAAAAAGCCCGTCATCGCTTGCGGCGACTTTAACGTGGCCCATACGGAAATCGACTTGGCCAACCCAGACTCAAACCATTTTTCGGCGGGCTTTACCGACGAGGAGCGCGCGGACTTTAGCGAACTTTTGGGCCGCGGCTTTGTCGACACTTTTAGAAAAATTCACGGAGACGTAAAGGGCGCCTATTCCTGGTGGTCGCAGCGAATAACAACCGCAAAGGCCAACAACGCGGGCTGGCGCATCGACTACTTTTTGACAAGCCAGCGGATCGCGGACAAAGTAAGCCGCTCCGAGATTATGGATTCCGGCGCGCGGCCCGACCACGCTCCGCTTTTGATGGAAATCGATTTGTAGGCTAGGGGAACGGAATTGCGGCGCTTATTGTCGAAGCTTTCGGCGGTAATTATAATTCTCTTTGCGGCCTCTCTTTTTTCTTGCGCGTCAAACAAACGGGCGGCGCAAGACGAAAGTTTATTTTGCGAGGAAAACCTTCCGCGCTTTAAGGAAGCCAAGCTTTCAAACGACATTCCTGTTGTGTTTAAGAACATTCCCTTTGAAAAAAATCTTGAAATTAGAATTATATTTTTGGGAGGAGCTTCCGTCTGCCCAAAAAACAAGGCCGGCTTGGACCAATTGACCTTTGACTTGCTTAGCGACTGCGATCCCAGCGTCAAAGAGCTTTCGGCCCGCGGCTTGTACTTTCCGGTGGCGGCCTGTTTTTCCGATTACAGCTATTACGGCTTTAATTCGGCCGCTCCCGACTTTTTGGAAAACCTTGGCGCCTTTGCGTCTTCGCTGTTGGAAAGGCAATACAATCACCAAGACTATTTAAAAAAAGAAGCCGCGGCCTCCGCCGAAGCCTTGGACAAAAGCGAAAGCCTTAAGTTTGAGCTTTTGGAAGCAGTAAAAAAGCAAGTCTATTCTTCGACTCCCTACTTGGAAGGCTCTTACTACAAAAGAACAAGCCGCGTCTCGGAATACGACATAGAAAAAAATCTGGAGCGTCTTTTAAACGCAAAGAGAATGCAAATCTTGGTCGCCGGAGATTTTTCTTACAAAGCTCCTGACGCGGAAAAAGGAAAAAAGCAAAAAAAAGACGACGCGGCTTTGTTTGAGGAACGCTCCGCCGCCTTGTTGGAAAAACTTGAAAGCCTCTTTGGAACGATAAAGGCCGAGCCTTGGACTGCGCCAAACGTTGCCGCCCTAAACCTTCCTAACAAAAAGGACTTGTCCATAAAGTCAGACTTTGCGGCAAACGATTACTGCGCCGCGCTTTGCGTCGCCGCCCCAAACCGTTCTGACGATGACTACGAGGCCTTCGCGCTTGCAAGCTTGGCCTTGGACTCCGTCTTGCGCCATGAATTGGTTGAGGCAAAAAAAATCGCGTCCTACGCAGGAACCGCTATGCTTAACGCAAAGCAAAGCGCGGCTCTTATAATTTTGGGCGGCCAAAAATCCGAGGCGAATGTCAAAGAAAGTTTGACGGCGGCCTTGGCGATGTTCCCAGACTACAACGAATTGGAATCTGTTCTTGACGTTTACAAAAACATTTACGTTTCGCGCGTAATCGGCGCTTCCCACAACGCCGGCGCCACGCTGGACCAAATCGCTTCGGGCCTTGTCTACCAAAACAACGCGGCCGCATTTGCCGAAAAGCCAAAAAAAATACGCGCCGCCACAGTCCAAGACGTGACAAGCGCGTATGAAAAATACTTTTTGTCCGACAACAGCCTCTTTGTACTTTTAACAAATTAAAAATTATTGCGGCGCGACAATTTTGTTCGCGCCGCAAAAGGAACGTGTCAAGGCTTTAAGCGCTAGCGCGCCTTGACCGTTCCTACAGCGGCGTGTTGCCGTGCTTTTTGCAAACAGTGTCAAAGGCCTTCTTTTCAAGCAAGAACTCAAGGCTTGACGCGACGCGCTCTCGAGTCTCTTTGGGCTCGATGACTTCGCTTACGTAGCCGCGCTTGGCCGCGATTTTGGGAGTCATAATCTCTGTCTTGTATTCCTCGCTCTTTTGGGCGACTTCGGCCGCCTTTGACGGGTCGGCCAATTCCTTGGCGTACAAAATTCCGATCGCGCCTTCCGCTCCCATAACGGCAATCTCGGCCTTGGGCCAAGCGTAGACAAAGTCCGCTCCCAAGTGCTTTGAGCACATAGCGATGTAGGCTCCGCCGTAGGCTTTGCGGGTGATTACTGTGATTTTGGGAACGCTGGCTTCGGAGTAGGCGTAGATGACCTTGGCTCCGTGGCGGATGATTCCCTTTTGCTCTTCTTGCGGTCCGGGGATAAAGCCTGGAACGTCAACGAATGTCAAAAGCGGAATGTTAAAGGAGTCGCAGTAGCGGACGTGGCGCGCGATTTTGTCGCTGGCGTCGCAGTCAAGGACTCCGCCGATTCCGCTGGGGTTGTTGGCGATGATTCCGACTGAGCGGCCTTCTACTTTGGCAAAGCCTACGACGCAGTTGATCGCGAACTCTTTAGAAACTTCAAAGAAGCTGTCGTCGTCGGTGACGTCTTCGATAACTTTTCGGATGTCGTAGCCGGCGCGGGGATTTTCGGGCAAAATAGTTTCGATGTCCTTTTCCTTTTTGCGCTCGTCGTAATGGAATTTGGCGGCCTGTACGATTTCGTCTCCGTAGTAGTGGGGAATGTAGTCAAGCAATTTTCGGACTTGTTCGTAGCAAGTCTTTTCGTCTTCGGCTCTAAAGTGGGCCACGCCTGACTTTTGCGAGTGGATGGCCGCTCCGCCCAAGTCCTCGGCGCTGATGTCCATGAACATTACGCTCTTAACGACCTTGGGGCCAGTGATGAAAAGCTGGCTGATTTTGTCGACGGCAAAGATAAAGTCGGTGAGTCCGGGAGAGTAAACCGCTCCGCCGGCGCAGGGGCCCGCTACGATTGAAATCTGCGGAACGCTTCCCGAAGCGCGGACGTTTTGGTAGAACAAGTCGCCGTAGCCGCACAAGGCGTCAACGCCTTCCTGAATTCTCGCTCCGCCCGAATCGTTGATTCCGATGACGGGGCAGCGGGCCTTGATGGCCAAGTCGATTATTTCCGCGATTTTTTCTCCGTGCATAAGGCCAAGCGAGCCGCCCTGAACCGTAAAGTCCTGGGCGTAAACCGCCACCTTGCGGCCGTTGATTTTTCCAAAGCCTGTGATTACGCCGTCGTACGGAATGTCTTTCTTTTCCATTCCAAAGCTGGAGCAGTTGTGCCTTACTCCAGAATAAATTTCCTTGAACGTGTCTTTGTCGCAAAGGGCGTTGATGCGCTCAATGGCGTGAAGCTTTCCTTTTGCGTGCTGTTTTTCAACATTGTATTCCATAAAAACCTCTGGAAAATTGATATGCTTTGTATTATGACATATTTTGTAAAAATGTCAAGAGCAAGCGGCGGCCGTTCCGGGGTTTCTCCGCGTTTTTTCTTCGGAACTATATTGAAAAAAAAATGGCTTTTCATTAAAATATATGCGATAAATTTTTCGATTTTTTTGGGGGAATTATGAACGTTGAGCAAATGCTCGGCCAAAGCGGCATTCTTACGCTTTTGGGAATGGGCGTTGTATTTAGTTTTCTAATCATCATGATTGTATGCATGTACTTGCTGCATGCCATTCTTCACGCGTTAAAGTTGGACAAGGATTCGCCGACTGCCTCCGCGCCGTCAGCGCCAAGCGCTCCTTCCGCTTCCTCTGACCAAAAGGCCGTAGTGGCCGCCATCGCCGCAGCCCTCAAGGCAAAGGGCGACTTGCAATAGAATAAAATAGCTAAATATATAGGAGAATAAAATGGCTAACAAAATACAGATTTCAGAACTTGCGATTCGCGACGCGCACCAGTCGCTCCACGCCACCCGCATGACGACAGCGGACATGCTTCCGATTTGCGACAAGATGGACAAAATCGGCTACTGGGCCATCGAAGGTTGGGGCGGAGCCACTTACGACTCTTGCATCCGCTTTTTGAACGAAGATCCCTGGGAGCGCTTGAGAAAGCTTCACGCCGCGCTTCCCAACTCAAAGATAATGATGCTTTTGCGCGCCCAAAACCTCTTGGGCTACCGCCACTACGCCGACGACGTCGTTGAAAAGTTCGTCGAGACTGCCGCCAAAAACGGAATCGACGTGTTCCGCATTTTTGACGCTTGCAACGACCCCCGCAACATGGAATGCGCGACAAAGGCCGCCAAAAAAACAGGAAAGCACGTTCAGATGGCGATTTCTTACGCCGTGACTCCCTTCCACACAATCGAAAAATACGCCGAGCTTGCCAAGACTTACGCCGACTTTGGAGCCGACTCAATTTGTATTAAAGACATGTCGGGCCTCTTAAAGCCTTACGCCGCCTACGACTTGGTAAAGGCCATCAAGGCCAAGGTTGACCTCCCGGTTGAAATCCACACGCACGCCACGACAGGCCTTTCCGTCGCCACTTTGCTTAAGGGAGCGGAAGCTGGAGCCGACATTTTGGACACTGCGATTTCTTCAATGTCAATGGGAACAAGCCACTCTCCGACAGAGACAGTCGTAGAGATGCTAAAGGGAACCGAACGCGACACAGGCTTGGACACAAAGGCCTTGCTTGAAATCGCCGCCTACTTCCGCGAAGTCCGAAAGCACTACGCCTCTTTGGAATCTTCTTTCCTTGGAGCGGACACTCGCATTTTGCTTTCTCAGGTTCCGGGCGGAATGCTCTCCAACTTGGAAAGCCAGCTTAAGCAGCAGAACGCGGCCGACAAGATGGACCAAGTTCTTGCCGAGCTTCCGCTTGTCCACAAGGACGCAGGCTACGTTCCGCTTGTGACTCCGACGTCTCAGATCGTTGGAACGCAGGCCGTTATGAACGTTTTGATGGGCCGCTACAAGACGATGACCCAGGACTTCCGCAACCTTATCACGGGCCGCTTTGGAAAGCTTCCGACGGACGCCAATCCTGAATTGGTCCAGAAAGCCTTGCAGCAGAACAACATGGAAAAGGTAATGACCTGCCGCCCCGCCGACGAAATCCCGCCAGAGTGGGACAAGATGATGGAAGAGTCAAAGAAGAACGGAGGAAACGGCTCGGTAGAGGACGCTCTTACATACGCGATGTTCCCCAACGTCGCGCCCAAGTTCTTCAAAGAGCGCGCCAACGGACCGGTTGACGCCGAAAAGACATTCGGAAAGAAAGAGGCTCCCGCAGCGGCCGCCGCTCCTTCTAACGGACCTTGGACAGTCACAGTAAACGGAACAGCCTACAACGTTAGCGCCAACGGCTCTAGCGTAACAGTAAACGGAACTCCTTACAACGTAAGCTTTGGCGCCGCCGGTTCCGCTCCCGCAGCGGCCGCCGCTCCTGCCGCTACAGTTACAGGCGGAGTTGAAGTAAAGGCTCCCGTAGCCGGAACATTGCTCCGCCACGTCGCCGCCGCCGGTTCCGCCGTAAAGAAGGGCGACACCGTAATCATGATTGAGTCAATGAAGATGGAGCTTGAAGTAAAGGCCCCCGAAAGCGGAACGATCAATTTTGTCGTCCAGCCCGGAACGCAAATCCAGGCCGGCCAGGTTTTGGCCACTTTGGGCGGAGTCGCAGTTGCCGCTCCGGCACCTGCCGCAGCTCCTGCAGCCCCGGCGCCCGCCGCGGCCCCTGCCGCTCCAGCCGGCGGAAAGCCTGTCAACGCTCCCGTAGCCGGAACCTTGCTTAAGTACGCCGTAGCCGAAGGCAGCGCCGTAAAAGCCGACACGACGATTATCATCGTCGAGTCTATGAAGATGGAATTGGAAATCAAGGCCGGAACAGCCGGAAGCGTTCACTTCTTGGCGGCCACTGGAAGCCAAATCAGCGCCGGCCAGGCCATCGCCGAGATAAAGTAAGGACTTGCAAAATGGAAATGACTAAAAACAAAGCGCAAATTATAAAGGCAACGTTCGCGATTATGTTCGTCGCGATGGCCGTATCCTTCTTTGTAAAGCCTGTAGTCAAGGCCCAAAGCGAAGGGGCGGCGACATCCTCATACGCAACAGGAACGGGCCTCAAGCGCGTCATCAAGGGTTCGGAAAACGTTCCCAACATCAGCGTAAACGCCTTCCTTATGAACATTTGGAAGAACACTGGCATTTACAAAATCATCCACACGCCCACAGCCGCGGAAGTCGCCGCTGAAAAAGCGGAGAAGGCCGCCGAGCTTAAGGCCGAAGCCGCCGATCCCTTTGCCGACATCGTAGTTCCAGGCTGGCAAAAGCTTTTTATGATCGCAATCGGATTCCTTATCGTTTACTTGGCGGTTGGAAAGGGCTTTGAGCCTTTGCTTTTGATCCCGATCGGCTTTGGAACGATTTTGGTAAACATTCCCGGAGCGGGAATGGGAGAGGCGCCGCACGGAATGCTTCACATCATTTACAGCGCGGGCGTCGGAAACGAATTCTTCCCGATGCTCATCTTTATGGGAATCGGAGCGATGACCGACTTTGGCCCGCTTATCGCAAACCCAAAGATGGCGCTTCTTGGAGGCGCGGCGCAGTTTGGCGTCTTCTTTACGCTCTTTGGCGTAGCCCTTATGAACATGATTCCCGGAATCAACGTTGACTACAACATGATGGAAGCTTCGGCCATCGCCATTATCGGCGGCGCCGACGGCCCGACCAGCATTTACGTTTCGGGAAAATTGGCTCCGCACATGATGGCGGTAATCGCCGTCGCGGCCTATTCTTACATGGCCTTGGTTCCGATGATCCAGCCTCCGATTATGAAGGCCTTGACGACAGAAAAAGAGCGCAAGATAAAGATGGAGCAGCAGCGCCCGGTTTCAAAGACCGAAAAAGTCTTGTTCCCGATGATGCTTTTGGTAATAACGATCTTGCTTTTGCCGCCGGCCGCGCCCCTTATCGGAATGTTGGCCTTTGGAAACTTTGTCAAGCAGTGCGGAGTTGTCGAGAGACTTAGCAAGACAATGGAAAATGAATTGATGAACATCGTTTCTATTTTGCTTTCGCTCGGAGTAGGAAGCCAAATGACTCCCGAAAAGATCATCAACTCAAAGTCAATCGGAATCATCATCTTGGGCCTTGTAGCCTTCTGCGTAGCCACAGCCGGCGGCCTTGTAATGGCCAAGGTTATGAACTTGTTCCTCAAAAAGAAAATCAATCCCCTTATCGGAAGCGCGGGCGTGTCCGCCGTTCCGATGGCCGCGCGCGTTTCAAACAAGGTTGGCTTGGAGTACGATCCTTCAAACTTCATCTTGATGCACGCGATGGGTCCCAACGTCTCCGGCGTAATCGGAACAGCGATCGCCGCCGGCGTTTTCATCGCCACTTACGGAATGTAAATGGACGCGCGGACAGAGATAGAAGGTCGAAAAACCTTTTTCATCGCCCCGGACACCAGCTTTTTGCCGGAGTCCTATTTGGAGGATTTTTTGTCCAGGGGCTATGAAGCCTACATCATAAAGGACTTTCGCTTTTATCCGATTTACGAGCAAGTGAAAATCATTGTAGAAACTTGCCCCGACTCAATCCTTTTCTTCTTTGTTGACAGCGACGTTGGAGTTGATTGGGCAAAGTTCATAAAATACATTCAGGATGAATTTCAAGGAAAGGCCTTGATTGGCGTCCTGTACGCAAAAGGCCGCACGGACGAGCAAAAGGCCGCTATGGAAAAATACTACTTGTTTGACATGGGCCTTCAGTGCGGCTGCATCGAGCTTGCCTACAACAAGGAAAAAAACTTTGAGATAATCGACAAAGTTATGTACGCAAACCAAGCGTGCGGCCGCCGAAAGAACGTCCGCGCGATTTGCGATTCGGCGGCTTCGGCCAACTTTATCTATCAAGGAGCGGTTGTCAAAGGCCGCGTCTCCGACATTTCGGTAAGCCACTTTTCGTTCATTCCCGATCCCAACTACACGTTTCCAGACATTCCGCTTTACACGAACATCGGCGAGATCACCGTGACTTTCAAGGGCTTTCGCTTTAAGGTTCCCGCGACGCTAATGATTCAGCGCGATTTGGACGGCGGAAAAGTTTTGCAAGTCTTTGTAATGCTAAAGTCCAACGGCCAGCAAGGCCTTGACGAAGGCATCGCCGAAAAAGTCCGCGAACGCATTTACGTTATGGTCACTGACAAGGTTAAGGAAGCGTTGCTTGAGAAGTGCAAGGCTTGGAAACAAGCCCACCCAACTTTCCACGATAATTAAAAATCTGACGGCCCGCGCTTAGCGGGCGATTTTCTTTGAGCGCTCAAGTTCCACGATGCGCTTCATATCGTTGATGTTTGTCACGACCATATAATTGTCGAATATTTGCAATTTGCCGCTTGAAACGTACTTGTGAATTTCTTCTTGAACTATCTGGGTGGGGAGGCCTGACCAGCTTGAAACGTCCGCCTGGGTAACGTTAAAGCGGCGCGACTTTTCGTTGGGCTTTGCGCTGGGATTCATTTCGTCAAACATGCAGAAGGTGTCGGCAATGCGCGCCGTGTTGTCTTTGATTGTCAAAATCTTTAGGCGGCGCTTTTGGTCGTAAATGCGCTTGCAGAAAATCTTAAGCAATACGATCGCGATTTGCGGGTTTCCGGTTACCAAAACTTCAAAGTTGGCCTTGTTGAATTCCAAGCATTCAACGGGGCCGATCGCCATGCAAGTCGCCGAGCGGGGAGAGTTGTCCAAGATGGCCATCTCGCCAAAGAACTCGCCGGGCTTAAGAATGTCAAGGTTTTTCTTGACGCCGTTTATGCACTTTACAAGCTGGACTTCGCCGCTTTGAATCAAGTAGAAGGAGTCGCCCGGCTCAAATTCGCTGATGATTACTTGATCCGGCTCGTACTTTTTTTGGAAGCGCTCAAAGGCCGGAAGCATGAACTGCTTTAAGGCGCCCGCGTAGCTTGCGGGAGCGGCGGCTTGCGACTGGTCTCTTTTTTGCGCTAGCTTGTCGTGGCGCAACTTTGCGTCGGCGTAAAGCTTGGCCACTTGGTCTTTGTCGTAGGCTGTGGGAAAGTGGGTCAAGTACTTTATGCAAACGTCGCAGCAAGCGCGGTAGTTTTGGTCGTCAAAAAAGCTCTTTGCGACCGAAAGCATTCCGCCCTGCTGGTTTGCGTTGTTGTCGGTTTGCAAAAGCGCCTGCGTTTTTTTGTGGACTTGCCTTAGCTGGCCCGAGAATACGCGGAGCATTTTGTAGACGACTTGCTTGTTGTTGCTAAAGATGTTTTCAAATTCTGGAACGGTCATGGAAACCGCGACCGCGTCTTGCAAGACTGTCGCTGTTTCTTCGCGGGGAAAGTGGCCAAGCGCGGATTTTACTCCAAAAAATTCTCCGTTTGTCAACTGCTGGGTTTCTGTCGTGCCTGTGTCAGTGTCCGTGGAAGTTAGAATTACCACGCCTTTTTGGAGAATGAATATTCTTTCGTCCTTGTCATTTTCAAAATAAATGATGGAGCCTTTGTTGTATTGGACCGCCTTGGGCATTTTTTCCTCGTCCTATTTTTATAAATCTTACAATTTAATTATAGAATTATAGCGCAATATTAAAAAAAAATCTATATTTTTTTACAAAAATTCCAAAATAATTGAAAAAGACCCCTAAATTTGTTAAAATATGCCCATGGTTGACCTTCATACCCATTCCACCGCGTCTGACGGAGAAAAAAGTCCCTCCCAGTTGGTTTTATGCGCGAAAGAAAGCGGCTTAGGCGTTTTGGCGCTTACAGACCACGACACTGTTGACGGCTTGGAAGAGGCTGCGGAGGCCGCAAAAGAGGCTGGAATCGTTTTTGTGCCGGGGATTGAGCTTAACATACAATGGCCGACAGGGGAATTCCACTTGCTGGGCTTGGGCCTAAAGGAAATCTCCGCTTCGATGAAGGGCCTTCTTGCCTCGCTAAAGTACAACCGCATTGAGCGCAATAAAAAAATCTTGGCCGCCCTTGCCAACGACGGCCTAGAAGTGACTTACGAGGAATTCCTTCAAAGCCAGGGGACTGTCCACCGCGAGGACACATTGGGAAGGCCCCATATCGCGGCCTATATGGTCCAAAAAAATATCGTAAAAAACAGGCAAAAGGCCTTTGACAAGTATCTTTCCAAAGGAACGCCCTTTTTTGTTGACTTTGAGGGAGCGGAATTGACGGCTGGCGTAAAGGCCGTTTTGGATTCGGGCGGCCTTCCTGTAATCGCGCATCCTCTTTCGTTGTATGTGGGCTGGGGAAAAATCGAGGAAGTCTTGCGCGGAATAAAGGCCGCCGGAGTCCAAGGCTTGGAGGCCTGGCATCCCGGAGCCAAGGAAAACGATTGCCGCCGCCTTGAAAAAATGGCCAAGGAACTGGGCTTTTTTGCCACCGCCGGAAGCGACTACCACGGACCCAACGTAAGGGCCGACCGAAAGCTTGGCCGAACCGCCGGCGGCTACAAGATAGACGACCGCTATTATTACGAAGAGCTTTTGCCTCGCCTATAAGGCGATGTATCCTCGCTTGTAAAAAAAAATCATTTTTTTTTCAAAAATAAACGAAAATCTTTGCAAAAATTCCTACCTTATGTATGAGGTGAAATTTTATGCAAATATATTCTTTTAGTCCCTTTGGTTACGAAGGCTCCCTTGTGTCTGTCGAGGTTGACATAAGGCGAGGCATTCCAGCGATTGACATGGTCGGCTTGGCCGACGGAGCGGTAAAGGAAAGCCGGGAGCGGATGAAAACCGCCATTAGGAATTCCGGCTACGAGTTTCCGCCCGAAAGAGTCTTGATAAGCCTTTCGCCGGCCGACCTAAAAAAAGAAGGCGCGGGCTTTGACCTTGCGGTCGCGCTTGGCGTTCTTTGCGAGGCGAGCAAAGGGCAGGATGAAGGGGAGGCCGGCTTATGCTCTGATGTTCTGGTCTTGGGGGAGCTTGAGCTTTCGGGCGCTTTAAGGCCGGTAAGGGCGGTTCACGCGGCCGCGTCCAGCGCGAGGGCCGCCGGGATTGAATACTGCGTGGTTCCCGCCGCCAACGCAAACGAGGCTAGGGAAGCCTTGGGGATGAAAGTCGTTGGCGCCAAAAATCTCCGCGAAGCTTTTGAAGCCCTGCGCGACAAGAGCCTTTTTACCGACGCCAAAAGCTCCGGCGGCCCGGATTTCGCTCCCAAGGATTGCGTTGAGATTGAGGGGGTCCTTTTTCCGCCTTTTTGCGAAGGATCCGGCTTTGAGGACTTTTTTGGCCAAAAGGATTTGGTCAGGGCCTGTACGATTGCGGCGGCCGGCGGCCATAACTTGCTTGCCTTTGGGCCTCCCGGCTGCGGAAAGAGCTTGATTCTTCAACGGTTTTCGGCCTTGCTTCCCTTGCTTACGGCCGAAGAGGCCCAAAGCGTCACGCGAATCCATTCAATAGCGGGCTTGATGCCGCCGGGCCAGGGCCTTGTAAGAATCCCGCCCTTTAGGCAGCCCCATATGAGCGCCAGCCTTGAGGGAATGTGCGGAGGCAGCATCCAGTGCAGGCCGGGAGAAATCTCTCTGGCCCATAACGGAGCGCTCTTTTTGGACGAAGCCGCGGAATTTAGGTCCAGCGTCCTTCAAATGCTTAGGGTTCCGCTAGAAAGCCAAAAAGTTGTTTTGAGCCGGGCCGGCCGGACCGCGGTTTATCCCGCCGCGTTCCAGCTTTTGATGGCCGCAAATCCTTGTCCTTGCGGGAATTACGGTTCCGAAAAAAAACTTTGCCTCTGTTCCGCAAGATCGGTGGAGCTTTACTGGAAGAAGTTTTCGGCGCCCCTTTTGGACCGGATGGATATAAGGGTAAAAATGGACATTCCCGACCCGGGAACGCAAGCCGAGGTTTGGTCGACAATGGACTTAAGGCTTCCAATCGCAAGGGCGGTAAAGGTCCAAAGGAGGCGGCAAGGGGGTAAAAACGCCCGTCTAAGGCCGGAGGAAATCCCCGAAATTTGCCGGCTTTCAGGCCAGGCGGAGGGCCTTTTGCTTTCCGCCGCCCGCCGATACGACTTTACGCCCAGGGCCTTGGCTTCGTGCAAAAAAGTTGCCAGGACCATAGCCGACATGGAAGAAAGCCCCCAAATCAGCGCCGAGCACATGGCCGAGGCTATAGACTTGAGGAAAGAAAGCGGAATTTTGTCCTAAAAAACCGATTTTTGAGTGGCGGCTGGAGCGCAAATTTATTTCAGAATTTCATTTACTTTTTTTGAAATTTGGTGTATACTTTTTGATTATGGCTGATTTATTGACAGACGAACAGTTCGAGCGCTTTAGAAAGACTATCTACGACGAAAGCGGAATTACTTTTTCCGCCACCAACAGATCGGTGTTGGACAGCCGTTTAAAGGAACGCCTGAGAGAGAAAAAGCTTGCATCCGTTGACGAATACTACAAGTTGATTATATCAAACCGCGAAGAGATGAAGATAATGTTGGACGCCGTTACGACCAACCTTACCAGATTCTTTAGAAACCAACCGCACTTTGACGCTTTGGTCAATTACGTTATTCCCCATATTTTGGAAGAAAAAAAGAACACCGGCAACAGGGTTGTCAAAGTATGGAGCGCGGGTTGTTCCACCGGAGAAGAGCCTTATACAATCGCCATGATTCTTAAGGACATCTTGCCTCCGCCGTACACATTTCAAATCACAGCTTCTGACCTTTCGCTCAAATCGCTTATGGTAGGAAAGCAGGGCTTTTATCCCAACGCGCGAATTGGCGGCATCCCCGAAAAATACTTGACTCGTTTC
This sequence comes from Treponema sp., assembly GCA_016290995.1. GTDB lineage: Bacteria > Spirochaetota > Spirochaetia > Treponematales > Treponemataceae > Treponema_D. The sequence continues at coordinate 24,267 of JAEEVR010000019.1, read as the reverse complement.
TTTACAAAAACACCTGACGGCTACCAGGCCAACAAGGAGCTTATGGACACGATTCGCTTTGACTACCACAACCTTAAGAACGACAGCGGAATGCGCAACTTGGACATCGTGTTCTGCCGCAACGTTTTGATTTACTTTGACGAACCGGCGCAACTTCGCGTTATAAATCATTTCTGGGACGCGCTCGCTCCGCACTCTTACTTATTCATTGGCCACTCCGAGTCTTTGTTCGGAATGAAGACCAACTTTGAATTCCTAAAGACAGACTGGGCGTGTTTCTACCAAAAGCAGCTTAAATAGCGAGGGTGAGAGCTATGGATGACATTTCGGTATTGATTTGCGACGATTCCGCTTTGATGCGAAATCTGATTAGCCGCATTATTGACGGCACTGAGGGCATGAGGGTTGCCGCAAAGGCTTCCAACGGCCAAATGGCTTTGGAAAAGATCGAAGAGACCAACCCCGACATCATTGTCCTTGACATTGAGATGCCTGTTATGAACGGCATTGAATTCCTTAGGGCGCGAAAAGAAAAGCGCCTTAAGGTTCCTGTCGTTGTTCTTTCGAGCGTAGCCACAAAGGGCGCCGCCGTCACAATGGAAGCCTTGGAATTGGGCGCCGCCGACTTTATCACAAAGCCCGCGGGTTCCGTTTCGGCCGACATTTCCGAAGTCGCCGACCAGCTTATCGACATGCTGGCGTCTTACGGCTCCCAGTACGCGCGCCGCCAAGGAAAGATTCCATACATTCCGGAATTCTTCCAAAAGCAAAGAAAGCTTCTTAAGGCCGAAAGTTTTGTGGCCAACAAAAAGGCGGACGACAACGCTCCCGTTCAAAAGCCAAAGCTTGACGCGGCGCAAATTCTTAGCTTTAACACGGTTGAGAAAAAAGAGCCTGTCGTCGTCACGCCGATAAGAGAAAGCGGAAACATCGAGGTAATCGCAATCGGAATTTCAACCGGCGGACCAAACGCTTTGCGCGATGTTTTCAAGATGATCGATCCACGCTTAAAGCAGCCGATTCTTGTAGTGCAGCACATGCCCAAGGGCTTTACAAAGGCCTTTGCCGAAAGCTTGGACAAGATTTGTCCCTTGTCTGTAAAGGAAGCGGAAGACGGAGAAAAGATCGTAAACTCAACAGTCTACATCGCGCCCGGCGACAACCATATCACGGTTACGGAAACTGGCGGCGAGCGCTTTATCAAGTTGACCCATGACCCGCAAAGGAACGGACACAGGCCCAGCGCCGACGTCATGTTCGAGTCTGTGGCAAAGGTTTACAAGAACCACGCGCTTGGCGTAATTATGACAGGCATGGGACGCGACGGCGCCGCCGAGCTTGCCGAAATGCGCAAGCAAGGCGCTTGGACTTTGGGACAGGACGAAGAATCAAGCATAGTTTACGGAATGCCCCGCGTAGGTTGGGAAATGGGCGGCGTTCAAAAGCAAGTTTCGCTAATGAAAATGGCCGACGAGATCAGCGCTTTGGCGCGCGACCATTTGACAGCCTAAAAGACCTTGTCAATCTTGGGGCGGCTGGGCCTGATTCTAAATCTGCTTAGGGCCATTACAGCCGCTCCAGAAATAAGTATTCCAGCCAAAACACAAAGGGCTTTAAAGCCTTCTGAACTTTCTTTTCTAAAAAGCGCGCGGCTTAGCGGGTTTGCCAAAAAGTAGGCGGACACCGCTATTGCGGCGGGAATGACCAATGAGAAAATCGCTTGCAGGCTTTCAGCGGTTTGCGAGGCGGTGATTCTTACAAGGTCGCCCGCCTTTAATTCAAAGCCTTGGTCGTTTGATGCCTTGAAGGGGCTTCCGCGCCTTGCGCATCCTTCCTTGCATGAAAGGCAAGCGTCGGTAACGATGGGGCAAACCTCTGCTTCTTTTCCGTCTTGGGAAACGGAAATCACTTCAGCGTTTTGCGTCATAAATCCTCTTTTGGCTCCTTAAGCTTTAAAAGGCGCTCGGAGCATTCCGCTTGGCCCGCCTTGTTTCCCAATTCCGAGTATGTGTCGCGCAAGTTGTATAGGGCGTCGTAGTAGTAGGGGTTGATTGAAACCGAGCGCTCAAAGGCTTCGGCCGCAAAGTCGTATTCCTCGCGGTTAAAGAAGACTACGCCCAGCGTGTTCCACAAGTGGGCGTTGAGCGGGTTTAGGTCAAGGCCAAGCTGGCAGTATTGAATCGCCTCAAAGAATTCCTTGCGGTCAAGGCAAACAATGGCAAGCTGCTCGATCGACTCTATGTCTTCGGGATTCATCTCGTAGGCGGTTGTCAGCGCTCTTTTGGCGCCGCGCAAGTCGCCTTGTTTTTGATATGTTATTCCCAAGTTGAACCAAAGCAAATGGTTTTCGCGCTCGATCGTTATGGCGCGCTTATAGCAAGCGATGGCTTCGGTGAAATTTCCGCGCGAGGTGAGTTCTATGGCTTGGTTGTTTAAAAAGTCCGCTGATTCAAGCATTGGTTTTCCTTGGCAAATTTTTAGCGTTGGATTTTGGCGAACATGTCCAAAATCATTTGAGCCGCTCCGGAACCATTATCTTCCAAAAGCGAAGTTAATTCAAGCGCTTTTTGGCTTGCGGCTTGGTTTCCAAAGTCATAGGCCTTTTTAATCGAGCCGGAGCTTTCCAACAGCGCGATAGTCTCTTCGATTGCGGGGCTTTGGATTCCTTCTTTGGCCGCGCGCTCAAAAAGGGCCGCAATTTTTGTTTTGTCTTGCGGACGCTCTTGAACATGAAGCAATACCGGAAGGGATTTCTTTCCTTCGATTATGTCGTCGCCGCGCTTTTTTCCGGGGTTTCCGCTTGTGAGGTTTTGAACGTCGTCAAGGACTTGAAAGCCCATTCCGATTCCGGCGGCGATTAGTCCGGCTTTTTCTATCAACGCCTTGTCCTTTTGGGCGGCAAAAAAGCCCAGGCGCGCGGCCATGCAAGAAAGCGTTCCGGTTTTTAGCTGGACCATTTGTTGGTATTCTTGTACGGTCGGGAAAAAGCCCGTGTCGCGGTGCCAGGCGATGTCCATCGCTTGGCCCAAGTGCAGGCGGCGCAATTCCATCTGGTAAAGCTCGTGGCAGGCGATTTTTTTGTCGGCCTCCAAGTCAAGCTTGTTTATGCAGTTTGCCGCCTTAAAGTAAAGCCAAGCGCCCGCGTTTAGGGCGGTGTCAAGGCCGTAGGTGATGTAGGCGCAAGGCTTTCCGCGCCGCTCGTCGGCCCGGTCCTCGATGTCGTCGTGAATCAAGCTTGCGGTGTGGACAAATTCCAAAAGGGGGCTAAGCGTAAAGGCGTCTTGAATCTTCTTTTGGTCTTTTGTGGCCATTTGCGCGCACAATACCATAAAGACAGGCCGCCAGCGCTTTCCGCCTTGCTTTACCAGTTCCCGCGTGGGAGACAAAAGGCCGTCCAAGCCTTTTTGCGAAAGCGCCTCTTCCGTTCCAAAAGTGTCCAAAAGCCATTCCTTTGAAGGGGTTTCCGGCAGTTCCGCCTGCAATATATTCTCTATTTTGTCTTTTATTCGGTCGATTTCTTGATTCATTCTTACATTATACAATAAAAACGCGGAATGTCAAAGCAAGCCTTTTATGTTGAAAAAAACGGCCTTTTATGTTACAATAAACGAAATTATTGGTTTTAATTGCAGAACCACATTATAGGAGATGGATTATGAAGAAATTTGTATTGTTTGCCATTGCTATGACATGCGCCGTGTCTTTTCTTTGCGCAAAGCCAAAGGTAAAGCGCGTTGACGCGGACAAAGTAATCGACCTTGACGGATATTGGAACGACACTGACATCAGACTTGTTTGCGAAACTCTTGTAAACGACTGCGTTTCTTCTCCCCGCGTGGCCAAGTTTGAAAAGACAAAGGGTCGCGTTCCCTATGTCATCGTAGGAAAAATCAAGAACGACTCAAGCGAGCGCATCGACACTTCGATCGTCGCCAAAAAAATGCAGACCGCCATCATCAACAACGGCGCCTTGGAATTTGTGGCCAGCAAAGACGAGCGCGGCGAGCTTCGCGAAGAAAAGGCTGACCAGGCCGAGCATGTTGAATACGGAACGGCCAAAGAGATCGACAACGAAAAGGCCGCCGACTACATTATGACAGGCTCTGTAAAGACACAGGTTGAGTCCGCCGGAAAGTACACTGTCCGCTCATACTTTGTTTACGTTACCTTGACCGACATCGAGTCAAACAAAATCATTTGGCAGGGCGAAAACTCAGAGATTAAGAAATACATCAAAAACCAAAAAGTAAAGCTCTAGGATGCAAAAACGCGCGCTTAAGCTTTTTGTAATTTTGCTTTCTCTAGCCTGTCTCTTCTTGGCTTCGTGCGCAACAACTTCAAACGTTGCGGAAGGCGCGGAGCCGCAAGAGGGCCAGGAGGAAGGCGCTCCCCAAAAAAAGAAAAAGGCGCCAAAAAAAAGGGTAAGCCGGGTCCGCTTTGACGACGCCGGCTACGACCAAGCCGTAAAAGACGAAGACTTTGACAAAGCCTTTGGAATGATTGAGTCCTTGGGAACAAAGGCCAACATCGCAAAGATGCTGGACCAATCCTTGATTCTTTTTAGGGGCGGCTTTTACGAAGAGGCCGACAAAAAGTTTGATCAAACCACAAGGGCGCTTGACGACGCCTTTGCCAAGTCAATCGTTCAAGGCGCGGCCACTACAATCCTTAATGAAAATTTAAAAGAGTACAGCGGAACCATGTACGAGTTTTTGCTTGTGGACACTTTTGCCGCGCTTAACGCCTACAAGATGGGGAACGTTGAGCTGGCCCACAACTTGTTGACCCGCGTCTACGACAAGCAAAAAAAATACGTCGCCGATTACGGCGAGCTTATCTTGAGGGACGACGATTCTTCAAGAAAGGGAAGCGACGCGGGGCCGGCCGAAATGGAAGCCGCGCTTGGAATGATCGGCGTTACTTTCCACGTTCCCTACAGCATTCCAAAAAAACTTAGCGCCAGCCAAAAGGATTCCTTGATTTACAAGACTTCGCCCTTGGCCGACTACTTGCAAATCGTTATCGGCGCCCAAAACGGAAGCTATGTAGACGACTTTACAGTCCGCGAGCTTAAGTCTTTGGCGCCTCAAATAGAGACTGACAGCGCCGAGCTTCCTTACGGCAAGGGCCGCATAGAAGTTTTGGCCTTGACCGGAACCATCGCGCAAAGAAAGCAGCATACCGATTGGCTTGCCATTGACCTTTTGGACGTGGGACGGACTATTTCTTCCATTTGCGGATACGAAAACGCGCTTAGGTTCAAGTATGTTTGGCCGGAATGCCTTCCGCAAAAGGATGTCGTAAAGGCCTCGCGCGTCACAATCCAAGGAGAGGGCCAAAATGCAAGCAAGCAGGCGATTTTGCTGGAGGACTTTGACAAGGCCGCGATCAACGACGTTGACTTAAAGGCCCGCAAGGCCGCTTGGCGAAGCGTGTGGAGGTCCACCAGCAAAAAGGCCGTGGGCTTGGCCGGCATTATCGCGACGATTAAAAACGATCCCACCGAGGGCTTTCTTACCGTTGTGGCCGTCATTGCCGGAGCGCAAGGCCTTAGGGCCATCGACAAGTCCGAGGTGGCCGACGTAAGGCAGTCGCAGGCGCTTTTTAGCAAGGCGTACGCCGCGGGCTTTACCGTCGATCCTGGAATATACACAGTCACCGTAGAGTATTCAAACGGAAAAAAAGAGGTCGTTGAAAACGTAAAGGTTGTTTCCGGCCGGCCTGTTCTTGTGGAGTCGATATGCCAAAAGTAAATTCTTTTTTGGCCGTAATTCTTGCGGCCGCTGTTTTTTTCGAAAGTCCGATGTTTGCGGCAAAAAAAGATAAGAAGGCCGCCGAAAAAGCCGCGACGAGAGTTTTTGCCGACGAGCCCGATTGGCTTTACGCAAAGCCTTCCGCATATCCCGACAGCCGCTACATGACGGCGAGCGGCTCCGCCAATTCGCAGGATTCCGCCGACAACGACGCCTTTATAAACTTTGCGGCAATCTTTAGCCAAATAATTTCCTCCAACGAAAACGCCAACCGAAAAATGGCTCAAGGCAAGGAGGGCCAAGTCAGCAAGGAAGCCAGCTGGGAGCAAAACGCCAACTTTCGCGTAGACTCAAGCGAGTTGATCGGCGTCGAAATCAAGGCGCGCTTTTTTGACGGAGTAAAATGGCATTCCTTGGCCGTTATGGACAAGGAGGAGGCCTCAAAGCTTTACAAAGCCGCCTTTGACGCCAACAACAAGGAAATCGAGCGCTTGGAGTCTTACACAAAGAACAATACGATAGACCGCTTTGCAAACCTCTTTATCGCGCAAGACAAGGCCGTTCAAAACAAAAAGCTTTTGGACCGGCTGTTCGTGATCAATTCGGGCCTTGCAAAAAGCCTTTCGTCAAAGTCTCCGCAAGAAATCCGCGCGCAAAGAATCGAAGTGGCCAAAAAGATTCCCGTTTACCTTAGCGTAAAGGGCGACAAGGACTCTATGGCGTACTCGGCCCTTTGCCAGCTTTTAAACGACTTTGGCTTTAGGCTTTCAAAGTCTTCCGGGGAACGATATTCGCTTGCCGCGGATTTTTCCTTTGACCAAAAGCTTTCTAAAGACAAGGAATCCTGGCAAACTTTCTTTGCCATAACTTGCTCCTTGAACGATTCCTCGACCAGCGGCTCCTTGTGGTCTGAGTCCATAAAGGGCAGGGCGGCTTCCTTTAGTCCCGACGACTCTCTTGACCGGGCCAAGCGCGCTTTGGAAAAGAAAGTTGACTCGGATCTTGCTTTGTCTTTTGCACATTTCTTACGGGGCGGGGTCAAAGAGTAAACTTTCCGGCGCGTCATGCCGAAAAGTAATCTATGAGCCAAAATAGTTATGAAAAGCCCGATTATTGGTCAAAGAAAGCCTTTTCCGAAGGCTATCCGGCTCGTTCCGTTTACAAGCTGGAAGAAATTGACCAAAAGTTTTCATTCATCAAAAAGAATTCGACTGTTTTGGACTTGGGAAGCGCTCCTGGAAGTTGGACCACTTATCTTTTAAGAAAAATGGAAGGGGCGGGCAAGGTTGTTTCTTGCGACTTGAATCCACTTTCAAATACTGTCCATGGCGACAACTTGGTCTTTTTTCAAGGCGACTTGAACGCAAAGGAAATCCGCGAAAAAATCAAGGCCCAAGGCCCCTATGACTTGGTCGTTTGCGACGCCGCTCCCCTTACAACTGGAAACAGAATGGTTGACACCGCCCGTTCCGAAGGCTTGGTCGAAATGGCCATTTGGTACGCTCAAAACATGCTAAAAACAGGCGGAAAATTCGCCGTGAAAATCTTTCAAAGCGGCGCCCAGGGCGAGTTGTTGAAAAAAATGAGGGAAATATTCGGAAGCGCCAAGGGCTTTAAGCCCGAAGCCTGCCGTAAAGAAAGCTTTGAGACTTACTTGATAGGCTTGGATAAAAAATAAACTTGAATAAAAAAACAAAATGGGGTATGATGCAATGATGGGCAAAATTTCCGCGTTCTTTAAGAAGAACATTGTACAGCTTGGACTCACTTTCTGCGTAGGCGCTTTTGTCGCCGGAACGACATTGTTTTTAGTAAGAAATTTTCCCAAAAACGGCCGGGGCGGTTACGAATCTCCCGTTATGCCGCAGTACAGCGAGGAATTTTCAAAGCTGGAGGACGAGCGCAACGCCCAGCTTTTGGCCCAAGCCGAAGCCGCCGAAAACTCTGAGCAAGAGCAAGACTTAAAGCCCCTTACATATTGGACTTACAGAATCCGCCCGGGCGACATGATCGGCCTTATCGCTGAAAAATACGACATAAGCCAAGACACATTGATCAGCGTCAACAACATTCGCGCCAGCCGCTTGATTCAGCCGGGCCAGTACATAAAAATTCCGTCAGAAGAAGGAATCTTGTACACGGTAAAAAAAGACGGCGAGACTCCTACGACAATCGCCGAAAAATACGAGGTTGACGCCGTAAAGTGCGCCTTTGTGAACAAGCTGGACGTAGGCTCCGAGCTTAAGGCCGGCTCTTCGATCTTTGTTCCCGGCGCCGAAATGGATAGCATTACCCTTAGCGAAATCAACGGCGACTTGTTTAGAAAGCCCTTGCACGTTTGGTACCGCTTGACTTCATACTTTGGCTGGAGGCCCAGTCCCTTTACCGGCCGCCGCTCATGGCACGGAGGCTTGGACATGGCTTGCCCGCAGGGAACAAGAATCTACGCCGCAATGGCCGGCCGCGTGGCCGAGACTGGCTACAACAACACTTACGGAAACTATGTAATAATCAACCACTTGAACGGCTACAAGACCCTTTACGGCCATATGTCCGCCATCGGTTGCGCAAAAGGCCAGTGGGTGGACACCAACACTGTCATCGGCCGCGTCGGCAGCACAGGCGCTTCAACCGGCCCGCACTTGCACTTTACAGTCTTTAAGCGCGGAAAGATGGTAAATCCCCTTGCTCTTTTGGGATAGAGTTAATTTTCTTTACAAAAAAATCCAGGTTGCTGCGTATAAAAAGAACGCAGTAAACTGTGACGAGCGCCGCGAGCTCAATGTAGGTTGAAACCGTAAGAAAATGGTTTGAGCCCGGCTTTGCAAAGACGCTAAAAGCGACGAACAAAAGAATCATAATAATTCCGCCGATTATCCACTTTGAAAGCGAAATTGGATTTTTTTGCGAGTCGCTTTTTGTCATGATCTTGTTCATTACGGCAAGGATCGCGGCGTCGTCAAGCGCGGTTTGCGAACAAGGATTTGGCACGGCGGATTTTTCGGCTTGCTTTAAAAGCCGCACTTGCTTTCTGCAGTTTTTGCAAGCCAATAAATGCAAAGTGATTCCAAAAGGAATTCGTTCCCCTTTGTCCAAGCCCAAATAAGCTTCCATCACGTCGTTACAGTTCTTCATTTTCAACCAATCCTTTTGCAACTATCTTTTCGCGCAGCAATTTTTTTGCCCTAAAGATGTGCGATTTTACAGTGTTTTCCGCAAGCGAAGTGATTTCGCTGATTTCGGTGTAGGAGTTGTCGTAAAAAAAGTAAAGGTCAAGAACGATCTTGTACTTGTCCGGCAATTCCTTAAGGGATTCTCTTACGGCTTCCATCGTTAAAAGCCGCAATTCTTTTTCTTCTGGAGTCAGCCCGTTGTCCGGCAGCAAGCTTTCGTCCGCTATTGAAACATATTCCGGCCTGCGGTTCACCGCGTTGATGGCCGTGTTGTAAGCCATTCGCGTTAGCCAGGTGGAAAATAGCGACTCGCCTTTAAAGGAATCCAGCTTTGTGTAAGCCTTTAGAAAAACGTCCTGGGCAAAGTCTTCCGTGTCGGCGGGATTTTTAAAGAAACTCATTCCTAAGGCTTCTATTCGCTTTTTGTAGAGCGACATCAATTCGGCAAAGGCCGACGTGTTGCCCGACAAAACTTCGCGAACAAGCTTAGAGTCTCTTTTGTATGCCGCCTCGCGCTCTTTGTCCGAGGTACGCTGTTTGTTCATTTTTTGTCGTTAAAGTCAGGATTGATTTTATAAAAAATGAGCAGGCAAACGCCAACGGCAAGCGGAAGCAAGCCGCCGAGCAAAGCGTATGAAAAGCCGTCAATCAACGCAAAAAGCAGGCTTAGAATAATTCCAATTCCCGTAAGCAAAAGGCCGGCCAAAAGCGAAAAAGTCTTTAGGTCAAACTCCGGAGCCTTGTAGGCGCCGGTGCGGATTCTAAGCTTTGTCTCGTGGTGGGTCCACAAAAGATAAAAGAATAGAATCACTCCACCAATTGCGATTCCTACGATTGGAACTACTGCTATTACAACCTGAGCGGTTTGCGACGTTATTTCGGAATTCATAATTTAATCTCCTTCTTTTCTTGCAAATTAAGACACTTTTGGCGCGTTTTTGTTGCGCTTTTAGTCAAGGAAAATGTAGTCGTCAAAGTAAATCGCGTTAAGTTTTCCCAACGTCAATTGGCTGTTAAAGCGCTCCAGCAAGAGGCGCTTGATTTCCTTTTCGCCGATGGAAAGGAGGTCGTTCTTGGATTTGTCGGAAAAGAATTCCAAGATGTATGACGAAAACATATTCTTTTTGGAAACCAGTTCCTCGTAAAAGGCGGAGTCGGTGGTGTCGTACGAAAGCCAGGGCGTTACAAGCAAGACCGAGCCGGCTTCTTTTGAGTCTTTTTCTGGAAGGAGTCGGGTTCTTAGCGTTCCAAACTCCTTAAACTGCATTTGCTCTGGGCCTGAGCCCTTTATTTGCTCGGCGTTGACGGGGTCGCTTTTTCTGTAGGCAAGTCCGGGCCTTTTTCCGGCGATAAGGGCGATGATTGTTCCCAAAAAAATCAAGCCGGCGATTCCAATTGCGATAAGGGGCAGGGCCTTGTCCCAGTCAATCTTAACTTTTACGTTCATTCTTTAATAATAGCAGAGATTTTCGCTTTGAGCAAGTCTAGCCCAAGTCCAGTTTTCGCGCTGATTTCCACCGCTCCGACAAATTCGTCCTTTAGCAAGGCCAAACAAACGCCTTCTTCAACCGCGTCGATTTTGTTCAAGGCCACAAGCGTCTTTTTTTCGTCCGCTCCGATTTCCTGCAAGACGTCCTTTACGGTCTTTGCCTGGGCCAAAGCGTTTGGGTCGGAGGCGTCGATCACGATCAAAAGCGCGTCCGATATCGCGGCTTCTTCCAAAGTGGACTTAAAGGCGTCTATAAGCTGGTGGGGCAGGTTTGAGATAAAGCCTACCGTGTCGGTCAAAAGAATTTCGGCGCCGGCCAGCTTTATGCGCCGCGTCAACGGGTCCAGCGTGGCAAAAAGCTTGTTCTCAACCAAGGTGTCGCTTCCTGTAAGCGCGTTCATAAGCGAAGACTTTCCTGCGTTGGTGTAGCCGCAAAGCGCGATTGTGGGGAGCGGAATCTTTTGCCGCCTCTTTCTTTGCGTGGCTCGGTTTTGCCTTACTTTCGCCAGTTCAGCCTTTAATTGCTGGATTTTTAGGCGGGTTTGCCGGCGGTCAAGCTCCAACTGCTTTTCTCCCGCTCCCTTGGAACCGTAGTTTCCGCCGCGCTGGCGAGCTAGGTCGCCGTACATGTGGGCCAAGCGGGGCAGCGAATACTCCAAACGGGCCAATTCCACTTGCAAAACGGCTTCTTTTGTGGAGGCGCGGCTAGCGAAAATGCGGATTATAACCTCTTGCCTGTCAAAAACGGGGATTTTGGCCAATTTTTCCCAGTTTCGCTGCTTGGTCGGGTCGAGCTCCCAGTCCATTATGATGCAGTCGGCCTCCGCTTCTTGGGCGGCCTGGCAAATTTCCTTGGCTTTTCCGCTCCCCATTCCGTAGGCGGGCTGAACGTCAAGGCGCTGCAAAAGCATTTGGCCCGCGTTTTCCATTCCCAAGGTCCAAATAAGGCCGTCAAGCTCGGCAAGACCGCCCGGATTCTGAAGGAGGGGTAGGCCCACCAAAAAGGCGCGCGTCTTTTTATTTTCTTCGGCTTCTAAGTCGTAGATTTTTTTCATCGTCGCCCTTATTCTAGCGCAAAAGTCTTCTTATAAAAAGGGCTATTGAAAAAAGGTTGAATTGCCGATAATATAAGTAGATAAGAAGAAAAGTATGACTAGCGGTCAAAAAACTGCCTTAAGCGTTTTAATATCTGTGATGCTCTTTGGCGCCTTTACGGTGGCGGCCTTTGCGGGATTGTTTTCCGCGATCGACGCGCGCTTTTACGAACCCGCTAAAATTTCTCAAATCAACAATAAGCTTGACGGCATTTCTTTAGCCTACGACGATTACCTAAAGACCTTGACGGAGCGATTCGCGCTTGGCCAAAGCGCGTTCCTAAAAAATTCTTCCGTCCAAACTTTTGTCGAAGCCAAGCCTTCGGACGCTGACGTGCTTTCGCGCGGCGAGGCTTTGGGCGAGTTGCGCTCGTCAACACAAGGCTTTTTGGGCTTGCGCGTTTTGGACAAGAACCAAAACTCAATCCATTACTCAACATTCCATTCCGACATTTTGCGCCGCGACGAAAAAAACAATTTGACGGCTTATAAAAATTATTTGGAATGCGTCACATTGTCAGGAAGCGAAGAAATCCCCGCGCAAATCGTTTCTTGCGGCGACACTGGCGGAGACTTGCAAGCCGGACAAAAAATTTACTACGACAAAGAAAACAGGATTGTGTTCTCGTTCCCCCTTTACGACAAGTATTCAGTCTTTAGGGGAAGCGCGATTTTTTACGTCAACGCCTTGGACTTTGCCAACGTTCTTCTTAAGAAAAACTTGATTTCAATCGGCGAAAGCGCGAACTTTTTGTCAAACGCAAAAAGCGGCGCCGATTGCCTTTGCGGCTATGTTTTTGGCTTGCCGTCTGTGGGCCAGGAAGATTTTTCCGAAGCCTTGTTTGACGCGTGGCATAAAAACTCCGGCGCCGCCGAGCGCTTGCTTTCGATCGACGAGCAAAAGAAAAATTATTGGGTTGCCGTCAGCCAAAAGTCCAAGTCAGGAATCTTTGTTTGCGGAATTTACAACGACGAGATTTTCGCGCTGCCATCTTCGGCCCGCATCCTTATTTTGATTTGCGTTTTCATTTCGATTTTCTTGATTTGCTTTTTGCTTTTGAATTTGCGACGCGACGACGAGACCGTTATCCGCGAGCGAATCAAGTCCTTGCAGCTTGGCGTCGTTGACGAATACCTTTCCAAAAAAGAAGCCCTTAACTGGGAGACGATAAGCGGCCGCCGCGACGCTGTTACAAAAGAAATCATTCAAAGCCTTGGAGGCCGAGCCAAAAAGCGTCAGGCTCAAGTTGAGGAATTGATAAACCGCAGCTGGGACGAATTGTTCGCCGCGATGAATCTAAAGCCCAACGGCGCCGCTGCAAACAGCGGCCTTGGAGCGGAAGGCGCCCAAGAAATCAAGGCGATGCTCCAAGAGCTTTTGTCAAGCGGAAGCCTTAAAGTTCAAGCCGTTCAAGCGCCGGCCGCGACTCAAACAGTTGCCGCCGCGACTCCCGTTCCCGCAACTCCGGTCGAGGTGGAAGATGCCGAACCGATTGAAGAAATCGAAGAAGCCGAGGCCATAGAAGAAGCTGAACCTGTTGAGGAAGTTGAAGAAATAGGCGAGGCTGAACCTGTTGAAGAAGTTGAAGAAATAGGCGAGGCTGAACCTGTTGAGGAAATTGAAGAAATAGAGGATGCTGAGCCCGTCGAAGAGGTTGAAGAAATCGAGGATGCCCAGCCCGTCGAGGACTTGGAAGAAGTCGAAGAGGTTGAAGCCGTTGAAGAGGTTGACGACGACCTTGCCGCCTTTGCGGAATCCTTGTCCGACGACGAACCTGAGGCTGTTGAAATTGCCGAGCCCGAAAGCGACGAAGACCACAAAACCCTTATGGACTTTGCGGCAACTTTGTCTGAAAAGGAAGAGGGCGACATTGACATTTCAGAAAACGTCGCGGACGACTTCTTCGCTCTGCGCATAAAGAAAGACGACGATCCGGAATCTGTCGAAGTTGTCGGAGACAAAGAGCTTGATCCCTATACTAACGTTCGAGAGAATTTCGCTCCCAACGATGAAACCGAAGAGGTTGTCAAAAACTTTTCCATTCAAGGCCCCGATTTTACTGACCTTGACGCAAGAAACGAAGAAGAAAAAATCAACGGCACCTTGGAGACGGAAAAAAGCGATTACTACAAGGATCTTTCTCCCGAAGACTTTGGCGTTTCTGAGGCCGAAGAAAAAGAGGAGTTTACAGAGCCTTTGGAATTTAGCGCTCCGGAAAATAAAAGCCTTGACGACGGAACGGACGTCGCTTCGACCTTTACCACCGAAACGCCTAACTTTGAGAAAAGGCCTTTGCATTTGGAGGAGGAGGAGCCGCTTCAGGAAGCCGCTCCTCTTGCGGACGAACCTGCGGCAAGCCAAGCCGCCGCAAGCGAGGCCTCTGCAATTCCTCTTTCAAACGCTGAAGCCTTTATGTTCTCCTCGTTTGGCCAAAATTCTAATCTTGGCGAATTGCAAAGCGCCGACTATAACGCCATCGTTCAAGACTCAAACGGCGTGTTCTCCATCGTCGACGACGTTCAAACTGGAAGCGTGGTTCAAGACAACTCCTTTAAGCGCTTGGTTGATTCGGTGTTGAACAACGCCTAAGTTTTTTATATAATCCCATTTATGAAAGTAACTTCTGATCTTATCGTTCGCACATACGAATGCGATTCTTATGGACACGTCAACAACGCCGTATACGTCAACTATCTTGAATATGGAAGAATGCAATTTTTGAACGGCATAAACTTTGATTACAAAGAAATGATCAAAGCCGGCTACTTTATTTACATTACCCATATTGACATTCATTACAGGGCCAGCGCCTTTTTGATGGACAAGCTTTTTATCGACGTTGAGCCTGTGGAAACTGGCGCCATTAAGGGAACACTTCACCAAGTGATTAGAAAAGAGGATGGAACGGTATGCGTCGACGCCGACGTCACTTGGGCTACGGTGAATACCCAAGGCCGTCCTTCTAGATTGCCAAAAGAATTCCTTGTTCCCGGCCTGTACCCGGAAAAACAAGCGTGATTATTGCGGCGCGGTTACTTTAAGCAGTTTTGCATTAGCTGCACGAACAAGTAGATGTGCTTGTAAACGCCGACGCCCAATTCCTTAACCGGGTGGTCGGCAAATTTGTCCAATTCCTTCCAGTTAATGATTACCTCTCCCTTTGGCTTTGCGTAGTCTTCCAAGAGAGTTTTTGTCGTCTTTGCGATTGTAATCAAGTTCTTTGTTCCGTCAACCAACATGGCCTTTGCTTCGTCGTTTAGGTCGCCGATCAAAGTGCCGATGATGTTCTTTGCCTCTTTGTCGCGTTCGGCCCTGGGCATATGGGTCTTTATTCTGCTTCCGATTTCGGCGTCTTCGGCGATCTTCGCGTCAAAGGCCAAAATCGTGTCGCTTGTTTCCAAAAGCGCGTGGTAGGCGTTTGACATTGGGGCCGAAAGCGCTTGGGTTGACCACGTTCCGCGGACCAAAACCAAGTCGGAGAATTCGCGCACGTCTTTTTTTACAAAGTCAAGCAAAAAGGCCTTAAAGTAGTTGAGCGGCTGGACATAGTCAAAGGTGCCCAAACCTTTTCGCTCGTACAAGGCGGAGTTTGTGGCGGTGTAGTTTGTAAGGCGTTCGATTGAAGTTGTTCCGAATATTTGCTCCAAGATTCCGTCAATCTTGTTGTTTTGCTGCGCCAAAACAAGGGAGTTTAATGTCTTTTCCGCGTCGTTTCTTGTTTTGTCGATAAAGTTGTCTACGATGGGCTCTTCGCTGTATGAAAAGTCAGGAATGTAGTTGGGGTCCTTTGTGATCACTTGAATCATCATCTCAAAGACGCGGCTTAAGCGGATTGAATTTATTTTGTTGCAAATTTTGTTCCAAACGTTTAAGGTGACGGGTTCCGTTCCCTTTGATTCTTTAAAGAACTTCATCATGTCGGACCAGTCTTCGCGTTCGGGCAAAAGCCAAGCAACCGCCAAAAAGTCCTTTAGGTCTTCGCTGATGTATTCCGCGTTGATTTTTTCAAAGTGGGGAACGGTTGTAAATTCGCCTTCTTTTAATGAAGAGTCAAACTTTTTAAGGGTAAAGTAAAAGTCAAAGGAGCAGAAGCTTTTAAAGATCATCAGCTTTCTGTAAAGCGCTTCGATGCGGGCGATTTTTTCTCCGTTGAATACTTGAAGGAAGTAATCTATGTTCTGCCTTACTTGCGGCTCCAGCTGTTCAATCGGCGTGTGTTGCGCCGCTTCTTTGATTCCTTCTTCTGTAAGGGAGTCGATAAGCTGGTGTTCTTTTTCGTTTAGGGAATAGTTAACGGCCAAAGACTTTAGGCGGTTTGGGTTTTCCTGCGCCATGAACATGGCTTTTGCCGGAAACACCGCTTTGTAAATGTCATAAAGCAATTTGGCGAAGGCCGGCAAAACCTCGTCGTTCTTGTAAAAATGGTACTTAGCCTTTGAAAGGTTCTTAGCGATTAATTTGATGCGGCGCTTTTTTTCAGCCTCTGGATCGTCAGATTTAAAGATGGATGAGAATAATTTTGCCAAAAAACTTTGTGATTCTGCCATAATCCGCTATTATAATATATAGAATAAAAAAATGCAAGCGTCCGCCGTCCTTGATGTTTTCCATTAGATGCGCTAATATATGTCCATTCATTTTCATGGAGGAAATCATAATATGAAAAAGATTGCAATCATAGCTTTGGCCGCCGCGGTTTTGGCTGCCTTTGCCGGTTGTTCAAAAAAGCAGGCTGCAAAGAAGTCTTCTGAAGGCCGTCCCACAATTCGCCTTGTAACGGACGCCACAGGAATCGACGACAAGTCATTCAACGCGGCCGCTTGGCGCGGAATCGTTGAGTTCTACGGCGAAAGCGTAGAGAACGCCAAAAGCCGCGGAAGCCTTTACGACATCGTAACTTGCCAAACTCAGGACCAGTATTTGCCCACGCTCAAGCAGTTGTCTGACGAAGGCTACGACCTTATTTGCGCCACGGGCTTTACTTTTGCCGACGCGATCACAGAAATCGCCGACCAGTATCCTGACCAAAAGTATATGATCGTTGACGTTGACTGGGTTGGACGCCCCAACGTTAAGGAATTCGTTTTCCACGAAGAAGAGGGCTCTTACCTTGTCGGCCTTGCCGCCGCTTACAAGGCACAGGCTGACGGAATCGCCAATCCCAAGTTCGGCTTTATCGGCGGAGTTCCGGGATCTACAATCACAAAGTTCGAGATGGGATACATTCAGGGAATCAAGGCTGTTTATCCCAACGCCGAAATTTTCGACTACTACGCCAACGACTGGGGAAAGCCCGAATTGGCCAAGACTCAGGCCAAGAACTGGTATAACATGGGCATTTACGCCATCTTCTCTGCCGCCGGCGGAACCGGAAACGGAACTATCGCCCAGGCAAAGGAAATGCAGTATGCCGGAAAGAACGTTTGGGCCATCGGCGTTGACTCTGACCAGTACGCTGACGGCGTTTACGCCGAAGGAAAGTCTGCCGTTCTTACTTCTATGATCAAGCGCGTTGAGACTTCGACATTGATGGCTTTGAATGAAATCGCCAGCGGCTCATTCTCTGGCGGCGTTGTCAACTTGGCTCTTAAGGACGACGGCGTTGACTACTCAAAGGCCAACAAGGACTTGGGCGTAAAGGTAATCGATTCAATCGAATCAGCCAAAAAAGACATCGTCTCCGGCAAGGTTAAGATTCTTCCGACATACAAGGAAGCTTTGGCCGCTGGCGTCGCTCCCGAAGGCCTTGGCGCCATCGACGACTAATGGAAAGCCAAAATCCTGAATGGGCCGTGGAAATGCTGGGAATCACAAAACGATTCCCGCATGTTCTGGCCAACGACAACGTAACGTTACGCGTTAAAAAGAACGAGGTCCACGCCCTTTTGGGAGAGAACGGGGCCGGCAAGAGCACTCTCATGTCGGTTCTGTTCGGTTCCTACACGCCGGATTCCGGCGTGATAAAAATCAATCAAAAAGAAGTCCATTTAAAAAATCCTAACGACGCGACCGCTTTGGGAATCGGAATGGTTCACCAGCACTTTAAATTGGTCGAAAACTACACTGTCGCCGAAAACATCGTCTTGGGCGCCGAGCCAAAAAACCGGCTTGGCTTGCTTGACTTAAAGAAGGCAAAAAAAGAGGCTCAAGTCCTGAGCGATTTGTACGGCCTTAAGGTAAATCCTGACGAAAAGATCCAAGACATTACGGTCGGAATGCAGCAGCGGGTTGAAATCCTAAAAGTTCTTTACCGCAAGGCTGACATCATTATCTTTGACGAACCGACCGCCGTATTGACACCGCAAGAAATTGACGAGCTTATGGACATCATCCGCCTCCTTCAAAAAGAAGGAAAGACGATCTTGCTTATAACCCACAAGCTTAACGAAATAAAGGCCGTAGCCGAGCGCTGCTCGATATTGCGCCGCGGCCAAATGATAGACACCGTTGACGTGGCTTCTACCAGCGAAGAAAAGCTCGCCGAACTTATGGTAGGACGCGCGGTAAACTTCCATATTGAAAAGGCCGCTCCAAAAATCGGAGCGACTCTTTTGCAAGTCCAAAACCTTTCCGTTCAAAACAGCCGCGGAATCACTGCCGTCGACAACCTAAGCCTTGAAGTACGCGCCGGAGAAGTTCTCGGAATCGCGGGCGTTGACGGAAACGGCCAAAGCGAATTTGTCGCGGCCCTTACCGGCCTTGCAAAGCCAAGTTCCGGAAAAATAATCTTTAAAGGAAAGGACATCACAAACCTTTCAGTCCGCCAGCGCATAGAAATGGGAATGGCGCACGTAAGCGAAGACCGCAAGCGCTTTGGCCTTGTGGCCGAGTTCACCGTCGGCGAAAACGCCGCGCTAAAAAATTACTATAAAGAGCCCTTTGTCAAGAACAAGTTTTTCTTGGACAAGGAAGCGATGGAAAAAAACGGCGAGGAATTGTCCGCCGCTTTTGACATTCGCGGAGGCGAGGGCGGAGCGGAATCCGGCGCCATGTCGGGCGGAAACCAGCAAAAGCTTATCATCGCGCGCGAGCTTAGCATGGGCGCAAGCCTTTTGATTTTTGCCCAGCCAACCCGCGGCCTTGACGTTGGCGCGATTGAATTTATCAGAAAAAAAATCATCGCCGAGCGCGACGCTGGCAAAGCTGTTCTCTTGGTCAGCTTTGAGCTTGACGAAATCATGAACCTTTGTGACAGAATCGCCACGATTTCCAAAGGAAAGATTGTCGGCACCTATGCCGCGGGCGAAGTCGACGAACGCCAGATAGGAATGATGATGGCGGGCAAGTCGTTTGAGGGGGTAAAATCGTGAGCGACGGCGTTAAGGCAAGAAAGCCCCTTTCAGAGGGCTCTATCAGCGTTTTGGTAATAATACTTGGTTTTTTGTTCGCGACGATATTGATCGCGCTTGTAGGCCGCAATCCCGGCGGTATGTACAAGGCGCTCTTTCAGTCGATGACGGGCTTTAATCTTAACAACGGAAAATGGAATCCCCGCTACATCGGCGAATGGCTCAACTATTCCGTTCCCTTTGTCTTTTGCGGCTTTGCGATGGCATTCGCTTCGCGCGTCGGCTTGTTCAATGTCGGAGGCGAAGGCCAGTACATAATCGGAATGACAATCGCGCAGTTGGGCGCCTTGTACTTTCCGCAAGTTTCGGTCTTGCAAGTCGCGCTCGCTTTGGTCTTGGCCACAATCGGCGGAGCCGTGTGGGGCGGCGTTGTAGGCTGGTTCAAGGCCCGCTTTGAAGTTTCGGAAGTAGTATCAACGATCATGCTCAACTACATAGCGCTTTACCTTTCTAGAATCGTGACTCTCGCGATTCCCGGATCAAACACTTTTAAGACGCCCAACTTTCCGGCCACGGCTTCGCTAAAGGTCGGCTTTTTGACAAAGCTGTTCAACAACTCAAACCTTAACGCCGGAATCTTTTTGTGCGTCGCGGGAATTCTTGTTTACTATATAGTTATGGAAAAGACCAAGGCCGGCTTTGCCATGCGAGCCACTGGCTTTAACAAGGACGCCGCTCGCGCCGCGGGCATTCCTGTCGTGGCCAGCATTGTCGGAGCGATGGCGATCTCTGGCGCCTTTGCCGGAATCGGCGGGGGAGTGGTTGCGCTTGGCTCCTTTAGGTATGGCCGCGTAATCACAGGAATGGACAACTATGGCTTTACGGGAATGGCCGTCGCGCTTGTCGGAAACTGCACCGCGCAAGGAACCGCCTTGGCAGGCCTTTTGTTCGGCCTCTTGCAAGCCTCGCAGTCGCTGATGCAGACGAACAACATTCCAAAAGAAATCACTTTTATCATTCAAGGCTTGGTTGTAGTCTTTATCGCGCTCAAGACCGGCTTTAGAATGTTCTTTGCATGGCGGGCGAAAAAGGAGAGCGCGCAAGGAGGCGCAAAATGATTTTTTCAAGCCTTCCTTCTATCTTGATGATCGTAGCCCCCTTGCTTATCGCCGCGGCGGGCGGAATGATTTGCGAAAGGGCCGGCGTCGTAAACATCGCGCTTGAGGGCCTTATGGGAATCGGCGCCTTTGTCGCGGCCACCGTTCACTTTTTTATGGAAGCGGCGGGCTATGGCCGTTGGGATTTGGCCGTGGCTCTTGTTGCAGGAGCGGTGATAGCTACAATTTTTACAATGGTTCACGCTTACGCCGCCATTAATTTGAACGCGGACCAAACGATAAGCGGAACGGGAATCAACTTGCTTTCTAGCGGAATCACGATTTTCTTTAGCCAAATATTTTTCCATGCCGACAGAACGCTTCCCTTCCAAATGGGAATGCTTCCGGACTTTACCGGTTTTTATCCAACTTTGTGGATTGCCGCAGCCGTAATATTGATCGCATGGTTTGTTCTTTACAAAACGCCTTTTGGCTTGCGCCTTCGCGCGTGCGGCGAGCATCCAAACGCCGCCGCCAGCGTTGGCGTGAACATTTTTAAAATGCGCTGGTTCGCCACGTTGGCCTCTGGCTTTTTGGCTGGCCTTGCGGGCGGCTGCATGGTTTTGACTGAGTCGATTCAGTTTACAAGCAACACCGTTAACGGCACGGGCTTTATCGCGCTGGCGGCGGTGGCTTTTGGGCGTTGGAAGCCTTTGGGGATCGTTGGCTCAACGTTCTTGTTCGGCCTTGCGTCGGCGCTTGCAGTTTTGGCGCACGACTTTTTCCCGCGCCTCACTCAGTTCCTCCCCACAGAAGTCTTTAACATCGTTCCCTACGCGATAACGCTTTTGGCGCTTGTGATTTTTAGCGGAAAGAACTACGCTCCCGCTGCGGACGGAAAACCGTATGTAACGAGGGGTTCATGAAAAATTACAGCAAGCTCATCCTAAAAATGTTCGAGGCGTTTTCCATCGAGCGATGGAACGACTTGATCCGTCCCTTTGACTTGGTTGAGATGGACAAGGCCGCCGAAAAAATGGTCTTGGCTTACATTATCGGAAAGTTTGAGGAAGACGCCGGACATAAAATCAATTGGGATTGGATGATCAACGCCTCGCTCTTTGACTTGCTCAAAAAAATCGCGCTTTGCGACATCAAGGCTCCCGTCCAGGATTTGATCAAGGCGGAATACCCCGCGGAATTTTTGCGCCTTAACGAATGGGTTTTAAACCAATACAAGCCTTACATCGAAGACAAGGAATTCTTTTCTCAGTTTACGATTTACATCGGACAAAAGGCGCAGTCTATTCCGATTCCGCAAGAAGACCTTTTGACAAGCCGCGTTTACGCCGCCGCCCACAGGTATTCGACAATGCGCGAGCTTCAAATGCTCAAGCTTGTGAACGAGCAGGAACGCTACGAAAAAATAGAAAAGGAGCTTAACGCAAGCCTGGCGAAATATTCGGAGCTGCGCGGCCTTCAATTGCTTTTGACCAAGCAGCGGCCTTTTGAGTTTTTGCTTAAGATTGAACAGTTGCGTTTCCAGCGCAGATGGAACCAAACCCCGCGCGTTCCCTACACAAGCGTTTTGGGCCACTGTTTTTTTGTCGCCGCGATTACGACGCTCCTCCAAAAAGAATGCGGCGCCGAAATGTGCCAGAAAAGAATTTACAACAACTTTTTTAGCGCGCTCTTTCATGACTTGCCCGAAGCGGTCACGCGCGACATCATTAGTCCCGTCAAGCAAGCGACGGACGCCCTTCCGCAAATCGTAAAGCGCATCGAGGACGAAATCGTAGGCCGCGAGCTGGTTCCGCTTATGGAAGACTTTTATTCTGCGGAATTGATGTACTGGACCAGCGACGAATTTGAAAACAGAATTTTAGTTGACGGCAAGGTGTCTGCCGTAACTTTTGAAGACTTGAATCAAAAGCACAACAGCGCCGAGTTCTCTCCTGTTGACGGAAAGCTTGTCCGCCTTGCCGATCACCTAAGCGCGCTTTTGGAAGCCGACATTTCAATCAAGCACGGAATCACAAGCGAGCACTTGCAAAGCGGCCGAGCCAACATGCTAAAAAGCCATCCACGCGGAACGGTAATCAACGGCATCGACTCCGGCGTTTTGTTTGAAGAAATTACCGCTTAAAATTCCGCCACTTCTGCGGGAATGACCTTTCCGCCATAGTAAAAGGCTATTTTATCAACAAGAATTTCGTCTCGTAGCCTTAAGAAACGGACTGAAACTGGCTTGTCGATATAGTCTTGTTTTCCTTCCTGTTGAACTTCAAAGTAAATCGTCTTGTCGCCCTTTATTCTAAAGGGATTGTTGCAAAGGCTGAGGCCTTGGGGAACCATCAAAAAGATTGTCGGTTGACTGAATTTTTCTTTTTGAGATTCTAAGCCGTAGACGTGTTGACCGATGTCGATGTTTTCAAAGGAGCGGTTTTCCTTTCGTTTCATTTTCTCAAGGTCGCTCTTTCCGGCGATTTTGTAGGCCTTGAATTCTTTGCCGTGGTAGTTCTCCTTTTTTATTCTGTGTCCCGCGGAACTTATGTAGGCGCGTTTTTCGTTGGAAAAATCCGCCTCAGTCGTCTGGGTCAAGGCTTTTCTGGAGTCGTAAGGAAGTATCAACTCAATCCATGCAAGCTCGTTTGGCTCGATAATTCTGTTGTGTTTGTAGTCAACATAAAACAAAAGGTAAAGTTTGTCGTCCATAAAGCCTGTCGTGTCTGAGATTGCCCTTACAGGAAGCGACGCGCCGTCCTTGTCGTTCAACCTTCTGTCGTCGCCGATGCAATGCATTGAGTGAACTTCATTTATTGTAAGAGTGTATCCCTTTTCTTTGTCCAGCGTCCGTTCCGCCATGGCCATGCCCAGGTTAAAGATGTCCGTGTCGTCCGCTTTTATCGGAAGCTTGTATTTGTCTATAAATGAGTCGTTGTGGTGGGCGAACATGTAAATGTTTTGCTTGGGCTTTAAGCCGTTGAACCTGATGTCAAAGTTTTCGTCTTCAAGAAAGATGTATTTGTTTTCTGAAAGTTTGCATTCTTTTCCTCCGTCAAGGATCGAAATGTTTTCCGCCAAGATTTTTTTCGAGCAGGAGCATAGGACCAGCGCCGCAAAAGCGCTTGCGGCAAGAAGCGCAATAAAAAATAGATTTCTTTTCATATAAAAGCATTTTGCCAAAAAACAAATTGCCTTTCAAGCCCTTGATTTTTTTGCTCGATTTGCATTATTCTTCCATAGCATTTTTAATTGCTTAGGAGGAACGAATATGAAAGTTCAAGCGCCTTTTGTGACCAAAGGGTTTGTCACATTTTGCCTTATTGTTGCCGCTGCAATCATTTTGGCTGCGAGTTCATGCACGGTGATTTCGCCCAACGAGCGCGGCGTTCAAGTAACGCTTGGCCAGGTTGAGGGAGGCGTAATTCAGCCCGGAATGAAGTTCCACGCTCCATTTATAACAAGAATCCGCAAGTTCCGTTTGGAGCCAAAAACTTACGAAGTTTCTTTCTCATGCGGCCAAGACGGAGCGATTACCAAAGACATGCAGACTGTCGGAAGCACCGTAGCAGTTCGCTACGTTTACGACGAGCGACGCATAATGGACATCGTAACGCGTTATTTGAACGACGCTGTAATTCAAAGCGCCATGCGCGACAATGTAAAGGCGTCGCTTAAGGAAACGGTCGGCCAATACTCAATCTACGACTTGGTCGAAAAGCAAAACGAAGTTACCGGCAAAGTTGCCCAAGCTATGCTTACCCGCATGGCCGACTATCCGATTGACATTTCACAGACGACAATCACCAACTGGGATTGGTCAGACGATTTTGACAAGCAAATTAAAGAAACTGCCAACCGCGCTCAAGAGGTTAAAAAAGCCGAGCAGGACCTTAAGCTTGCGGAACAGCAGGCGCAAAAGCAGGTAAAGGAAGCCGAAGCGAAAAAGGCTGCGATAGAGCAAGAGGCCGAAGCCGCCTTGATTAAAGCGCAAAAAGAAGCCGAAGCAAAAAAGGTCGAGGCTGACGCGCTGGCTTATTACAACGCCAAGGTCGCTCAAAACTACCAAGTTGAGATTCGTCTTAAGGAGTTGGAAATTGAGCTTGAGCGCGCCAAGCGTTGGGACGGTCGTCAGGTTCCGGAATACGTTCCGCTTACCGCGGCCGGCGGCATTGTGAATCTTCCTTCCGCAAAGAATTAGTTTTTTGGGGAGCGGTATTCGCAAAAAAAAACGCAAAAATTTTTCAAAAAAAGCGCGCTTTTCTCTTGACAGTTTTTGCGGAAAGCGCTACATTCTCTTTTACCGCTCTCCACAAGGGCGGCGTTCTTTGGAATCAGCAGGGAAGGGAAGAAAACGGTAAGGAAAGC
>JAEEVR010000018.1 GCA_016290995.1 Treponema sp. | reverse complement strand
TATAATCAATTTAAGGCGTTTTTATGTTCAACAAATACGGGCTGAAAATCTATAACTACGAGGCGGCTTCCATTTATGGGCACGATGACGGAGTAAAGGAATCCTATTACAAAAAGGAGGCGCTCTTTGCCAACAGCCTGTTCAGTGAATTTTTAGAAAGCAACGGGCTAAAAAGAGGCTGCGTCAAAAACGGAAAATGGAAAAACGACAAGGACGGCGGCTGGACCCGCGACATAATCGGCGTTAATTTTTCATTCAACTATAAGGACGACAAAAACAAGAAATGCTCTAAATCGCGCGAGGAATTGCGAAGGCTTTTTTATGCAAATGGCCTTGCCATAAAATATTCCGACAAAGAAATAAAATACAAAATGCTTTACCGCACGGCGGGCAAGGCAAAGGAAGGGTCTTGTGTTTTTATCTGCGAGCGCCTTTACAAAAAAGCCTTGGGTTTTTTGCGGATGGACAAGCCCGAACTTTTAAAAGAAAAGTCCAAGTTGGTCGAGCTTGCCGCGTATCAAGCGCTTGCCGCAAGCGGCATCGTCGGAACGGTCGCCATTGACCCAAAAAAGATTCTTGTAATAGATGACGTTGAGTCTTTTTGCGCAAGGAATGTAGTGTCTGTTTCCGAACTGATAAAAGCGCTTGACGGCGGCGCTCATAAAGGCGCGGCGGAAAACTTTGAGCGGACGGCGAAAGTGTCCAACGTTATCTTTGACGGCCAGGCGCTGATTGACCGTTCGATTTTTGAGCGCTCAAAATTCTTTGACGAGAAAGAAAAGCCTAACGGCTTCATTCTTTTGCGCCAGCGTTTTTTTAAGGCCGCCGCCTTTTGCGTAGACATCCAGCAGTTCTTTAAGGATTATTGTTTCGACCATAAAAAAGATTACGACACTTTTACCGTTCAAGACAGGTGGGGCAGAAAGCTTTATGCAAAAAACGTTCAGCTTATAACCACGCAAAACGCGGCGAAGTGGACAAAGTTTGGCGACAGCCTGCGGGACTTTGAGCATTGGCAAGAACAGGTCGCGCAAAGCGGCTCAATCTTTGGCATCGTAAAAACGGCGCATAAAAGCAAGCAGGGCGACTTCCAGCGCATGTCATACCAAATGGTCAACGCGCTTAAAAGCGACGTCTTTTTTATGCAGAATGTCGCCGGCTGCTCTTTGGATTATGTTAAGCGCTTGAAGACCGCGGACACCGACTTGATTCTTGACAGGACAAAAAGAGTTGAGGACAACGACTTTATAAAATTTTTGGCCTATCGCTCAAATTTTTACAATGATTGCGACCTTCTTGTGGAGCTGTGCAAGCGCAACAGGCAATTCTTTTGCTGCGATTATTTTAGAAAAAGAAAAAAGGCCATGCTTAGCGACTATGTCAACCATGAACTAAGGGCCGGAAGAATAATTCAAAACGCCGACAACTTGGTCATCGTGGGCTCTCCTTACGCCATGCTTTTGGCTGCCGCGGGCGATAACCCCTTTGACGATCCCATGTTCAAGGCGGAATCAGGGCCAAACGCCGCGATACAATGCTACACAGAGCGCTTTGCGGACGGAGATGAGCTTGCGGAATTTAGAAGCCCCTTTAATTGCCGCAACAACTTAGGCTTTTTGCGCAACGTTCATCCGCCAAAAAAAATAAAAAAATATTTTGAAGGATTTGGCGAGCAAATAATCGCGGTGAACATGCTTGGAACGGACTTCCAGGCGCGCAACAACGGTTCCGACCAAGACAGCGATTTTATTTATGTCACCGGCCAGAGCGACATCGTTGCTTGCGCCAAAAAATTTTACAAGGAATATCCGACAATCGTAAACGACATTCCCGAAAATAAATCTGACGGCAAATCAAAGTCTGCGGCCGACGTTGACATAAAACTTGCAGCGGCAAAAGACACGATAGGAAAAAGCAGCAACTTGTCGCAGTTGTGCTTGACTTATTCATATAATAACCCGCAAAAAAGACAAGAGCTTGAAAACTATGTGTGCATTTTAAGCGTCTTGGCGCAAATTGCCATAGACGAGGCCAAGCATGATTTTGACGTTGACATTAAGAAATTGATGGGCAAAATCCGCGGCTGTGTTGTCGGGGAAAATAAAAAAATCTATCCAGACTTTTGGAATATCATTTGGGAGCGCAACGGAAAAGAGGCTCATCCAGAAAAAATCGACCATGCGCTGGGCTGTCCGATGAATTACGTTTACAATCTTGATTTTGCCGACGGAAGAAGCGCTCGCGGAAGCAAGGGGCTTGACCTTGAAGAATTTTTTGTTCAGCAAAAAGAGGATGGCGCCTCCAATCGAAGGACTTCTAAGGAAATCAAAGCCATTGAAAAAATCATCGAAGCCTTTGGCCTTGAGGAGCTAAAAAGCGTCGCCATGGATGACGGCGATGACGACAAGGATGACGAGCAGGCGCGCTTGCGCTTGGACTTTGAAACAATGCTAAAAGATGTTCGCGCCGTTTGCCCGCGTCCTAGCGCCGCCATTTGTTCCGCCTTGATAGACAGGGCCTTTTGCATAACGGCTGGACAAAAAAGAAACGCTGCGACAACAAAGCGAAAGACTGACAAAAACAAGTCGCTTTTGCTAAAGGTTTTGTATACGCTCAACCCGGCCGGCGTCTTGTCTTGCTTTAAAAAACAGTGAAATTTCAGCGCGCTTAATTTGATTGCGGCGGGATTATCTATTGTAATTCTATACAATATAAGAAAATAGTATTGTGTGAGTTGCCTGTTTGCAGGTCGGTAAATGACCCCGTAAAATTCACAAAAAAATCTTCTCAAAAATTTCACTATATCACAGAATGATGTACTGAATCTTTACAATGAACACAATGCAAACGCTTGCAAGGAGGGTGTTCTTTGGAATCGCTCAATGTTTATTTTGATCAAATCAATTCAATTCCGCTCTTGACCGTGGAGCAAGAAAAGGACTTGGCCGCAAAGGCTGCGCACGGAGACAAGAGCGCAATTGACGCGCTGGTCGTTTCCAACTTGCGCTTTGTGGTCAGGGTGGCCAACGCCTACAAAAATTATCTCAAAGATGAAAGCCTAAAAATCGAAGACCTCATCATGGAGGGCAACATCGCCCTTATGACCGCCGCGCGAAAATTCAATCCCGCTAAAAATGTCCGCTTTTGCACCTACGCTGTTTGGTGGATTAAGAACGCCATCTGCAGGGTCTTGTCCAAAAAAATCAAAACGTCTTCGTGGACAGCCGCGCGGCTTGACGTTATTTACAAAGCAAGCGAAGAGGATGACGCGCAGCCGCTCATAAATTACTTTCCCGATGAAAAGTTTCTTGGCCCCGAGCGGCTTGCGGTCAACGCCAACATGGTGGAGGTTGTCGACGCGGCGCTCGCCGTATTAAAGCCAAAGGAGCGGGAGGTTATAAAATGCCGCTTTGGCTTTGACAACGGCAATTGCATGACCCTTCAAGAAATTGGCGACAAGCTGGGGCATACCAAAGAGGGCATAAGGCAAATCGAAAAAAGCGGCTTGGAAAAGCTTAGAGCGGAATTCGATTTAGTAGCGTAAGAAAAGGAGGAAGTTATGATGACACAGTTTGAATTTGACCAGGCTGTCGAAAACTGGACAAAGGCTTGGCAAAAGGACGATCCGCTCGGCGCCTTTAATTTGGGCATGGCCTATTATTCGGACAAGGGCGCAAACAAAGATTTCGCCAAGGCGATTGACTGGTGGGAAAAGGCCGCGCAAAAAGGCGATTCGCATTCTTGCTATTTCTTGGGCCGCATGTGTTTCGAGGGCGACGGCGTTCCTAAAGACGAAGCGAAGGCCGTTGAGATTTGGTCAAAGGTTGACGCCTTTTGGCCAAAAGCCTTTGTTGGCAAGTGGAAGCGGCGCTAGCCGTCTTTGGCGCTTTGCAAGAGTCCCCCGCCAATCGGCGGGGTGGGCGGTGTATAGACGGTTCGGCGACTTTAAGAGCGCCGATTTATGGGACAAAAAAAGGAGTGTCTGAATGACAAAAGAGACTTCCGCTATGAAAGCGAAAAGGGCGTTGCAGGCTGCCGCGTATGCTTATAACTTTTGGGCTAGGAACGGAAATGTTGACGAGTATGTGGTTTTGGAGCAGCTTGATTATTTTTGCAATCAATTAAGGAAAGAGGACAAGCTTAAAAAGGTTTTGGAGTCATACATTTCGCTTATGGTGAAATTTGGCCGCATTACTCCATTTGTCGCAAAAAAAGGCTGCAAGGCCCCTTTCCACCCCCGCGCCTTTCGCTTGGAGCGCAGTTATGAGGAAGACAATAAAATCGCCGAGGAATATTCTAGGGGCACGATTGGCTTGTATTCAGAAATGGATGTCGATATTTGCCGCGCTTATTATTTTGGCCACAAAATTCATTCCGACTGTGACCTTGCCGTTACGCAGATTATCGCGGCGACGTTTTTTGGCGCCAAGCTTCCTCAAACAGAAAGAGAAATGGACTCCCCGCCGCTAGAACGGATTGGCGAAAAAATAGCGAAAGTCTCCAGGTCGTTTGATGAAGTCAAGTTCCTAAAAGACGCGATGCGCTTGAGCGAAGAAGAAGCCGCGTTTTTGCAAGCCGCCTATTCAGCCAAAGAAAACGAATTTGTGGAGTATCTTTTTAAACGAGAAGATACAATTGTGAATCTATGCAGGGTTTGCGACATGGACTATTGGCAAGGAAAGTGTCTTTTGCGCGCCGGAGAAAAGCTTGTGGATTACGGCTTGATGAATCTCGACGGAACGATTCCAGAGTGTGTTGTGTGGGCTATCAAAGAGCAAAGCCTTGACGCGTATTTTCGCGATGTTCTTTCAAAGCAAAAAGTTGACGACGCCTTTGACTTGGATTCCTTCGCCGTTGACAAAAAGGCCAAGCAAAACCTTGCTTTCTTCTTGAAAGGAGACGTTCCCGCCAACTTGCTTTTGTACGGAAGGCCCGGCAGCGGTAAGACTGAGTTTGCAAAGGCTTTGGCAAAGGCGCACGGTTTGGACGCATACGTTTACAAGAACGAGACTGAAATTTCCAAAAAGGAAGACGAAGGCTTTCATTCCCTCTCGCGCTTGAATTGCCTTTTGTCGTTTGAAAAGAAGAACTCGGTGATTATCGTTGACGAAGCCGAAACTCTTCTTAAAACAAGAAGCTTTATGGGAACGAGCCTTGCGCAAAAGGGCGCGGTGAACCAAATGCTGGACAAGAACAACAACAAGGTTATTTGGATCCTGAACTACACGCGCGAGCTGGACGAGTCAACCAAGCGCCGCATGACTTATTCCGTAAGGTTTGACGGAATTGGTGACGAGGCTATGCGCAAAATAGCCAAGTCCGAGCTTGAAAAGGCGCAAGTGAACGAGGCCTTGCGTAAAAAGGTTGTCGCCTTGTTTTCCAAATACAAAGTGACCGGGGCCAGCGTAAAGAACGTTGTAAAGACGTTAAAGACCTTTGCCGCGGGCGAAATGACTAAGGCGCAAGAGAAGGAGGCTTTTGCGCTTGCGGAAGACGTTCTAAAAGCAAACTCAACCTTGGTCTACGGAATGGAAAAGAAGAAGAACGGCGGCGATGTGTGCGACCAGTATTCAGAGACCGTCCTGAACACTTCCGTTCCCGCGGACAAAATCGTCCAAATGATTAAGAACGCGGCCGCCTTTGACAAAAAGCGCAAGAACAGCAGAACCGGAATCCGAATCTTGCTTTACGGATTGAGCGGCGCCGGAAAGACTGAGTTTGTAAAATACATCGCCCAGAGCCTGAAAAAGAAAGTTGTCCTAAAACGAGCTAGTGACATTCTTGACTGCTGGCTCGGAAACACGGAAAAGAACATCAAGGAAGCGTTTGAGAAAGCGGATGTCAAGAACTCAATCTTGTTCTTTGACGAGGCCGACACCTTCTTTTCAAACCGCGCCGACGCCATGCACAGTTGGGAAAGGACGCAAGTCAACGAGTTCCTTGTGCAAATGGAAGAGTTTGACGGCCTTTGCGTTTGCGCCACAAATCTAAAGGACATTATGGATCCCGCGATGCAAAGGCGCTTTCACATGCTTGTCGAGTTCAAGCCCCTAAAGGAGGAGGGCGTAAGAACTCTGCTCAAGAATTACTTTGGAAACCTTGACTTTACCCAAGAGCAAGTGGACGCCATAACCCGCTGGCAGAGCGCCACTCCCGGCGACTTCGCGCAATTGTACGGCCGCATCCGCTTTATGGACGCCGATGCCGTCAACTCGGACTTCGTCGCTTGCGAGCTGCAGCAAATCCAAAAGGAAAAGTCCTTCTTGGTCAACGGAAAAGTCGTAGGCTTTTGCGCGTAAAATAAAACGCGGTTTTATCCACTACATCACAGGACGATGTAGTGGAAAGTTATAATGAACTCAAAGCGAACAAAGCAAAAGGAGGAAGCTATGACACAGGCGGAATTTGACGAGCTCAAGAAAGCGGCTGAGGGCGGAAACGCCGCCGCGCAAAATGAGTTGGCCAGACATTATTGGCATGGCAAGTTTGTTGAAAAAGACTTTGGCACGGCCGTCGAATGGTGGACAAAGGCTTTGCAAAACGGCGACGCGTGCGGAGCGTTCAATCTTGCCATGGCCTATTATTTGGACAAAGGCGCAAACAAAGATTGCGCCAAGGCTGTTGAATGGTGGACAAAAGCCGCCCAAAAAGGCAATAGGGGCGCCTGCCATTATTTAGGCAGGGCGTATTGCAAGGGCGAGGGCGTGGAACAAGATTACGCCAAAGCCGTTGAATGGTGGACAAAAGGCGCGGAGAAAAACGACTCGATTTCCATGGCCAGTCTTGGCACGGCCTTTTATTTGGGACATGGCGTTCCACAAGACAAAGCCAAGGCCATTGAGTGGTGGACAAAGGCCGCCCAAAAAGATGAAACCGCCAAAAGCGTCGCTTCCGCCGACAGCTGGAAGAGAAGGGCGGACAGGGGCTGCGTTTTTAGTCAGACTGAGCTTGGCTGGATTTATTATAAGGGCGAAGGCGTGGAACAAGATTATTCCAAGTCTGTCGAGTGGTGGACAAAGGCCGCGGAACAAGAATTTTATCCGGCGCAATTCGGGCTTGGATGGGCGTATTACAATGGCAACGGCGTTCCAAAGGACCAAGACAAGGCCACAGAATTGTGGTCAAAGGCTGACGCGTATGCGCCATGCGTTTTTGGATCTTTTGGCAAATGACAATGGCGCCCGGTTGCGGTTTTGGCGCGGCCGCAATCGGGCGCCGATAACCCCTGATTTTTCCTTGACTTTTTGATTTATTGCGGACATATTAATAATGTGTATAGCGCTTGCTGCATGAACGCGGATTGCGCAAACAAAGGAGGTTCTTATGGCAAAAAAAACAGAAATTCTGAAATATCAAAAAGAACTATTGCAAGTTAAGGAACTTTTCAAACTAGATGCTAAAATGACGAAGTGTTTAAAAGATGGCAATATTATAAGAATCATTCATCTTCTTGAAAAATGGAGAAAGCAGAATGATTTGAATGGATATATGGAAGCTTGGAGAGTGACAAAAAACAAGTCTTATTGGATTGCGTATTCTTTGTTGACGGATGAAGAAATAGAATCTCTGCATTCATACCAGTATCGAAATATCGTTCATAATTTTATCAATACAATAGTTCTAAAGGCAAAAAAAACAGGTAAATTAAATGATTGTTGTGAATCAATTAGGAAACATCGCGTTCATGAAAACAAAATCTTCATTGACCTGATTAAAAAATCAGCTGAATTAACGGAGAAAGAAAAATCTGAAATTTTGAATTTAGACAAATTGACTGAATCTCAAAATTATGATGACCATCAAATTTTAAGCGATGCCGTTGAATATTATTATTCGAGTGATTTAGCGGGGATATTTAAAAATTTTAAGGAATACGATTTAGATTTTTGTATATGCCAAGTTGAAGTTACGCGTAAGATCGGTGACGATATAAATGAACTGCTTGAATATACCCGTGTAATGCGGTACAACTTTGAGGAGCCAGCGCCTTGCCCGTATCCTCTTCCAAAGCAGGCGGACGAAGATGTTATGGTTCAATGCTATACATTGTCAGAAAAAGAATTGGATGAATATATTAATTATGCATATGAAAGTTATCTTGCCGACGCTTTGTCTGCAAAAGCGATTTTAGCAAATAAAAATGTCAGTTTTATTAAGCGGCTTTTAGAGAGTGAAGAAAAAGAATTTGAAAGTTTAATGAAAGAAATTAATGTAAAACCATCGGAAAAGGCGGGCGCATGACAAAAACAAAGTCCGAGCCGCTTCTTCCCGCAAAGAGGCTTGAGGAATGGTGCTACAATCACATGTTTTATGCATACGCCTCTCTTTCCAAAAAGCCGTCTCTTCCCGCCAAGCGCTTGCCGGAATTTTGCTACTACAAAATGTTTGAAAAATGCCCGTGCTTGCGCTAAAATATATTTATAAGGGAGCGAATATGCCTCAAAAGAAAATTGACTTTATAATAAAGGCGCAAAACGGCAAAAATGTCCTTCGCCGCTACAAGGGCTCGGACGCGGTTGTGAACGTTCCTGACGGCGTTGAAAAAATCGGGGACTTTGTTTTTGCCGACGACATCGAGCCCAACGAGACGATAAAGAAAATCGTCGTTCCCGATTCGGTAAAGGAAATTTCTTGCGACGCTTTTTCTTATTGCGAGGCGCTTGAGGAAATCCGCTTTCCAAATGGAATGGAAAAGTTTGACATTAACTTTGGCCATTGCCCGGCCGTCGCGCAAGTGACCGTTCCCGACAGCGTCACGCAGGCGGGAAACCTTTGCTCTTCCAAGGCTCTGAAAAAAATCAATGTCGGCCCCAACATCGTAGCCGTCCATTTTTCCGTTTTCCAAAAAGGCAAGAAAATGCAGGCTATGAAGCCAAAGGCTGTGGCCGACATTCTTCTTGCAAACCCCGCTTACGAACTCTTGGACGGCTTTGTCGTGAACAAAATTCACAAGACCCTTTTATTCAGGCTGAACTTTGACAAGGCTCAAGTCCGCGTTCCCAAAGGAATTGCGACGATAGCGCCAAACGCCTTTTACGACTTTTACCGGCATACCGCGCTTGCAAAGGACATGGCCCCGCTTGAAAAAGTCGTGATTCCAGCAAGCGTAAAAAAAATCTCGCGCCTTGCCTTTATGAACTGCTCTGACTTAAAGGAAGTCGTCTACGAAGGCTTGTCAAAGAATTTGCAAGTCGACCCTTGGGCTTTCTTCATGTGCGCCGGTTTCCACAAGGACGGCCGCGAAATAACTTGCAAGGACAAGCCAAAGGCCAAGCCCAAAAAGCTGACGAACCTAAAGCTTGAGCGAATCGGAATAATTCATAGGAAAATCAAAGCGGGCGGCTTTCCGACTTTGGAGAAACTGCGGCGCGCGTGCTCCGACGGGCTGGGGGTGGACTTTGGAAGCGCCACGATAAACCGCGACATAGAATTCTTGCGGACCCGCTTTTACGCGCCCTTGGAATACGACTACTTTGAAAAGGGCTACTACTACAGCCAAGAATTTTCGTTGCGGTTTGATTAAAGTTTTGGAGGAAACTGTTATGGCAGAGAATTTTGAAATTCAAAAATATCAAAAAGAACTTTTTCAAGTTAAGGAACTCTTCAAACAATATGTTAAAATGGCGGAATCTTTGACAGATGACAATATTTTAAGAATCATTCATCTTCTTGAAAAATGGAGGCAGGAGAATGATTTGAACGGATTTTTGGAATATTGGCGGGTGGAAAAAAAGAATTCTTATTGGATTGCATATTCCTTGCTGACAGAGGAAGAAACAAAATCTCTGCATGCATACCAATACCGGAATATTGTTCAAAACTTTATCGATACAAAAGTTCTAAAGGCAAAGAAGTCAGGGCAATTAAAGGCTTGCTGTGAATCAATTAGAAAGCATCGCGTTCATGAAAATAAAATTTTCATCGACTTGATTAATAGCTCAACTGAATTAACAGAGGAAGAAAAATCTGAAATCTTAAATTCAGGCAAATTGCTTGCGGCTAAAAAAGAAGACGATCAGCAAATTCTAAGCGATGTTGTTGAAGACTATAACGGTAAAGAGTTGGCGGCTTTATTTAATATGACGTTGTACGATGCGTGTTGTGTTGCGGCGGATAACGAAATCGTGCGAGAGGATAAGTATAATACTGGGATTACTATGAATGAAAGCCTTGAGTGGGAGCGTGTAATACTGTACAGCTTTGAAGAACCTGGCCCTTGGCCCATGGATGAAGGATATGGAAAATGCATTAAGGTCTCCTGCTATCTGTTGTCGGAAAAGGAATTGGATGAATACATCAATTACGCGTATGAAAGCTATCTTCACGACGCTCTGGCCGCAAATTCGATTTTGCCTGATAAAAAAATAAATTTGATTAAGTCGCTTTTAGAGAGTGAAGAAAAAGAATTTGAAAGTTTAACGAAAGGAATTGATGTAAACTTATAACGCAAGGAGGGAGAGTGAAAAACGATTACGAAAAAATTAACGCGGCGATTGATTATATGGAAAAGCGTATTGAAGATAGGAAGCTTGGCGTTCCGCTTACGCTGGAAGCGGCAGAGGCCGGCGCGCAAGTGACGTTTCTAAACAACGCCGAAAGACCCGTCTACTACGCGCTGAACGGCGGCGAGCGGATTGCAATCCCTAGCGGGAGCGAAAAGACTGTGACGCTTGAGGCCGCCGGCGACACGGTCGCGTTTTTTAGCGACAACAAAAGCTATGTCCGCGACGTTTGGAACGGCGACGAATGCGAAACCCGTTACAGCAACATCGCTTGTTCCGCTCCTTGCTATCTTTACGGAAACATTATGAGCCTTGTCAGTTCGGAAAACTTTGAGCGGGAAAAAGCGCTTGAGGGCGATTTTACTTTCGCCTCTTTGTTTAAGAACAATACGAATGTAAAAAGCAAAAAAGACATGCCGCTGCTTTTGCCCGCGACGGCCTTGACGGACAGTTGCTATAAATTTATGTTTTGCGGCTGCTTCGGGCTGACTGTCGCTCCTCGGCTTCCGGCGGAAAAACTTGCGGAGGCGTGTTACTCAAACATGTTTCGCGGCTGCAAAAGCCTTCAAAGCGCGCCGGCGCTTCCCGCAACGGAATTGAAGGCGTGGTGCTACAGCCAAATGTTTTTGGACTGCGAAAACTTGGCGTATCCGCCAAAGCTTCCCGCCAAAAAGTTTGCCGAAGGTTGCTGCGCAAGAATGTTCGTTGGTTGCGCTAGCCTCGCTTACAAGCCGCAAGTTCCGCAAGAGATGGTGAATCCCTTCACTTTTTACGAATCCATGTTTGACGGCTTTAAAACAGCGCGAACGGAAAATCCAAAAGATTTCTTTGACCGTTATGTTTCAAGCGACGGCGCGGACGGAAAAGATTACGGCTACGGAGAGCGCTACGAATACGGCGTAATCGACCAAGGCTCGGCTGCCAACGGCGCGGCGATTGTATTTATAAAGCCGGGGCTCGGCGGAACGGTTTTTGGCCATCAGAACAAGTATCTTGAAATTGCAAAGGCTTTGAATAGAAAATTTCATTGCCCCGTGATTTGTTCCGCCAACAAGGACTCGGAGGGCCTTTCCGGCGACATGAAATTTGTAAGCGACTACGCCATGTCGATGGGCCTTGAGGATTGGAGCGTGTATTACTTTGGCCACTCTAACGGCGCCTTGCGCGGCTTGCAAGAGGCGCGCAAGTTCCCAAAAATCCAGCGCGCGCTTTTGGTCAATCCGCCCTTGATGATGGACTTGCATAAGTCGATTTTAGGCGCAAAGGAATTTTCCGGCCAAAGCATGCGCCTTATTGTCGGAAGCAAGGACCCGTCCGCCGACATCGCAAGCCAGTTTTCGGAACTGAACGGCGAGCGCTTTGCGGTGGAAATCCTGGACGGCGTAGACCACAACTTTACGGACGTGCAGGACCTCTTTGCCTCGCTGCCGCAAAAATTGTTTGAGTGATTGTTAGAAAATATAATATTCATAGGGAAAGAAATTATGGAAAAGATGGAAGTCGGCAAAAAGTATCTTAAACAAGTCACTGTAGGCGGTAAGAAAGTTGAAAGGTGGGTGGTTCTTAGCGCATTAACCGAATATGACTCAAATGGGAAAAAGATTTATTACAAGGACGCCAAAGGAAATGAATGTTGGCATGAATACGACGCAAACGGAAAATTGATTCATTTCAAGCATTCTTACGGAACGGAATATTGGTCTGAATACGACTCAAATGGGCATGAGATTCATAGAAAGCATTCTGACGGAACGGAGTGTTGGAGTGAATATGATTCCAACGGAAATTTGATTCATTACAAGGATTCCCATGGGTTTGAGCAGTGGCATGAATATGACGCGAAAGGAAATGGAATCCATTGCCGGGATTCTAACGGATTTGAGTCTTGGCAAGAATATGATTCAAATGGAAATTTGATTTACGCCAAGAATTCTGAAGGATTGGAGATTTGGCACGAATACGACACAAAAGGAAATGAGTTTCACTACAAGAATTCTGGCGGAATGGAATGTTGGTATGAATATGACATAAATGGAAAAAGGATTTATGAGAAAATCTCCGACGGGCATGAATGGTGGTCGGAGTATGATGAAAATGGGAATGAAATTTATAGAAAGAATTCTGATGGAGAAGAATATTGTTATGAGTACGAGTTCTACGATGACGGTAAAATAAAGGTTCTGTATCACTTTACCCCAACGAAGGCCGAGTAACTTGCCCCCGCCTTTGCTTTGCGCTAGGTTTATATGAGGAATAATTATGTCAGAAGAATCTAAATCGCGAATAATTGATCAATCTAAAATTCAAAGCATTCTATCGGGTAGCGTTTTCTCCAAGATTCTCGAATGCGATGTAATCATAAAAAATGAACGCAGCGTATTTGTTGGCCTTAAATATGACGAAACAATGGCGACAGCGCCTGTAATTATTTTGCAAGGCGATGAAACTCTTAACCGCCACCTTTCAACAATCGAGAATTTAATAAAGCTCTCGTTTTATGACTACAGACCGCTTGCCCGAGCTTTGTATGAAAACTTTAATGAAGGCGATGTTCTGCCGGATTTGTATTATAAATGCGTAGCTGATATTTATAAGCAGCTTCCAAGATTCTTGGAAATGTTTTCTTGATTTTTTAGCGTGCCGCCCCCATATTAATGTAAAAGGGGAGATGCTTGCTTCATGAGAAGTTTTTTGAATAAGGAGAACGAATATGTTTGACGGTGGTCCAGAGACAAAAAATGAAAAAATCATTTACGAACGTTGGCGAAAAAGCGGTTTTAAATGGACTCCGGAAAACACAAAGCGGATAATCGAAGTCATAAACGGCATAGATAAAAAAGTCAACCAAATGTATGACGCGGTTCTTAAAACAAAAAAATTCTTGGACGCGCAAAACATTCCCGACGCTGTAAAAAAGGATTACGATATTGTGGCCGACTTGACGTATGAGCGCTGGGAAGGCGGCATTCCGACCGCCGATTCCGAAACGCTAAAAATGCTTTATTACGCCACATCGTGGAAGGCCATGCCGCGCGTTCGCGCCAGCTCCGACAGAATGCCGACCCGCTCCAGCGCGCTTTACTTGGACTTGAATTGGAACATAGAATTTTTTGACCGCCCGGAATTCGCGCAAGTAAGGATTCCGTATTATGTCCACATGCTTTTTGTTGATTCCTTCACATACACGCTGAACGACATGCTTTACATGGATCCTTCGGATTTTTCCATCGGAGTGAACGTAAGTTTTTGCGGCGACGAACTGTGAAAAAAACGCTGCGCCGCTTCTTGGATTTGCGAAGCCTTTTGGCCGCCCGTTCCCCGCGTTATTGCAAAGCCCGCCGCAATTCATTATAATAGAGGACATGCCTATCGAAAAAACAGAAATCGTAATCGGCTGCGAAATTCACACGCAGCTTTTGACTAAAACCAAGGCCTTTTGCGCTTGCGAAAACCGTTATGGCGGAATGCCCGACACCCGCGTTTGCCCGGTTTGCTTGGGACTTCCCGGCGCCATGCCGCGCGTAAGCAAGGGCTATGTGGAGCTTGGAGCGGTGGCGGGCCTCGCGCTCAACTGCAACATCGCGCGCTTCACCAAGTTTGACAGAAAGCACTATTTTTATCCCGACCTTGCCAAGGGCTACCAAATAACCCAATACGACTTGCCGCTTTGCACTGACGGCTACGTTGACCTTCCGTTCTTCCATTATCCCAAGGACGAGCAGCCCGGCGGAACGAAATTCCGCCCCAACAACTTTAAGGGCGAGCCTTGCGTAAGCGCCGACAAAAAATACCGCCGCGTCCGCATCGAGCGCATTCACCTTGAGGAAGACGTAGGCAAGTCCCTCCACATGGAAGGAAAGCATTCCTACATCGACTACAACCGTTCCGGCACCCCGCTTATCGAAATCGTGACAAAACCCGACATGACAAGCCCGGAAGAAGCCGCGCTCTTTATGCAGACTGTCCAGGAAATTTTGCGCTACGTTTGCGTCACAAAAGGAAACTTGGAAGAAGGCAACATGAGGTGCGACGCCAACATAAACCTTAACGTTTGGGAAGACGGAAAGCTTTATCACACTCCAATCTCGGAAATAAAGAACCTCAACTCCTTTAAGGCCATCCGCGAGGCGTGTACCTACGAAGCCGCCCGCCAGCTGGAAGAGTTCAAGACCGACAGGCAGGAATTCAACCCGGGCTTTAAGGTCACGATGGGCTGGGACGAAGCGGCTGGTAAGACTGTCGTCCAGCGAACCAAAAACTCATTCGTTGACTACCGCTTTGTTGTCGAACCGGACATCAAGCCCTTTAGCGTTGAGGAGGAATTGATCGAGCGCGCCCGCGGCCGCGTGGGCGAATTGCCCGAAGCCAAGCGCACCCGCTTTAAGGCGGAGTTTGGCCTTAGCGATTTTGACGCGGAAACTTTGACAAGCACTCGCGAGCTTAGCTTGTGGTTTGAAGAGGCCGCCAAAAATTCAAAGAGCGCCAAGCGCACGGCCAACCTTATTTTGTCGGAATTGCTTGCCGTTCTTAACGAAAAGAACATGACAATCGGCGAGGTGGCCCTTACGCCCGCGCATATCGCCGAGCTTTCAAACGCTTTGGAAGAAAACAAAATCACTTCAAAGCAGGGAAAGGAAGTCTTTGCAAAAATGCTTTCCACAAACAAAATGCCTTCTGAGATTATCAAGGAAGAGGGCATGGAGCAGGTGAGCGACACTGGCCTTATCGAAGGCTTGGTTGACAAAGTTTTGGCTGAGAACCCCAAGGCCATCCAGGACTTTAAGGCCGGAAAGACAAACGTCGTCGGTTGGCTTATGGGCCAGGTGATGAAGCTTTCCCAAGGAAAGGCCAACCCCAAGCAGGCCACCGAACTTTTGAACAAAAAGCTCGCCGCCTTCTAAGTTTTGCAAACTATTTGAGAAAAAAAAACCGCTCGCGAGAGCGGTTTTTTTTGTCTTGCGACAATTCTTGTCAGAACCTTAGTCGTTCAATGACCACAAGGCTCCCAAGATGATTACGTGGCTTGCAAAGTTGTAAAGCCAGGGCAAGAAGGGGCTAAAGTCGCCCTTGATGATGTCGGCTACAACGATGGCGATAAGCCATACGATCATAATGATAAGGCCAAGAATGTTGTCAAACTTGCCAAAAATATCTTTTGTAAAGCATTCGATTACAAGCAAAACGCCGGCAACCAATTCGATTACGCCAAAGATTACTCCAAAAGTCTTTCCAAGCCAGCTGGCCAAAGCCTTGGCTCCAAAGTCTCCGCCGCCCTGCATGGCCCAAATGCCGCCTACGATGAGCATCGCGCCCAAGGCCAACTGAAGAACCAATCTTCCGATTGACTTAGCTTTTGCTGAATTTCCCATTTTTCTTCTCCTCTTGTCATATGACAAGTTATTTAGTTTTTTTCCGCTATGCGGAATATTCTTTTATTTTAGCGCCACTTTCCGTTTTTTGCAAATTTTTTTTGCGGGCATAAAGGTCTTTAAAGCAATAATACAAGCGGAGGTTGACTTATACGCTTTATTGGGGTATAATGTTCTATCATGGCATTGGTAACGACGCAGCAGCTACAGGATTATTACGACCATTATCGCGATTCAGAAATCACTTTCACTAAAGAGATTACTCACATCCTAAAAGTCGATCCTCGCCAAATTTACGTCAAATGCAACGGAAACCAATGGCCTTGCATCATCAATTCAACGTCATTGATGGCTTGCCGCATCATCGTCGGAGTCAAGGGCGGCGCCTACGCGATGCTTTCTCAAAAAGAGACCGGTCCTGTTCAAGTTCGTTTTTGCTTTACCAACTCTGACGGCCAGCTGATTAGCTTCTTTGTGAACGGAAGGGTAAGCGACATAAAGCCTTACATGAATTCCGCGGAACTTGCCATAATCACAATCAGCTTTACACAGCGTCCGCCGGATGACTTGATCGAGCGCTTGGGAACTTTGCTTGACGCCAACGCCAACGCGATGCGCCGCAAGGACGAGCGCATCATTCTTAACGCCGACGTAAAGCGCAAACTGGGCCTTGCCAAAGAAGAAGCCATCGTTCAAATACAAGGCGTGCCCAGGCATTGCATCATTCGCGACCTTTCTTTTGGCGGCGTAAAAATTATCATGGTGGGCATCCAAAAATATGTCGAAAACCAGCAGGCCCTTTTGCAAATGCGCTTTGAGGAGCCGGGCGAAGTCATTCAAGTTGGAGGCGTTGTAGTCGCGTCCAGCCCGATCGAAGGCCGCAAAGACATTTTGATGGTATCGATAAAGTTCGGCGACAAAACCGTTCCGATTGCCTACAGAATTAGAATCAACAATTACCTTGTCAATTTGCGAAAGCATGTCTTCGCTCCCGCCGAGACGACGGAACAAAAGCTTGCCGCCGCAAAAGCCGCGCAAGAAAAAGCCGTCGCCGAAGAAAAGGCAAAGATGGAAGCGGAAGAAAAAGCCAAGGCTGAGGCCGCCGCGCAAGGCGCCCCCGCAGAAGGAGCCGACGCCGCTCCTGCAGACGCTCAGGCGCAAGCCGCTCCCGCTGAGGCCGCTCCTGCGGAAGCGCAAGCGGTTGAAGAAGACCAGCCTGCGGAAGAAGCGCCGGCCGCCGACGCCGCTCCGGCTGAACCTGCGCAAGACGCTCCTGCCGCCGCTCCTGAGAACGCGGAGACAAAATGACCGGCTCGGATCAATTAAATTCAATTTATTATATCTCGCTTCCTGAAAACTTTGAGCTTTCAAAAAACGCGATGCATATCGACAAGTCGATTCCGCTTCCGGTTCAAAGAAAAGAAAAGGATTCTCCTGACAATTTTAACATGGAGGAGTTGACCTCCGAGCAAATTCTTTCCGGCATTTTGACGGTGTTGGCCTACGACAAAAGCAACAAGCACTTGGATTACTACAGGAACATCATCAAAGACGCGCGGCCCAATCTTAAGCAAGAGCTTAGCGCGGCCGCCATTCTAAAAACAAAAAACGAAGACTTTGAAATCGCCGAAGAAATCTTTATGGCCTTGCGGGGCTTTGATCCGGAAGACGTTGCGATTATCCTTAACACGGCTCTTTTCTTTGACCAGCGCGCCGACAGTTACAGGCGCAGCGGCCTTGTGGAAGACGCGGACGCTTACGACGCCAGCGCCGAAGAATACTACAAGATGGCGATGGACAACGATCCGCCGCCGCCGGACGCATTTTTTAACGCGGGCTTCTTTTATTTAAAGCGAAACGATTTCTTTAACGCGCGCGGCTGCTTTGAGTCGTTCCTCGCGCTCACTTGCGACGCAAAGGACGAAGAGCTTGGCGAAAACGGCGTTTACAAAAAAGAGCGCGCGCAGCAAATCATAAACGAAATAAAGAACGGCAATATGGACGACGCCCGCTTTAAGAACGCCTACAAGTTGATTCAGGACGGCCAAGAAGAAAAAGGCTTGGAAGAGCTCCGCGTCTTTTTGCAGCGAAACCCCGATGTATGGAACGCTTGGTTTATGTTGGGCTGGGGACTAAGACGCTTGGGCCGATACGCCGACGCGGAAGGCGCCTTTAACAAAGCGCTTGAATGCGGCGGAGACTCCAACGCCGACTGCTACAACGAATTGAGCATTTGCTGCATGGAGCAAGAAAAATTCGACCAAGCCCAAGCGCATTTGCTAAAGGCTTTGGAAATCGCTCCCGAAAACACAAAGATAATTTCAAACCTTGGATACATCGCGCTAAAGCGCGGCGAAGTGTCCACGGCGCAAAAATATTTTCAAACTGTTTTGGAATACGATCCCAACGACAAGATTGCCGCAATGGAATTGGAAAGGCTGGAGCGCGAGTAGGCCGCCCCAGTTAAGGTTTTGCAAAGCCTTAAACGCGATGTTAAAAATCCAAATTTAATTTGTCGCCGACCTTGACGCCCGCGCGCTCAAACCAGCCCTGCGGAACTTCTAGCGCGTAGCGAACGTAGCCGGTGGCCGTAATGTCCTTTAAGTCAAAAGGCTTCATGTCAAAAATGTCTTTTATCACGCCCTTGTAGTCAATGTACGCGATGCTTAGGGGAGTGGGAGTGTTCTTCATCCAAAAATTCAAGACGCGGTCATTTTCAAAAATAAAAAGCATGCCGGTTCCGTCGGGAATGTTTTTGCGGAACATGTAGCCTTTTTCGCGCGTTTGGGGCGTGTCCGCGATTTCGGCCACGAGCGTTACGGTCGCGCCGTTGGCGGCGGCTATGCTTAAAGTTTTTGTCT
This sequence comes from Treponema sp., assembly GCA_016290995.1. Lineage (GTDB taxonomy): Bacteria > Spirochaetota > Spirochaetia > Treponematales > Treponemataceae > Treponema_D. Next base: position 29,178 of record JAEEVR010000018.1, on the reverse strand, counting down.
TAAGCTTGGGATTTCCTTTTTGGCAAGAAGCGGCGGCCGCGCAAAGCAGCGCGACGATAAAGAGCGCCGCGATTTTGGGCTTGCAAAGTTTAAGGTTTTTCATACGTTAAATCTCGCCGCTATTATAGTTCATCCAAGAACATTTGGCGAGTGATTTCCCAGCCGTTTTTTTGAACCAAAGATTTTTGCGACAAGTCCTCAAGCGTTTTGTTGTCGGTGTACTTTAGGGTCAACGGGCGTTCCAGGCTCATCGTGACGCTGTCGTTTTTCCAAACGCTCCGCTCGGGGCTAAACTCGTTGGGCTCGCCGTATTTTTTTACAAGGGCGGTGTAGACGCTGTAGTGGTCCACGCGCTCCGGGTTTAGGTTGAGTATGATGGAATACAAATTTTCTTGGTAAAACTGGAACCAGCACTGGGTCAAAAAGCCGTGCTTTTGCATGTTGCGGGAATCGGTTTCAATCAAGACGCGGGCGTCGCCTGGCAAAAGAGAAACGTCGCGGTCGCCGGCGTAGCCAAAGTCGCTCTTGCTTTTTAAAGCCTGCTTGGCGCTGTCCAAGGACATTCCCAACTCGACTCCGCCGTAGCCTTTGGGCAATGATTCGGCGGCCGCGTTAAAAGCCGCAAAAGAGAGAAGCGCTGTCAAAAGAAAAAAAGCCTTTTTCATAATTCAATTATCGGAAAAATGATTATTGAAGATTAGGTGAAGTTATTGCGGCGCGACAATTTTGTACGCGCCGCAAAAGGACTGAGTCAAGGCCTTGAGCGAAGCGTGCCTTGATCAGTCCTACGCCTTAGAGCGGTAGAAGGCCGCGGACTTGATGATCTCGCTGGGCTTTGAAACGTAAATCTTTCCGCCGACAATCTTGGGCTGCGCCAAGTTTGTAAAGTCGTTGATGGCTTGGGCTTGGTGGTTTGTCGGAATTCCGCACATTGTGACCAAGTCCTGGACAGAAAGGTTTGTCTGGAAGCCCTGTGTGCTTGTGATGTTGAGCTTGGCTTTTTCAAGCTGCAAGGCAAGCATGTCCACCAATTTATGCGAGTATTCCTTTATCTGTGAGTTTGTCAATTGCCTGTGCTGGGCCCAAAGGCGTTCGGCCAATGTTGTGGTCAAGCGCGCGATAAGCTGCGCCTGGGTGGCTACCATCATGTCAAAGTTTTTGCGGTTGACTACCATCAAAACGCATTCCTCGTGGGCGATGGCCGAAGCGCTTCTGGGCTTGTTTTCCAACAAGGCCATCTCTCCGAACATGTCGCCTTTTTTAAGAACGGCGAGGGTAACTTCGTTTCCGTCTACGACTTTGCTGATTGAAACTTCGCCCGACTGGATGATGAACATGTCCGCTCCGGACTGGTTCTCGCAGAAAATCATCGTTCCCTTGGGATACTTGCGGGTCATTTCTTCAGTCGGCTCAAAGTAAACCGCGCGCGATCTGGGCTTAAGGGCCACAAAGCGCTGTTTGGCGGTCTCGGCGTTGTTGCCGTTGGGGCAATTCTTTAAGTATTGGTAGTAGGCGTAAATCGCTACGTCTGGGCGGTTGGCCTTGTCGTAAAAGCTTGCGACGTTAAAGAGCTGTTCGGGAGATTCAGAGGCGACGTTGTTCAATGTAAGCTTTGTAAGAACGCCGTTCAACACGCGCATTTTGTTGGCGAATGTGCGGATGATTTTCATGGCGACCGGTGTGTTTTTTGCAATCAATTCAGGATATTGGTCGCGCATTACCGCGATTACGGTAACGTCGGTCATTGCGATTACAGTTTCGATTTGCAAGTGGTTGGACATACAAGGAATAACGCCTACGAAGTCGCCGGGGCCAAGAATGACTTGCTCCTGGCCGGGAATTTTCACTTCGCTGACGCACTGCACTTGGCCAACTTGAATGATGAAAAATCTGTCAGTCTGCGCCTTGCCTTCTACGACAATCGCGGCGCCTTTTTTATAATTAACAAATGAAAGCTGTAACACCGAATCTTCCTTTAAATAATATCAACATATTGTAGCGCAAAACGGAAAAAAATTCAATAAAAAAGCGAAAAAATGCCTTAAAAAAAGCGTTATATGCGGCCTTAAACGACCACAATTTCTTCTTCCAAGTCAAAGCCAAACTTGGCTTTTGCCTCTTTTTTGCACAAATCTATCAGGGCAAGAACGTCGGAGGCCTTGGCGCCGCCGTTGTTTATTATGATGTTTCCGTGGAAGGGGGCGATTTGAGCCCCGCCGGAGGCTTTTCCCTTTAGGCCCAGCTCGTCGATGATTTTTCCGCTTGGCCGGCCGAATGCATGGTTGTTCTTAAAAACGCTTCCGGCGCAGGGCGCCTTGTAGTGGCCCTTGTCCTTTCGGGCTTGGATGTAGGCGGCGGCTTTTTGGGCAATCGAGGCCTTGTCGCCTTTTTGCAGAACGAATTGGGCGCTGACGACGACGCGGTCAGTCCCGGTAAAGGGCGATTTTTTGTAGGCCCAGTCGGACGGGGCAAAGGCCGCCTCGCGCAATGTGAATGAAGCGCTTTCGGGGCCGGCGCCGTCTTGGGCTTGCGAGCCGTCTTGGGAAGCGGGCTCCAGCCATTGGATTGCGGCGGCGACGTTTGAGATTTCCTTTTCAAAGCATCGGGCGTTCATGTAGACGGCGCCGCCAACCGTTCCCGGAAGGCCGGCAAATTCCTCAAGGCCGGTCAAGGACTCGCGCTCGGCAAAAGAGACTAGGCTGGCCATGCTGGCGCCGGCGGCCGCTTGGATTACGGTCTTGCCGCCGTTTTGCGCCGCGCCGTCCGTTCCGACAATTGAAATGTCCGACATTTTCTTGGTGGAGACTACGATTCCGTCAAAACCTGAGTCGCCAAAAAGGACGTTGGTTCCGCCTCCAAGGACAAAATAGGGGATTCCGTTCTTTTTAATCTCTGTCAGGGCAAAGGCAAGGGCTTCCGCGTCAAAGGGTTCTATTAATAGGGAAGCGTTTCCGCCGATTTTAAAGGAGCTTCTGGGGGCCAAAGGCTCGTTCAAATAAAGCTGGATTTTTTGCGAATGCTTGAAATTCTCGGCGGTTTGCGCTATATTATACATTGAAGATATTATATCCAAAATTTCTTTAATGCGCAAGGCAGGTTTTATGTCGCTTAAATTATTCAACACAATGGGCAAGAAATTGCAGGAATTTGTTCCGCTTCAGCAGGGCTTTTGCGGCTTTTACGGATGCGGCCCCACGGTTTACAATTACGCCCACATCGGAAACTTGCGCGCCTACGTCTTTTTGGACACCCTTGACCGCACGCTGACCTTCCTCGGATACAAAAAAAAGCACGTGATGAATATCACCGACATCGGCCATTTGACCGGCGACGCGGACGACGGCGAAGACAAAATGCTCAAGACCGCAAAGGAGCGCCAGCAGTCGGTTTTGGACATCGCCAAATTTTACACCGACGCTTTTTTTAGCGACATCGACCGCTTGAACATACTCCGCCCCGACGTGGTTTGCAAGGCCACCGACCACGTTCCCGAAATGATCGAGCTAATCAAAAAAATCGAGGAAAACGGCCACACTTATATGGCCGGCGGAAATCTTTATTACGACGTTTCGACATACCCGGACTACGGAAAGTTGGCCAACCTCAACCTTGACGACTTGCAGGCCGGCGCCGGAAAGCGAAAGGTCGTCGTCGTCGACCAAAACAAGCGGAACCCGCAAGACTTTGTCCTATGGTTCACCAAGAGCAAATTTGAGGAGCAGGCGCTTGTTTGGGATTCTCCTTGGGGCAAGGGCTACCCGGGCTGGCACATCGAGTGCTCGGCGATGAGCATGAAGTACCTTGGAAAGCATTTTGACATTCACACCGGCGGAATCGACCATGTTCCCGTCCACCATACAAACGAAATCGCGCAGTCGGAAGGCTCATTTAGCGAGCAAGACCGGGCGCAAGGCCCTTGGGTCAACTACTGGCTCCACAACGCCTTTTTGGTTATCGAGGGCGCCACAAAGATGAGCAAGTCTAGCGGAAACTTCCTTACCTTGCAGTCTTTGATCGACAAGGGCTACGATCCGCTTGACTACCGCTATTTCTTGCTGGGAGCGCATTACAGAAGCCCGGCCAACTTTAGCTGGAATTCTATGGATTCGGCCAAAAATTCCCGCGCTTCTTTGGTAAAGAGGGCTGCAAAGGTTGTTGAGGCGGCCGGCGGAAAAGAGGCTCAGTCTTTGGGGGAAAAGGCCGCCGAGACTTTGCAAAAATTCACCGCGGCGATGGAAAACGATCTTGGAACTCCGGCCGCTTTGGGCGTTTTGCAGACGGCCATAAAGGACGAGGGCGTTCCGGCCGACCAAACTTTGGCCCTTATGGCAAAGATGGACAGCGTTTTGGGCTTAAAATTGGTTGAAACGGCCAAGGAGAGCCTAAAAAACGCCTCTAGCGCCCAAATTTCAAGCGAGAACGCCCATGAAGGCGACCCAGAGGCGGCCGAAATCGACGCTTTGGTCGCCGAGCGAACCGCCGCCAAAAAGGCCAAGGACTTTGCCAAGGCCGACAAAATCCGCGACGAGCTTACGGCCCGCGGAATCGTGATTGTCGATACGCCCTCCGGCGTAATATGGAAAAGACAATAATTTTTTGTAACTATTGAGGGTTTTTGTGGTTAAAGATATAAGCGAGAATCAGAGCGAAACCAGCGCCCTTAACGCCGCGGATGAAGGGGACTTCAAAAAAATCTACGACGCGACTTTTAACTTGCTGTTCAAGGTTTCATACAGAATCGTGAACGAGGAAGAAGCCGCGGAAGATTTGGTCCACGATTCCTACATAAAGGCAAACGAAAAGGCGATGCAGTTTCCGACGATAAACGACGCGACGTTCTGGCTTATCCGAGTCGTAAAAAACGCGTCGCTTAATTACATCAAGCGCAAGGGCCGCGAAAAAAAGGCCTTGCAGCGGGAGTTCTACGAAGACCGCAGGCAAGTGACCAGCGGCGAGACGGACGCTTTGCGCGCGGAGACGATAGAAAAGGCAAAGGAGGCTTTGCAAAAGCTTCCCGACAACCTGCGCGAAGTTTTGGTTCTGCGCGAATACGCCGATATGAATTACAAGGAAATCGGCAAGGCCTTGGGCATAACCGAAGGCAACGTAAAAGTGCGAGTGTTCAGAGCGCGAGAGCAGCTCTCAAAGCTTATAGGAGAAGAAGATGTTTCATTGTCCTGAGAACGACATTCATTCAATTTATCTCGACGGCGAAATGCCCCAAAACTATGTAAAGGACTACGAGGCCCATTTGGCTTCTTGCCAAAAGTGCCAGGCCAAGCTTGCGAAGCTAAAGGCTGTTCACGAAGCCTTTGCGGCGGACGCCCGTTCGATTCAAGTTTCGGATGATTTCAAGGCGGCCAGCTTTGAGCGCTTGCAAAGCCGCATGCGCTTTTCTAAGGTTGTAAGCGCTTCTCAGCCAAACAAAAACATTGTCCGCATAACAAACTTTGTTCCTGTTGCCGCCGCGGCCGCCGCGGTCTTTGCCCTTATGCTTCCGGTCAAGATGAAGACCGGCCAAAACCTTAAGGGCGTTGACGAAAGCGTCTTGGCTATTTCTGCGGTAAAGCCTCACCAAGCCATCGCCGACAGCAACATCATCGTTGACGGAGCGATTACAAACGTGGCGCTTAGCAAAGACGCGGAAACTCCGCTTACGATAAAGGCCAGCGATTTTGAAAGCCTTAAGAGCGACAACTCGGATCAGTCTGACGGATTGACAATCAGCGTTACAAAACTTTCAAGCTTAAATTCAATTTCCGCGTCAAACGTTTCAAACGCTCGCCTTGACACGTTGGACTTCTTAAAGTGAACCTCATTTCTTACACGCTTAGAAAATCTCCCATAGCGCGCTTTTTTGCCTTTGTCTTGCTGATTGGCGCGGGAGTTTCTTTGCTTTTGTTCTTTACCCGCTCAGTTTTGCGAAAGCCTGTGGTGAGCGAAATCGCTCCCAGCGTCGGCGCTCCCGGCGACGTTCTTATTATACGCGGCCAAAACTTTGGACAGTCGCGCGGCTTTAGCTACGTTGAGCTGTGCGGAAACCGTTTGACCGAAAGCGGCTACGTTTCTTGGGACGACGACTTGATCAAGGTAATCGTTCCGGGCAACACCGAAGACGGCTTGGTTTACGTCGTCACCCGCGCCGGAAAATCCAACCCGGAATTCTTTGCCAACGAATTGGCCATTCCAATCGAGATGCCCGAAAATCCGATGTTCAGCATTCCGATTATAAGCGAGCTTTCGGTGTCCGAAGCGGCGCCGGGCCAAGTGCTTTCGATCACCGGAAGAAATTTTGGCTCAAGCAGGGGAGACTCCAACGTTTACTTTACCACTTACCGCGGAAGCGAGCGGGAGGAAAACATTCCTGATTTGGCGGGAACGGGAGTCGAGGCCGAACGCAAGGCGTACACAGGTTTTGTGACTCCCAGCGAAGCGGACTTTGACTTTGAGTATTGGAGCGAAAACGAAATCCGCGTCCGCGTTCCTGAAGGCGCGATGACCGGCTCCGTTTTTGTGGCCACTTCCGAAGGACGTTCCACCTTGCAGCCCTTTACTGTTAGAAGCCGCTCCGGCGTAAAGCATATGACAAGCCAGCACACTTACTTGATACAAGTGGGAGCGGATTTTTACAACATAAAAGGAACGGGCGACGCCGCGGTGACGATTCATTTGCCGCGCCCTGTGACTTACGCTTGGCAGCCCCAAGCGGTTTTGACGGAGAGCGATCCCGCTCCGGCCCTTTTGGAATACAAGGGAACTTCGATTTTTCAAGTCGCCGCCGCCGACAAAACTTCGGCAAAGAATTCCGCAGGCGCAAGGCAAAACTTTGTCGTAACCTCTTGCGGCTTGGAGTGCGAGATTTGGAAGGATTACGTAATGTCCTATAGAGAAAAGGACAGAATGCTTTACAAAACTTACACTCGCGCCGACGAAATAATTCCGTCAAACAAAAAAGCGGTTTTGGACTTGCTGCCCCAAATCATTTTCCAAGTAAAGAATCCTTACCGCCAGGCTGAGTTGGTCTTTGACTACTTTGTGGCCAATTACAGCGTTTTGCCAAAGCTGCGCAACGGAGACGCCGACCCGCTTGATTTGATAAAAAGAAAAAAAGGCGACGCTTACGACTTTGCCGTTTTGTACGCGGCGCTTTTGCGGGCGGCTGGCGTTCCGTGCAGAATGTTGAGCGGCGTCTTGATTGACGCGGACAAGCATTCAAGGAACCATTGGTGGAACGAGTTCTACCTTGAAGATTATGGTTGGGTTCCGGTTGACGCGGCGCTTGGAGCGGGAATGGACTTTAAGCCTTTCCAAGGCGAGTCAACTTACAGAAAGCCTTATTTTGGAAACATAGACGCCCAGCGCGTCGCCTTTTCTTTAAGCTACAAGGCGCTAAAGCAGTCTTTGCTTAGCAACAAGACGGTAAGCATTCCGCGCTCTTTTGCCTTGCAGTCGATTTGGGAAGAGTCAAGCGCCGACGTCGAAAGTTACAGTTCATATTGGATCGTTCCTTCGGTCTTGGGTATATACTAAAAAAAGGAGATGTTGCCATGACAACAAAAGTTTTATCCGTTGGCGGATCGATAATCGCGCCTGACAAGCCTGACGTGGATTTTTTGGCGGCCTTTGTAAAAATGGCCTCGGATTGGTTGGCCCAAGATTCCAGCCGCCGCTTGATTTTGGTTGCCGGAGGCGGCGCTCCCGCCCGCGTTTACCAAAACGCCTATAAAGATGTTTGCGCCGCAACCGCGCGCGAGACGCAAAACGAGGCCGCCGACTGGATTGGCGTAATGGCCACCCGCATCAACGCGCAGCTTTTAAAGGCCTCCTTTGGCTCTCTTTGCCAAAACGACGTCGTAACGAATCCCACGGCCGACATTGACTTTAAGGGACAAGTGCTTGTTGCCAGCGGTTGGAAGCCCGGCTTTTCAAGCGACAACGACGCGGTTTTGCTTGCCGAAAAATTTGGCGCGGACACTGTTGTAAACCTTAGCAACATCGAAAAAGTCTACACCGACGATCCGCGAAAAAATCCCGACGCAAAGCCCTTGGACACAATTTCTTGGGCCGACTTTAGAAAAATGGTTGGCGATGAATGGGTTCCCGGAAAGAACGTTCCCTTTGACCCGATCGCCAGCAAAAAGGCCGCCGAACTTGGCCTTACCGTAATTTGTTCCGCCGGAAAGAACAACGCCAACACAAAGAACATTTTGGACGGCGCCCCCTACGTCGGAACGACAATAAAGTAAGCGCGCCTTGATTGCCAGCCCGCGCGAGCGGGCAGTTGAATCGCTACCTAATGCAAAATTAGCGAAGCGACATACCGCACGCATTGCGCCTGAAAAACGAGCCGGCCTTGAGGGTCGGCTTTTTTTTGCATTTTTTTTGAAATTTGCGCCAAACTCTTAAAAAAAACTCCTATCTTATAGGTATGGGAAAAACAAAATTAGATTTGCGGGAGCGGGTTTTTGCGCGGGGAATGAATTATCCAAGCGACGCCGAGCTTTTGATGCTTATTTTGGGCAGCGGAACCAAAGCCTTGCCCGTGGAAGAAATCGCTTACAAAATGTTGGACGCGATTGACTTAAGCGGCGGCCAAAATCTTATCGACGCCTTCCTTAAGATTCCCGGCGTAGGCATGGGAAAAGCGCTTGCGGTTTGCGCCGCCATAGAGCTTGGCAGAAGAAAGGCGTCGCACCTTAACGCGGTGGTAAACCAACCCCAAGACTTGCTTCCTTTTATCAAGCAGTACGCCTTTAAGAACAGCGAGCATTTTATCGCGGTGTCTCTTTCTGGCGCTAGGGAAATTTTAAGCCAAAATATTGTGGCTTTGGGAAACTCAAACAGCGCGATTATAAATCCGCGCGAAGTTTTTTTTGACGCCGTTCAGGCTAGGGCAAGCGCGGTTATCTTGGCCCACAACCATCCGTCCGGAATCGTCTCTCCCAGCCAAGAGGACATCGAGACGACAAGGCGGCTTTGTTCTGCGGCGGACCTTTTGGGAATAAGCGTGTTGGACCACATTATAATTACAAAAAACGAATATTTTAGTTTTAAGGAACACAATCTGTTGAAAGAAGACGCTTAATCTTATAGAATGAAGGCATGCTTGGATCAAAAAACATTGTTAAGGGAATCATTTTGTCCGCCGCCTTTTTGGGCTTTCTTTCCCTTTCTTCTTGCGTAAGCGGAAGGGATGCGGAAGAGGGCAGGGCCGCTTTTGAAGTCGGCTCAAAGGAAGCGGATTTTTCTTCCGACTTTTTTTTGCCGGAACGCTTTGAGGAAATTCCAAGCGGCCAGACTTCGGCCACTTTTAAGACTGACGTTCCAAAGGCGGCGCTTTACGTTAACGGCGAATACCACGGCTTGACTCCCTTAAAGGCGACCGGCTTGGTTCCCGGCCGTTACGCCGTTCAAATAAAAAGAGAGGGCTATAAAACCGTGAACATCACGATTCAAGTAAAAGACGGAATCTCGGATTTTTATTACATCGAATTGGAAATGGAGGAGCCCGCCGCCGCCGCAGAGCTCAGTGCTCCAGAGCAAACGCAAGAAGAGCCGGAACTTTAACGTAATTCTTGTAGCCCAAGGCGGACTTTCCGTTCACGCAAAATTGCGTTGAAGATCCGCCGTCAAATTCCATCGCGTTCTCGCAGCCCAAGGCCAAGAAAAATTCCGCGCATTCCATATAGCTGAGTCCCGCGCTTTTTGATGGGCTTTCGCCTTCGACCGCGATTACATAAAGGGTCTGGCCGTCCTTGTCCAAGCCGACGGCTGTGCGCGAGTCGCGCAATTCCTTAAACTGAATTATTTTTTTGTCCTTTAAGATTTGCCAAAAACCGCCGGCCGCGTAATAGGCGTCCTTGATTTCTTTGTCGGTTTGCGACGCGAAAATTTTTGCCTTGCGGCTTGAAAATTTGGCGCCGTCCTCAAAGCCGTAAAAGGCTAGGGCGCAATAGCTTCCCAAGGGCCTGGAATCCACTTGGCCTTGGTTTATGCAAAGGCCGGCCGTTGAATGCTTTTTTTTGCGGCCGCCGTCCATTACGTAAAAGGGAGTTGTGTTAAAGGCCAAAAGGGATCCGTTTTTTTTGCAAAAGTCCTCAACATAGCAAGCCGCTTGCGAAGCGGATTTTTGCGGCAGCATTTGGATTGTAAGGCCGGGCGCCGTCAAGTCGATTTTTGCGCAGTGTATGGTCAGCTGGATTTCCTTGTAGTCCGCGATTTGAATGAAGGGAGCGTTTTCCAAAGCCTTCCATTCGACTTTTGCGTTTGAAAAATCCCTGGCGCGAGCGTTTGGCACAGCCGAAGATTGGCTTGCAAAGAGAAAGAATAAGAAAAAAAGCGCGGCCAAATAGCGGGCGGCCCTTTTGGGGAAAGTCATACTAAATTTTCGGTGTTTTTTTGGGCTTTTGTTAGATAAAAGGCGGGGCGCGCAAAAAAAACCGTCCGCAAAGGACGGTTTTTTGTCTTAGTAAGACGCTCGGCTGTCGTGCGGCTTGCGGTTCTTTTTCATAAGCTTGCGAGCCAAGGTCTTGTTCTTGCGGTTCAAAATTGTGGAAGGCTTTTCGTAGTACTCGCGCTTTTTCCATTCGCGGATGATGCCTTCTTTTTCTACCATTCTCTTAAAGCGTTTGATCGCTTTTTCAAGATTCTCAGAATCTTCAACTAAAATTGTTGCCATTGTGTTTTCACCTCCTTTTTGCGGAGTTCCGTCAAGTTCGTCTATTATGCCAAAAATCGCGCTTTTAGTCAATATCCGCGCTCAGTCAATGACCAATATTTTTGAGCGGCTGATGACTTGGTTTCCGTCTTCTGTTATGAGAACGTCGTTTTCTAGGCGGACGCCGCCAAGCTCTGGGTCGTAAAGGCCTGGCTCCAGCGTGACGATCATTCCCGGCTTAAAAACGCATTCGGGGTCGGCGCGCTGGCGGACAAAGGGAGCTTCGTGGATTTCAAGGCCTATTCCGTGGCCCAAGCCGTGGGGCATGGAGCGGCGGGCTTTGGCGAAGATTTCGTCAGCCTTTGCGGCGGCGGCCTTTACGGGGACGTCCTTTTTGTAAAGCTCAAGGCATTCGTCGTAGGCTTTTTGAACCAATGTCAAAAGCTTCTTTTGTTCCGGGCTCAATTTGCCCTTGGCCACCGTAAGCGTCGTGTCGCTTGTGTAGCCCTTGTAGACGACGCCAAAGTCCAAAATGCTAAGGCCGTTTCCGGGCCATTCGCCGGCCGTGTATCCGGGAAATGCGTGGATTGCAAAGCTTCGCGCGGGTCCGGCCGCCAATGTGTCAAAGCCGGTTTTTTCGCAGCCGTGGGCGCGGCATTCTTTTTCAATCAAGAGGGCCACGTCGCTTTCGGTCTTTATTTTTCCGCTCTTTATTTGCTTTTCGATTTGGGCGATGATAAGGTCTCCGACGCGCGCCGCTTCTTTTACAAGCTCGATTTCGTATTCGTCTTTTGTTTGGCGCATTTCTGTCGCGTATGAGTGAACGCCTTTTTCCTTGCAGAGAACGTCGTAAACGTTAAGCTCGTCAACGCATTCCAAAAATTTTGGGTAGGGCGTGGCGGGGCTGATTTCGATTTTTTGGCTTTTGAATTTCATAGTTCCCAAAACGGCCTTTATCGCGCGCAATGTGTTGCGTTCGTATCTGGTGGAGGGAACGATCTTGTCCACAAAAGCGTTTTGGCGCGCGAGATTTTCGTCCCAGGGGATCAAGACGCAAGCGCCCGATTGGTTTATGATTAAGGCGGCGTCGCTTGGGTGGCCGGTAAAGTACCTGACGTTGGGGTCGCGGTTGTCTTCGCTGTCTTCAAAAATCACCGCGTCGATGTTTTCTTCCTTCATTTTTTCAATGAAGCGCTCTCGGCGGTCTGAATATATTTTTACAAGCTGGTCTTTTGTCTTTTCTTTCATAATTGTATTTTAGCGAAAAGCCGCTCCTCTGTCAAAAGCGTTATTTTCTTTTAAGGAAGCTAAAGGCGACGCGGTCTCTGGTAACAAAAAGGAGCGCGATTCCGATAGCGCCAAAAACGGCCGCCGTCAACAAAAGCGGAAGCCCGTTGCCTAAAAGCCGGCCCATCCCGTCAAACTGCTGGACAAAAAATTTGTGGGCGAACCAGGCCGGGACGCTGGCGATTAAAGAAAGGACAATCATTTTTAGCGAGTAAATGATCGTTTGATGGACGGCGGCCTTTACGTCAATCGATTCTAGCTTTTTCAAAAAGGCAAAGAGCGCGATTGTGTTCACCAAACTTGCGGCGCTAAGCGCGAAAGCGATTCCGCCTCCGCTCCACTTGAACGAAAGCGCAAAGGCCAGCGTGATGTTCACCGCAAAGCCTATGATTCCGGCCACGGTCGGAAGCTTTGTGTTTCCTTGCGCGTAAAAGGCCGGCGAGATGATTCTGTTGGCCGCGATGAAAAAGAGGCCGGTTATGTGAAATGTAAAGGCGCGCAAAGTAAGGACGACGGAATTTTCGTCAAAGCGCTTTGTCTTGTAAACAAGCTGGATTATTTCGCGGCCGGTGATCAGCGAGTAAAAGGTGATCGGAATTGTAATCAGCGCGATGATTTTTATCGCCCAGGTCAGCATTTGGTTGTATTCTTCCCAGCGCTTGCTTTTGGCGTAAGCCGAAAGGTCGGGCAGGATTACCGTTCCGATGGAGACGGCAAAGACTCCCAAAATCAATTCCTGCAGGCGCAAAGAGTATTGGAGGCTGGAGACGATGCCCGTTCCGGCGCGGCCGGCAAGCGCGGTGCTTACCATGTCGTTGATTTGGTAGCTTGCCATTCCGATAATCGTCGGAACGATAAGGGCGACAACTTGGCGCGTTCCCGGATTGGTAAAGGCTTTCTTCAAGCCGACAAAGCGGACGGGCCAGCCGGCTTTTGCCACAAAGGGAAGCTGAAAGGCGGCCTGCGTGATTCCTCCGACCAAAACTCCGACAGACATCGCGCGGGCCGGGTTTTCCATTTTGCGCGAAAGGATATACGTTCCAAAAATGACGCAGAGATTAAAAAGAATCGGCGTAAAGCCCGAGGGCAAAAATATTTTTTCGCCGTTAAGGATTCCCTGAAAGCAGGCCGCGACCGAAATCACGAACAAGTAGGGGAACATAATGCGGGTAAGGAGGGCGGTTTCGGCAATCAGCGCCGCTTCCTCGCCCTTAAGGAAAATGCGGACGATTATCGGCGCGGCCAAGATTCCAAGGCTTACGACGCACGCGGTCAAGAAGGAAATCAAGGTGAACGTCGATCGGACAAATTCCAGCGTTTCTTCCTTGGACTTTTTGTTTTCCAAGTAGCCGCGGAAAGTGGGGATAAAGGCCACTGAGATTGAGTTTTCGGCAAAAAGGCGGCGCAAAAGGTTGGGAATCAAAAAGGCGATTCCAAAGGCGTCGGCCAAAGAAGACGTTCCCAAAAAGCGCGCCTTGGTCATTTCGCGGACCAGGCCTAAAACGCGGGAAATTAACGTCAAAAAAGAAAGCTTAATTCCAGAGCTTACTAAATTTTTTTTCATGTTGCCATTTTAGCGCATTTTTACTATAATGGCAAATATGAACGCGATTATTACCGTAGTCGGCTCGGACAAAGTCGGCATTGTAGCCAAAGTAACTAGCTTTTTGTCGGAACATTCCGCCAACATCATCGACATCACCCAGTCAATCCTTTCGGGCAATTTTGTCATGATGCTTATGGTAAACCTTGACAAGGCCGACCTTACAATCGACAGCTTTAGAGACCAAATGCTGGAGCTTGGAAAAAAGATTGGCGTTGAAATCAACGTTATGAACGAGGCCGTCTTTTCGGCCATGCACCGAGTCTAATAGCGCCAAGATTAACTGGATAAAGACAAAAATCGTTTGTTGGGCGCATAAGCGGCAACAAACGCGCTTGGTTCCGCGCGCGTTCAGCCGTACGCATTGAATTAAAAGCTAATAATTTCTTCGTACAGGCCGATGGCAAATTGGTCTGTCATTCCGCTGATGTATTCAATCAAGCATTTTTGCCACGACTCGTCGTTTGTTATGTCAAAGACTTGGGGCGTGGCGTAGCGCAACACGCGCTTTCTGTCGGGCTGTTTTATCGGAGCGTAGTTTGTGTACTTGATCAGCCAGTCCTCAAAGTTTTCCAAGAGGCGGGGGAAGTAGCGCAAGGCGCTTGAAAGGCGGCCCCTTTGCGCGTAGATTTGCGTTCTTTCCAAAACACTGTAAATTGTTTCGATTACGTTCTTGGCGTAGTTTTGGAATTCCTTAAGGCGCCAATGCGTGTAGATTTTTGAATAGCTGAACTTGTGCAATTCCACGATAAACTTAAAGTACTCGTCGCTAAAGGTGATGCCGCGTTCCGGACTGCTTTGCTCGCACAAATCGACGATCATGTCGTTTATCAAAACGGTCGTGTTGACGGCCTTTCCCGACCTTAAGGCTTTTTGTCCCTTTCCTTCAAAGCCCAAACTGCTTCCAACGATGTCGCGGAGCATTCTGTAACAGCCCATGTCCAAAATGTGGTAGGTTCGCGCGTCTTCCAAGTCGCGGCCCAGAAAAGAAATTTTGTCTGACACTTTTACGACGCAGCCTTCCCAAGTGAAGGGCTGCAAAAGGCCGGGCCGCTTTATCGTGTACAAGTCGATCGCGTCGTCGCGGGGAATGATTCCCTGCTGGTGAATCTCTCCGCAATGGCTTATAAGGCCGTCGCGGACCGCGTAAGTAAGGTCAAGGTTTCTGTGAACGCCTTCCGGGTCCGAAAGCGTTTCGATGTAGTCGGCGAAAAAAAGGCTGTTGCGTTCGTGCCAAAATTTTTTGGGAGCGTTGGCTCCTTCTTTTTGCTTTAAGAGGGAATTGAGGCATTCTTCTCCAAAGTGGCCAAAGGGAGCGTGGCCAATGTCGTGGCCCAGCGCGATCGCCTTTGTAAGCTCGGCGTTAAGGCCCAAATATTTTGAGATTGTCGTCGCCACGCTGGCCACGTGCTGGACGTGTTCCATTCTTGTGCAAATGTGGTCGTTCTTTGGCGCGAAAAAAACTTGGGTCTTGTGCTTTAATCGGCTGTAAGCCTGGCAGTGAAGGATGCGCGTGTAGTCGCGCTCAAACTCGCTGCGTATGTCGTTTCCGCGGCCGTAAAGGGCGGACTGTCTTTGAACGGCGGCCTCCCATTTGGGACTTTGTGGAACGGTGGCCGCGCTTTTAAATGAGTCTTTCACTTTTGTTTAGTCGTCCAAGATTATTTTTTCAAATTCCTCTGCGGCCGCTTTTAGGCATTCAATCAAGTCGGGATTGAACGTTCCGCACTCTCCGTCCATAATCATTTGAACGGCCTTTTCGTGGCTGTAAGCCTTTTTGTATACGCGAGTGGAAATCAAAACGTCGTAGGCTTCGGCAAGACCGGCCAATTGAGCGCTTAAAGGAATTTGGTTTTCCTTTAAGCCGTCGGGGTAGCCTTTTCCGTCCCAGCGTTCCATGTGGCTTCTGCAAATTTCTTTTGCAAAGGTGTAGAAGGGTTCCGGGATTCCTTTCACTCTGTTCAAAAGTTTGGCTCCGTAAGTTGGCGCTACTTGAATCTTGGCCATTTCTTCGGGAGTCAAGACAGTGGATCTTTCCAAAATTTCTTCGCGGACAAAAATTTTTCCAACATCGTGAAGAACGCTGGCGTTGGCAATTGTGTCTATTATGTCGTCCTTTAGGCCGAACTCTGGATGCCGCAAGGCGAACTCCTTTGCCAAAGCGCTGGTCATTTTTCGGACGCGGTTTACGTGGTCGCTTTCACCGACGCTGCGGCTTTCGATCACTTCGCAAATATGGCCGATAAGGGCGCCGACCGCGTTGCTCAAGTCTTCGCGCTGCATTTTGAGGACATGATCGATTTCCATAATGCTTGAATCGCTCTGGCGCTTGGCCTCAAAGAATTCGATCATGTTTTGAACGCGGCGCTTGATGATCATTGTGTTGAAGGGTTTTGGGATTACGTCAACGGCGCCGTAATCGTAGGCGCGCTCGATGACTCCGCTTGTGGCGTCTGTCGTAATCAAGAAAACCGGAAGTCTTTGAATCAAAGAGCTGATGTTCAATTCTTGAAGGACCGCAAAACCGTCCATCTCGGGCATGATGATGTCAAGGAAAATCGCCGCAAGGTCGTTTAAGTTTTCCCTGATTTTTTTGAGGCCTACCGCTCCGTTCTCCGCCTGGAGAACTTCGTAATCATTCTTAAAGGCTTCGGCCAAAATCACTCTGTTTAATTCAACGTCGTCAATTACAATGATTTTTTTCTTTGACATATATCACTCCACTTGCGCCAAAACGCCGCAAACTGTATCCAATTCCGCCAAAACATTTGGAATGCCTGCGCGGGCTCCGTCAAAATCCTTTGCCCTGATTGCCGTCACAACCTGCGAACAAGCGTTGAACAAGGCCTCAAAGCCAAAATTGCCGCTAGTTCCCTTTAATGTGTGAACGTCTGTAAGAATTCTGTCCCAGTCATCGGTTTGGCAAGAGTCTTTTACCGCTTGGATCGTGGCGTCTTCGGGGAATTTCTTTATGAACATTTCCATAAATTCCTGGTTGCCCGAAAAACGCTCCAAGGTCTCTTCTGGTTTGGGGATCAACTTTTGTATAGCTTCTCCGATAGTCATTCTTCTATTTTAACACGGCTTTTTTCATTTGTCCACAGGAAAAATAAAGCCTTCTTCAACGGCTTTTTGGTTGAGCGTAAGGAATTCCGGCTTTACAAGGCTTTTTAGCGCTGACAAGATTTCTTCCTTTAGAATAACGCCGGTTTTTGCGGCCGCTCCCAGCAAAATCATGTTCACGGCCTTGCTGCTTCCAAGACGTTCGCTTATTTTTTCGGCGTCCACGCGAATGACATTGGCCTTAATCGCCTTCAAATAGTTCAGCATATCGCCCGCGTCAAAGCTTTTTCCCAAAATGCTGGCCGTTGTGGGCTGGACGATTTTATCGTTCACTACGACGGTTCCGCCCTTTTTAAGGAAAGAGATGTTCCTTACGGCTTCCGCGGCCTCAAAGGCTATGATTAAGTCCGCTTTGCCGGCTGGAATCAAGGGCGAATAGGCGTTTTTTCCAATGCGCACGTGGCTTGTGACCGAGCCGCCGCGCTGGGCCATTCCAATAGTCTCTGCCGAAAGGACTTGCTTTCCTTTGGAAAGGGCCGCTTGCGAAAGAACCTTGGCGGCGAGAACCGTTCCCTGTCCGCCGACTCCGCATATCAAAACGTTCTTGGTCATTGTATCGCTCCTGTTGGGCAAAGGCCCTGGCAAAGTCCGCAGCCCACGCAAAGCGAGCCGTCTATCACGGCGGCCTTTTTGTCAAACGAGATGGCGGGGCAGCCCAATTCCTTTGCGCACTTTTTGCAGCCTACGCATTTTTGCGCGTCGACTTTTTTTGTTCCGGGAAATTTGTAGCCCAGCTTTGAGGCGACAGAAACGCAGGGCGCCTTAAAAATGATCGCGCTTACTCCGTCGGCCTCGCTTGCTTCTTTTACGGCGGCCACGGCTTTTTCTTGGTCAAAGGGGTCCACTTGTATTATTGGATTTACTCCGACCGCTTCCAAAATTTTTTGGATCGAAATCTTTTGGACAATCTCGCCCATCATCGTCCTTCCGGTTCCGGGGTGGGGCTGGTGGCCTGTCATCGCAGTGGTGGAATTGTCCAAGACGCAAATCGTCTGCCGGCTTTTGTTGTAGACCGCGTTTACGACGCCGGTGATTCCGCTTGCAAAGAACGTCGAGTCTCCGATAAAGCTAAAGCATTTTCTGTCGGGCTCGGCGCGGAAAAAGCCTTGCGCCATCGTTATGTCAGCTCCCATGCAAAGGCAAGTGTCGGTCATGTCTAGCGGCGCGGCGTTTCCCAAAGTGTAGCAGCCGATGTCGCCGCAGTAGACGGTCTTTTGGCCCTTCATCGCTTTTTTTACGGCGTAGAACGAAGCCCGATGTGGGCAGCCCGCGCACAAGACCGGCGGCCTTATTGGAAGCTCCGGCTTTTGAGCGCTTCTTAGCGCCGCGCTTGATTTAGCCGCGCCTTTTGGACTTCCGATTTTTAGCCAGCTCAAAATTACTTCTTTTACAATGTCCGCGCCTAATTCTCCGGCTGCGGGAACCAAGCCGTCAAATTTTCCGTGAACGGCGCATTTTATTTTTTCCTTTCCGCAAAGCTCCAAAAGCGCGCTTTCCAAATACGGGTCAAGCTCTTCAAAGACTAAGACTTCTTTTTTGTCCAAAAGAAATTCTTTTGCAAGCGGCGCGGGGAAGGGATAGGGCGTTCCGATTTTTAGTACGGAAGCCTCTTGGATTTTTTTGTTGTTTGGAAACTCTTCTTTTAGTATTTCCAACGCTTCCATAAGATAGCTAAAGGAGATTCCTCCGGCGACAAAGGCCGCGCCTTTTGCGGCGCCGCTTGACTTGTCTTTTGAAAGCTTTATCGTCCGGTTGAATTTTAGCGCGGAGAATTTTTTGGGAAGAACGCTTGCGTCGCGCTCAAAAATTTCTTTGTGGCGCGCGTATGAAAGTTTTGGAAAGATAACCCAGCGCGAGCTGTCCTTTTCAAAGCTTGCGTTTCCTTCGATTTTTTTTAGCTCCGGGATTTCCATGCTTTGGTAGGCGTGGTCGACTCTTGTCGTCGGCCTAAGCAAAACCGGGGTCTTGTATTTTTCCGAAATCTCAAAGGCCTTTTGAACCATCTCGTAAGCTTCTTGCGGCGTGGAAGGGTCAAAGCAGGGAAGCTTTGAGAAGCGCGCGAAGGTCCTTGTGTCTTGCTCCGTTTGGCTGGAGATGGGGCCGGGGTCGTCGGCGCTTACGATTACCATTCCGCCCTTTACGCCCAAATAGGAGAGGCACATCACGGGGTCGCTGGCGACGTTGAGGCCCACTTGCTTCATGGTGATGATTGTCCTAAGACCTGCCGCGCTCGCGCCCGCCGCGACTTCCACGGCCGCTTTTTCGTTGGCCGACCATTCAACGTATGTTCCTGTCTTTTCTTTGTATTTGGAGATGAATTCTATTATTTCGCTGGAAGGAGTTCCCGGGTAGCCCGAAGCCAATCTGGCGCCGGCCTTTAACGCTCCAAGCGCGATGGCTTGGTTTCCCATAATCATTTGTCGTGTCATGCCTCGATTTTATATCGTTTTTTTCCGCTTGACAAGTCGGCTTTTTTATGTTACTATTAACAGTAACACCGCCGCTTGCGGACACAGGAGAAAGAAAAATGAAAATGACGGAACTTCAGCTTGACCAGATAAGAAATCAAATTCGCCGCGTAAAGCAAAGCGGAAATCCCTTTTACGTCGAGCGCTTTAAGAACGTAAATCCCGACGACATAAAGACCCAAGAAGACTTTGAGAACATGGTTCCCTTTGTCACAAAGCAGGAATTGCGCGAGGCCTATCCCCTTGGACTTGCCGCCGTTCCCGAAGAGCAAATAGTCAGAATCCATTCTTCAAGCGGAACGACAGGCGCGCCCGTCGTCATTCCCTACACGCAAAAGGACGTTGACGACTGGGCCACGATGTTCGCCCGTTGCTACGAGCTTGCCGGAATCACAAACAAGGACCGAATCCAAATCACGCCCGGCTACGGACTTTGGACCGCGGGAATCGGCTTCCAAGCCGGCTGCGAAAAGCTTGGCGCGATGGCGATTCCGATGGGCCCCGGCAACACCGAAAAGCAATTGCAAATGATGCAAGACCTTAAGGCGACTGTTTTGTGCGCCACTTCTTCCTACGCGCTTTTGATCGCGGAGCAAGTTGAGGCCCGCGGAATCGGAAAAAACATCAAGCTAAAAAAAGGCGTCATCGGCTCGGAGCGTTGGGGCGAAAAGATGCGAAAAAGAATCGAGTCTATTTTGGGAATCGAGCTTTACGACATTTACGGCCTTACCGAATGTTACGGCCCTGGAATCGGAATCAACTGCGACAAGCAGACAGAGGGCATGCACATTTTTGACGACTTTGTTTACACCGAGATTCTTGACCCGCAGACAGGAAAGCCCGTTCCAGAAGGCGAGATTGGCGAAATCACCCTTACGACGCTTGTAAAGGAAGGCGCTCCGCTTATCAGGTTTCGCACCCACGACCTTGCGGCCTTTGTTCCGGGTGAATGTCCGTGCGGCCGAAAGTATCCCCGCATAAGCCAAATCATGGGCCGAAGCGACGACATGGTTAAAGTTAAGGGAAACATAATTTTCCCAAGCACGATCGAAGACGTAATCAAGTCAGTTCCCGGAACGTCGAGCGAATACCGCGCCGTGATAGAGCATGTTGACGGAAAAGACCAGATGACCCTTTTTGTCGAAGTCGAAGGCGGAACGGACAGAACCGAGGTCGCGCTTGGAATTCAATACTTCTTTAAGCAAAAGTACAACTTGACTCCAAAGGTTGAGGTTGTCGGAATCGGCGAGCTTCCCAGAAGCGAAAAGAAGACCAAGCGCATCGAAGACAAGCGCTACAATTAGTCTTTCGCTGCGTTCATAATAAGCATTTGAAGGCGGTTCTCGATGTTGGCAAAACTGACGTCGGGATCGTAGTCAAGCGGCAAAATCTGCGCGTCGGGATAGAGTTCCTTTAGTTTCTTTGTCACGCCGCGGCCGATGATGTGGTTTGGCAAGCAGCCAAAGGGCTGCAAAATGATGAAGTTTTTGCAGCCTTCCTCCGCGTAGTGAATAATCTCGCCCGGAATCAAAATTCCTTCGCCAGAATCGAATGTGTGGTAAATAATGCTGTCGCTTCCCTTGGCTACTTCGCCAAGGCGGGCGGCCCTCTTGTAAAGGGGATGGGCAAGCGCGATTTTGTCCGTCCACTTGTGGGCGATTTCAAAGAACTGGTTTACGATAGCCATCATCGCTTTTTCGCCAAGCGGCCGCGTCAAATCGTTTTCTTTTATTTGCGCGTTTTGGGCAAAGTAATTTTTTTGGATTACGTCGGCCATGCGCGCTTCGATGATTTCAAAACCGTTTCTTTCCAGATAAAGCTCGATGTCGTGGTTGGCGCCCGGATGGAAATTCAAAAGGTATTCGCCAACGATTAAAACGCGCGGACGCAAAACGCTTCGGTCGTACTCAAGCGCCTTCATTCCCGCGATCGCTTTTGCAAAGCCCTTCTTTATGCCGCCGATTCCTTTTCCGATTCCCTCGACGATATAGTCCATTCCTTTTTCAAAGGCCGCGTCCGCGCTTCCTGGAATTTTTTCGTAGGGGCGGATCTTTCGCAAAAGCTCTTCCATAACGTCGATCATCGGAAGGGCCGTCGCCAGTTTTAGCGAGGCGGCAAGGTTCATCTTAAAGCCCGGATGCAGCTGGTGGTAGTCAACGTCGTCGTTTGTGACAATCGCGATGTCTTTAAAGCCCGCGTCGTCCAAGGCCTTTCGGAGGAGGGCGGCGTAGTGGGTAAGGCGGCAGTCTCCGATGTACTTTCCTGTGGCGACGGCCACTTGCGCGTTGTCGTACTTTCCGCTTTTTAGCGCGTCCAAAACTTCGCCGATTACAATCTGAGCGGGGAAGCAAATGTCGTTGTGAACGTATTTTTTTCCAAGAGCGATCGCGTTTTCGCGGCCCACTTCTAGCGGAACGGTTTTAAGTCCCTGAGTGGCAAGGCTTGCCGCCATGATTCTGCTAAAGGCGTGCGACGTGTTTGGAACCAAAACGATTTTTTCCTTTGCGTCGCGCTTGGTGAATTTTACTTTGTAGGGCTCGGGAAGGTCGCGCGGGGCTTCTTCCTTTCCGGCGTCGCGCTTCATTTGAATCGTTTGCGCGAACGAGCGGACGCGGATTCTAAGCGGCCCCTGCACGTCGCTTTCGTCCATCTTTAGGACAAGCGGGCTCTTTCCCGAAATTTCTTTCATCAAGCGGACGATTTCGTCGCTAAGGTAGGCGTCGTGGCCGCAGCCAAAGCTTACAAACTGAACGTACTCAAGCGCCGGGTGCTCCGCCGCTATAATGGCCGAGCCTATCATGCGAGCGTGGAAATTGTTCACGATTTCCAAACGGCTCTTGCTTAAGTCAACTTGCTCCAAGCCGGGAACGGAGTCCGCGGTCAAAACAGGAATTCCCAATTGCGTGAACAAGTCGGGAAGGCTGTGGTTTACAAGCGGGTCGTTTTGGTAAGGGCGCGAGGCAAGCACAATCGCGTACTTGTTGTTCGCGGTCACGTCGTTTATGATTTCTTGCGCGGCGTCCTTTAGCGTCTTTCGGAATTCCTTCATCGCCAAGTCCGCGTAGTGGATCGCCCGGTCAACGCGGAATTTTGAAAGGCCGAAATTCTTTATGAAGTATTCCTCAAGCTGGCGGTTCCTATCCTTGTCGTTGTACCAAAAGAAAATCGGGTCGTCAAAGGGAACGTTCCAGCGCTTTAGCGGATTGTCGGAATTTTGGATAACCCATGAATAGCCTTTGACGATCGCGCACATGTAGCGGCTTGTCTTTTCCGTGTTCTGGGACTCGTAGGTGGCCACAATCGGCATGAAAATACGGTCCACGCCTTTTTTGGCAAGGTTTCGCAAATGGCCGTGGACCAATTTTGCAGGAAAGCAAACCGTGTCGCTGGCCACGGCGTTGAGTCCTTCTTCGTACATCTTGCGGTTTGAAAGGTCCGAAAGCTTTATGTCAAAGCCCATCGATCGCAAGAGCGTGGACCAGAAGGGCATCGTTTCCCAATAGCTTAAAACGCGGGGAATGCCAAAAGTGATTCCGCGCTTTTTTGCGTGGCGGGAGATTCTGTAATCCTTGAACAAAAGCTCTTGGCGCAATTTAAAAAGGTTGGGGGCCTTTTGGACTTTTTGTTCCTTGATTTGCTGGATTACGCTTGCGTCCTTGGGGTCGCCAAGAATTTCTCCGCGCTCGCAGCGGTTGTTGGTTATAAGCCGCGCGCCGTTTGAAAATTTTACCAGCGTGCGCTTGCAGTGGTTGGCGCAGAAGGGGCAGATTATGTTGGTCTCTTGCTCGTAAGAAAAATCGTCCAGCGCGCCAAGACCGATAAAGGTCGTGGTCTCTCCGGTCTTTTGCATTTTTTCTTTTGTCAAAAGCGCGGCGCCGATCGCTCCCATAATGCCGGGGTAGGGCGCGCGGTAGACTTCCTTTCCGGTGTACTCTTCCATCGCGCGCAAGACGGCGTCGTTTTGGAAGGTGCCGCCTTGAACTACGATTTTTTTGCCCAGCGAGTCAATGTTTGAAACGCGGATTACTTTTGTGAATACGTTTTGGATTATCGAGCGGCAAAGGCCGGCCATAATGTCTTGCGGCAGCTTTCCGTTCCTCTGCTCCGTTACGATGGAGCTGGTCATAAAGACTGTGCAGCGGCTTCCCAAAACCGCTGGGCTCTTTGAGTCAAAGGCGGCGGCCGCGATGTCCTGCACTTTAATGCCAAGCGTGTCGGCGAAGTTTTGCAAAAAGCTTCCGCAACCGGACGAGCAGGCTTCGTTTACAAGAATGTTCGTTATGATTCCGCCGCTAAGCCAAATGGCCTTCATGTCCTGGCCGCCGATGTCAAGGATAAAGTCGGCGTCGCCTATGTAGTGGCTGGCGGCTTTGGCGTGGGCCACCGTTTCGACAACGTGATAGTCGGTGTTAAAGGCCTTGTTGAACAAAAGCTCGCCGTAGCCGGTTGAGCCCGCGCCTAAAATTTCCAGGCTTACGCCCTGCGCCTTGTAGCGCTCGCGCATTTCTATCAAAGCCTTTTTGGCGACGACAAGTGGGTCGCCTTCGTTTCCGGCGTAGAACCAGTCGATGATTTTTTCGTCTTCGTCAAGCAGGACGAATTTTGTGGTCGTGCTGCCGGAATCGATTCCAAGGTAGGCGCGGACGCTTTCGCCCGGCGCGAACGTGTAAACCTTGGGGCGCTTTTTTTCGTGGCGCTTGAAGAATTTTTCCTTTTCTTCTTTGCTGTCAAAGAAGGGCTTTGCGCCGGCGGAGACTTCTCGCTTTTTTGAAAGGTCTTCTTCCAAAAGGCGCGTAAGCTCGGCCAAAGACTTGTTTTGCTCAAAGCGCGCGAACAAGCCGTCAAGCGAAAGCGCCGCTCCCAAAGCGATTATCGTTTCCGGATGCTCTGGGATTATCACTTGGTCCGGCGCCAGGTTCAAGCGTTCAACAAAAACCTTGACCAAAGTTTTGTTAAAGGTGAGGGGGCCGCCTTCAAAGGCGACGGGCGCCAAAATGTCAAGGCCTTGGCTTAGGCCTCCGATTGTCTGCTTTGCGATCGCGTGAAAGGCGCTTAGGGCCAAGTCTTCCTTCGCTATGCCGGAATTTAAAAGCGGCTGAATGTCGGTCTTTGCGTAAACGCCGCAGCGGCCCGAGATGTCATAGACGCACTTTCCGCGCGATGCAACCTCGTCAAATTCTTCGATAGGAACTTTTAGGATGGAGGCGACCTCGTCGATAAAGGCTCCCGTTCCGCCCGCGCAGCTTCCGTTCATTCTCATGTCGCGGGTTTTTAGCGTTCCGTTCTCCCGCCAAAAGAAAATCATCTTGGCGTCTTGTCCGCCCAATTCTATCGCCGTGTTTACGTTGGAATAATTTTTTTTGAGCGCGATGGAGTTGGCGACGACTTCCTGAACAAAGGGAAGGCCCAAAATTTTTGAAATAGGCTTGGAGCCGGAACCGGTCATCGCGATCTTAAAGTTTTTGTTTGGAAAGCGTTCCGCCAAAACTTTAAGAACTTCCAAGACGCTCTTTTTTTGCGCGGCGTGGTGGCGCTTGTATTGCGAGTAAAGAATTTTTTGCGCGGTGGGGTCGTAGACGACTAGCTTTGTTGTGGTGCTTCCGATGTCGATTCCAGCCCAAAGGGGCGCGCCTTCTAGTAATGCCATTTTATCTTATGTGTTCGTCGCGATTTTTTTTCATTTCGTACATCAATGAGTCCGACTGCTTCATCATGTCTGAAAATTCGTTTGGCGTTCCTTGGATTCTGTTAATCAAGGGGCCGTAGCTAAGGTCGATTTTGTAGGGTAGGCCAGAGGCGGCGTTGCGGGCTTTTTTGGCGCTTTCGATTTTTGCGCAGAACATGTCCAAGACGCGGAAGGGCGTGTTTCGAAGGCCTAGGATTAAGAATTCGTCGCCGCCGATTCTAAAGGCCATGTCGCCTTCTTCCAGCGAGTCCTTTATGATTTGCGACAAAAGCTTTAGAGCGCGGTCGCCTTCGTCGTGGCCGTAGTTGTCGTTGATGTATTTTAGTCCGTTCATGTCGCAAATGCAAAGGAAAAGCTCCGCGTTTTTTTGCCTGGCTTCGGCCAGCAGTTTTTCGGAAAAGTATTCCATTCCCATTCTGTTGTAAAGGCCGGTCATCGGGTCGATTCTAAGTTCCGTTTGCAAAATCGTTTTTTCTTTGTTGAAACTTTCGTAGTGAGCGGTTGTGTCGATAAGAGCGTACAGCTTTCCGAGGCTTTCGCTGCCTTTTAGAAGCTTGTTTTCTTCGGGCGAATAAATTCTGTCGTTGACAGTGATGTTGTCGCCTTTTGAAATTGCGTTCTGTATACGCTCCAAAATGATTTGGGGGTCTTTTTGCAAGTCGGGATAAATTTCCAAGGCCGTCTTGTTGCAGTATTGAACGTTGCCTTCCGCGTCAACGGAGATGATCGCTTCTGGAAGGCGGTCCAGCATATAGTCCTTGGCGATTTCCTTGGCTCCAAGAAGGTCGTACCTAAAAAAGGCGATGAACATAAAGACAATGCTGAGCACGTAGCCAAAGACAGTGACGTCGTAGTCGTTAACAAGCGGTATTAGCTTGAACATCTTTATGGCAAAGAAAATGCATTCAATCATAAAGGCCGTGATTACGGCCATAAGGCGGTGCTTTGTCGCCTTGTTCTTTTCTTTTCCCCAAGCCCTAAAGAGCAGGCTAAAGCCCACGACGATGTAAATGACTTGGAGCGCCATGTATAAATGGTAGATTATTCCGTTCCCGTGCAGGATTTTTGGAAAAAGCCCGGCGGTTGTAAATTGATGCCAAGTGTAGTACAAACCGTTTTGCAACAAGGTTAGGATTGAAACATAGATGCACATATGAGCTATGACCATAAGAGCCTTTAGCGCGTATGGCAATTTTATTTTGCAAAATTCGATTGTAAAAAGGAAAAGGAAGAAAGTGATCCAAGTGCGGCCGCTGTATGAAAATTTAAGCGCCGTTACATAGGATTCTTCTGTTGTGGAGAGGAGCTGGAACAAATACCCGATGTTGCTGACCAAAATCGCTATGCAGCTTAAAAAAAGATAAGGCAAAAGCGAATTTTTTAGCCTGCGAAAAATCACCCAGCTTTCTATGAACAATCCAAATATGCTTGCGTACTGAACCGCCAGCAAAACGCTACGCACTGGTTTCTCCCGTTTTAAAAATCAGATTTTACTATTATAAAGCATTTTGGGGCATTTTTCAAGGGCTCCGCTCGTGTCGTTGGTTGCAAGACAAAAAGCGTATGTTCGAGCGGATTTCGCGCAAGCGCGGCGTGGGTTGGATTAGGAAAAAATGGGCCGTCTTTTTTCTTTGGCGCACTGCACAAGGAACAAGTTCATTAAGTTTTGGTACGCGATGCCCGTTTCTTCGGCAAGTGCCTTGAAATATGAAATCGCTCCTGTGTCAATGTTTATGGTAATGGGCTTTTTGTTTTTTGCGTACCAAGGGCGGAACTCTTTTAGCTCTTCCGCGCTCATCGCGGGACAGTCTTCTGTTGGAGTCGCTTTTGCTTGTTTTATGATTTGCTTTTCATGTTCTGTGAGCGGGGGGAGCTTTTTCAAATCATCTAAGGTCATAGTTGTCATAGTATTCATCTGTTTCCTCTTTGGTCGCTTTCCTTGCCGAAATAATGCGCGTTTTGTCTCCGCGTTCCGTATAGACAACGAAAAGAATGTCCTCAACCATGCCGATTACGTTCCAGCGGTCCTCGCTTGCTGTTGAGTGCTCGCTGTCGAATTTTTCAATGCGTTTTTCATCAAGAAAGACTCGAACCGCAAATTCAAACCCGATGCCGTCATGAATCTTTTTGTTGCGCTCATTCTTCGCGTCGTCCCATTCAAAAGTCATATTTATATTATACATATAGTGTAAATATAAGTCAAGGAAAAAGTGTTTGATGTTTGACAAATTGTGCATTTGCTGTATAATTTTGTTGTTTTTTTTCATTTTCAAGTATTACAAGTGGGTCGAAAAATGACTTTCGATTTTAATTTAAAATTAGCGGAACAATATCATAGCAATTCGCAAAAAAGCCGAGTTTTAACTGAAGATTGGGTGGCAAGAAATTTATATTGTCCAATTTGCGGAAAGCCATATATAAATCGATATGAAAACAATCATCCAACAGGGGATTTTTATTGTAATGATTGTTCCTCTGATTTTGAGTTAAAAAGTAAAGAAAGCAATTCTGGTAAACTGTCTAAAACAATTGCAGACGGTGAATATTCAACAATGATATCGAGAATTACATCTTTAAGAAATCCCAATTTCTTTTTTATGACTTACAAAAATTATGCCGTTGATAACTTTATCTTAATTCCAAATCATTTTTTTACGCCTCAGATAATTGTAAAACGAAAGCCTCTTGGACCTAACGCTCGCAGGGCTGGATGGACAGGTTGTAATATTGATATCTCGTCTATACCAGATTTTGGCAAAATTTTTATCGTGAAAAATCAAATAGAAATAAAACATGAAACTGTTATTTCTAACTATGTGAAGACAAGGACATTAAAAACTTCAAACCTTGAATCTCGAGGCTGGCTTTTAGATACGTTGATGTGCGTGGAGAAAATTCCGACAAAAGAGTTTACTCTTGAACAGATGTACGATTTTGAAAAAGAGTTGAAGTCAAAGCATCCAGAAAACAATTTTGTAAAGGATAAAATTCGTCAACAGCTACAATATTTACGAGATAAAGGCTTTATAGAATTTGTAACGCCCGGTCATTATAAAAAAGTCTAAAAAGCGCTTGATCTATTTTTAAATTTGATCAAGAATAAAATATGAAAACATATATTTTTTACACAGGTGAAGGTAAAACCTTGTCTCCGAATGATTCTGTATGCGAAAATTTCCAAATTTTAGGATTTGAAAAAGGAGAGTCTGAAAAAAAAGCCATTGAAAATTTGTTGAAAAGAAATGTATGGATATCAGGATGCGGGTTTTCAGAGAATAAAATAATTTATAGGCAGGTTTTGTAAAAATGGCAGGATTGGCAGATTCTATTTTTGCATGTTTTAAATTAACGAATTCATTTTCTTTGAAAGATGCTTACGCGCGTTTTTCTAATAAGCCAAATGAAACAATTCGAGCAAGAATTTATGAAAATTTAGGAATTAAGTTTCAACGTGTTGCCAAAGGCGTTTATAAAACAAAAGG
Organism: Treponema sp.; assembly: GCA_016290995.1. Lineage (GTDB taxonomy): Bacteria > Spirochaetota > Spirochaetia > Treponematales > Treponemataceae > Treponema_D. The sequence continues at coordinate 872 of JAEEVR010000018.1, read as the reverse complement.
TGGAAACCAAACATGCATATTGATAGAAGGAGATGGAAGAGACCTTTCTTTTATAAAAGACGATTCCGTAGATTGCATAATCACGGATCATCCATGGAGTGATTCAAAATCAAACAATGGCGGAAATCGTTCATTTTCAGATTATGATTGTTTTAAATATCAGCTGAAAGATTTCGATGAAAAAGCAAGAATTTTGAAGACGGGGTGTTTTCTTGTAGAAATACTTCCTGCAGAAAATGAGAATAATTATAAATATTTATATGAAATAAAAGATTTCGCTGAGAAATCTGGTTTTCTCTATTATTCTAAAGTTACATGGAAAAAAGGAAATTTCGTAAGCAATACAGGAAGGAAAGCAAAAAATACACAGGATGTAATGATTTTTTCAAAAGGGAAAGCAAGAAATATGCGTTTAGATATTAAGAAGACCGCCTCGCTTAAGCATAATTGTTATATGAGTGGGACTTCAAAGATGTTGCCAACTATGTTTGACATCAATCCTGTTCCTCGTAATAGGAAAATACATCAAAGCGAATTGCCTGTTGCTTTATGCGAGCAAATAATTGAATATGTAACTTGTGAAAATGAAATAATATTAGACTCCTTTGCTGGCAGCGGTGTTGTAGGCGTCGCCGCATTAAACAAAAAACGGAATTGCATTTTGATAGAAAAAGACAAAGAAAGCGTAAAAAGAATATGTCAAAGATTTACGGATAATATATTTTTTGAAAAAGCAAATTGATGTTCGCCCATCCGGGGTCTTAGGGGCGACAGCCCCTAGGAGAGGGGGTAGCGGACAAGCAACAAAGCGGAGAAAAGCGGAGCGGCTTGCTTGGAAGCGAGGGGGAGACATCCCCCTGCAAACTCAATCT
>JAEEVR010000017.1 GCA_016290995.1 Treponema sp. | reverse complement strand
GCCGCAAGATGATTCCGACAAAATTGGGCGCGGGCCATTGCTCCACCAGAACGCCGGGCCGCCGAATCCGCTTTTCGTGGAACCATCAAAGCGGCCGCTTGCTTCTTGCCGTAAACGTAAAAGGCTTTAGCCACAGGCCGGAGATAAAAATTTTTTCGCAAGGAAATTTCAACGACGCGGCCTCAAAGGAAATAGTTTCGGTAAAGCCCGCTCCTACGACGCGCCGCTGCTCGGCCAGCTGGTACGCTTCCGTTCCGATAACGACAAAGTTTGAAGTTAAGGGCGTTGAAAAAGTTGCTGCCGAAAGCGCCAAGGGAAACAGCCTGCTTTTTGTCAACCGCGCCTACTACAAATTCATCACGCGCGGCGAGTCGATCACCGCAAGCGGCGTGGTTGACGGAAAGAATGTTTCGTTGCGCCTGTCCACCACAAGCCTTGACGCTCCCAACACTAGCAAATACAACGACAACGCGCTTTTTGTTGACGGCGCGTTCACTCCGCTTCCGCCCGTATGCATAACGCATCCATTTGGAATCGCAAAAGACTGGAACGCGCAAGACTACGAAAGCATGGTGGACTTGTCCTTTGTTCCGCAAAACTCGTATTCGCGCAAGGCCAACTTTATTTTGGTCAACGCCAGCTACGACACCGTCTTTGGCTTTTTAAACGGAAGCGTCCTCCGCGCCGACGGAAGCAAAATCGAGCTGCGCGACTTTCCCGCCGTCGCTCAAATCAGCAGAATACGGCTGTAAGATGCCAGAAATCTTAATCGGAACAAGCGGCTACGACTATCCGGAATGGCGCGGCGTATTTTATCCGGCCGGCCTAAAGCGCGCGGATTTTTTGCCTTACTACGCCACGCAATTCAACGCGCTGGAGCTTAACAGCAGTTTTTACAACATGCCCACGGCGGAACGCTTGCTAAGTTTTTGGGAACGGAGCGGGGGCGCGCTAAAGTTCAGCGTAAAGGCCAACAGGCTTTTGACCCACGAAATTGGCCGCGACTGGAAAAGCTCCGTCCAAGAATTTTTGGCCGCCCTAAAGCCGCTGGCCCAAAACAAAAGCCTTGCCTCCGCGCTTTTCCAGTTTCCGCAAAGCTTTCATTACACCGACCAAAACCGCATGTATCTTGCCGCGCTGCTGGCCCAGTTTAGGGGCCTTCCTGTGGTGGTGGAATTCCGCCACGCCGAATGGATCCGCCCGTCCGTTTTTGACGGCCTTTTTGAGCGCGGCGCAAGCCTTGCCTTTTGCGATCTGCCGGAATTGAAGAACCTTCCGAACAAAAACTTTTTGCAAGCCCAAGAAGGCGGCCTGCCCTTTGCCGGAAAAATCGCCTACATCAGGCTGCACGGCCGCAACGCCTCCGCCTGGTATGCAAAAGAAAACGACCCTCAAGACAAAAACGGCTCCGCCCGCTACCGCTACGACTACAGCGACGACGAACTTTCCGACTTTGTCCCCATCGTCCACCAAGCCGCCAGCCAAGGCCGCCAAGTCCAAGTGTTTTTCAACAACCACCCCGACGGTAGCGGCGCCAAGAACGCGAAGAGGATGCGGGAGATGGTGGGCTAGGAATTTTGAAGGGGGAAGTCTCCCCCTCGGCTGCAATTCGGCCGCTCTGCGCCCTCATTTCCGCCTGCCCCCTCTGCGGGGAAACCCCGCAACGCCCCTATCGCCAGCATCCCAGCGTAAGCGAGCGCGTAGATACTATAAATAGAAAAACAGAGCGAAGGGATGTAAGACCCTGGAAAGAATATAATAAAATATAGAAATATAGAAAAATGTGTGGTAGGATATAACATTAAGGAAGTAAAATGAATAAATATACTTTTTCTACACAAAACGGTAAGGCTTATTACTGTAATTCCATCCCGGGATTTATAAAAGATAACTCAACTAATATTATAGGTTCATTAGTGCGTCATGGTTTCGGCAATAATGATGAACAAATAGAAGCATGGGATAATCAAATATCAGAATTACAAATACGGCTAGAGAAATGTCAAATGCTGGGTGACATTATTTTTGAATACGATATCGTAAGATTAGGAAAAAGAATTGATGTTATTCTCCTAATTAAACATATGGTGTTCTCTTTGGAATTCAAGAACGGAAAGAATATATTTACAGCATCTGATGCTCAACAGGCGGAAGACTATGCAATTGATATAAAAAATTTCCACAAAGAATCTGAAGATTTATATGTCTGTCCTATTTTGATTGCAACTAAAGCTGATAAATATCCAAAGATTCAAAGTATTGAATCATATCCAGATAAACAAATTCATTTGCAAAGAGAAAATATAGAAACTGTTATACCAAAAATTTCTGAAATCCTTGAAAAATATGGAACAGATGAAGAGATAGATTTTGAAAAGTGGTTTAATTCTCCATATCATCCAACTCCAACAATAATTGCGGCTGCAGTTGAAGCTTATAAATCACATGATATAAGTTTAATTGCAAATTCGGAAGCTGGACAGGTAAATATTGAGCTCTGCGAAAACAAAATAGATGAAATAATAAAGTATGCTCAAACTGAAAAGAAAAAATGCATATGCTTTGTAACAGGTGTCCCTGGAGCTGGTAAAACACTTGTTGGACTAGATGTAGTTGCTAAGAATTTAGGAAAGGGTAGAGATAATCTTAGTGTTTACCTATCAGGAAATGGGCCTCTTGTTGAAGTATTAAGAGGTGCTTTAACAAAAAGCGTAAAGGAACAAAAAAAATATAACAGGACAACTGAAATAGAAATAAATACTCTTATTCAAAGTAGTTATCAATTTAAAAAAGATAATGTACTAATTTCAACTCCAACACCGGAACATGTTTTAATATTTGATGAGGCTCAAAGAGTATGGAATGCTGAAAAAATGAGAAGTAAACATGAAAATGACCCTTTGATGTCAATTTCTGAACCTGAACTTCTATATAAAATAATGGATAGACATACTGATTGGGCTGTAATGATATGTCTGGTTGGCTTAGGACAAGATATTTATGATGGTGAAGTTGGAATCAATGAATGGTTTAAGGTTGGAATCGAGCAATATAAAAATTGGGAGATCTTCTATTCAGATTCAATAAAAGACCAAACAGAAGATAAAAATATTGATTTTAATCTCATTGAAAATTGTACTAGATGCCACGTAGTTAAAGAATTACATCTAAAAACATCAGTAAGATCATTTAGAGCAGATAAGCAATGTCAATTTGTAGATGCACTGCTTGATAACAATCCGGAACTTTCAAAGGAAGTATATTCTGAAATATTCGAGAAGTATCCAGTATATCTAACAAGAGATATAAAATTTGCAAAAAAATGGGCCAAATCACAAGTACGAGGCTCTCAACGATGCGGGGTTTTGGCTTGCAGTAGTGCTCAACGATTAAAACCTGAAGGGATTTATGTTCCTACAGAGATTGATGTCAAGAACTGGTTTCTGGCGCCTAGTGATGATTTGAGATCATCAAATATGATGGAAATAGTAGCAAGTGAATTCAAAGTACAAGGATTAGAGATAGATTGGGCAGTTGTTTGCTGGGATGCCGATTTAAGACGAAAAGATAAAAGTTCATGGGATTTTTATAACTTCAGGGGAACAAAATGGTGTCACAGAAATCGAGATGAACAAAAACGTTATTTGGTCAACTCCTATAGAGTATTATTAACCAGAGCTAGACAAGGCATGATAATCTTTGTACCAGTAGGAGTTGTAGAAGAGGAAGATCCTTCAAGAAATCATATTTATTATGATGAAATATATGATTATTTAAAATCTTGTGGAATAAAGGAATTGTAAAATACAAATAAAACTTACTGCTTTACTTCCCAGGGGTCTTAGGGGCGCGGCCCCTAGGAGAAAGGGTAGCGGAAGACCGCGGATGCGGGCTGGAGCGAGGGGAAGGCTTTCCCCTAAAATAAAAAAAGGAGCCGACATGCAACAAACAAACCGCAAAACTCTCCGCGTCGTCGCCGCAGTCATATTCCGCGCCACTGCCCAAGGACAGCGACAGGTCTTTGCCACGGCGCGCGGATATGGCGACTGGAAGGGCTGGTGGGAGTTTCCGGGCGGAAAGATCGAGGCCGGCGAGTCGGCGCAGGAAGCGCTTGTCCGCGAAATCCGAGAGGAGCTTGCGTCGGAAATCAGCGTCGGAAAGAAAATCGCGGACGTTGAATGGGACTACCCGGACTTTCACCTTAGCATGCAATGCTTTGAATGCGCCCTTGTCTCCGGCGGCTTGGACTTACTGGAAGCGCAAAGCGCGGCATGGCTTGGCGCGGACGACTTGCGTTCGGTCAAGTGGCTTCCGGCGGACGAGGCGATTTTGGACAAGGTCGCCTCGCTCTTGTAGGTTTTTATGAAAAACGGTCGAGCGCCCGCTTATTCCACTTACGCAGTTTCGCTTTGTTTTGACGACGCCGCTGCCCAAAGCGTCAAGGCCGTCCAAGAGCGCCTTGCGCAAATTTGCGGAAACAATTTTTTAATCGAACATTCGGTTCCGCCGCACGTCACGCTTGGCGTTTTTCACGCGGAGCCCGGCGCTCTGCCCAAATTGCAAAAAGCCTTTGACGACTTTGCAAAGTCCGCGCGCGATGTCTTGGGCGGCAAGGGCCTTGATTTGGAATTTGATGGAGCGGATTGTTTTTTGAACAAGGTTCTTTTTCTTGCGGTAAAAAAAGATTCGCAAAGTTTTGTCTGCGTTAAAAGGCTGAACGAAATTCTCCACCAAAAATTTCTTCCTTTGTTTGAAGCGGGAGACAATAGAAATTATTTGCCGGAGCGTTGGCTTCCTCACGCGGCGCTTGCCGTAAAGCTGACGCCCCCGCAGTTTGAAAAATGCGCCCCGCTTCTTGGTCTTGCCAACGCTCAAGGCGGCGGCGCCAGTTTGGGTCTTGCCACCGATTCTAGTTCCGCGCAAATTGAGTTGCCCCAGTCGGGCCGCGTCGCAGCTCTTTCGCTTGCGCTTTGCAAGCCCTACACGGAACTTTGCCGCGCGGAGGTTTAGTCTTGCAAACGATTGGCGTTCCGCATCTTCCGCACAGCCGCCGCGCGCTTTAGCGCGACGTGGGCCACGATGCAAGCCAAAATCACAAGTCCTCCAAAAATGCTGGAGGCGCTGGGAATCTCGCCGGCAAATAGCGCCACCCAGACTGGGTTCATCATCGGCTCTATCATCGTGATGATGACCGAGCTTAGCGCCGGAACTTTTTCTATTCCGATGGAAAGAAGGACGGCGGGCAAGCCTATTTGGAAAACGCCCAGGCACAATAGGGCGGGGTAGGACATGGCGCTTTGCGGAGCGCCCGCCTTTACAATAAACGGCAGCGCGAACAAAAACGACAAGAGGCACGACAAATTCAACGAATCGGAAGGCCGCGTGTTCTTTGCCCGCCGCAAAAAAATCGTGGTTCCGCCGTAAGTCACGCCGGACAAAAGCGCCAAAATGTTTCCCGCCATTTGTCCGCCGCCAAGGTCGCCCCACAAGAGCAACACCATTCCGGCCAAAATACCCGCGACGGCGGCGATGTCAATCCAATCGTTTTTTTCGCCGGTCAAAAGCGGCCCAAAAGCGATTATGTAAATCGGATTTGTGTATTGCAACAAAATCGCGTTGGCGGCGGTTGTCATTTTTGTCGCGGGAACGAATAGCAGCATTGTGGCCGCGTAAAGGATTGCGCCGAGCAGCAGGTTGACCGTGGCGCGCCAGTCGATTTTTGCGGGCCGCGCGTTTTGGTCTTGCAAAGCATTTTCATTTTGTCTAACGAAAATTTTTGGCGGCCGCCTAAAGGCGATTGTCACCGTTATCATTCCCAAGAGGCTTCGGACGCCGGCGATGGCAAGCGCGTCCCACTTTATCAATTTTATGACAAGGCCGCCAAAGCTCCACAAGAGCGCGCACAGGGCAAGCGCGGCCACCGGATTGAGGGCCACCTTTTTGGTCTTGCTATCGTTTCCAGTCGCGTCCATTCTATTCTTCTTTCGCGAACAGCGCTTGGATCTCAAGCTTTTTGTGCTTGCCCTGCAAGTCGCTGGGAAGCGCGTCAAGGAAGCGCCATTTTTTGGGGATGACTACGTTCTCAAAAAAGTCCATCAAAAAGTCGTGGAAGAACATGTTGATGTCAAACTTTTTGGCGCCTTCAAATTTTTTCTTTCCCTCGTCGTTAAAGGCGATGGCGGCGGCCAAGTACTGGCGCCTGTCGTTCATCGCCACGACGCAAACGTCTCGGACAAGGCCGGTCTGCAAAAGGCGGTTCTCCACTTCCGTCAAAGAAACGCGCTTTTCTTCTATCTTAACGATTGAATCCGAGCGGCCCTTCATGATAAAGCGGCCGTCCGGGTGGATGTCAACCAAGTCGGCCGTCGCAAAGCCAGCCGGGTCCTTGATGTAAGGCGACTTGATTACAAGGCAGCCGTCCTCGTTCTTCCAAATTTGCGCGTTGTCAAAGGGCGTCCACTCCAAGCCGTTTTTGCTTTGTCTGTAGGCGATGCCGCTGGTCTCTGTGCTGCCGTAAACTTCCACCGGCCAAAAGCCAAAAACCTCGTTGGTCTTCTTGGCCACTTCCGGCAAAAGAACGCCGCCGCTCGTAAAGATAAAGCAGTCGTTCAAAGGCAGCTTGTCTTCCACTTCGTTGGTTCTCTTTAGGAAGGCTGGAACGGCGATAATCATGTAGCGCTCGTCGGTCAGCTTTTCAAACTCGTTGGGTATTTCTATTCTCTTCCTGCGGAACGGAACTCCGGCCGCAAAGGGCAGCGCGATAGTGAACAAAAAGCCGTATATGTGGTGCTGGCTTACGGTCGCCACAAGCTTTCGCTTTTGGAATTCCGCTCCCCACTTGCTGAATACAAAGGCGTTGTCCTCGTTAAACTCGGTCATGCGCTGGATCACGTCCTTGGGCTTACCCGTGCTGCCCGATGTGAACATGTGGATGCGCGTGTCGTCGGCTACGATTTGCGGGGCCGTTCTTATTTCCGCTTCCGTAACTTGCGGAGCGTTTTGAATCGCGTCCGGAATGAACAAGCTGTCGGGAACGTTTTCCGCGTCCGTCCAAAACTGGTAGCCGGGCTTTCGCATTTCCTTTATGAATTCCGGCGTGATGTTGGCGGTAAGCATAATTTGCTTTTTGCATTGAAGGAGCGCCACAAAGGTGACCAAAAAATGCCAGTAGTCGTTGCAGTGCAAAATGAACTCGTCGGCCTTCTTGGCGGCGACAACCTTTCGCATCCGCGCGGTGTCGGTCAAAAAGTCCAGCCAAGTTTTGTAAACGCCCTTGCTCCAAGTGTCTTCGTAGCAAAGAACGTAGTCGTCCGCGCGGCTGTCCGCCTTAAATTGCGTGATTGGAATGTAAGCGCCCATTTTTTTGTTCACCCTCTTTCTTACTATAAATTCTATCGCAAAGATAAGTCCCATTATTATATACGAAACGCCGCCGTTGTAAACCGCCCAAACGCGCTCGCTTGCCCAAAATGCAGTCCATACAGCCGCCGCGCTGTTCAACACAAAAAAGCAAAGCCACACCAGCGTCACTTTTTTGCAATACGCTTCCACCCGGCCCTTAAACGGTGAGCCCAAAATCGATTTGTCCTGCAGCGTGGCAAACCTAAAGATTATGTTGGGCGGCGAGGCCAGGCTCATCGCAAAGACAAAGAAAAACGTTCCGCACACCGCCAGCGGATAAAGCTTTAAAAACAAGGCGGAATTGGTGGCAAAACACGCCGTTCCTGCCAGCAAGAAAAAAATAGAGGAAATTAAATTTTTTGGATTAAGCTTGCGCTTTCCGTCCGCGCCCTTGGAAGCGTTGCCCGTTGCGGACAAAAAAAGTACAAGGGCCAGCGCGATGGCGCATAAAGAAATAATCCTGACTGGCGCTTTGAAAACCACAAGGAGAACAAAGACCAGTACAGGATATAAGACGCCCGCGATTGCGAGCAAGATTTTCATAATTAGGCGATCAACAAGTCGATTACGTTCTCGACAGTCTTGGCGTTCTTGAACATTTCGGGGTCGATCTGCTTTCCGGGCATGTACTGCTTGATTTTAGAAAGCAAGTCAACGGCGTCGATTGAGTCCAAGTCCAAGTCCTCAAAAAGCTTTGAGTCCATCTTTACTTCGCTTTTGTCGATCTCAAAGTCGCTTTCAAGAACTTCCTGAATTTTTCCGAACAATTCTTCCTTTGTCATTTTGTTTCCTCCGTATTATTTTCCGCTTTCGGAATTGATAAATTCCGCCAAGGCATTTACGCTTGCAAAATGCTTTTTGCTGTCGTCGCTTTCGGCGGAAAGCTTTACGTTAAATTTCTTTTTTAGGGCTACGCCCAATTCAAGCGCGTCAATAGAGTCCAGGCCAAGTCCGGCTCCAAACAAGGGCGCGTCGTCCTTGATGTCTTCGGGAGTCGTGTCTTCCAGTTCCAAAGAACTAATGATCAACTCCTTGATTTGTTTCTTAAGCTCTTCCATAACAATTTTTAAAGTATAAAGCGCTTTTTGCCCTTTGTCAAGGAAGGCGCCATTGCGCAAAATGAGCGGAAAAGTTGCGAAAATTTTTCCAAAATTCGCTTTTGGCGCTCAAAATTAGTGAATATTGTTATATCTTTTTAGAAAAAACGCCCTTATAATCAATAAAAAAATGCAAAATAATTATGTTTTTTCATAAGGAGGATATTTATGAAAAAGTTTTTGGTACCGGTATTGTTCGCTTTGATTCCGGCTTTGGTTCTTTCTGGATGCTCAAAAAAGGCTTCCAAGTCTGAAGGACCTATAACGCTCAAAGTTTGGGAATCAGACAAAGGACCGGATGAGTTCATTCAGAAGGCTGGAGAAGCTTACACAAAAGCCAATCCTAATGTAACAATCGAGTACGTTCACGTAGAGCTTGGCGACGCCGCCGGACAAATCGCTCTTGACGGACCTGCCGGAGTGGGACCTGATTTGTTCGCAGCTCCCCACGACAAGCTTGGCGAATTGGTCAACTCTGGCCATGTCGCTCCCACAGTAAACGCCGCCGGCGTAAAAGGAAAAGTTCTTGGCGCCTGCTCTCAGGCTTTGACTTACAACGGAACAATGTACGGCTATCCTGTTTCTGCCGAAACATACGCTTTGTTCTATAACAAAGACCTCATCAGCGAAAGCGAGCTTCCCAAGACATGGGAAGACCTTGCCGCTTTTGCAAAGAAATTCAACGCCGCCAATCCTGGAAAGTACGGCTTTGTAATGGACGTAGGAAACGCCTACTACACAATCGTTTTCACAACAGCCAACGGAAACCGCTTGTTCGGCGCTTCTGGAACTGACACGACAGACACAAAGATCAACTCAGACGATTCTGTAAAGGGAATGCAGTTCTTCCAAAAGACATTGCGCCCGGCTTTGAACGTTCCTGCCGCCGACCTTTCAACATCAGTCGCCGACTCGGCTTTCGCTTCTGGAAACGCCGCCATGCACATCACAGGCCTTTGGAACGTTAAGCCCTTCGTTGACGCCGGCGTAAACTTTGGTGTAGCCGCTCTTCCGTCTCTCCCTGGCGACACAAAGCCTTGCGCTTCGTTCTCTGGAACTCGCGCCATGTTCGTTTCCGCCTACTCAGAGCACCAGGAAGCCGCCGCCGCCTTTGCCGAGTTCTTGCTTTCTCCCGAAATGCAGAAGCTTCGCTTTGACATCACAGGCGCTATGCCCTCTATCAACGTAAAGGTTGACAGCCCCTACATGCCCGGCTTTATCGCGCAGCTTGACTATGCCTTCCCGATGCCTTCCATCCCGCAGATGGGCGCTTACTGGGACGCCATGGGCAACGCTTCCAAGAACATTTGGGACGGAGCCGACGTTAAGAAAGAGCTTGACGCCGCCAACGCCGCCATCCTTGGTCTTTAATTTAATTTTTGCCGGAGCCCCACGCGGGCTTCGGCTTTTTTTACATTACTTTTTGGAGGAATCATGGCAAAAGAATTGCCTGCAGATGGAAGCGCCCTTAAAAAGATAAAAATAACTTCCCGATGTTTTATGGGCCTTAGCCATTTGCTTTATTTAAGGGAATACATAAAAGGATCCTTGTTCGCGGCGCTTGAAGTTTTGTTTATTTGCTTGATTCCAATGTTTGTCCGCAAAATAGTACAGTTGGTTACGCTTGGAGATCCGCATCCGGAACTTCCCTTGCTTAAGCGCGACAACTCAATTTTTATGTTGATTGACGGAATTTTGGCTTTGTCAGTCATAGCGATTTTTGTCATCGCGTACATCATTTCGGTCAAAAGCGCCGAAAAATCTTATAACAAATACTGCGCCCTCAAGCGCTTCTCAAATCAGAAAAATGTTTTTCACGAGCTTTTAGGCAGCTCCTTTACCGTTTTGGGTTTGACGCCTGCCGTAATCATGCTCATTATATTTGTAGTCGTTCCCTTGGTGTTCTCGGTTGCCGTAGCCTTTACAAACTATTCGGCGCCCAACCACATCACTCCCAACAACACCGTTGACTGGGTCGGCGTATCCAACTTTAAGTCTTTGCTTTCCGGCGGAACAAACTGGTCAGTGGGATTTGGACGCGTGGCCCTTTGGACTGTAATCTGGGCTTTTGCCGCTACCTTTACTTGCTACTTTGGCGGTTTGCTTATCGCCGTAATGCTCAACGAAGCCAAAATAAAGTTTGGCTCTATATTTAGAGTCATCTTTATCTTGCCTTACGCGGTTCCAGCCGTAATCACAATGATTACATGGCGCAACTTGCTCAACGGCACCTTTGGAACGGTAAACAAAACCCTGATGTCGCTGGGCTTGATAACGCAGCCTATACCTTGGCTTGGCTCGCCGGTTTTGGCGCAAGTAATGTGCATCGTAATAAATTTGTGGGCCGGCTTTGGCTACTTTATGATGCTTTCCATGGGCTCGATGACCGCCATCAACGGCGACCTTTACGAAGCCGCTTACATCGACGGAGCGTCCGGCGGCCAGGTTCTTAGAAAGATCACCTTGCCTTTGGTTTTGTTCCAAACGATGCCGCAAATCATTATGTCCTTTACCCACAACCTTAACAACTTTGGAATCATCTTCTTCCTTACGGGCGGAACGCCGACGGCAAAAGATTCCTCTACGACTCTCGCCGGAGCGACGGACATTTTGGTCACTTGGATTTACAAGCTTACGATTACTTTGCTCAAATACCACTACGCGTCGGTAATCGCGGTTTTGATCTTTGTCGTTATGGCTCCCTTTGCCATATTCCTGTTCAGAAACACAAGGTCATACAAGGAGGGTGAACTATGATTAGAGATCCGATAAGGACTTCCGCCAGGAACTATAAGACTACGCAATACATTTTAAAAGTCTTTATGGTGGTTTTCTTCATTATAATTTCGCTTTCCGTTCTCTATCCGATGGTGTACGTAATTTCGGGCTCTGTAACGCCCGGCAATTCCATCGCGGACATGGACCCCAAGCCATTCTCCAAAGGCGTCACATTCGAGCATTTTAAGTACTTGTTCTTTAAGAGCGATTACGGCCTTTGGTTTATGAACACCCTTAAGATCGCCGTGTCAACGTCTGTCATAACGATCGCGATAACTTCGCTTTCGGCCTACATTTTCTCCCGCTTTAGATTTACTATTAAACAGCCATTTTTGATGAGCCTTTTGATTTTGCAAGTCTTCCCGTCGTTTGTAGGAATGATAGCCATCTATGTAATCTTGCTTAGAATCGGCGGCCTTGACACCTTGTGGGGGCTGGTTTTGGTTTACGTAGCCGGAAACATTCCCTACAATGTGTGGATGGTAAAAAGCTACATCGACACAATCCCCAGAAGCTTGGACGAAGCCGCCCGCATCGACGGCGCCAGCCACTTTAGAATCTGGGCGACGATTGTAATGCCGGTCGCAAAGCCGATCATCACGTTCTTGGGAATCACGACCTTTACCGGCCCTTGGATGGACTTTGTTTTCCCAAAAATGGTTTTGCGCTCGGTCAACAAGCAAACCTTGGCCTTGGGCTTGTTCAGCTTTGTCACCGACAAAAAGAATGACTTTACGACATTCGCCGCCGGATCCTTGATTATCGCGATTCCTTTTGTAATCTTCTTTATCTTTGGACAAAAAGCGATGATGATGAGCATGGGCGGAGGAGCGGTAAAGGAATAAAATAGCAAAAACAAGCCCAACTCAACTCAAAAATGCGCGGCAAACGGTGTATGAACGCTCAAAATGGCCTAAAAAAGGCTATTTGAGCGTTTTTTTTGCTTTTTTTTTACGAATTTTGTTGACAAACTGAAAAAACAGAGTGATAATGTTAGTTACAAAAAGGGAAACCGATTGCCTTGACAGTCGATTCCCAGTCATTTTATTAAATCATATATCCTGGAGGAAATATGAAGAAAAGTCACGTTATTCTTGCATCGGTTGCTGCCGCTGCAATGCTTCTTTCTGTAACAAGCTGCGGAAAAGCCGGCGGAAAGGAAGAAGCCAAGAAATTGGTTGTTTGGTCTTTCACAGACGAACTTCAGACAATGATCGACAAGTACTACAAAGTTGATCGCCCCGATGTTGAAGTTGAGTACTCTTTGACACCGACAGACCAGTTCCCCAACAAATTGGACCCCGTTTTGGCCTCAGGCAACGGAGCTCCGGACGTTTTCGCTTTGGAAGACGCTTTCGTACGCAAGTATGTTGAGCAGGGCGACAAGCTTATGCTTGACTTGACAGACGTTTACAACGAAGTCAAGAACAAGATGATTCCGTATCCTGCCGAAGTTGGTATGAAGGACGGAAAAGTTTACGGTCTTTCTTGGCAGGCTTGTCCTGGCGCCTACTTCTATCGCCGCTCATTGGCCAAGAAGTACCTCGGATCTGACGATCCCGCCACAGTTCAGAAGGCTTTCGCCGACTGGAACACATTCCTTGCCACAGCCCGCGACCTCAAGAAGGCCTCTGGCGGAAAGTGCGTTATCCTTTCTACAACTGGCGACTTGTTCAAGCCGTTCCAGGGCGCCCGCAAGGGACCGTGGATCCAGGGTGGAAAATTGGTTGTTGACCCCGCCATGGAAGACTACATGAAGATGGCCAAGACTCTCAAGGACGAAGGACTTGAAGGACGCCAGGGACAGTGGTCAGAAGGCTGGTTCGCTGGATTCAAGGGCGAGCTCAAAGACGAAGCCGGAAAGCCGGTTGAAGTATTCGGAACATTCCTCCCGACATGGGGTCTCCACTACGTTCTTAAGCCCAACGCTGGCAACACAGCCGGTGACTGGGGTATGATCGCTGGACCCGCTCCGTACCGCTGGGGTGGCACTTGGGTTGGCGCCTATAAAGGAACAAAGGTTCCCAAGTTGGCCAAAGACTTCATCAAGTACGTTGCCACAGACGACGGCTTCTTGACAAAGTGGGCCAAAGACACAGGCGACGTTGTTTCTAACAACAACGTTATCAACGCCATTAAAGACACATACAACGAGCCGTTCCTCAATGGACAGAACCACTACGCTGAGTTCGCCGCTATGGCCAACAACGTAGACGGAAAGCTCAACCAGGGAACTGACCAGGCTGTTGAAGGATTCTGGGGCGAAGCTGTAGGATCTTATGTAAACGGCGAAAAGTCTATGGAAGACGCCATTGCTGATTTCAAGCAGCATGTTAAAGACGAGCTTGGATTCTAATCCAGCTTAACAAATTGAATGCAGTTCACTCTTAGAGTGGATTGCATTCGCCGGGGGGCGCAGGAAGATTAATCAGCGCGATTTGTCGGACTGCGCCCTTTTTTTAACCTATTATTTGAAAACAAAAAAACAGAATTTTATTCCCCAAGCGATGGATTCACAAAATGGGTTTTTAGGAGAAAAACATGCCTTTATTAAAAACTAAAAAAGCGAAAGGATCCGAAGCGCGTCTTGCAAAATACGGCGTGTTCTTTGTTCTGCCCTTCCTTTGCGTTTACGCTATATTCAATTTGTGGCCTACGGTCTACACAATCTTGCTTTCTTTTACGGATCTTAATAAATTTGATACATTGAAAGACGCCGACTGGGTTGGCGGAGCCAATTACGCGGCCCTTATAAAGGACGGCAACTTTTGGGGATCCGTTATCAATACTTTTATCATGTGGGGCTTTAACTTCGCTCCGCAGTTGGGAATCGCCCTTATCTTTGCGGTTATCTTTACTGATCCGGGAATGAACGGACTTAAAGGAAAGAACGCGTTCCGAGCGATTTTCTATCTTCCAAACTTGCTTACAGCGGCTTCTGTAGCGATTTTGTTCCGAAGCCTTTTTGCATATCCGATTGGACCTGTAAACCAGTTCTTTACAAAGATTGGCATCCAGGCCACAACAATTCGTGACGGCGAAGTTATCAAGGAAGGAATCAACTTCTTCCGCAGCGTAGCTTGGTCTCGCGGAATCGTTTCTTTCATCCAGTGGTGGATGTGGTGTGGACAGACATTGATTATGTTGATGGCCGGCATTACTTCTATTTCTCCTTCATTGTATGAATCAGCTGTAGTAGACGGAGCGACACAGGGACAGCAGACTTGGTACATCACGCTTCCGCTTTTGCGCCCGATGATGCTCTTCTTGCTTGTAACGTCTATCATCGGTGGTATGCAGCTCTTTGAAATTCCCTTCTTGCTGACTGATATGCGCGGCGGACCTGACTACAGAATCCGCACTATGGTTCTTTACATGTACAACACCGCCTTCCAAGGCGTTAATAAATACGGCTACGCTTCAGCAATTGCCATGGGTGTATTTGTAATCACAATGTTCTTCTCTGCGTTGGTATTCTTCTTCATGCAGGATCGAAACGAACCCAAAGGCAAGAAATAGGAGGAAAGAAAATGGATTATAAAGCGGCAAAAACTGCTAAACAGAGCGTAGTTTACTTTTTCATGGTTCTGTTTATTTTGATTGCGGTTATTCCAGTTTGGTTGATGCTTGTAAACGCCACTCGCACGACTGAGCAAATAAACGCTGGCGTTACATTGCTCCCTGGCAAAAGCCTTGTGAACAACTGGAACATTTTGATTACAACAGGTTCTGGACTTAAGGTTGCGGCCGGCGGACGCTTGATTGACGAGCTTACAAAGCATGCCAAAGAGTATGCCGGCAAATTTGCCAAGATTGGCGATTGGATCATCTTCTTCAAAGCTGGTAAATTCCAGATTTGGCAGGGCTTCCTTAACTCAGCCATCATCGCGATTTGCTCTACAGGCTTGAACGTATACTTCTCTTCTTTGACAGCCTATGCCTTGCATGTATACCGCTTCAAGGGACGCGCCTTTATCTGGGCCTTCATTATGTTCGTTATGATGATTCCGGCTTCGATTTCGTTCGTCGGTTTCTATCAGTTCATGTCAAGCATCCACTTGGTAGACAGCTTTATCCCGTTGATCATTCCGGCGATCGCCAGTTCGGCCACAGTTTTGTTCATGCGACAATACATGGCTTCGGTTCTTTCTTTGGAATTGGTAGACGCGGGCCGCATCGACGGCGCGGGAGAATTCAGAATCTTCAATATGGTTGTACTCCCGATTATGTCTCCCGCCTTGGCGACACAAGCGATCTTTGGCTTTGTAGGTTCTTGGAACAACTTTGTAACTCCTATGATTTTGCTCCAGACAGACAGCAAAAAGACTTTGCCGATTTTCGTTCAATTGTTGCGCGGTGATATTTATCGAACAGAGTTTGGCGCCATCTACATGGGTATCGCCGTTTCTTTGATTCCGATTATCATCTTCTACTGCTTCATGTCACGCTTCATCATCTCGGGCGTTTCAATGGGCGGCGTTAAAGAGTAATCTTTATAAAACGGGCCGGCTTTTTGGCCGGCCCAATTTTTTTTGCCAAGGAAAAAAAAGTGTCCAAAGTATATAATCCTATTTTGACCGGTTTTCACGCCGATCCTTCTATCTGTTATGTAAACGGCGAGTATTTTATCGCCAATTCCACTTTTGAATGGTATCCCGGCGTTGAGTTGCATAGGTCAAAGGATTTGGTACATTGGACAAGCGTTCCTTCTCCCTTAAGCGAGGAGCGCCTTTTGAATATGGCAGGAAACATTGAGTCCTGCGGAATCTGGGCGCCCTGCCTGTCATATTCTGAAGGAAAATTTTGGCTTATCTACACCAACGTCCGCAGCTGGAACGCGGGCCCTTGGAAAGACACTCCCAACTTTTTGACAACCGCCGAAAACATCGAAGGCCCTTGGTCCGATCCCGTTTTCTTGAACGCGTCCGGCTTTGACCCGTCAATGTTCCACGATGACGACGGCCGCCACTGGTACCTTAACATGGAATGGGACTACCGCAAGGCTACGACAAAAAACATTTCCGGCGCGCCCCAGTTTACCGGAATCGTTTTGCAGGAATACAGCGCCACAAAAAAGCGCCTTATCGGAAAGCCTAAAAAGATTTTTACCGGAAGCGACATTGGCTGCGTTGAGGGAACACATCTTTATAAAAGGAACGGCTGGTATTACATAATCAGCGCGGAGGGCGGAACCAGCTACGAGCACGCGATTACCGTTGGCCGGTCTCGCAGCGTCTTTGGACCATACGAATTGCATCCGACAAATCCCTTGATTAGCGCTTACGGCCACCCTGAGCTAAAAATCCAAAAAGCCGGCCACGGACAATGGGCGGAAGGCCCCGACGGAAAGACATACCTTGTTTACTTGTGCGGCCGCCCCTTGCCGGGAACCAAAAACTGCCCGCTTGGCCGCGAAACTTCCTTTGCCGAAATCAAATGGCAAGACGATTGGCCGTGGGTAATGCAGCCTGACGGAAGCTTGCGAAACACTCCGCCGGATTATGTTGAAATTCCCGGAAAAGCCGAGCAGCTTCCCGGCGAAAAAGACCGCAATTTGGTCGGCAAGCGCGCCGACGAATATTGCCGCGTCACAAAATACACCTTTAACGACTTGGACTTTTTGGCCGACTTTAAGACCTTGCGCCTTCCGATTTTTGGAAAAAAGAGCAAGCGCTTTAGCATTGACGCGCGCAAGGGCTTTTTAAGAATCGTTGGCGGACAGTCGCCGGTTTCGACCTTTGAGCAGGGAATCCTTTGCCGCAGGCAGACGGACTTTGTGTTTGAGGCCGAGACAAAAATGGAGTTCAATCCGACTTACTTTCAGCACTTGGCGGGCTTGACCTACCGCTACAGCGAGACTACCCAATACAATTTGTGCGTTACTTACGACGAGCAATTGGGCAGGGTTATTCAGTTCCAGTCCTTTATGTTGGGCGATTACAGGGAAGGACAAAAGACTCCGATTCCAAAAGACGGTCCGGTTTGGCTAAAGGTAAGCGCCAACTACGACACGGCCGTATTCTCTTATTCGCTTGACGGAAAGGCTTGGCGCCAAATCAGGCCCTTGCTTGACGTTAACAAGTTGACCGACGAGTACGGCGGAATGGGCTTTACAGGAGCCTTTGTCGGAATGTTCTGCATTGACATGGCGGAATACTCCAACTACGCGGACTTTGAATACTTTACCTACAGCAAGGAACAATGATCACAATATATGATTTGGCGAAACAAACAGGCTTTTCCGCTCCGACAATTTCCAAAGCCCTTAACGGCAATGGAAAGCTAAGCGAAGAAACGCGCCAAACCATTGTTGACGCCGCAAAAAAGGCCGGCTACACCGCAAACATGGCCGCAAAGGCTTTGTCCACCAAACATTCCAGGCTTATCGGCGTAATTATGGAAGACATCGCGATGAAGCGAGGTTTTGAGCACCCGCTTTTTGGCGGCTTGTTGAACAAGTTCCGCAAAGAGATAGAGCTTGCCGGCTACGACCTTTTGTTCTTGTCAAAGCATTTTAACGATGGAATGTCTTACATAGACCATTGCCGCTACCGCGACGTAGAGGGCATCTTAATTGTAAACCCGATCGACGACGACGAGGAAATGAAAACTCTTGGAACCTGCGGCATCCCCTGCGTAAGCACAAACGAATTTATTCCCGGCGTTTGCACTGTTGTCACCGACAACGAAAACGCTGGTCAAACAGCCGCCCACATTCTTTACGAGGCCGGCCACGAAAAAATCGGTTTTTTGGGCGCGCCTTTTAGGGAAAACTCTCCGGCCGCTTTGGAGCGCTACAAGGGCTTTAAGGCGGAACTTGAATCTTACGGAAAGGAATACGACGAAAAATATTTGGAAGTTTGCGAGGCTTGGTGGGACCAGGCCGGCTACGAGGGAATGAAGAGGCTTTGGGAACGGTGCCCCGACATTACGGCTGTTTTTGTGGTGTGCGACGCCTTGGCTTTTGGCGCGATGAAATACTTGCTTGAAATCGGAAAATCTATTCCAGACGACATTAGCATAATAGGCTTTGACGACGACACGACTGTTTTAAAAGCCGCTCCCACCTTGTGCACTTTTAGGCAAGACAGGGACAAAATCGCCCAGTTGGCTAGCGAGGTTCTTTTGCAAGAAATCGCCGGAATGCCGCGGCCGGAAATTGTCCGCGTTCCCGCTGAATACATAAGGCGCGGCAGCGTTCGTTCTTTCCGCCGCATCCACCAAATGGCTTACTAAGCCGCTCGTACCGTCATACTTTTATTTGGCTGAACACTTTTCCTATTGAATCATGAATTACCAAGTCGGCCTTGCTGTCGGCGGCGGTCTCGGATTTGTTTATCAAGACTAGTTTGTCACCCCTAAAGTAGTTGATAAGGCCTGCCGCCGGGTATACCACTAGCGAAGTTCCGCCGATTATGAGCGTGTCGGCGGCGGCAATCGCTTGAACCGCGCCGTTTATTACGTTGTCGTCAAGGCCTTCTTCGTAAAGAACTACGTCGGGTTTTACAAGGCCGCCGCATTTTGTACAGCGGGGAAGGCTGTCGGGCGAATTGGCCGAATCCGCGATAAAGTCAATGTCGTAGCTCTCGCGGCAGTTCATGCAAAAGTTTCTTAGGGTGGAGCCGTGCAATTCGTAGATTTTTTTGCTGCCGGCGGCCTGGTGCAAGCCGTCGATGTTTTGGGTGACTACGGCCAAGAGTTTTCCGGCCGCTTCCAGCTCGGCAAGCTTGTAGTGGGCCGCGTTTGGCTTTACGCCCTTAATTATCAGTTTTTCGCGGTAAAAACGGTAGAATTCCTTGGGATCCGCGTCAAAAAAAGAGCGGCTGATGATGGTTTCGGGCGGATACTTCCATTTTTGGCTGTAAAGGCCGTCTTGGCTTCTAAAGTCGGGGATTCCGCTTTCGGTTGAAACTCCCGCTCCGCCAAAAAAGACAATTTTGCTGGAATTGTCTATAATTGATTGCAATTCTTGCATATAATTTGACATAAAAAAATTATAACATGAATTTATTGCGCTAGCAATAAATTTTGTTATATAATATAATATTATATTGTATTAGAATACGTGATTTATAGGTAGGAGCTTTTATGCGCCGCGCCCTTATTAGTGTTTGTGTTTTGACAGTTTTTTTCTCAATGTTTTCCGCTTGCAAAAACGGAAAGGCTTCTGAAAAGGAAGTGACGCTTGTTATGGCTGAAGTCAATCCGGCCGAAACAATCGCCGGCCAAATGGACCAAGCCTTTAAAGAAAAGGTTGAGGAGCTTAGCGGCGGATCGATAAAGATTGACTTGCAGTGTTCCGGCATTTTGGGAGACGTTGACTCTGTCGTCAATTTGATGTTGAAGCCCAACAGCACGATTCACATCCACAGAATGTCCGCCGTAAACATGGCCAGCTACGGCTGCTCGCAGTCTTCTTTGTTGGGAATCCCCTACACGTTCGCGAGCAAAGAGGCTTTTTGGGAATTCACCAAGTCAAAGGCCGCCCAGGAAATCTTGGACGAGCCGATTGAAATAATGGGCTTGAAGGGCCTCTTTTACGGCGAGGAAGGATTTAGGAATTTCTTTTCGACTGTGAAAATAAGCGGCGTAAAGGACTTTGAAGGCCTGAGCGCCCGCGGAACAAATGACGTGGCTATGCAGGGTTTGCTTGCCGGCCTAAAGACAAAGAGCGTTCCCGTCAACTACACAGACCTTTATGCCAAGCTGCAAACCGGCGTTATCAGCGTGGCCGAGCAGCCCATCGCCAACTACTTGGCCAACCATTTTTACCAAGTGGCGCCCTACATGATTTTGGACGGACACACGCTGGGCGTTATGGAAACCGTCATAACGATGGAAGCCTGGAACTCTCTTAGCGAGCGCCAGCAGCAGATTTTGCTTGAAGCAGGAAAATACGCAAGCGAGTTTTGCAAAAACCTTTCGGCCAGCGAGGAAGACAGGGTTAAGGCCCAGCTTATCGCCAACGGAGCGACAATAACAGAAGTAAAAGACGTCAAGCCCTGGCAAGAGGTTTGCTCGGATGTCGTAAAAGAATCTTCTAGCGTTGACCCCGCTTTGTACGAAAAGATTTTAGCGTATTCTAAAAAATGACAAAAGACGAAAGCTTTCGCGGAATAAAGATAAGTTTTGTAAATCTCTTTTTTACTGTTCTTACCGGAATTGTATTTTGTTTTATTCTATTAATTTCCAACAACGTAAAGAATCGTTTTAACGATGTTAACGATTCGATGAGCAAATTTATTATTTGCCAGCAAAGTTCGGAAAAAATCAAGGAAAGCGCGAATTATTTGACTGAACAGGCTCGTCTTTTTGTCGTGACAGGCAGCCGCGAGCATTTGGACTCTTATTTAAAAGAATATTTGGAAACAAGAAGCCAGCAAAAGGCTTTTAGAGAATTGGAAAAAGTCTGCTCGAAAAGCGACTTAGCCTTGCAAAGGCTTAGAATTGCCTTGGAGCAGGGGAACGGCCTTATAGAAATGGAATTATACGCCATGCGCTTGGTCTGCGAAGCTATGCAAGAAAAAGACTTGCCCACGGCGATATCCAAGATTGCTATAGGAGACCTAGACAAAAGCAGTTCGCCCCAAGAAATGAAAGAGACAGCCATCAACAATTTGTTCGGCGACGGCTATATGATTTACAAATTGCGCTTGAACTCAAATTGCCAATTGACGGTCGCGGCGATCGAGCAGCAAATCAAAAAGGATTTGAATATGAACGCCGACCAGCTTGGCTCCAACATCAGGCGCCTTAGAGTTTTGTTTTTTGTTTTGCTAATCGTGAATGTCTTTATTTTTATTGGATTCGGCTTCTTGGTCATCCTTCCGCTTGGCAAATTTAGAACTTCCATAGAAAACGACGAAAAGCTTGACGTTATCGGCTCGCTTGAATTTAAGAGCTTGGCCGAAAGCTACAATGAAATCTACGAAATCAAGGCCCAAAACGAGAAGTCTTTGCTTAAAAAGGCGGAATACGACGGCCTTACAGGAATCTTGAACCGCCGCGCCTTTGACCAGATTTGCGAGACAAGCGCCCAAAAAGAGCAAAAAATCGCCCTTCTTTTGATTGACATGGACAACTTTAAGAACGTCAACGACACTTACGGCCATTTGGGCGGCGACAACGCCCTAAAAAGTTTGGCGGCGGCTTTGTCCGAAACATTCCGAGACACCGATTATGTTGCCCGCGTTGGCGGAGACGAGTTTGCGGCAATTTTGCCCAATTGCGACGCGTCCGCGGCCAACGCCATTAAGAAAAAGATCGAAAGAATTAACAAAAGGCTTTCGCAGCTTGCGGAGCATTTTGTCTCCGTCAGCGTCGGCGTGGCCTTTTCGGATAATGGCTTTAGCAAGGAACTTTACGACAAGGCGGACAAGGCCTTGTATATGGTAAAAGAGCGGGGCAAGCGCGGCTGCGAAGTCTACGAGTCCTAAAAACTTCTCTATATCTTACAATTCTTCAATAAATCCCCATCTTTCTAAAGAAAAAGTGAATATTTTCCGATATAAGAGGTTGAAAAAGGCATTTTTTACAAATTTTTACCGAATTTGTTTGACAAAATCTCAAAAATGTCTAATAATTATATATGGAGAATGGGCGAAATATTGCCTAGCGGCAGGGGTGAGGAGACGCTGGACAATACGCCGTTTTATGGGCTTATGAAAAAATTGTTGCTAAAGACAGGACTTATTCTCTTTCTCTTTGCCTCCGCGGGCAATCTATTCGCTCGCGACGTAACCGAGCGGGCTGTTGAAAACATGAACAGCTGGCAGGAAAATTTTGACATCAACAATAAAAAGGGCAAATATAACGTTATCGTAACCGCAAAGGACAAAGGCGGCAACACGACCTTTGGCGGTCCCTTCAATATTTACATAGACCCTAAATCCGACTTGCCCATTATCGGAATTACAAACCCAGAGCCCAATCTCCGCGTTCCCGGCAATTTGAACATTGTAGGAACTTGTATCGACGACGACGCCGTTGATTACGTAGAATTGATTCTTGACGGAGCCGCTCCCGTCCGCGCCAAGGGAAAGGAATTCTGGTCTTACTTTATCGACACAAGCAACATGGAAGAAGGAAACCACACCATTGAAGCTTATGGCGTGGACATCAACGGCGTTAAGGGAAACACCGTAAAGAACGTTTGGTGCCTTGACCGCAAAGTGCCTTTGACGGAAGTGACAAACTTTACTATGGGAACTTTGGTCAGCGGAACGATTCACTTTGAAGGAACGGTAGAAGACGGCAACGGCGTCACCGCGATGGACTTTTCGGTTGACGAAGGCGCCAGCTTTGAGACAATCAAACTCAAGCATGAAAAGAAATCGCCCAACGCAACTTTTGACTTTAACTTGGACACAAGAAAAATGCCCGACGGTCCTGCGGTTATGTGGTTCTTTGCCCATGACAGCCAAGGCTCGATCGGCTTTTATCCCTTCTTGCTTTTTGTTGACAACACAAAGCCAAAAATCAACATCGCCTTCCCGCAAGAAAAGATTCCTGTAAAGGGAGCTTTTGCCGCCGCCGGTTCGGCCAACGACATTGTAGGACTTAAGTCGCTCACTTGGGAATACAACGGCGAAAAGGGCGAGTTTGAAATCATCGCCGGAAATCCCTATTGGGTAAAAGAGTTTACCGACGTTAAAAAGAACAAGAACGGAAAGCTTACGATTACCGCCGTTGACACCGCCGGAAACGTAAGCAGCGTGACTCGAAACGTTACGATCGATCCAAACGCCGACAAGCCGATTGTAAGAATCGATTGGCCGCAAGCCGGCGCCGAGCTTGGCAAGCCCGAAGAAATGTTCGTTCGCGGCATTGCGACTGACGACGACAATGTAAAGGCTGTCCGAATAGTTTTGGACGGAAGCGAAATCGGCGTTGTGGAAACGCAAAGCGTTTTCTATAAGAGTTTGATAGAAACAAAGAGCTTAGGCGGCGGCGCTCACAAAGTTAGCGTGAGCGCTATCGACATTTATGATGTTGAAGGTCCGGCCACAACTGTTGACTTTAGGACAACCGGCGAAAAGCCTTACTTTAACGGACTTAAAATTTCTGGCGGCGCTGGAGCCGGCTCTCTTTCTTACGGAAACAAGATCAGTCCGGAACAGGGCGGCAACATTGAAATTGAAGCGGTAAGCGCGAGCGGCTTTGCGCACGCTTGGTTTACGATTTCCAAGGCGGGATCAAAAGGCGAGCCCAAGTACATTACCGCAAGCGAAAAAGACACAAAGAAACTTTTTTCAGTTCCTATTAGCGCTCTTCCTTGGGGCGTTGTGGAATTGAAGTACCATATTGACGATCCACTTGGACGCGAGGCGGAATATACGACTTGCGTTTATGTGGCAAACTTGACGGACATTAGGCCGGATAAAAACTTTACTATCGCCGAAAAGATTGAAGACGAGCGCGTGACCGCAAAGATTGCCAGCGTTGGCGGAATTGAATACACTCCCGGAATGCGCGTGGTTGTGAATCAAGAGGCCAAGCCTACGCCTTTGAGCGTTGTTCTTGACATTTCCACAATGGAAGTCCCGATCGTTTCATACAAGGTTTGGGGCGACACAAGGCCTGGCGAAAAGGCCAGCTTTGAAGGAAAGGCGATTGTAACCCGTCCCGTAAAGGGAGAGCCGGGACAGCAGGCTGTAATCAATTTGCTTGGACTTCCCGCGCGCGCGACAAACATTGAAATTACTGTTGCGATTGGAAAGGATTACTCTGAAAAATTTGGCGGACAGATTTTGGTTGCCCGCGACCACGACGCCGAAGACATTGAAGACACTTCAAAGATCTATTGGATTCCCAATGGAGACACATACTTTAACGAAGAATTCAACGCGTATGTTTTGCCGCACAAAACATTGACCGCTTACGTAAACGCTCCTGTCCCGATTACAGCCAGCGTTGTCGGCGGCTTGGCCGGAATGAGCGCCAGCGTTGATGGAAACGCCGTGACGTTGACTTGCGACAACGGCGGAAACTTTAGAGGCGTGCAGATTAGAGCCGTTGACGCCAACGGAAAGAGCTACACAAGCCAGCCGATCAACTTGGTAGTCAGCGAAGACGGACCAAAGTTTGACATTAAGATGCCGGAGGGCTTTGCATGGGTTCGCAATTCCGTTCGCGTTCAGGGAACGGTTTCGGATCCGTCCGGCGTAACGCAGCTTGAATACTCAATCGACAACGGCGAAAACTGGAGCGTGATTCCGTTTAGAACTGGAACGCAGACAGCCAACATTTATGTTGACATCAACATCGTCGAACGCGAAGAGGGATTGATTCCGCTCGACATTCGCGCAAAGAACACTTCGGGCTTGATCAGCTATTATAGAAGCGCGATTTGCAAAGACGTGACTCCGCCGGAGGCAAGCATTGTCGTTCCTGAGGCGGAAGCTGTTTTGAACGGCATCAACACGATCGCGATTTTGGCCAGCGACAACGGCGCTTTGGAAAAGGCGGAGTACGGCTCTCCGACATCAAGGGACGGCCGCGCTGGCGTTAGAAGAAGCAAGATTCCGCTTACCGTAATGCCGCATACAATTGTCGGCGACGACGACTTGGCTTTGGACCAAACAATGTCGTTCATCGTAACTGACGCGGCCGGAAACGAAACAAAGATAGAAGAATTTGCCTTTAAGGTTGACCGCGAAAGCGACTTGCCGGTTGTGCAAATCCAGCTTCCTTTTGAAAACCAGGTAATTACAAAAGACTTTACGATTTCAGGCGTTGTCCTTGACGACGACGGCCCGTGTACAGTCGCCTACAGAATTGACAAAGGCCCCTTTAAGCCCGCTTCGGTTGAGCCAAGCTACAGCTTTAAGGTTGACGTTCCGATTTCTGAGATGACGGACAACGAGCATACAATCTTTATGTACGCGATGGACATTAACGGAGTCCGCGGCCGCACTGTTGAACAAAAGTTCCGCGTGTCGCTTGCCGAGCCTGTTTGCGAAATGACTTCGCCCGACATTAACACGACTCAAAAAGAAATCGTAAGCCTCAAGGGAACCGCAAGCGACAAGAACGGCATCAAGAGCGTTGAAGTTTCGCTTGACAACGGCAACAGCTACAACTTGGCCGAAGGAACGACAAACTGGACTTACACATTCGACACCCGCGTATTGCCCGACGGAACGCACGTAGTCTTTATCAGAACGACTGACAACTACGACATCACTTCATTGTATTCTTCTCAGATCAACACCGACAACACCAAGCCCGAAATCAACTTGGAATTGCCGCTTGACGACTCGCAGACTAGCGGCCCCTTGTTCTTCTCCGGATTTACATTGGACAACATTAGCTTGGAAGATTTGACGCTTACCATTACAAGTTTGGACGGCCGCGGAGTTCCTTCGTCGTTTAGAAACAGAAAGATGAGCGTTGACCGCGTAATCACAGAAACAATCGACATGACACCGCTTGAGAACGGCTTGTACAACGTTAAGCTTACTGGAATCGACGCGGCTGGAAACCAGACCAGCGTAAGCCGCAACGTAACGTTGGACAAGAGAATCGCGGCCGCCAGCGTTGACATTTACTATCCTCTTAACGGCGAGCGCAAGCAAGGCGCCTTTACGATTGTTGGCTCCGTTCGCGCGGAACGCAAAATCGAAAAGCTTAACTTGTTCTTTGACAACAAGAACATTGCCGAAACCGTTCCCAGCGTGACCAACTACTACAAGTTCCCGATTGAAGAAGGCCAGTTTGAGGAAGGCTTGCACACATACTTTGTGCGCGCCACTCTTGAAGGCGGAGCGACAATCGACTCAATCAAGCAGACGGTTGACTACAACGCTTACGGCCCGTGGGTAAGAATCGAAAACTTTGACTACGGCGACTTTGCCTATGACCGCCCGACAATCAAGGGAACCGCCGGATACTCTATCAGCGAAGCCGAAATGATCGCCTCTAAGAAGAAGGGCGGAAAAGACTTGAAGGAAGACATTTCGTTAAGAAAAGTCGAAAGCGTTGAGCTTAGCTTGAACAATGGACGAACCTTTACGCAGATAAGCAAAAAGGCAAAGTGGTCGTTCAGAATTGAAAACGACGACTTGGCCGAAGGATACCACTTCCTCTTGATAAGGGCAAAGATGGCCAACGGCGAAATCGCCGTTACCCGCTGCATCGTTCAAATTGACAAGACCGCGCCCTTTGTCCGCATCATCGCGCCTGGAGTCGGCGGCCGCTACAACCAGAATTTGGTGTTCAGCGGTTTGGCCAACGACGACGTAGGTTTGTCAGAAGTCAAGCTTGCCTTGCGAAAGGGCGACAAGAACAGCTACGGCGTTCCTAAGTTCATCCAGGGCTTGTACATTGACACCAGCTTCTGGGGAGCCACGCTCTTTGACATTGGCCTTGGACTTACGTTCTTTGACGACAACGTTCGCGTTCAGTTTAACTGGGGACAGTTTACCCAAACCCAGCGCGACATCTTCCGTCCTGGAAGTCCGATGCGCTACGGCGGAAGCGCCGTTCTTGGATTTAAGATTATCGCCAACGTGGCCAACTTGCCCTTTGGCTGGATGTTCGGTCATGACTGGGACTGGCTTAGCGCCAACTTTGCGATTGGAGCCAGCTTTAAATACTTTAACGAAACGGCTTCTGGAAAGGGACAGATGTTGAGCGCTGTAATCACTCAAATCGAGTTCCCCAGAATGCACTTTGCCAAGTTTAAGTGCTTTAAGACTATAAGCGCTTACACTGAATTCCAGCTGTGGTTCATTCCGACGGATACTAGCGGCATCGAGGTTTCTAGAGTTGTATTCCAGTATTCGTTTGGTTTGAGAACAAACGTATTCTAATAGGAGGCGTTGCATGAAAGAGTTTTTGAAAAAGACAGCTTTCTCTCTCGTTGTAATAGCTTCCGCGCTTTTGTGGACAACTTGCGACGTAGGCCTTGGCGAAGCGGTTGACAACGACGCTCCTAGCCTTACTGTTACGGGGCCGGCCAAGGCGTCTGTTTGGGCCGACAAAGTCACGATTACCGGAACATGCTCCGACGACAAGGGCGTAAAGTCCGTTAACATTCTATTAAAGAACACAAGCACCGGCGTTTCTTATCCTTACAGCGGAATCATCGACACAAGCAAAAAGTTCGCTAGCGGCGCCTTTAATTGGGAGCGAACCGTAAACGAGTTGGATCCCGTCACAGGAAAGTATCCGCTTCCCGACGGAAGTTATGTGGCCGACGTTACTGTAACCGACATCAACAAGCGCACAAGCGGCGTTTCCAGCACGGCCTTTGACATTGACAACACCGCGCCGTTCTTTTGCGTGACCAGCCCTTCAAGCCTTAAAATAGACGGCTCAAAAGTTTACGGCCGCTCCGTGACGATAAGCGGCGAGATTGCCGACGACCACGACATTGACCACATGAGCATCCGCGTCTTTAGAACGAACGCAAGCGGAAGCAGTGTGACAGAAATAACAGGCTCTTTGGCTAAGACTGAATTTAGCGGCTTTGAAACCGCCGGCGGAACGACAGTTTACATAGCAAAATATTTTGACACTCCTCCGAACGCAAGCAGCGAGGACTACCCTTTGTACCAAAACTATTTGGCGATGTATGGAAGCACGACGCTTGGGAGCGACGTTTATTTTTACATCGTTCCAACATTGGAGGATACGGCCGGAAACGTAAGCGACCACTGCTATGTCGCAAGCGTTTTGCGAAAGTTGATTGCGCAAACTTGCGGCGTCGCTGAGACGATTGACTCTTTGCAAACCGCCCAGCTACAGAGAATCTATAACGGAACATACACTCTTGGCGAATTGAACGCCGCGCAAAAAGAGAAGGCGTTGGAAATCCTTAAAGGAAATCCTCCCGCCGGCTCGACCATAACAGCAGCGGATTACTATTGCCAATACGACGAGAGCGATCCCAGCAAGCGGAATTGTTTTGGCGCCACTGTCAACTCGGACAACAATCCGACTTACGACTTTAACGGCTACGAAAATCCAACGGCAAATTGGGTTGGCGTCAACACAGGCGGAACGGTGACAATCACCTTAAAAGCCGGCCGCGACGGTTGGGG
Source organism: Treponema sp. (assembly GCA_016290995.1). GTDB lineage: Bacteria > Spirochaetota > Spirochaetia > Treponematales > Treponemataceae > Treponema_D. Next base: position 19,677 of record JAEEVR010000017.1, on the reverse strand, counting down.
CATTTTGCCCAAGACCCTTGTCGTTAATCTTTACGATTCCTCTAGCAGCGGAAACAAGGGAGCCCTTGCCTTTAGTTCGGCGACCGGAGCCGTCCTTGTCCGCGACGCGACAAACAAGGAGACCAAGGACATTGGAACATCCGTTACAAGCCAGTCTTATTACGTAACGCTTCCTTCTTTGAACGCTGGAAAGTTTTATTTGCTTGAGGCCACGGGAAAGGATGAAAACGACTGCGATTTGGCCGCGCTTAGCGGAAACAAGTACGGCTTTAAGGTAGCCGTTACAATCACGCCGCCTACATTGACCGCGCCGAACGACATGTTCTATATCAACGGAGCTGGAGTAAAGTCTAGCGGCGACTACAAGTTTAGAATTGACATTAAAGACGAGTCTGTGGAAATCCAGCAAAACGGCGTGAAAGTCACAGGCGTGATTTACGCGGACCACGTTGCCTCCAAGGGCTACCGCGACAATTACACTCCCGCAAAGACTGTTGAAAAAACATATACAAGCCAAATCGTAAAGAACCCAGACAACAGCTTTTACTTGGATGTTCCTATAAAGGATTTTGCCTTTAGCATTGACGGCGAAAAGAACTATACGATTGCCCTTATTGCAAGCGGCGCCTACAAAGACGGCGACGGAAACAAGCAATGGTCCAACGACAAGGTCTTTATGTTCTGGGCGGACAACAAAAAGCCGGAAGTGAATTTGGCCTCTCCAAAAGCGACCGAGACGCTGATTACCGAAGACTTCTCCAGCTACGAAAAGGACGACGAAACATTAAAGACATACATCACGCCGACTGGAACTTGGAGCGACATCGGCGGTTCCGGCACCCGCAAGTTGTGGTACACAAGCGACGACACTGGAACTCCGTCAATTTCTTGGACGGCGGCCGCGGGCTACTATGTTCCCGGAACCGACTACTACGAAAAGCAGGCGACCGGCTGCTACGGACTTGTGGACACCGACAAATTTGAGCCGGGAACGACAAGCGTGGCAGGCTTGTACACCTTGTCGTTGAATGGAACGGCAGGAAAGACTTGGACTCTCGTTGACGGCGCCAGCCAAAACGCCTCTAGCACTTCTTGGGAACAAAAGATTGAGATAGAGGAAGGCATCAATAAAATATTCCGCGTAATCGGCGTTGACTCTGTAGGAAATTTGAGCGCCGTTTCCGGAAGAACAAACTTGAACTACGACTTTGAGGCTCCAAAAGTTGAATTGACAAGCGAGCCCGCCAGCAACGGTTATTACAACGAGAATGACTCCAAGGATGAGTCCGGCGTCAAGCATGACTTTGCGATAAGCGCCAAGGCCAGCGACTCCTACAAGATCGCCGCTAGCGGCGTGACTGTTACAGCAACGCTTAACGGAACGGAAGTTGCAAGCGGAAGCAACGGCTACACCCTTACAAAGACTCAAGCCAATGACAAAACCGTCACCATCGCGATTGGATTAAAGTCCGACGGAACAAGCGACGGCAAATGGAACTTTAAGGTTGCGGCCAAGGATTCGGCTGGCCGCGACGCGACGGCTCTTGAATGGACAAGAATCGTTGACACAATCGCTCCGACATTTGAAACGTTCACTACTCCCGCCAACATCAACGGAACAAAAATCGCCGTTGGAAGCGGAAGCGACATGACAAAGTGGACCAAGTGGGAAGGCTCTTGGTTCACGTCGACAGGCCTTGTCTTTAACGGAAACTTGACGGACAGCTCTAGCGGCGTGGACAAGATTTCTTACGCATTGACGCCCGTCGGCGCGACAGAGAGCATCCAAGGCCAAAAGACTTTGGAAGCCGCTCCAGGAACGACTCCCTTTACGCTTACAGTGACCGGCTTTGAGCAAAGCGTCCGCAACGGCGCTTTGTTGACCGCAAACACGCTTACAGTAAAAGCCGTTGACAAGGCCGGAAACGAAAGCGCCGGCGAGCTTCTTGCGATAAACGTTGACCAAAGCCAACCCGCTTTTGCCGCGGCTTGGTACACATACGCCGCCTCTCCCGCCGCCGCTGACCTTGCCAAGGCCGAAGGAATCATCATGTCCGACGGCCAAAAGGCGATGACAGTTTACGGAACGGTCTCTTGCCCATTAAGCGGCGTGGCCGGCCTTGCCTGGCAAATCGCCGGAACGGAAGTGACGCCCACAAGCGTTGAATGGACGACGGACACAGGCTTGGAGAGCGAATCCTCTTACATTGGAGCGGCATGGACCGCTTTGCCCGGCGAGTCTTACGCGGTTACCGGATGGAAGGCCGTCATTCCCGCAGCCTCTTTGAGAACGCCCGGTGACGCTAACCTTTCCATTTCAAACAAAGCGCAAAAGACAACAAAAGACAGAGTCTTTGTCCTTGACAGCGACGTTGAGGCGCCGTCAATCGTTCTTAACACGCCCGACACAAGCATCGCCGACTACAAGGCCGTTAACGCCGGAACGGTTGATCCAACGATTCCCACTACAAAGCCTGACGGAAGCCCCGTTCCAACCGAGGCAAAGAGCGTAAACGGAACGCTAAAGATTAGCGGAAGCGTAAGCGACGACAAAGAGCTTGACGATATAAGCATTTATCTTTCTAGCGACAACACCGCCGCGATTCTGTCAAGCGACACAGACATCACAGACCAGAACACAGGCTCAAAGTATAACTGGACGATTCCTGAGTGCAAGTTTAGCTATTACGATGCGGATGAAAAAGTTTACAAGTTTGCCAACGGCGATCCATTTATTGGAGACGCAAAGCAGATTTACATAAAAATCAAGGCCGCGGACAAAGCGAAGAACCAAACGATCGCGGTTTTTGATTATTCTGTAAACCCGGACAGCGACAGGCCGATTATTACGATCACCGCTCCGGACGACATCAGCGCGATGACCGCCAGCAATTACGTTTGGAAAAAGAACGATTCTAGGATTCGCGGAAAAGTCGAAGACGACGACGGATTCACCAACCTTAAGTTGGAATACTCCGATGACAACGGAGTGAATTGGACACAGCTTAACCTTACAAGCGGCGTCTTTGACTTCTTTGGCGACGGAAACGATTATGACGGAAAGCATGACATCTTGTTCAAGGTTACGGACGCGGAGGGAACGGAATTTGTTTCCGGCGACGGAACTGGAGACAACAAGACTTGGCTCCGCCCAAAAATCAAGAAGGACGCCACAGACTTCTATGGAAAGACTGACAGCGACGACACGACCGTTTACATTCAGATTGACACCAAAAAGCCGCTAATTCTCAGCAAGTCTTTCAAGGTTATTGAAAACGGCCAAGAAAAGTTTGACGCCGCTCTCGGAATTGTCGGCGGAACTCGCAATAAATTCTGGCTCTTCTTCTACGCCACCGATCAAAGCGGCATTAACGACGATAAAGTTAACTTTGTCTTTAACGGAACGGAATACAGCAAGGCCGCCGGCAATTTGACGATTGCCTCAAAAGCTTATCCTGACGACGAAAGCAAGATTAAAAACAGCGGCGGCGCTGACGTTTACGACAACAACCCGGCGTTGAACGGCGCCCGCCTTGTGACTGTTGGACCGATTGACGTTAACGAAAGCGAAAGCAGCCAATGGCACAGCGGCAGCTATGACGGAAAAATCACCGTATATGACAACGCCGACATGTTTAGGGAAGAAAGCTTTGCTGTAGAGGTTGACAACGAAAAGCCGCAAATTTCCCGCATCGCGCCTTCAAGCAGCCAAACTGTTTCCGGCAACGTAAACCCATACGGAACGGTAAGGGGCGCCGAAAAGCTTTGGTTTAAGCTTAGCGGAAGCGACGCAAGCCATGACGATTACACGGCTAGCGACGTTATAAGCCAAAAGAGCTCTTTGATGTGGTACCTTTACTTTGACAATGGCGTTTCCACAGAAGAAGAAACTCACGCAAAAACATTAAGGCGATACATAGTTGACGACTTGCATGTTGCAACCGACGCCGAAATCGACAGCGGAACCTTTACTTCAATTGTTGACGTTTACCTTTGGGTTAAAGCCCAAGACGCGGTTGGAAACTATATCGAAGACAAGTACTTGATTAAGTTTGACCCGCAGGGAAACAGGCCCGAAGTTTCATTCTCTTACCCAACCGAAAACGGTGAGACGATGGGCGAGGACATAAAGATTTACGGCGGCGCCAAGGCAAAAGACACCCAGCATCCCACAATCCAGCAAGTATTTGCTCAAGTGGCGGTCCGTGAGTCTAGCGCCGGCGCGATTACATCGTTCCCGACTGCCGCTGACTGGAACTTCTTGCAAGAAAAGGGCTATACCGTTGTAAAGATGAGCGACGTTTCCACTGTTTGGAACGGAAGCGCAACTCCCGCTCCCGATCCCGCCGACTACGCGATGCTTTCAACAGTAAACGGAAGCTCTTGGTCAATTAAGCTGAACGAGAACGGAAAAATCAATCCGCCGACCGGCACGACATACACCGCCGCAATTCGCGTCCGCTCTTATGACGGCGCCAACTACAGCGAAGAAGAAGTCAAGACTTTTGAAATCGACGGCGACAATCCTTCGCTTAAGGATTTGTACCTTAAGCAGTTTGGAGCCGACGGAACGTCCGCCACAGCCACCGCCGGACGCGACTACAAGGACGGCGTTTATGTAAAGGGCGAGTGGTTCTTGACATTTAAGCTGACAGACGGCCAAGGCATGGGCCTTATAAAGATTGGAAAAGGCGACACGATCCAAGAAGCGACAAAGGCAGACAATATTGTAACTTATTTTGTAAACGGACAACCAAATCTTGGCCAAACTGTAGCCACGGGAACGCCCGAAGGCGGCCTTTACAAGACCGTAAACATAAAGCTTCCGTTGGAAACAGGCACAGGCTGCGGAAGCCAAGCTGTTTACGTTTTCTTTGAGGACAAGGGCGGAAAGGGCGGAGCCCAGGTCGCAAAGTCTTACATTGTAAGCTACGACAACGAAAAGCCAAAATTGGCCGCTCAGGGCGCCGACGGCTATTCAATTTCTACGACCGTTCAGCAGTCTGACGGCTGGTACAGCTTTGGCTCTAAGGTAAGCGAAGACAACGCAGACGACGGAACCAAGCAGTCCGGCTTTGAGCGCTTGGCCTTCTACTTTACTCGCGGAAAGGACGCTTCTGGCAAACCTTTGGAAATCTTTGACCCGATGATTTCAAAGAAAGCGGACGGCAACAGAAGAACGACAACAGGCTTGACCTTTGAAGACGGACTTTATTGGACGAGCCAAAGTGTAGGCCGAGACAAAGACATTCGCAATGCCTTAACGATAAGCGCCGACCCCAACATTCATGTTGGCGGTTTGGTAAAACTTAGAGGCGCAATTTATAGAATTACGTCAAAAGATAGCGAAACAAAGGTAACTATAGATGGTCAGCCAGAAGTTGAGCTTGACAACGACCAGCCAAAAAATGACGCCGCCCTTTTTGCCATCGCCAATGTCGTTGACAACGAAGTTAACGAAGGAACGGCTGGAACAAGGAAAACAACTGCAGGCTACGGCTACGGCTACAACAGCCCGTCAAACGACGACGGCGACTTGATGATAGAAACCTTGACCCAAAACGGAACCAGCTGGATTTGGAACGCCAGCATCTACTCAAAGAACATCGCCGACGGCGCCGTGCAGATTCACTACGTTGCCTACGACAAGGCCGGAAACTACTCTTGCGCCGGCGACTCTTCCGAATCTCCGGTTGTTGACGCGACTGTTTGCAACAACAGGCCCCGCATTGCAAGAATCAATCTTGGCACCGATTTGAACGGAGACAACAGCGTAGACTTTGGCGACGAAAGCATAGAAAAGGCCAAGCCGTATCCTGAATCGGGCGAGCTTTTGACATGGAACCAAGACTACAACTACGGCGGCGCCGTAACTGAAGCCGTTCTTGGATCGGCCACAAAAGCCTACCTTACCGCAAAAGGCATGACGGTCATCAAGCCCGAAATCCTTGGCGGAAACGGAAACATTTACTACGCCTACAAGATTAGCAAGAAAAACGGAACCGCGATCACAAGCGGCGCCAACATAACAACGCCTCTTATCAACGCGACGGCGAAACCCTTGGTTGAGACCGTAGAGGAAGACAAGACCAAGAGCGATGCGACAGCGCGCGGCGGCGAGATTGCGATCCAAGTCGGCGACTTTAGTTCGTTGAGCATTGGCGACACTGCGGCAAACGCTCCGCACAAATTTGACTTTATCTTCTACGACCAGACCGAAGGCGCGTCGCTTCCGGCAAGCTCTACGAATATTACAGCCCTTGACTCTAGAACCGACACAGCGACTGCCACAATTTACATGGCAGTTAACTTGAACGATACAGAAGAGCCCACCATAACTCGCGAAAACCTTTTCTGGAAGGCAAAAGGCGCGGCGGACAGCGAAGGCAACCCCAACAACTCCGTTTATTGGAACGGTTCTACTGCGGCCGGCCACATCGACCTTAGCGCCGACTTGCCGTCGGATAAGTTTAACGCAACAGCCGGCGCTACAAACGCCGAGATGGACACGGACGACAAGGTCAGCGGAAAGATCGTCTTGCGCGGAACTGTAAGCGATAAAAAGATGCTTTACCGCATTTACGTCAACATCCAAAAGGGAACGACTGGCGTTATGGACACTGACTTTGCCGGCGCGGGAATGACAAAAGCCGCCACAACCGAGCCAGGAAACGGCAAGGGCTACATCGCCTCAACATACAACGCTGCCACAAAGACTTGGAGCAATGTGAACAAGCTTGTCGATAACGGCGTGCAGTTTACAGTAACTGACAATGGCATCGACGAGGACGGCCACAGCGCCGACTGGGAATTTGTTTGGGACACAAGCTATATTACAAATGTCGCCGACACAGACGTAAAGATTGACGTTTACGCCAGCGACCAGGTTTTGACAAGCGCAAGCGGAACGGCTTTGACAGGCCTTAACGGAACTTCAAAATACGCTTTGCCCACCGCCACAGAAAAAAACGTTAGCGGCAACACTGACTCGACTAAAAAACCCGACACCTTAAAGGTGGACATAGTGCCATACATCACTGGCCTTACAACAATGCTTAGCGAAAAGGGCGTTGAGCTTTCCCGCACCGCCAAGGGCCACTGGCCAGTATATTACAAAGACTCAGTGGCTGAAACCTTTACAGTCAGCGGCTTTAACATCAAGCGCGAAAACGCGCCGTCTGACCAAACGAGCATGACAGAAAGCGCCAGTCTTAAAGTCACTGTTAACAGCGTTGACTCGCTTAACAACTTGCACGACGCCACAAAGGCTTATAATTTGCAGCCAAACGACACAAACGACAAGCTTACCGACAAGGTTTACGTTGATGTATGGCAGTTGAACAGTAGCGCCGCAACCTTGGGAGATCAATTAATAAGTTCTCCGATTATGAGAATTAATCCCTCTAATGGTTTGATAGGCTTTGCCTTTAGATACGGCGACGGTGACAATACCTTTGCCATGCCCGGAGAGACAAGTTCTTACGAATATTGGCATATGGGCTCGGATACGCAAAACTCGCTTTCTATGGCTTACGATGGAAACGGAAACTCTTTTGCGACGATTGCCGACGCAGATTCTTCAGACGGTTACGCTGACTTCTTTACCTTCCATTCGTCTTTGTGGGGAAGCCCAGGAACCGGTGTTCTTAACAACGGAAAGAAGTGCGCTCAATTGGAAATGACAGGCCAATTGGGCAAAAAAGGCGAGACTAGTTCTACTACCGTTTACACTGGCGAAATCAACAAACACGAGTCGCCCTGCATCGCCTCTGCGGGAAGCAATGTTTACCTTGCCTACTACGACTCCTTTAATAAAGAAATCCGCTTTAGATCAAGTTTGAGCGAAGAATTTAAGGTTAATAGTGACGGAAGAGACGGTAATACAGGAAACTTTGTAAACTTAGGAAAAGCAAAAGAAAGAGTTGACAATCATACATACGCTGTTAGCGTCGCAAATTGTCAAATTGTGACAGAAGAAAACGCCAGCGGCAATCCGCAAGGCGGTTCCTATGTCAGCATCGCGGCGCTTTCTGGCGCTAGCGGCAAGTATATTCCCAATAGTACCACGATACACGACGACGTTGTTGTAATGGTTTGGTATGATTCAATTGCAAACGTTATGCGGTACGCCTATAACGATACGCCTAGCGCAAAACGTGTTGGAACTGGCCAAACAGTCGGCGCCGGTTGGAAAATCCAAACAATTTTTGGCGCCAATGAGGCCAACGGATATTATTGCAAGGTTGCGGTTGACAAAAACAATGGCGTTCACATTGCGGCTCAAGATTCCGCCACAGGTACACTCTGGTACGCTTATCTTGCAAGCTATGCGCAAACCGCCGCGACAAATATTTGCCGCGTTGACACCGGAAGCGTCGGTAAAAACATTGACCTTGATGTTGCAGTTGTGGTTACCAGCGCTCAAGGGGCGGAAACAACAACTTACGCTCCAGTGCCATACATAAGCTATTACGCTTCCAGCGACAAGCTTCCAAAATTCGCGCGCCTTGCAAAGGCTGGCGTTTTTGGCAACGGAGTTGACGACAATGGAAAATACACCGGTACTTGGGATGTAGGCTTTGTTCCGACAACAAGCAGTGTTCCGCAAGACAACATGAATGTTGGCGTCTGGAAAAATGCGGGGGTAATAGCGAATTCGACTGCAAAACCGGCTGGCTCTACCAACTGCTACGGAAATACAACGAAAAATGCCGTTTTGGGCTACAAGCGCGTGGACGGAATAAGGGGCTACGTCGAAACCGCTCAGCTTACGGGAACACCGGATACTGACTATTAAGGAAGGAGGGCAAAAATGACGATAAATAGAAAGATGAAAAAGTCTGAATTTTTTAGCGTTCATTCTCTTTTTGCGGGCCTTTGCGGGGCCCTAGCGCTCGTTTTTGCCTTTGCTTCTTGCGACGTAGGCTTGGGCGAAAGCATCGATACTTCCGTTCCTACTGTATCAATCACACAGCCCGCAAGCTCTACTAGCGTAAGCGGAGACTTTGTCATTGGCGGCGTGGCCAACGACGATAAAAGCTTGGATAAAGTAGTTCTTACTATAAAAAACACGGCAACGGGCGAGACGACCACGCAAACAACAAATATTTCAGGAAAAAACTGGTCCATTGTCCTTGACAAGTTGAATTTTAAGGACGGAACCTATTCAGTAGACGTAGTCGCTTACGACGGAGCGGGACGCGTCAGCGGCACGGCAAGCCGTGTTTTTGACGTTGACAACACTCCGCCCGTATTCTGCGTCACAAAGCCAAACTCAATCAGCATCGACGACCCGGCCGCTTACGGACGCGACGTTACTATAAAGGGCGAAATCGCCGACGACCACACCGTAAAGCAAATGGACATCCGCGTATTTAAAAAGGACGCGAGCGGTGTTTATTCAGAAATCACAAACTCTCTTGCCAAGACAACGTTTGAAGGCTTTGAAACAGCCGGCGGAACGGAAGTTACAATCGCAAAATACTTCCCAGAAACGGACATTCCTTCGGCGGCAAGCGAAGACTATGTTCTTTATCAAAACTATATGAAGATGTACGAGGGCGCCACGGTGGGTGACACTGTAAGCCTTTACATATTCCCGTATTTGACTGACGCGGCCGGAAACGTAAGCGACAAGTGCTACATTCAAAGCTCTTTAAAGCAATTGATCGCCGAAGCGTGCGGCATTTCTGTAATCTCCGACTCGCTGCAAACAGCCCAGCTTAAAAAGATTCTTAACGGCAGCTACAATCTTTCTGACCTTGACGACGATGACATTGAAACCGTAAAGAAAATTTTGGACGGAACATACGACCAAAGCGGCTTGTCAAAGAATTACAAGTACTTTGCCTCTTTGCCTGAGGAATCTAGCGAGATTGGCTCAAGCTCTCCGCTTGCGATGAGCGTAAACGCCAACAACAGCCCGATGTACGAGTTTGGCGGCTATGTGTTTGACAAAGACGACCCGAAATTTGCCGAAGTTTCCAGCGGCGGAAACGCTTCCATCAAAGTTACGGCCGGACTTGACGGAAACGAAGTCAAAGCCAATACAATCAGGGCTTACTTTTACTTGTGCGACGACACAGGCGACAGAGAGGAAGTCGAGCCTTCTTATTCTTCTGACAACACAGATCCTGCCAAGCGCTTTGACATAAAGGACGGCGACACTCTTGTTCAGAATCTTCCTGACAGCAAGACAGTTTCCAACGCCACTTACAACATTACGCTTCCAAACAGCATGGCGGCGGGCTTGCATTACCTTATGGTCGCGACCGGCGAAGACACCGCCGGCAACAGGCTTTACAGCGCGGCAACCTATGCCTTTATGGTTTCTGTGACTGGCGACGCTCCTAAAGTTGAATTTGACGACCAATTCTTTATCAACGCCGCCGCCGTCGACAAGACAAAGAGCGCGGCCTACAGCGCGACGATAAACATCGCCGACAAATCCGGCGCGGACCAAAAGGGAACGATTAAAGAACACGGAAACTGGGTAAAAGTGACTCCGATTCTTTACAAGGGCTACGCAAAGACCAAAGGCTACTTAAAGGATGAAGACATTCTTGAGACCTTGCCTGTTATTAAATATGAAGAAAGCGGCATAACGAAAGTCGCCGACGGCGCGTACAAGATTGAAGTTCCGATGAACAAGTTTGACTTGACCGGCGACAAACTGTTTGACAATTACACAGTGGCCCTAAAAGTCCAGGCAAAGAGCCAAGGCGCCACTTCTGAAGAAACGACTTACATTTTCTGGGCGGACAACGCCGCTCCGGCGCTTGCGATTGGCGCTCCGGCCCGCGCCGAAGGACAAAGCGAGTCTGATCCGATTTACATTTTTGAAAACGACAAGAACATCACCGCCACGACTACAGCCGGCGTTACAAGCTACTCTTACAAGATGAGCGGAACTTGGAGCGACTTGAGCGGCTCCGGCACAAGCGAAATTTGGTACAGGTGGGACGACGCCGTGACGACGCTTCCCGCTCCAAGCGTTGTTTGGACAGCCGCCACTGGAACAGCCGTCGCCGACAAGACTTACTATAAAAAGCAGGGTCAAGGCCTTTACTTGGCCGAAACCGCAATCGCGATGGGCGCTTCCGTAAGCGGAATGTACACCGCCAGCATAAGCGGATGGACCGCCATTCCGGCCGCGCCAAAGAGCGTAAGCCGCGCCAACTGGAACCAAAGCGTTCCGCAGACAAACTCAAGCGGCAAAAAGCTTAGCGTCGTCGCCATTGACCAAGCGGGAAACCTTAGCGCGGTTGCGACAGTATCCAACATTACGTTTGACTTCGCTCCGCCGGCAATCACGATTCCGACGATTGCGGAATACTACAAAAAGTCCGACGCGACAGGCGGAAAGTATCAGTTCACTGTAGGCATCGCTGACGCTTCCGGCATAAAGAGCCTTGACGTCAAGGCCTACATTAACGGCGGAACAACGCCGGTAAACGCGGCCACAAACCCCTACGGCTATAGCATAGCGATCTCCGCCGACAAGACAAGCGCGACAATCACGCTTTTGGACACAGGCGCAAGCGACGGAAAATGGCGCTTTGAGGCGACGGCCACAGACACCGCCGACCGTTCAAGCCAAAAGGAATTTGCCTTTACGATTGACACAGTCGCGCCCGAGCGCGTTGGTTCGATTGTCATCGGAGAGTCCGGCTCTATAGACGATTGGTTCAACAGCGAAAACTTGACCATCAAAGGCCGCTACAAAGAAATGACCAGCGGCTTGGACAAGGTTGAATACGCCATGACTCCTTACGGCGAGACGACGTCGGTTTCTGGAACTGAAGTCATTGGCGGAACTGTCGGAGATGAAATCTCATACGCGCTTAGCCCGGTAGGATTTAAGGAAGGACAAAACTCGCTTTCAATCCACGCCTTGGACCTTGCCGGAAACGATTCCGGCGAAAGCGTGTATATAATTCAAGTTGACACGACCGCTCCGACCGCGGAAACCGCATGGTACACATACGACGGACAAAGCTTTACCGCCGCCGCTGGAAACGTTATGGCCAACGGCACCGACTCGGGCGCCAAGGATATGACCGTTTACGGAACCGTTAGCGAAACGTTGAGCGGCCTTAAGGACTTTGCGCTTACGATTAACGGAACTGTGGTTTCTTCAAGCGTTCAATTCACAAAGGACGATTTGACAAGCGGAACCGCCGACGCTTACAAGAACGCAAGCTGGGCGGCTTACGCCGCAGCCGACAACAAGGCCTACACTGGCTTTAAGGCTACAATATCCGCCGCGACATTCAAGACTCTTCCAAGTGGATCTGTCGACCTTTACGTTTTGGCCCACGACATCGCCACAAACGAAACAAAGCAGCGCAAGTTTGGAATCAGCTTGGACAACGACGCTCCTGTAATTACAATCATGTCGCCGCAGGCGGACTCAAGCGTGAACGGAACAGTCGCCTTTAGCGGAATCGTTGACGACAACGCGCTTAGCGAAGTTAAGGGCTATTGGTCTTTGAACGACGACGCCTCGATAGACGAAAGCGGAACGCCGCCGCGAGACCATGACGCCGGCTTGACCGGAACATCAAACTGGAGCCTCCCGCTTGCCACAAGCAGCGTTGACGCTACAAGCAAAAAAATAACTTTTGTAGACGGAACTGAATATTCCGGCGCGACAAAAGACTTTTACCTAAAGATTTACGCTTCCGACAAGGCGGCCAACTCTACGGTTAAGGTTCAAAAATACACGATTGACCCGCAAAAAGACAGGCCCGTAATCACGTTGACAACCGCCAAGCTTAGCGGAATGGAAGACGGAAAGCCCGTTTGGTTTGAGTCAACAAAGATTGAAGGAACCATCGAAGACGATGACGGAGTGGACGAGTTCTCTTATTCAATCGACGCGGGAGCCAATTGGAATCCGATAACTGTGACAGGCGGCTCTTGGATCGCCGACTTGCAAAACGACAATGAATACACAATCTTGTTCAAGGTAAAGGACAAGGCCGGAACCGAATTTGTTTCTGTAAAGTCAGACGGCGCTGACAAGTACCTTGCTCCGGTTTTGGTTGGAACGGACTCTCGCTTTGATGGCGGCGACACCCGCCTTTACCTAAAGGTTGACACTAAGCGCCCCGAATTTGAAAACCTTGTTTACAAGGTAAGCGCCGCCGCCGCCGGAACTTACGATTGGGCGGATTCAAGCGACCACAAAAAGTTGGGAACTGTAGGCGGCCAAAGAAAATTCATCCAGCTTGAATTTGACGCCAAAGACGCCAACGGAATCGCTTCAGTTACGGCCACTATTAACGGCGTTTCATATACTGGAACTGTCGGCGCTTTGACAAGCGGCGTTTATCCTTGCGTGATCACCGGAATTGACGTCAGCGCTTTGGATAGCGAAGCATATTCTTTGAGCCTTGAGATAAAAGGAACATTTGAGTCGGACGTTACGACGGAGCCATTGCCTGTAATCGTTGACAACACCGCGCCCGCCGTTACAAAGATTTCGCCCGACTTGAACACTGTACACGGAAACATCACTGTTTACGGAACTGTCGATTACGCAAAAGAAATTAAATACGCTTTGGGCCTTTCAGCCGACAAGGCGAACAAGCCTGCCGACGCGGATTACGCCGACATCGCGGGCGCCGGTTTGACTTGGTTCCTCTACTTTGACGGACAAGTTTCTACAGCGTCAGAAAGCCACAACAAGACTTTTGAGCGCTACATAATCGACGAAGCAGTTGAGGAGGTGTGCTCGGACGGCGTTAAGAGAACGGCAACCTATGACTCTATCAATACATCCAAAAAATTTGACGCGATTGTTCCTATTTATGTTTGGATAAAAGCCACGGACGATGTAGGAAACGTTTACGAAGAGCCGCAGTTGGTCAACTTTGACCCGCAGGGAGGCCGTCCGTCATTTACTTACAGCAACCCCGAAAAAGACCAGGCCCGCATTGGCGGAAGCGTAAAGCTTTACGGCGGCGTTGACGACGATGAAGGCGTGGTCGCGGCTTTCTTGCAGATTATCTCCAAGGACCACACATTGTCCGGCTACACAGGCGGAACCGACTGGGGAACTGTTGAATACAACGCCGACGGTTCTGTAAAGACCTTTACTTTAAAGGTCAATGACTTGGATTACCTTAAGGCCGCCGGCTATAATGTTTACAAGAGAAAAGACTACGATCCCGCCAACAAGATTGAATGGAACGGAAGCGGAGACCCCAACGACTATGGCGTTTTGCTGGACGTTAAGGGAACCGCTTGGAGCCTTACGATTAACAACAATGAAGAATTCAATCCGTCCAGCGAGGGAAGCGAGTCAAAGACAAACGCTTTGGCGGTTTGCGGTTACGCCTATGACGGCGGCAAATTCAACTTGCCTCAATACAGGACTATGGTGGTTGACGCCGACAGCCCAAGAATTTCCGGCCAATACTTAAAGCAGTATGAATCAGGCGCCAGCCAGGCAAAGGCTTCGCGCGAATACAGCGAAGGAATTTATGTCAGCGGCAAATGGACGCTTGAATTTGACCTTACCGACGGAGACATTATAAAGAAAATCTATGTCGGACAAAGCGACTCAAAGGCCGACGACGCCAAAACCGCGGCCGAAGCCGCTCGCGAAAGCGACACAAGCGGCCCGGATGTTTTAGTAAAGCCCAGCTGGTGTTATGTAAAGACCGGCACTTCCGGCAGCGGCTATCACGCAAAGCTTGATGACATGACTCCAGATAGCGGAGTTGGAAGCAAGTACCTTTACGTCTTGTTCGCTGACGAAAAGGGCAACTACAGCAATTTTGCCTTTGCCGTTCACTACGACAACGTCAATCCTGCCATTGACGCAAGCAAGCTGGACATTGACAAAGACATTCACAACTCAAACGGCTATTACTCGATTGGCGCCAGCGTTGCCGAAAACACGTATGGCAACAAGAACCAGTCCGGCTTTGACAAGTTTGTGGTTTACTTTAAGCGCGGAAGCAAGATTTACGATCCGATGGTCTCTAAGAAAATCAGCGGAGTGGATAATCCCGACAACTGGGCGGACGTTTCAAGCCTTGCGCCTGCCGCCGACGGCCTTTATTGGTTTGACCAAGAGCTTGACGCGCGCGACAGCGCAAACCTTAACATCCTTAAGCTAAAGGCAAAGAACGGCCATATACACGCCGGCGGCTTGGTAAAGATTGGCGGCGCGGTTTATGTAATAAAGAGCCTTTCTAGCGACGGCCTTAGCGTCACGTTGGACAATCAAATCGAACTCGCTTACACAGCGGCCCAGTTTGCCTATGGCCTTGTCGTTGACAACACCAAGAACGAAATCGGCTCGGGCATAAGAAACGACGAAGGCTACGGCTACGGCTATCCCGCCAGCATAATGAACTCAGACAGCGACTGCATGGTGGAATACGCCCACATGCAGGGAACGGTATGCAACCTGACCGCCAAAATAAACTCAAGGAACATCCCTGACGGAAAGATAGACGTTCACTACACGGCATACGACAGGGCCGGAAACTATTCCAAGGGAAGCGTTGCCGAAGCATATGTCTCCAACAACGCGCCGCGCCTGGCCAACGTTACTGTAAAGAGCGACTTTAACTACGACGGAGCGTATGACGGCGCTTACGAAACGCAGCAGCTTTACGAAACAAGCTGGTCTACTTGGGAAGAAGCTGAAAAAGAAGTCTTTATGGGCGACTTTGACGATGCCGGAAATCCTGTCCGCGCTTTGGTCGCCGCCAAGGGAGACGTAATCCTTGTTCCCGAAGTAATGGGCGGAAACGGCGACATCAAGTGGAACTGCTTGTACGCGGGAAGCGCTTCGCCCAGCGCCGATGAAAAAATCAGTACAGACACTCCGGCTGCCGAGAACGAAGATAGAACTGTAAACAACATCGTTTTGCCCGCAACTTCTCTAAAGACCGCCACAGCCGGCCTTGGAAAATATGTCATCAACATTTTGGACAGCACCGAAGGCGGAGCGCAAAAGGCTGTCATCAACCTTTGCATGAACAACGATGTCAACGACAGCGTTAAGCCGATTGGAAAGACCAAGCGCTTCTATTGGAAGAGCCTTGCGAACAACAGCGTTTACACGACAAAAGAAGGCGGTGCCGAAAGCCTTGACGATTTGCAGGGCCACATCGAGCTTGGCGACCAGCCTAAAGTCAGCGGAAAAGTCGTCTTTAAGGGAACGGCTTATGACAATGCCGGAATCGCAAAGATTAGCCTTACGATCCCAGGCTTTGGACTTAGCGCGGCGACAGCGGCGACTTGCGACTTTACAAAGCCGTTGGCCACTCGTTGGACTCAAACGACTTTGGGCGACCTTGCCACAAACGGCTACCACTTTGCGCTTGACGCGGACGACAGCGGCAACGTAAAGGAACGCTACAACAACGCCGGCCACTTTGTCTCATGGACGCTGGAGCTTGACACCGAAAAATACAATGGCGGAACGGCTCCGGCTAAGAATGGTGTGGAATTTGTTCTTTCGGTGACTGACAAAAACGCCAAGGCTTCGGAAAAAACAAGCGGCGCCACGACGGTTTACGCCACTACAAGGCAAGCCGAAAAAGGCAAGTATTACGCAGAGGCCCGTTTTGCAAAGGACGACAAGACAAGCCCCTACAACGACGCCAACTACAGCTCTGATGAATTTAGCGTTATTGGAGCCGCTCAAGCCAGCGAACTAAGCGGCGTAAACAAGTACGCCGTCACTCCTGTAGCAGCAAACTACACAATGGACATAGTTCCATACATCACTCGCGTAAAGACCAGCCTTAGCGCGGTTAACGCAAAGAACGGCGTCACCGACCGCAGCTCTTTGGGCGCGTATCCGGTTTATGTTTACAAGAATTCAACGCTAACTGGCATTACGGATTCTGTCACCAAGAAAAACGAGGATGTTGAAATTTACGGCTTTAACCTTGCCGGCGCCAAATATGGTTCAACAGATTTGGTTAGAACGGCAAAAGAAGGCGCTTATGGAACAGGTTATGTGACTCTGAACAGCGAAAACATCAAGCAAGGCGCCTTTAAGTTGACAGTTGGCGGAATTGACACAAGCAACAACACCAAC
Source organism: Treponema sp. (assembly GCA_016290995.1). Taxonomy (GTDB): domain Bacteria; phylum Spirochaetota; class Spirochaetia; order Treponematales; family Treponemataceae; genus Treponema_D. Next base: position 2,606 of record JAEEVR010000017.1, on the reverse strand, counting down.
AACAACGACGCTCACGGCTCTTATACGGGAACAAATATTGACGACGAAGGCGAATTGATTAAAAAAGGCGGCGACTACGATATTTACAAAAACTACTATAACCGCCAGCCCAACAACGCCAACAACAACAATTTGACCGACGACATCGCCTTTGACGTTTGGCAGCTTAACGCCTACGCCGCCGCTCCTATGTACGGCAACGTTGAAAACCCGCAGATGAAAATCCAACCTTTTGGAAAGACTGTGGAAAAGCAAGCAAAGTCTGACAGTTTGGACAATTTCACTCCAGGCGGCGGCGGAACAGTGGCTACGGATGGAAAAATCGGCTTTGCCTTTGCCAACGCCTCTAGCGCCTTTAGCATGCCAAACAGCGACCACTCTTGGACTTATTGGAATTACGGCTACACCAACATCCGCCACACAGCCTTGGCTTATGGTCCGGATGGATATGTTTGGGCCAGCGCTGCAGGCCAAGACGTAAACGGTGATGGAGTCAGCGATATGTTCTATTTGGAATCGACCCATTGGCGAGAGAGCGGTGGAGTCGGAACAAGCGGAAACCATCTTCCACGCGACACAAAAATTCACTCCGCGTGCAAGCTTGAAGACCTTTCAATCGGAGCTAGCAAGGAAACTGCAAAGACCTTTTTGGATAGGATCCAGTCGCCCAGCATAGCCGCGACGACGCATGGCTTGTACATGGCCTACTTTGACAAGCTGCAAAGCACTGTACGCTATAGGGCTGGCGCCATGACAGGAACATATAACGATGATTGGCAAACTGGCGTTGTAACAAGCAGTGTTTGGGCCCCTAACGGAGAAAGCAAAAGGACAAGGTATTGGCAGTTTAAGAACGGCTTCTTTAAGAATCATGCGACTACTGAGTGGATGACATATGACGAATCTCTTAAATACGTTCAGGTTGTGTCCACAAGCGCAAGTCCAAACGTATGCATTGCTGCCATTGACGGCGGCGCCACAAGAGCCAACGATGTTGCCGTAATGGTTTGGTGCGACGGAAGCAAGGTTAGCTACGCTTATACTAGCGGAGACCCGATGGCCGATAACGGCGAGACTGGGGATGCCAAAAGATTGGCCGCCGCTTGGACTACCGTTGACGATATCTTTGGCGGAAAGGTCAAAGGCGGCGACTGCAAGTGCCAGATAGCGGTTGACTCGGCCAAAGGCGTTCACATCGCGGCATATGATGAAAAGAATTCTGACATTTGGTACGCGTATTTGGAGGATTACAATGATCCAGACAACGCCAAGGTTTGCAAGGTTGACTCATACAACAGCACCGGCGAGTACCTTACGATAGATGTTGCGCTTGACGAAAGCAACAATCCGATTCCGCAAATCGGCTACTATTCCGCTGGAAGCAGCCGGCCCAAGTTTGCGCGCTGGAATGCCGCCAAGGGCAGCATCAAAACGCTTGACGCGGATAAAATGCAAGGCGCTGACGAATATAATTCATACACCGGCAATTGGGAGGTTACCAATGTTCCCACCCAAAGCGCCGTCCGCGTAAGCGACGAGGCTAATAAGGTAAAGCAAAACATCAATGTAGGCGTTTGGAAAGACGCTGGCGGAAAGCTTGCGTATTCTACCAAGAACGGCTTGGCGACTGGCGCGGTAGGAACATCCGATTGCCACGTCGCTTCCGGCATGAATACCACCGACAACTACGGCGATGTCTACGGCAACGGCACCAGAAACGCCGTCCTTGGCTACATGTGGGGCGATAGCGCCGACGCCTTCATCGAGACCGCGCAAAGAAAGGATTAAGCCGCTCGTATTGTTGCTGGCAAGACTGTAATTGACGGTAAGACCAAGAAGGGGCGGCCAACAGGACGCCCCTGTTTTTTTGCGGGGGATTAGTTTGCGGCCCGCGCGCTTTCGCTGACGATTTCCTTGACTTGATCCACGGTCATGTTCAAGGATTTTGCGATTATGTCAACAGAAACGCCGTTGGCGTAAAAACTCCGCGCGTCTTCAATGGCCTTTTGCTGGGCGCCCTGCTGCATCCCTTGCTGCATTCCCTGTTTCAGGCCTTTTTCCAGGCCCATTTGTTGGTAATGCTCCATCGTGGAGTTGTAGTCGCGGCGGGCGATGTCGATTGAATTTTGGCGGAACCAGTTGGCGTCCTCCTCGCTCATTCTTTGCGCCCTTCTTGGCGTTTTTTTAGAAAAATTTATAAAAAAAATCTGCCTTGGTTTACCCTAACGCGCCCATGCTAGAAAGAATCAAGCTCGCGCTGACCGTACAAGCTGTTTCAGTCCGCATTACGCGTTGGCCCATGCCTAGGCGGACAAAGCCGCGCTCTTCCAAAAGGGCGCGCTCGGCGGGCGACCAGCCGCGCTCGCTTCCGATTGCGGCAAAGACAGGGCGGCCTGCGGGCGGATTGGCGCGCAAAAAAGCGCCCAGGCTTTGCGCGGGCTTTACGTTGTCCAAGGCAAGCAAAAGAGGCGCGGCGCTTTTTGGGCTTTCGTCGGATTGGGGAAGCGTGGTGGCGTTTTGGCCTTGCGAACAATTCTCTTGCGAGGATTGAGCGGCATCTGCGTCCAGCGCGTCAAGACAGGCCGCTAGCGTTGGAGAAACGAAAG
>JAEEVR010000042.1 GCA_016290995.1 Treponema sp. | reverse complement strand
CAACCCACTCTTTTGTCGGAGCGGCGGCTTCGGCGCTGTCATCGGCGGCCGAGTCTCCCCAGTCGTCGCCAGCGTCGGTCCATTCGTCGCCGGATGAGTCGCCCCAGTCATCGCCGGAATCGCCCCAGTCGTCTTCGGCGTAACTTCCTGAGTCTGCGGCAACTTCTTCCGTTCCTTCGGCAGAAGCGGCCATAGGAGCGTGCATAACTTGGTTCATTCTCTTAATGAATGTTGTGAATGAAACGGCTTTTCCGATGTATTCCGGATAGTCGTCAAGCAAGTGGTTCTGCAAATCGTCAACGGCTTTGAGGATTTCGGGCTTTGTCATGTCGCCTTTTTCTTGGCCGCTGATTACAAAGTAAACGTCGTTTGTTCCGGCAAAGGTTTTGTCTACATAGTCGATGTCTTGGCGGAATTTGCTGTTTGCCGGGAAGTAGTCAACCAAGGCTGTGTTGATGACCAATTGCTTTACGCCAATGAATGAGAATACGCAAATCAAGGCAGAGAAGATGGCCAAGCGAGGTTTTGTTCCGGCGCAGAAGTGGTAAATGCTGTACAAGGTGCGGCCGCGCGCCTCAGCCTTATGGCCGCCAAGACGCTCGCGCTCGCGCAAAACTTTGGCCTTGATTTTTTCTGAAAGTTGGCTAAAGCGGTGCTTTCCGATGCGGTTAAGGGGTCGCATGTAAAGCGCGGCCGGAATGAATGTGATTGAAATTATCAATGAGAAGGCAACGCCGAGCGCTGAGAAAATCGCGAATGACTTGAGCGGCTCGATGGGGCTTGTTACAAGCGAAATGAAGCCTGCGATTGTCGTTACCGCGGCAAGCAAAACGGCGATCCAAACGTCCTTGAGGCCCGCGCAAATTGCTTCCGCGTGGTTCTCTTTTGTGATTTCGCCTTCAATCTTTTTTACGGCTGCTTCGTAGTGGGTGATTACGTGGATTCCATAAGCGGAACCGCAGGCGATCAAACAAACCGGAATTACGCTGGCTACGATTGTGAACGTAACGTGGGCCAAAGACATGATTCCGCAAGACCAGATTGTGGCCATCAAAACTGAGATAAGAGGCAACAAGGTTCCTGAGAAAGTGTGGAACGAGAAGTAGAGCGAAAGAAGAACGACGAGAGTTACAAGAGGAATGAGGGTGATCAAGTCGTGGATCATGTAGTCCGAGGCGTTGTCGCTCAATACCGGGTCGCCGTAGAAGCGGACCTCAAGGTCGTGGCCTTCAATCGCGTCGTAGGCGATTTTTTGGATTTTGTGCAAAAGCTCGATTTGCTGGGTTGAGCCGTATTCCGGGTCTACTGTGGCCGCGATTTGGGCCGCCTGGAAGTCGTCGTCGATGATGACGCGGTTGTACATGTCCTGCCAGTCGATGATTTTTTGCTTGATGGCCTGAATGTCGGCCTTGCTTCCGGTGTAGTCGTCGTCAAGCAATTGTCCGGCAGCAAGTCCTCCGTCAAGGGAATAAACATAGTCAATCTTTGTGATTGAGTTGATTGACTTGATTCCCTCGAGCGCGTCGATTTGGTCGGTGATTTTGCGGATTACGTCGATGTATTCCGAAGTCAAAATTGTTTCGTTGTCGGTTTCCAGCGAGATTCCGATGGAAATCATGCTGCCAAACTGGTCTTCGGTTCCAATCAAGCGGGTGTAGGACTCGCTTTTAGGCGGCATGTAGCGGCGAACAGTGTTTTCGATTGACACTGAAACTAGGGGAACTGCAAAAGCTACTGTAATCGCAAAACAAAGGAAAACAATTAGCTTTGGATGCTTAAGAAGATTTTTCATAAAAAAACTCCGTCCAAGTGTTTTGGTTTATCCGTTCAAATATTTGAACGGATAAACATACTATAAGGCGCTTTTTCATTTTCGTCAAGCGCCTTATAAAAAAAATTTATTTTTTTTATAAAAAATGTAAATTATGCGCTAAAATATTTGTTTAAGGATAAACGGGAGCATTTTAATGAAAAAATTGTTAACATCAGCCTTTATTTCTCTTTTATTGATGGGCTCGCTTTTTGCTCAAGGAAAGAACTATATAATTGACTTGTATGACACCACAAACGGAAAAGAGATAATAATCAAAAAAAATCCATACGGCAACAATTTCCAGAATGTAAATCCCCCGACTTTTACAAAATATTTTGCCGGAAACCTCCCCGTTCCAGGCGATACAATAGAAGTTCACTTTAAATTTAAAAGCTCTGTTGACATTCCCGCTTTGACAATGGCTGTCATTGACAATTCGGCGTTGGCCAAATACTGGCTTGCGATTTCCAATCAATATGAAAGCGTACTTGACATTAAGGCTGGAATTCCATATGAAGGCGTTTTGGTTTATAAAGTGGACGCCAAGCCAATTTCGGCAATTACAATACAAATGATGTATAATGACGAAATCAATAGCAAAATTACCTTGCTCAAATCAGGCGCCAGGACTAGCGTTAAATAATTTTTCAATAATAAGGATATTTGTATGAAAAAACGATTCTCACTTTTTTTGATCGCAGTTTTAGTATGGTTTGGACTTTCAAGCTGCGTTTCGGTAAAAAGGGCCAGAAATTTGATTTTGTCTGGCGACAAAGTAAGCGCCATCGAAGTTCTTTGCAAAATGATTACCAGCAAAAAGGACGAGGCGGAGGCCATCTCGCTTTTTATCGAGGTTTACCCTTCCACAGTGGAAGAGATGAGGCCGCAAGAAAGCGTTCAGCAAGTAAGGAACGAATTTGCTAACAAGTACGGCGGATCGGAAATACAAGCGATTAAAAAGTGCGGCGAAAGTTCCAGCAGCTTGCGGAACGTTATGAACCATCCTGACATTGTGAACGTAATCAGGAGGAGCGAAAAAATAATCTCGGCCTACAGCGGATTGGCCAGAATCAAGAGGGCGGTTTCGGTCTTGCCAAGAACTTTGTACGATCAAGCGACCGGCGAACATGAAGTCGTGAAATATCCAGACGACTTTGCCGGAATGTACAACGACTCGCGAAGAAGCTTGGCGGAGTTTTACTACAACATCGCCGAGGCTTTCTTTCCCGGAAAAGACGCGCAAGAAAGAGTTTGGATAATCGACTTTTACAAAAAGGCTGAATCTTACTACAGCGGAATCGGGCAAACAGCCGCAAGATGCGCCGAGCTTTGCTACCTTAACGGCCAGGAATACGAGCGACTTAACACTGTAGAAGGAAACAAGCAGGCGATAACTTGGTACAGAAACGCTTTGGTTTGGCAGCGCAATTACAAGGATTGTAACGACCGCGTTCAAATTTTAAGTTACGAAATCGCGATGGTTTTGTTGGGCCAGGCCAAGACAAAAGAAGACTATAAAGAAGTCATTGTATATTTGACTTACGCCGGAAACTACAAAGACGCCGCGACGCAGATTTTGGAAATCAAGTATCACTTGGCTTACATTTACCGCAACGAGCGAACCTTGCCTTCTTACGAAGAAGCCGGAAAGCTTTTTTCCGAATTGGGAAATTACAAGAACGCTCCTTACGAAACAAACCTTTACTTGTTCTACAAAAAACTTATTTCTTTGAGCAAAAGTTATTCTTACGCAAACAAGTACCTTTCTTGCGCCAACTACGCTCCTTTTAGCGTTAGCCGAAACATCGTTCCGCGCGGAGACGGAACGGCAAACCTTTCGGTGACGGCGTCAACATCCGACTTTGGCGTTTACATTCCGTCGATGGAAAAGACAATCTATCCCGGCGCGATTGTCGACGGCGAATCGATAACAAGCCAAGCCTTTAACGCGATTCCTTACGCTTCCAGAATGCCGATTGATTGCAATTTGAATTACGACGGAAGGAATTTAGGAAAAGCCGTTCTTGAGTATCCCAATGACGGAAACCTTTCAACAAAAGAAATCAAGCGAGTCGCAAGAATTTACGCTTCGGCGTTGGACGCTGACTGCGACTACGAGTTCCAAAAAATTTATTCTTTGGAAGACCTTGCGCTTTCTACTGGAATGGGAGCGGCGCGCGACAAGGTTTCTTACGCGATGAACGCCTACAACTGGGATCCGGAAAAAAGCTACACCTTGATTAAGATTAGGCAAAAATATTATTCGGCCAACATCGACTCGCCGCAAATGCCGATCGACTTTTTTGCGGTTGACCAAAAGACCGCGTCGCCTTCTATATTGAAGAACGTAACGCCTTACTATATTAGTTCCGTTGACTACGGTCGAATGGCTTACTTTGTGGTTTGCTCAAATCTTTCCAGCGAAGAAATCGTAAAGGACTTTGTTTCTTGCAGGCCGCGCGACAGAAAGAACAAGGGCTCCACAGGAATCAGGGCCAATCCCGACATTGTTTCCAAATGGGCGCGAAACGGAACGACTGTGCGCTCGATTACGGTTTCTGAAAAAGTTTATTCTATTAGCGACCTTGACGGAATTTTCAGTTGGATAAAGTTGGGAACTAGCCTTACTGTTGACATCGACAATATGGTGCCGATTTCGTTCGCTCTAAAAAATTTGGCCGACAATTCCTACGCCCGCTTGACGCAGACGCAAAGCCTTGTGATAAAGCTTCCGCAAAAGCCGCAGCAAGAAAGCCCGGCAAGCGGCAATGGCGGAGCGGGAACAGGCGCGACGACAAATACCGGAACGACAAACAATCCGGGCGCGACCACAACTCCGGGAACAACAACGACGCCCGGCACGACCACAACGCCTGGCACAACAACAACTCCCGCTACTACAACTGATTCCGGCAACAGCGAAAGCGGCGGCAATAACGGAAGGCCCGCCTCTTCGTACGAGCAAGCGGCGACAATCAACGGCGTAAAAGTTCCGCCCAGCGCCTACAACGGCGACACGTCGTTGATTCTTGTCGGAAAGAAAGGCTACTACAAATGCTCTTCTATTAGCGTGGAGCAGGGAAGCGGCGTAAAGACTTACTACTATGACGTTCCGGCGGCGGAGATAGAAGTTTGCGTTGCCAGTTGGAGCGATTCGGAATTTACAACTGTAACGGTGAACGGAATTTCAATGCTTAAGAACAAGACGGTTTACAGCTTTAGGGACGTTCACGGAAACACGATAAGTTTGGACACAGTAAGTTCGTCAGGAAAGAGAGTTCACAATCTTTTGGTTGTTAGAAAACGTTAGGAGAAGTCTATGATGAAAAAAAATATCGCGGCCGCGACTATTTTATCGGCGGCGTTAGTTTGTTTGGCGTTCTGTTTTTCGGCTTGCGCTAAAGAGGAAGCGATCGCGCCGACATCGCCCGCTCCTGGCTTGCAGAGCGAGCTTTATGCCGACGCGGACTTGGTTTGGGAAGAAAACTTTGACGGCGACGAACTTAACATGGACAACTGGAAATACGAGGAGCACGAGGCCGGCTGGGTGAACAAAGAATTGCAAAGCTACGGAACTTCCACTCAAAACACTTACGTCAAGGACGGCTGCCTTGTTATTCAGGCGCTCAAGAACAAAAAGACAAATGAATACACTTCCGGCAGAATCAACACATTCGGAAAGCATGCGTTTAAATACGGCCGCTTTGAGGCCCGCCTAAAAGTTCCAAACGGCAAAGGCTTTTTGCCGGCTTTTTGGATGATGCCGTCAAGCGAAGGCTATTACGGTCCGTGGCCCCGCTGCGGCGAGATTGACATCATGGAAGTTCTTGGCGACGAAACAAACCGCGTTTTTGGAACGATTCACTACGGCGAGCCGCATACGCAGCAACAGGGAAAATACACTCTGACCGAAGGCGACTTTTCCAAAGAGTTCCATGTTTACGCTTTGGAATGGGATCCGGGCGAATTCCGCTGGTATATTGACGGAAAACTTTACTACAAGACCAACGAATGGTTCACAAGGCCCCGCGCCAACGGAGACGGAAGGCCTTATCCCGCTCCCTTTAACAAGCAGTTTTACATCATCCTGAATCTTGCCGTCGGCGGAACTTGGGTCGGTTATCCGGAAAAGAACGCCAAGTTCGCGGAGAACGCGCGGCTTATTGTTGACTATGTTCGCGTCTATCAAAAGAAGGAATACGACGAGAACGTAAAGATGCCGGAAAAGGTCATTGTTTTGCGCGAGCCTGACGCCGAAGGAAACTATGTTCGCAATTCCAAGTTTACGGAAAAAGAGGACATGAGCGACGGAACTGGCTGGGACTTTTACACTGCTGGCGGCGGAGAAGGCTCGGCCACAATCGGCGGCGGCGCTCTTACGATTAAGACAAAGAAAGCCGGCTCGCTTGAGTACAGCGTCCAGATTTTCCACACAGGCGTTCCAATCGAAAAAGGCTGTACTTACGAGTTTTCGTTTGACGCAAAAGCCTCCGCGCCGCGAACGATGCTCGCCGCCGTGTCCGCTCCAGAACGCAACTGGATTCGCTACTTTAAGGACACAAAGGTTGAGCTGACAAAAAAAGAACAGCATTTTTCATTCAACTTTACGATGAAGCAAGACACCGACGCGATGGGCCGCGTGGAATTCAATATGGGAAACCAAGGTTCCACCGCTGACATTGTTATAAAGAATGTTGTTGTAAAGAAGGTGAATTAACCGGCGACCGCTCCGGCCGCTCCTACGACGCCGAAACTAATCGCCATCATAATCACGCCGGCCAGCAAAACGCCGAGCGTGACGGCGATAACCGTTTCCTTAAAATCCATGTCCAAAAGGCTAGCGGCCAAAGTTCCTGTCCAGGCTCCCGTTCCCGGAATGGGAATTCCGACGAACAAAAATAGCGCTACAAACAATGTGCGGCCGGCTTTGGCCTGCAATTTTTTGCCGGCGTCGCTTCCCTTGGTCAAAAAGAATTGGCAGACGCCGCCGATGAATTTTTTGTCTTTGCCCCATTCCAAAAAACGGCGGGCGAACAAAAAGATTATCGGAACCGGAAGCATGTTCCCGATTATGCAAATTATGTATGAAGGAATTATCGGCAGGCCCAATGCTTGCGACACCGGAATCGCTCCGCGCAGCTCAATCAAGGGAATCATGCTGATAAAGAAAATCCAAAGGAATTTTAAAAACATACGCAGACTTTATCAAAAAAACGCATGCTTTACAAGCGGGGAATATTTGCAAATTTGAGCGAAGCGTGATACAATATTTATATGGCAATTACAGAATTTTTGGAAAAGAACCGCAAGCTTTACGGCGACGAGGTCGCTCTTGTAGAAGTAAATCCCGAACAAGAAGAGACAAGAAAAATCACGTGGAAAGACTACGACTTGATTCAATCGACGGACAAAACTTTTTACCGCCGCGAAATCACTTGGCGCGTCTTTGACGAAAAGGCCAACCGAATGGCCAACATGCTTTTGGCGCGGGGAATCAAGCGCGGCGACAAGGTTGCCATTCTTATGATGAACTGTTTGGAATGGCTTCCGATTTACTTTGGCGTTTTAAAGGCGGGAGCGATTGTAGTTCCGATGAACTTTAGGTACTCCGCAGACGAAATTTTGTATTGCGCCGATTTGGCCGAAGTTGACGTTTTGCTTTTTGGTCCGGAATTTATCGGCCGCATTGAGCAGATAGAGGAAAAGCTTAACAAGAACCGCCTTTTGATTTACGTTGGCGAAAACTGCCCCACATTCGCCGAAAGCTATCGCGAGTTGGTGGCGGACTATCCCAGCAAGGCGCCGGAGATTGAATTGAAGGACGACGACGACGCGGCCATTTATTTTTCAAGCGGAACGACGGGATTTCCAAAAGCGATTTTACACACCCACCGCGCCCTTATGCACGCCGCTTTAGTGGAACAAAAGCACCATTCGACAAGCCGCTCGGACTGCTTTTTGTGCATACCGCCGCTATATCATACCGGCGCAAAAATGCACTGGTTTGGCTCGCTGGTGTCTGGAAGCCGAGCCGTTTTGTTAAAGGGAACAAAGCCCGAATACATTTTGGGCGCCGTTAGCCGCGAAAAATGCACGATTGTTTGGCTTTTGGTTCCATGGGCGCAGGACATTCTTGACGCTTTGGACAGAGGAAAAATAAAAGCGGCTGACTACCAGCTTGACCAGTGGCGCTTGATGCACATCGGCGCACAGCCCGTTCCGCCCAGCCTTGTAAAGCATTGGCTTGAATACTTTCCAAAGCACCAGTACGACACCAACTACGGCTTGTCGGAAAGCATCGGTCCTGGCTGCGTTCACCTTGGAGTGGAAAACGTCCGCAAGGTCGGAGCGATTGGCGTTCCGGGCTACGGCTGGGAATGCAAGATTGTCGACGCGGAAACTGGCAAGGAAGTTGAGCGCGGAAAGGCCGGCATTCTTTACGTCAAAGGTCCCGGCGTAATGAAGGAATACTTTAACAACCCAGAGGCCACGGCGGAAGTTCTTCACGACGGATGGTTGGACACCGGCGATGTCGCGATGCAAGACCCCGAAGGCTTTTACTACCTTGTTGACCGCGCCAAAGACGTTATCGTTTGCGGCGGCGAAAACTTGTATCCAGTTCAGATTGAAGACTTTTTGCGCAAGAACGAAAAGATTAACGATGTCGCGGTCATCGGTTTGCCCGACAAGCGCTTGGGCGAAATCGCGGGCGCCGTCATTCAGTTAAAGGAAGGAATGACAGCTACCGAAGAAGAGATCAACGAATTTTGTTTGGAGCTTCCGCGCTACAAGAGGCCGCGCAAAATCATTTTCGCGCCGGTTCCCAGAAACCCCACCGGCAAAATCGAAAAGCCCAAGCTGCGCAAAATGTACGGCCAAGAGCATTTGGTCGCGTTTGAAAATGAGGGTTAAGCCGCAAGCCGCGCAAATCCGCGCGGCTTTATTTTTTCTGAACGGCGGCGCGGATGGCGGCGGCAAAGAGTTGGTCTTGGTCTTCGCGCGGTTCCACCGAGAAGGCCGGCTCTTGAGTGCCCGGAATCGTGCGGTAAATTTTTCTTGAGTCGGCTTTGTATGCCGGCGAGCCGCGCGAGTTGATCCACCAGTCAAGGACCGAAAGAATGCAAGAAATGTATTTGATTATGTTCGCGTTGTTGGCGGTTGTGTTTTCGCTCTTGTCCTTTGCGTTAAGCAAAACGTCCAAGCGTTTTGAAATTGGCGAAGTAATCTCAAAGTCATAGTGAGCCCAAGGATTGTTCAAGCCGCCGATTGTTCCGCGGTTTATTTCGCTTTGTGAAATTTGTTTTGTAAGGTCGTTAAAGGCGTCGCGCAAGAATGCCGTTCTGATGAACAAGGCCAAGTACTTGTTGTTGTTGATGGGACGCTCCAACAAAAGCTGCTCAAAAGTAAAGTGCGGAAGGAAGCTGTATTTGGTAAGCCAAAGAATGTCGGTGACGCATTTTTTTCCTGCGCGGGTTGTGATGTAGTTGGCCTGCGTATATGTTTGGTTTACCAACTGCTTTAACTGTTCGCCGTAGTCCCTGCTAAAGAGGGTGTCAACATAAACCGGCCATTCGCTGAGAGCCTTTGTAAGGTTGTCTTCGCGCGAGGCAAATGCGGGGTTTCCTTCGACATTAAACTGCATCTTGTTGCAGGCGCGGAAAAGGTCTTGCAAAATTTCGCAAAGAATGATCGTTATTTGAACCGGATTTTCTGGCGCCAGCATCAAGTAGGCTTCGTCAAAGTCGTAAAGGGGATCAAAGTAAGGCCACATGTCCGGGAAGGTGTCCAACTTTAAGAAGCCCGCTCCGGGGAACAGGCGGTCAAGAAGCGCGACGCCGCGTTCCACCATTTCGTTTTGGGCAAGCTCTTGCTTTTCTTGTTCCTTCTTTTTTTCTTCCGCCTCTTTGGCTTTGTCTTCGGCTTCCTTTGCCTTGCGAACTTCTTCTGGATCGACTTTCTTTTCGGGCAAAAGGAGGTCAAACTTTTTTAGTCCAAGGAAGTTGAGGATGGAAGAAACTTGCGCCACAAAAAAGTGGGGGAACTCGTCGTAAGGCGTTCCGCACATTCTCATCAACAAAGGATAAAGGCCTCTGATGATTCGCGTGTAAAGGTACATCCATTCGGTTATCGCCTCTTTTGCAAAGCGAGAAAATTTATCTTTGTCCGCGTTGGGGTAGTGGAGCAAATCGGCGTAAATTTCTTTTATGATTCGGATGACCATTGGTTCGCCAACGTAATAAATTGTAATCAACAATCTGTAAACGGCTTTTACAAAGGGAACCAAGTCAGCTACGACCGGAGTGTCTTGCAAGGTCTCCAAGTTTACAAAAGCGAGCTTTGCCTCGCGTGTCGACCATTCGGAAACCTTGCGAAGGAACTTAAATTTTTGCGCCGTGTCATTTTGAATTTTGGCCTTGTAAGTGTCGGGCGAAATTTGAATTATTGTTTTTATGACAGAAATAAAGGCGTTGATGTGGTCCAAGTGGGCCTTTAGGGTAATCTCGGCAAATTCTGGTATTACTTTTTCGGAACCGTCCTTGGCCAGCTTTTTTAGAAAGTTGAACAAGCCGTAATTGGGCTTTATGGCAAAGGCGTCGCTCATCATAAGCTTGTCGATTTTTGCATTGTCTTTTGAAGAGATTGTGGGCAAGTTGGCGGCCCTTGTGACTTTCTTTTTTGGCTCCGCGAACGTTGGATTTGAAGCGCCGGATGCCGTTCCGCCAGAAGAACTTTTGCTTGAAGCGGCGGAAACATTTGTCGGCCGCACGACTCGATGGCTGGGGGCGCGCTTGGGCAGTTTGGAATAGTCAATGGGCACAGACTTTTCTGTCATAATCTCGCCGCCCAAGACTTTTGTCATGCGCTCGGCTTCTTCTTTGTCAATCGCGCCGATGTTCTTGCGAGTTGCGTCCAATGTGCCTGGCTCCCAAACCGCCTTGGGCTTGGAAGGTCCTGAAAAATCCTCTGCCATAATTTTCAATTATAACACACTTCGTGTGTTTTTGCAAATAAGAAATTATTGACGTTCGCGGCTCGCGCCGCGCGTCTTAGTGGAACTGGCCCCAATTGGAGCCGCTTTCTATCGACACGCGCAGGGGAATCGAAAGCTTGACCGCGCCTTCCATTTTTTGGCGGAGGAGCGCGATTGTTTGTTCCACAATCTCCGGCTTGTCGGGACATTCCAAAATCAATTCGTCGTGGACTTGAAGCAAAAGGCGCGCTCCGTTGTTGGCTTCTTTTAGCGCGGCGGAAACGTCTAGCATCGCTTTTTTTACGATGTCGGCGGCGCTTCCCTGAACGGGAGTGTTCACCGCGATGCGCTCGGCGGCGGCTTTTTCCACCTTGTTCTTGCTGTTGATGTTCATAATGCGACGGCGGCGGCCCATAATCGTTTGGACATGGCCGCTTTCTTCCGCTCCCCGAATCGTGTCGTTGATAAAGGCGCTGATGGCGGCGTACTGCTTAAAGTAATTGTCGATAAAGCCTTGCGCCTGCGTTCTTGGGATGCCAAGCTGGGCGGCAAGGCGGAAGGCGCTCATTCCGTAAATCACGCCAAAGTTGATTGTCTTTGCCGTGCGGCGCATCTCTGGCGTGACTTGGTCTGCGGGAACGCCGTAAATGAGCGAGGCCGTGGCCTTGTGAACGTCGTCGCCGTTGATAAAGGCGCCGCGCATGTTTTGGTCACCCGAAAGGTGTGCCAAGACCACAAGCTCGATTTGCGAATAGTCGGCGCTTATCAATACCGTTCCCGGAACGGCTGTGAAGGCCGAGCGGATTTTGCGGCCCGACTCGTTGCGCACGGGAATGTTTTGCAAGTTGGGGTCGCGGCTTGAAAGGCGGCCAGTCGCCGTTCCTGTTTGCATAAAGGAAGTGTGGACGCGGCCTTGCTTGTCGGCCAATTTTGGAAGAGCCTCGACATAGGTAGATTGCAACTTTGAAAGCTCACGGAATTTCAATATTTTTGCGGGAACGGGGTCCAGCTCGGCAAGCTCTTCCAAAACGCTTGTGTCGGTGGAGTAGCCGGTCTTGGTTTTCTTTCCGTGCGGAAGGCCGCGCTCGGTGAACAAAACTTCCTGCAATTGTTTGGGCGACGCGATGTTGAATTCGTGGCCGACTTCTTTGTAGATTTC
>JAEEVR010000004.1 GCA_016290995.1 Treponema sp. | reverse complement strand
TTGTGCAGCCGGAGAACCTGTCGCTGTAGCAGCCCTCTGCCAGCGTGGTGGCGGGAAGGCTTGGCGCGGCTGTAAGGCTTGTGCAGCCGGAGAACATGCGGTAGTAGCACCAATACGCCAGCGTGGTGGCGGGAAGGCTTGGCGCGGTTGTCAGTCTTGCGCAGCTGTAGAACATTTGGTGGTAGCAGGAGTTCGCCAGCGTGGTGGCGGGAAGGCTTGGCGCGGCAGTCAGGCTTGCGCAGCCGGAGAACATGCTTTCGTAGCAGCCCTCTGCCAGCGTGGTGGCCGGGAGGTCTGGCGCGGCTGTCAGGCTTGCGCAGCCGGAGAACATGCCGTTGTAGCAGGAGACCGCCAAAGTAGTGGCGGGAAGGCTTGGCGCGGCTGTAAGGTTCGCACAGCCGGAGAACATGCGGTAGTAGCACCAATACGCCAGCGTGGTGGCCGGGAGGTCTGGCGCGGCTGTCAGTCTTGTGCAGTCGTAGAACATGCGGTAGTAGCAGCCTCTCGCCAGCGTGGCGGCGGGCAAAAGCAAGTCGGCGCCGTCTTTGTTTTTTATATGCGCATTGTTTCTGAAGAAACAGGCAAACGTATAACCTTCTTCTAGCGCGGTCGCTTTTTCAAATTGCGCGCTATTAACAAGGCTCATGATGTTGCCGTAAACATAGCAGTCTTTGTCGCAAGCGATGTTGCTGTAGTTGCTGGTGCTTGTCGCGTACGCCTTGTTGTCGCCCCAAAATTCAACCTTGTCGCCGACGTTTGCAAGCGTGATTTTTCCTGTCGAGTTGCTTGCGATTGTTTGCGCCGTTTCTCCGTTGACTTTGTAGGTGACGGCGCCTGTCGCCTTGTTGACAAATGTTACGACCGCGTTGGCGGCGGCGGCTTCCAGCGTAAGCGGAGTGGCCAATGCTCCAGCGTTTTGCGCTTGTGACAGTTGTTGCGGCGGCGGAGAGTTGTCGCTAAATGAATTGTTGCAAGCGGTGGATGCAAACAAAAGCGCGGCGCAGGCGGCCAGCGTTCCAACGAGACGGTTAAACTTTTTCATATTGTTTTTTCTCCCCCAAAAACTTTTATAATTATTTTTTAAATTATAACACAGTTTTATAAAAAACGCAAACTAAAATTCTATCTTTTGCAGTTCCGCGATTACGCAGTCGCGCAGGCTGGGCGGGCGGATTTGGCGGGCCTTTAGAACGGCGCAAAGAGCGATGAGGGCTAGAATTAAATGGGCAAACCAGTTTCCGTACTCAGAGTAGACTGTGGAGCGGCGAGCGTAAATCGGGATTTGGGCGCAAAGCCAGTCGTCCTTGAACAAGGGAATCGATTGGACTACGCGGCCCTTGTCGTCAACGATTCCGGTAAGGCCCGCGTTGGTGGAGCGGACAAGCGTCGTCCTGTATTCTACGGCCCTAAAGGCGGCCACCGCAAAGTGCTGGCGCTCGGCGGACGAGGTCTTGGACCAAGAGTCGTCGGTAATGTTTATAAAGACTTCCGCTCCGGCATGGAACATCGGGCTGCAAACGTCTGGAAAGGCGTCCTCAAAGCAAATCGGAAGGGCCGCGCGGACTTTGGCTCCTTCTTCCTGGTCCATGCTTTTTGAAAGGTCGTGGAATTCCGGCTGGCTTGCGTCCGGCGCCACGCTTGCCTTAAAGTCAAAGAGGGCCAAGCGGCTTCCGGGATTCCAGCCGTTGGAAAAGCCCACAAGACGCTCCATCGTCCTTTTTACAAATTCGCTCTCAGCAAAAGGAATGACCTCGGCAAAGGGGACCAAGTGGCTCTTTGCGCAATAGCCCCTAAGGTTGGCTTCCTTGTCAAAGACCAACGCGGCGTTGTGCATTTTTGCGGCTTTTCCGTCTTCGGTCCGCTCAAAATAAGGGCCGCCTATTACAAACGGAACGCCCGCGCTTTTTATAAAGTCAAAAAGGCTTTGCGGCGAGGGAACGTAGTTGTAGCGGTCCAAGGCTTGGGGGATCGCGTACCGCAAGACGGCCTCGCTCCAGACGACCAAGTCTGCCTTTAAGCCCATGCCCTCAAATTCCCGAATGCCCGACCTTGAAAGGCCCATTGACTTTTGGACGCTTTCGTAGTCGTCGTCGCTTGCCCAGGGGTCCATGTTTTGCTGGACAAGGACCGCGTTCAATGTCTTTTGGACAGGGCTTTTTTGGCAAAGCTTGAACGTTCCGTAGGCAAAAAGCAAGATTAGGCAGAGCGCAAGGCATTTTGCGTTGCAGGCCAGGTTAAAGTTGAATTTATTGGAATTTAGGGTGAATTCCGCGGCGCAAGCGGCAAAAAAAGCCATCAAAAAGCTTATGCCGTAAGTTCCAAAAATGTCGGCGGACTGCAATAGGGCCTTGCTTGTAAAGGCTGACATCGACAAAACGCCCCAAGGATAAGCCAAAAAGCCGGTTGACTTGGCCCATTCGTAGGCCACGCGGACGGCGGCAAAGTGCAAGGGCCTAAAGGCCTCAAAATCCAGCCTGGCTTTTTGGCCGATTTTTAGGCTGGACTCCGTTCCCGCAAAGGGAAAAAAGTAGAGGCAGCCGGCCATCGCCTCGATGCAGGCGGTTCCAAAGGCCGACGCTCCCAAGGTAAAAACGGCAAAGTCCTTAAAGTTGGCCAGCCAGTAGCTGGACAGCAAATGCGTCGTAAGGGCGTCGATGGCGAATAAAAAGGCCGCAACTTTGTAGGATCGGGCCTTTTTGACCGCAAAATACAGGGGAACTAAGGCAAAAAAGCCAATGACGGGCGAGCCAAAGGCCAAAAATTCGTTTGGCATCGAAAGCGCGGACAAGAATCCTGAAAAAAGAGCGCAAATAACTTGAAAAACTAGCGTCATTGTGGTATAATATCTTATTGCATTTTTAATATTTGTTCAATATAAAAACGATTTAAGATATTGGGTGGAATACAATGGCTACTACAAAAGATATTTACGCCGCGCATAAAAAGGAATACGGAGAGAATCCAAAAGTCGTGATTTCGACTCCGGGCCGCTTTCATTTGATGGGGGAGCATTCCTGCTGGTTTTTCAAAGACAAGACGCTTTCAATGGCGATAAACATTCCGGTTTACGTGGCCGTCTCGCTTAGGGACGACACCGCGCTCAAATTCCACTTTGTCCAGCTAAAGGAACGCAAAAAGGCGGATATCTCAAACCTTAAGGTAAAAAAAGAGGACCGCTGGGCCAACATTTTAAAGGCCGTCGTTTACGGCTACATTTCAAGCGGAATCGAGCTTAAGGGAATGGACTTTACCGTTTATTCCGAGATCCTTCCGTCCGCCGGCTTTGGAATCACCAGCGCGATCAAGGCTGGAACGGCATTGGCCATCAAAAAGGCTCAAAAAATCAACCTTGAGGACTCGCAGCTTTTGCAAGTCTTGGACAGGGGAAACCGCCTTTTCCTAAAGACAAGAAATTTGATCGCCGACAACTTTGCCGCTCTTTATTCAGAGCCCAACTCAATGATTTTGACCGACTACGGAAAGCAAACCTACGAGAACATTCCCTTTGACTTTAGCGGCTACAAGATTCTTTTGACAGACGCCAAGGTTCCCCGCTTTTCCATTTGGAACGAGGACGAAATCCGCGAGCCGGAGCACGCGCTTTTGTTGGGCGACTTAAAGGAACGCAAAAAGGGCATTCCGGGCGGCTGGGTTTACGACACAAACCCCACCAACGTAAACGAAATGCTTTCTGTCGTAAGCGAAGACATGAGGCAAAAGCTTCTTTACATAATCCACGAGCACGGAATGATTCTTGACGCGCTTGACGGAATCAAAAAAGGCAAGTTCACAAAGTTCGCGCGAGCGGTAAACAACAGCCACAAGCTTTTGCAAGAAAACTACAAGCTTTCTTGTCCCGAAATCGACTGGATCCTTAAGCGCGTTGGCGAGTTGGAGCCCAATTTGGTTGACATCCGCGAGCCGGTTACTTGCGGCCGCATCACCGGAAAGGGCTTTGGCCGCTGCCTCTACGCGATTATCCGCGACAGTGACGAAGAAGTTTACCGCAAAAAGCTTGACGAATACTCAAGAATCTTTGGCTTTGAGGCCGAGACTTTTGAAGTAAAGCCTGCAAAGGGAGCCCATCAGGTTAGATTGTCGTGAAGATCCTTTTAACGAACGATGACGGATACGACGCTCCCGGAATAAACGTTTTGCGCGAGCGTCTTTTGTACGACAACCACACCGTTTACGTGATGGCTCCGGCCACAAACCAAAGCGGCACCAGCCAAAGCATCCATATGGGCGGCGGAATGAAAGTCCGCGAAATCGACGAAAATTTTTACACTTGCGCCGGCTCACCGGCCGACTGCGTTTTGACCGCAATCCACAGCAAGCTTTTTGAGCGGCCTGACATTTTGCTTTCGGGCATAAACCGCGGCCCCAATCTTGGCCTTGACATTTTGTACTCCGGCACTTGCGGAGCGGCAAGGCAAGCGGTCTTGATGGGAATTCCCAGCGTCGCCTTAAGCGTTATGTGGACCAACGACGAAATAGTAGCAAGCGAGGACGAGGACGACTACTACGCGATGGCCGACTTTGCCGCCAAAAATTTAAAGACATTGGCGGCGCTTTCCAACGTGGCAATAGACGGCCATATGCCTAAAGAAAAGTGCGTCTTTCCAAACGTTAACGGCATGGCTCAAAGCAAGCCCTACAAGGGCGCCAAGTTTGCAGCAGTGTCCTTTAGGGAATATGTTGAAGACAAGGTCATCCTAAAGGATTTGGGAGGCGGCCTTTACGAGCGAACTTTTACAGGCGGAAGGGTTGACAGCGCCGCCAGGGCTTATTCCGACTATGACGCGTGCGTTGAAGGCTACGCGGCTGTGACGCGGCTTTACGCAGAGCCATCGGCCGCTTGCGCTCTAGACGGAATTGAATTTAAGGTGTAGAATTGCTTTAGGGTGAAAATGGGCGGGAGGAATTAATGGAAAGTTCAGTTCTTTCAAACGGAATCAGTCTGTACGTTCAAAACAAATTTTCGGACGCGCTCGCGTTCTTTTTGTCGCTGCCCGACGACTCCGGCGCCGACAATTTTGAATTGGCATACTACATCGGCTTGTGCTACGCTCGGCTTGGAAAATACGACGACGCCTTGATGTACATCGAGCAAGTCGTCACAGGCGGAAAAGACTACCAGCGCGTTTTGCAGTGCAGATACTTGCTTGCCATCATTTACGTAAAGAGCGGCCGCAAGCGCCTTGCCGACTTTGAGCTTAACAAATTATTGGAAACCGGCTACAAGAGCGCTGACGTTTTGGCCTCGCTTGCCTTTATCTCTTGGGAAAACAAAGACATCGACAAATGCTTGGAATACTACGAGCGCTCGCTAGAAAAGGACGCCGAAAACGTAACGGCCTTGAACGGCATGGGCTATGTTTTGGCGGAAGAGGGCCGCGACCTTACCCGCGCATTGGGCTATTGCAAAAAGGCCTTGAACAATTCTCCGCAAAACGCCGCCTGCCTTGACTCGTTGGGATGGGTTTACTACAAGCTTGGCTTGTTGGAAGAGGCCGGAAAGTATTTAAAGCAAGCGGAAGAACAGCTTCCCGAAAACGTTGAGATACAAAAGCACCTTAATTCTTTAGCTCAGGCAAGGACAAATCACTGATGAAAAAACTTTTGACTTTTTTGACAGTCTTTTTATTTGTCGCGGCAGCCGGCTCTTCGCAAAAGCTGGCCGAGCATCTTTTTGACGACGCCGGAAACGTTTCGGGATTAAAGAGAAGCGCCGAGGCTGGCTTTGCGGAAGAAGAATTTAGGCGCGGCGTTCAGTCTTACTATCGCGGTTTTTTTAACGACGCGATCATTCAGTTTGAAAAAGCGCTTTCGTATTTGCCGGACGAAAAATTGATTTTGGACTGGCTTGGAAAATCCTACTACCGCGCCGGAATGGAAGGCACCGCGCTTGAGCAATGGCAGTTTGCGAGCGATTCCGGTTACGGCGGAATTTTGTTGGAGAATAAAATCGAAGTTGTCCGCGAACGCCGTGTGAACGCTTCGGTGGACCAAGGCTCAAGATACACGGAGACCGGCACCTTTAACGGAAGCAACACTGTGAGCGGCTCCACCTTTCAAATTTTCAGCCAGCCGATTTCCATTTTGGCCAACACCGACGGAACGATTTGGGTTTGCGCGTACGGTTCCAACGAGCTTGTCTTGCTGGACATTAACGGAAACGTTGTCCGCCGCGTCACAGGACCTTTAAACGGCTTTGACAGACCTGTTGACGTGATCAAGGCGCAAGACGGAAAGCTTTTGGTGACCGAAAGCTTTGGCGACAGGATCAGCGTTCTAAGCGAGAGCGGACTTTTTGAAAAGTACATTGGCAAAAAGGGAAGGGGCGTCGGCGAGGTTGTCGGCCCCCAGTATTTGGCGCAAGACTATTTGGGAAACATTTACGTAACCGATTTTGGAAACGCCCGCGTCACTGTTTTTGACAAGGAAGGAAACGGCCTCTTTAGTTTTGGCCGCAAGGATTATTCGTTTAGGGGATTGAAAGGCCCGACAGGAATCGCGATCAATGGACAAAGCGTTTACGTCGCCGACGGAGTTTTGGGCGCCGTTTACGAATTTGACTTGAGCGGAAACTACGTTGACGTTTTGGTTCAAGAAAAAACTTTTGCCTTCCCGGAGGCGATGAAGTTTTCAGCCGCAAAAGACGCGCTTATCGTAAGCGACAGGAACAGAATCTTTACAGTCGATTTGGGAACGGGCGCGGTTTACGAAAGCGCCTTTACGGGCAACGCTCCCGCAAGAATCACTTACGCCGTTCCCGACCAAAACGGAAACATTTTGGCCGCGGACTTTAAGAACAACGAGATTTGCATTTTGTCCAACATGACGGAATTGTTGGGCGGACTTTTTGTTGAGATTGAGCGCGTGGACGCGGAGCATTTTCCAAAAGTCACGATGAACGTGCGCGTGCAAAACCGTCGGCGCCAGCCCGTTGTCGGCTTGAGGGCCGAAAACTTTTACATCAGCGAAGGAAAAAGGCCCGCGGCAAAATTGCGCTTTGAAGGCGCCGCTTCGTCAAACAAAAACGAAGACGTTGCGATTGTGGTTGACCGCAGCATGCCAAGCGAATACAATTCGGCGCTGGACCAAGCGGTCCGCGACATAGCAAACGCGATGCAGGGCGTTGGCAGAATAACTTTGATTTCCAGCGGACAGATTCCCGTTACGGAATACACGGGCGATCCAAAAGGCTTGCTAAAGTTTTCGGAGTCGGCCCTCAAGAGTCCAAGGAATTCTTCTTGCGCCTTTGACTTGGCCATAAGAATGGCGGTGAACGGCTTGATCAACGCTGAGCCCAAGCGCGCGATCATTTACATCACTGACGGACTTATGCCGCAAAATTCTTTTGACCATTACGGTTTGACAGACTTGACCGCTTTTATGGACAACAACAGCGTGGCCTTTAGCGTAATCTCGTTAAGGCAAGGCGGCCTGGACGAAGAACTGGATTACATTTACAAGAATTCTTACGGAAAGTCGTATTACGTTTACAGGCCCGAAGGCTTGGGCTCCATCGTTCAGGATTTGCTTGACGTTCCCAACGGTCTGTATCAATTTAGCTTTGAATCGGTTTTGCAAACGGACATGGGCCGCGCTTATCTGCCGCTTGAAGTCGAAACTTACATAATGAACAGAAGCGGCCGCGACGAGACCGGTTACTTCGCTCCCTTGCAGTAAGCGACAGCGTTCCGTTAAAAGTTAAGCTTTCCTCCCAAGCTCCATGTAGCCGTCAACGTGCAGATGTCGTCAAAGGCGCATGTAAAGCCCAAGTCAATCTCGGTTGTAAGCGCGAAGAATTTTGCGAATTGGAATTCGGCGCTGTGAATGTATTCGTATGAGTGCGTTTGCTTTACGACTTTTGAGTTTACGCTGGACGCGCTCCTCCACGAGCAGTTAATGCTGTCGCTTCTGACAATCGGAATCTCTTGCTCTCTAAGGCGCTTGAAAATCAGTTTTGCCAGGGCCGAAATGGCGCTTGTTTTTCCGGGCCGCTTCCAGGCTATGGTTCCTTTTATCGTGTAATTGTTCAAATCCTGAAAGCTGAATTCGGCGCCGTTCTTTAAAACGTTGTCCTTTGTAATGTAAAAGTTTGCCTGCAAATAAGTTGTGTAGACTTGCGTAATGTCGCTTGGCTCGGCGCGCGGAACTTTTAGAGTGGCCGTAAACGAAGCCAAGTATTCGTCTTGCTCAAACCAAGAGGCTATGGGGATTGAACCGTACTTTCCAAAAATATTAAAGGCGGCCCAGCCCAGCTTTAACTTGTACTGGTTTGTGTCGCTCAAAGTTTCGGCGGCCCTTATGTCGCGGGCAACGGCAAAAGAAACGTTTGAAGGAACGAAGAAGTCGCGCTTGTCGGCGTACAGGGGCCTGTTAAAGGTTATGTCGTATTCGCTGTTGTAAAATTCTGACTGCAAGGAGTCTTTTTGTTTTAGGCCTTTTGTTTTGTCGTGAACGTTGTCCGCAAGGCCCCAGCTTATCAAATCGTAAATCGGAGCGGCGGCAAAAAAGTATTGCCTTTGGCCGTAAGTTTGGGCCAATTGATAAACGTCCTCTGAATAGTTTCCTCCGGCGTTTGTCGCCTCGACGCCTCCAGAAATTTTTTTCCAGGAAACGGAGAACGCGTTTTTTCCAAGCTTGAAGGGGAAGGCCATGCTAAATGTGTTTTTGTCGTTGTAATAATAATTTGTCGAGGCCGAATAGTTTTCCTCGGTGTAGTAATTTATTTGCGGCGTTAGCGAAGACCATGGAAGGTAGATTGTGTTTTCTATTTTCGCGCCGACCTTGCGCTTGGAGGCGGCCGAATCTCCAAACGAGAACTCTTTTTGGGTTGCGCTAAGCCATGTTTTAAAGTAATTGTCGGTGGACAAAATTTGTCCGCTGTTCTTTAAAAGTTTTTGCGAGGCTTCGGTCGAAAGGTTTAGGGCGTACCTAAAGTCTCCCTTTCCCAGATTTAAGGCCGCCGAATTTTCGGCCTTGGTGTTGAGCGACCATTGGGACGAATCGCTTTTGACCGAACCTTTTAGCGAAATTGGCGCTCCCAACGAGTTAAAGTCCAAGCCCAAAGAGTTGCTTTTTGCCGCAGACTTTGCGTCCCTGTCAAACGTATATTCTTCGCCAAAGGAAACAGTCTTAAAAAGCGGCGAGGCGGTCGCGATTGAATGGGATGCGTTTGTGATTACGGTTGAAGCGTCGGCGGCGCGAGCGGCGCTTGCGCTTACCGCGATTTGTGTTATCGTCGCGCTTGCGCTAACGTCAGCGCTTATGTCGCCTTTTGTGTCGCGGTATTTTTCTGTGTAAAAGGTCATGTTTTCTTGGCTGGCCGCGTGAAGTTTTACGTCGCTTAGAATCGGAAAGCCGTTTTTGCTTTCGGCAAGAACGCCGCTCTTTTTCCAATCGACGGAGTTTTTGTCTTGCGCGATAAAATGCGGAGATGTTTTTGAAAAATAAATTTCGTCAACCCTAAAGGTGCCGGACTTGTTCCATTTGTCTTGGCTTTTGGTGTCAAATTCAATTTTTGCGCGGCTGGGAACGACGGAGTTGTTTATTTGCAAATACGAATCCTCTTTTGACAAGGCCGCTCCGTTTATGTAAATCCTGTTTTCGCTTTTGTCGATTGTCAACAGTTTCCAGCCCGTTCCCTTGTACTGGTCCAAAGCCCGTCTTGAAACCTTTGCGTAAGCCGCGATTTTTCCCTCTCCCAAAACATGCGAAGCGTCGGTGTCCAACAATAGGGTAAGGCCGCTTTCGCTCGGCTCGGAAGCGAGGCCGGCGGAATCAGAGTAGTCAAAGTTAAAGTACATGTTGATTTCGTTGTAGTCGCCGTGGTCAACTTGGTCAAAGTACTTGTAAATCGTGATCGCGCTGTTTGTAGGAGCGATTGAGGCGGTCGAAGTCCAAGAGACTTCTTGCGCGTAGTTTGCGGTGTTGTTAAAGCGTGAAGCGCCGGGATTGCTGGTTCGCGTTTGAGCGGTCGTTACGGTAAAGGCTTGGTCTTGAACGGTAAAGACACCCTGCGTGGCAAGCTCGTATGGGCCAAAATAAATCGCGCCGCTTCCTGTCGCCGAACCGTCGCTGTTGACGACGACGAGACGCGCGTTTTTGTTTTTTATGCATTGAACGCGGTCCACATCTTTTAGAGCGACTTTGATTATTTGCCAATTTTGGCTGTTCTTGTTAAGCGAAGTCATTACGTCAGCGGCGCTGGAGTCAGAAATTTTCCAAGTTGGTATTGATCCGACCGCTTCGGCCTCAAACTTTTCGTCGTCGCTTACGCCAAGCTGCAAGTAAACGTCCTCTTTGCTGGACAAAGTTTGCGCGAGCTTTACCGCGACAGAAAATGTTGAGGTCGAAGCAAGGCCGCCGCCAGCGATTGAAATCGTTTTTGCGGCCCATTCGTTCGCACCGCTTGTGCCGGTCCACGACCATTCAACGGGAATTTTGTATCCGGTTATTTGACTGTCGGTTGAACCTTTTTGTGCCGGCCTAGAAGAATTTTTTTGGCTTTCCAAATCGATTGCGCTTGAGCTGGACTCTGAAGGACGTGGATTAAGCCGCGGCGCGAAATTGTCAGGAAGGTTTTTGGCGGCGTTTTGAGCGTTGTAGGTTGTCGTGGCGGCGCTGTCGTTAAAGCTTAAAAGCTTGTAGTAGCCGGTTGTGTTTTTGTTTTCTACCGTTCCCGAAATTGTGTTTTGCAATTTCCAATTTTCGTCTTGGTATTTTACGCGGGAAGCCAGCGTTCCGTAGCCAAAATAAATTTTTTTAGCTTCGGCGTATTTTGTTGTCGGTGACAGAGTCCAACGGGTTGCAAAGGAGGCGTCGCCCGAAAGATTTTCGGTAAAGTTGTAGTTAAAGCCAGCCGCCGCCGCCAAGGAACCGGCGTCAAAGGTCTTTGAGTCTTCAAACCATACGATGTAAATTTTATCGCTTGAGCCTACGCTTGAAGAAATTGAAACTTCGCCGGTCTCCGAATTGTATTTAGCGCCGGAATCAACGACGCCGTTTTTGTAGACGATTACCGTTCCGTTTATCGCGTCTGTTCCAATGTCAAAGCGGTTTACCGGCGTGTAATTTCTTGCCCTCAAAACAACGTCGTCGGTGTCGGAATATCCAAGGTAAGAGCCGGGCGAAGTTTGGCAAAAGGGGTAGCGGATGATCGCTTCGGCGTAATCTCGTTTTTTTGTAAGCGTGTCGTAAACGTCGGCGTAAAAGCGCTTTTGGCCAAAGAAGTTTTCGTTTGTCAAAGCCAAGTCGTCGTCGGCTTGTATGGCGGCGTACCGTTCCTCTGCTTTTCCGCTTTGGTTGTGGACAAGCAAAAGTTCGTCAATGTTGTTGATGCCCAAATCGTATCTAAAGCATACGGTAAAGGGCGAAAAGCCCGCCGGGTGCTGCACGAACAAAACAGTTTTGTTGTCCAAGCTTCCAAAAAAGCCGCACTGGTCGACAGAGGCCGGCGCCGCTCCCGAGGGATCCGGGACAGGAACTTGGCCGTCCTTTCCGCAATAAGAAAAGCTTGCGACGTTTGGACAAAGCTCCGGCTCTGAGGCGGTGTCGGTCAAACCAAAGGTCTTTTGAACGTTTCCCAAAAAGCCGTCTCCAACGCCAGAGCTGGTGTTCGTTCCGTAATTTCCCAATTGAATAAGACAAGTCGCCGGAGTCGCGGCGCTGGCAAAGGTTACGGCGACGGCGGGCAGGGCGCCGTTCTTTTTTGCGGAGCCTGCGGTTGGACTTAAAACAAGCATTTTTCTGGACGGAACGACCAAAAAGTCCGACGAAGAAAGCTTTTTGTATTTTCTTCCGCAAGAGTCTTTGTACGCTCCGTTGTAAGATTCAACATAAACGTTTTGAATGTCGGCGGCAACTTCAAAGGACGGAAGCGCGAACATTCTTCCGGTCATAAACGAAGACTTGGCGTGGTTTGTGTCGTTGACGGAGTTTTTTCCGTAATAAGTTTTGTCTCTGGAAGCCAGCATGTCGTAGCGCAAGGCCGCGTCAAAAGTCCACTTGCCGTCGGGGTCCGCGAATTTAGCGCTTACGCCCGGCGCTTGGTTTTCGCCTCCGCCAATGCCGCGGCTTACATCGTCAACGGAATAGCTTGTCGGAAAGACAACCTTTCGGTTTGCCACGCGCATTTCCTTAAAGTATCCCTCTCCGTTCATGTAACCGGCTGCGAAAGTGTTTTTGTTAAACTCGTCGGCAAAGGCCGCCTCAAGGTACCAATGCTTGTTGACCGTAAACCACAAGGACATGTCAACTTGCTGGACAAAGACAGGCGTTCCAAAAGAAAGGTTAAAGTCTTTTCCCCAGCCAAAAGTTGCGGTGATTGTCTGCTTTAATTTTGACGTCCAATAGCCTTGCGCGCTAAACTCGATTTTATTGTCGCGGACATCCCAGTCCAAGAATTTTGTTCCTGCGGGAATCGTTTCGGGCGGCAAATCTTTTCCGACAACCATAGGGCCGGAACCGCTTGCCTCGATCGTTTTTGTGTCGTCGCAATATGCCTTGCTTGTAAAAGCCGCAAGCGCTAAAAAAGCGAAGGCCGCCGACAAAAGCCGCGCCTTGTGAATTTTTAGGCCTGGATTTTTTTGCGAGATTTTTAAAATCGTTTTTTCAATCGCCTTGCGCTTTTTTTCGCCAAAGTCAAAAAGCTCGTTTTGCTTTTCGGCGTCGGCGTCAGTCGTGTTGTTGATCGTAATTCCCAAAAGCCTTATGGCGCGGCCGGCTTGGTATTTGTTTCTAAAAATCGCGACGGCCCTTGCGTACAAATCGTCAACGCTGGTGACGTTTTGCAAGCTTGTGTTTTGGGCGCTTACGGTCGTAAAGTCGTCGTAGCGGATTTTTATCGCGACTGTTTTTCCGGTAAGGTTGTCCTTTAGCAAGCGGAACATCAATTGTTCCGAAAGCGACAAGAGGGCGCGCTCGATTTGGTTCCATTCAATCAAATCGTATTCGTAAGTGTTTTCGATTCCGGCGGAATGGCTTTTGGCCTCGGACAAAAATCCCGGCGGTTCGATTCCGCGGACAACGTTGTACAAAAAGCATGCGGTGGCGTCGCCAAAAACGCTTGCAAGCAATTCTTGGGAATGCTTTCTAATGTCGGCCGTTGTGTTAAAGCCGGCGGAACGCAAGCGTTCCAAAGTCTTTGAGCCTACGCCCCAAACTTTTTCCAGCGGAAGCGAAAGCATAAACTCTTCTTCTTTTCCAGGAAGAACGGCGTAAAGGCCGTCGGGCTTTTTTAGTCCGCTGCAAATTTTGGCGATGTAATTTGTCGCGGCGATTCCGACAGAAACTGTAAGGCCAGTCCGCTCAAAGACTGCGGCTTTTAGTTTTTTGGCGCATTCAATGGCGTCGCCAAAAAGCCGTTCCGTTCCCGTCATGTCCAAAAAGGCTTCGTCGATTGAAATCTGCCTTACGTCGGGAGAGAACTCGCCAAAAATCGCCATTATTTGTTCCGAATATTCCGAGTAAAGCTTGTAGTTTCCGCGAGTGTATATTCCGTTTGGACAAAGCTCAACGGCGCGCGCCAAGGGCATGGCGGAATGAACGCCAAACTTTCTTGCCTCGTAGCTTGCGGTAGAAACCACCGCGCGCCTGTCGCCCGGAAGCCCGCCGACGATTACTGGCTTGCCTCGCCATTCGGGATGCGTCAACTGTTCCACCGAAGCGAAAAAAGCGTCAAGGTCAACATGGAAAAAACATTTTTTTCCTTCAAAATTCATTCTTGGACCTTCCGCAAATTAATTTCGTCTCCGCGCGCCTCGTAAACCAAAGTTTCGCAAAAATACATTGGCCTTTGATTTTCTTCGTCAAGGTAATAGGCGTTTATGATTATGTCTTGGTCGGAGCTTGAGTCCGGCGTGTACATAACGGTAAGCTTGTTTGGCGGATTGTCAGGCAAAAGAAATTCCGTTGACTTTTCTGATGAAACAGTGTCGTAGACGGAAAAGTAAACCGGGTTCGCGTTCTTTCCGTTGACGATAATCGAAAACCTTTCGGCCGCTTCTGAAGAATCGATTTCGACGCGACGAATTTTTCCGCCGTAATATTCTGTGTCGTAAACTTGCGCCGTTGTCCTTTCTATTTTTTCGGAATTGAAGACGCGGGCTTTCATATGGTAGGGCTCGATCTTTGTGAAGAAGATTCTGTTCAAAGAAAAAATGAATATGCTTGAAAAAATCGAAAGGCCCGCAAAACAGAAGACGCTTGTAATGACATAGCCGATGATTGTTTTTTTGTTGTCCTTTGCCTTGATTTTTAATCGCGCCAAAATTCTAAGCCACAGCAAGTTAAAGGGAACGAGAGCGAAAGCCAAAACTAGGTTTTCCTTAAAGCCGCAAAAAATCAATTTGTAAATCTTTATTCCGTCGGAGAAAATCAAGATTGAATACACAAGAGGAAGGTAGGGCGTGATGAAAATCGCGATAAAGATAAAAATCGAAAGGCGGCTCTTAAACGCGCGCGACAGAGCCAAAATCAAATACTCGACGGCGAACAAATAAAACAAGGAAATGTCAAAGAGGCTAAAGATAAAAATGTTCAAGATCGCGCTTATCGACAAAATGTATTCGTAATGGTATGTGGACAGATGTGAATGGCGGCCCAATTCCAGGGGATAGATTGTCGAAACGATAAAAAAGGCGGGCGCGAGTTTTATCACGAACAAAACCATCGGATTTCTTACGCCGACGCTTTGGAAAAGATGGGCGATTCCTTGCCCTAGATAAAACGAAAGGGCAACGACAAGGGCTGTCAAAAGAATCAAATAATTTGACCTAAGCGCCCGCCTTTTAATGACGACCAAACGCTTTGTTCTTCGCCTAAAGATAAAGGCAAAGTCAGCCAAGATGAACATCGCCGCCGCCATAAAAAGCATAACGCTGTAGATGATCGAATGCTCTTCGATCCAATAACGCTTGGAAAAAAGTTTTATTGGAATGTAATGCTGGCTCCAAACGGCGCTCTTTTCAATTTCTATGCCGGAGAAAAAATCTTTGATCGCGTTAAGCTGGTTGGCCTGCAATTCTTTGTCGGGAAGCAGGCGCAAGGAAATCGCGGGAATCTCTCTGCTCAAAAACGAAGACAAAATCGCGTCGTTCCTTAAAAGGTTGTTCCTGTACAAAGAAAGAAAGATTCCGCCAGAAATGGAGTAGGGGCACGAGTTCCTTTCCATGCTGTCGCACAAGAGCCTGCAAAAATAGTAGGGCGAAATTTTTCCGTTGGAGCCCGGTGTCACGTGCGTTTTGTTTCTTGCGTCAAAGGACAAAACCAAGGCGGCTGCGTTTTGCATTCCTTCAATTTTTTTGCAGAAAACTTCGGAGCCGGACATCTTTTCGTTTCCGGCGATGTTTTGTCTGTCGCCTGCGGTAAGAACGACTTTTATGTTGTACGGAAACGACGCCGCGTTAAAGAAGTTGATCAAGTCGATTAAAAAAAAGCGGTTTTCGTAAGCGTCTTCTTGCGGCGTCATCAAAAAGATTGTCCAGTCGCTTTGTTCGCGCGCGGGCAAGTCCACCGTGATGTTGTAGGGAAAGTCGGCAAAAAGCGCCGAAGACATTGATTCTTTTGAAGACGCGAAGCCGGCTTTTTTTAAGAACCTTGCCGTCGCGTCAGAAAGCGCAAGGCCTTTGAGTTCTTGCCCAAAAAGCTTTTGGGGCGCAAAAGTTCCTTGTAAAAACAATGCCAAAAAGAGAAGCAAAAGCGTTTTTTTAACCGGAACTTTTAAATAATGCATTTTTGATATTATACCATATTATATGCATTGTTTTCAATGGGAAAAATCACTTGCAAAAATGGAAAAAATATTGTAGACTTTAAAAATGTTCAGGGCAATCGGAAACATATTGATTCTAATAACTCTTGTCGGAATGCTGACGCCCGCCTCAATTGGACTTATAATTTTTTATCCCTTTTGCCCAAGGCTTTGCTACAAGATTTCGGACTACATAGTCAGCGTTTGCGCGCGCCGCGTTTTTAGGATTATGCGCGTGTACAAAAAGTTCCGCCTTTCATTTTACAAAGACAATTTTGAAAAGTTGCCGGAACAGTTCATCGTTTTGTCAAACCACCAAAGCCTTTTGGACATTCCGATTTACATGAACTTTTTTCCCGACCGCGACGTGCGCTTTGTGGCCAAGGACGCTCTTGGCAAAAGCTACATTCCGCTTGTGGGCCCGATGCTAAAAAGCCACGGCCATTGCTTTATTCCCCGCAAGGGCGGAACGTCATTGGTTATGCAAAGAATTGATTCTTTTTCCAAGCGCTGCCTAAAGAACAAATGGAATCCGGTTATTTTCCCGGAAGGAACGAGAAGCAAAAACGGAGCCTTGGGAAAATTCTACAGCGCGGGCTTTAGAAGAATCGCCGACGCCACCAAATTGCCTGTCGCCATTTGCGTTGTTGACGACGGCTATAAAATCAACGACATTATGCATGTTATGGAAAACATGCACAAGATCAACTACCGCGCAAAGCTGTTGAAGGTTTGCCCGCCGGCAGAAACAAAAGAAGACCAGCTGGCCTTGTTGGAAGAGGCTCAGACCCTTATGCAGGAACAGTTGGACAAGTGGCGCAACTGCGCCGAAGCCTAATCCGAAGATTAAGTTAATTCATTTAAAACAAAAAAGCCGCTCGATTGAGCGGCCTTTTTAATTACTTGAAGTCTTTGGGACGTCTCTCTACGCGCTTGCACTTTGAGCATTCAGCGACGTTCTTGAGTCTTCCGTTCTGCAAAATTGTTTTCATAACGATCTCGGCGCCGCAATCGGGGCACATGAACTTTTGCGTGGCAACGGTTGTACGAGAGTTTTTACTTGCTCCGGCCATTCTATTCCTCCAAAATTAATTGCAATTAAGTTCTACAAATATATAGAAAAACGCAAAATATGTCAAGACAAAAAAGCGGGGAGCCTCGATTATTTTTTATCTTGACAATATTTGGCGTAATACTGTATAATTTTCATACATTTTCAAAAAAGTTCAAGGATATTCAAAAAAAATGGATGAAGAAATTTTAACAATCGAAGAAGTTGCCAAGTACCTTAGAGTTTCAGAAAGAACAGTATACGATTGGGCCCAAAAAGGCGAGATTCCCGCGGGAAAAATCGGAACCGTATGGCGCTTTAAAAAATCAGAGATAGAAAAATGGGTCAACGAGCGCCTTTCTTCAGGCAGCCGCCTTTCTTCGCCCACGATGGCCGTTCAAATTAAAAACATACTTTCGCCCGACAGAATCATTTTCATAAACCAGACCACAAAGCATGACGCCTTGGTGGAACTTTCGGCCGCGCTTAGCAAGGCTCCGCAAGTGAAAATCGCCAAGGAACTTGAAACCGAAATCCTAAAGCGCGAAGAGCTTATGTCCACCGCGATCGGCCGCGGCATAGCGATTCCGCACGCCAGGCTTTCTAGCGTAACCGATTTAGTTATGGCGGTCGGAATTTGCAAAAGCCCCATCAAGGATTTTGAAACGCTTGACGACCAGCCGGTAAGCCTTTTGATTATGATCGCCGCGGCCTACAACCAGCACTCTTACTACTTGCAGACTTTGTCGCACCTAAGCGCAAAGCTTAAGGACAACAATTTGCGCGACAGCCTGCTTTCCGCCGCCAGCGCCGAAGCCGCCTACAAGCTTTTGGTTTCTTAACGCGCCCGCGTTTTTAAGGAAGATCAACGCTAATCCAGTTTTTAGTCTCTGATTGCTCTTTGGCCACCATGCCCATGTCAACGGGCGCGGTGGTTTCGCACAAAAGATAATTGGTTCCGTCTACCATAATTCGCGCTCCCGGATAGGGCAGGTCAACGCCAAAAAGCGCGTGCGAATAAACGCCGGAAACGAACAGCTCTGTCTTTACGCCGTAATGCTCCATCAAAATGCAAAGCAAAAGCGCGCGGCTGTCGCAGTCCGAGCCTTGGTTTTGCAAAACGCTGGTCAAATCGTTTAGGTCGCTTGTGTCTTGGTTTCGCTGGTAGCCAAAGTCTTGCGTCCAAGCCAAAAGCTTTTTGCAAATTTCGACGTTGGGGTTCTTGGGATTTTTTGTCATCGCGTCGGAGCTGAGGGCCGCGTAGATTGATTGGGCGGCCGAGTCCAGACGGGAATAAGCTTCCCTAAAGACAAGGCGGTAGTAGCGCTGCCAAGCCTCTTTCCACTGCTTTTGTTTTGCGTATAAGGTAAGCACGCTAAATTCGCGGTCAATGACAAAGCGGCCCGCTTCTTTGGCTTGAACGGGAACAAGGGCAAAGACTTGCTTGTCTCCGACTTGGATTTTTACGTTCTGTGTTTCGCCGGAATTAAAGGCGTAGCTTGTGACGACTCCGGGAAGCCTAAAGTCCTTTTGGTTAAGGCAAAGCGAGTCAACAGCGCTAAGAATGAATTGCTGGCAGTCGTCGGCGACGTTCTTGTCGGCGTAGCACAAGACGACAAAATGGATCGGCTTTTGCTCGGTGGTGACCGAGACTCCCCAGCCGGATTGCGCGGTGTCGTTCCCCGGAAGCTGGAAAGTGTATTGCGCGATTGAGGCGTGGCGGCCGTTCCACAAAAAGCCGTCGATCTCTCCGTCGGCGTTAAGCTTGTTCAAAACGTCTTCCATCGCCAAGTCGCTGCGCTCGTAGCGTTCCACCGGGAACATCTTTATCGCGACGCGGACTTTCATAAACTCGTGCTCAAGGTAAAAGGAAAGGCCGTCGTCCGAAGCGTCCTTTACGACAAAGCCTTCGGGAAGATCCAAGTTCCAGCCGTAGTAAGACGAGGAGTAAAATTCCGCAAAGGCGAAAAGGGGAGCGAAAAATAAAATTGTGGCCGCGGCCAAAAGTTTTAATGCGCGCATAGTTTCCAGTCCTTGAAAAATCTTTACATATTATATATTATTTTTGTCAAAATGAAAAGCGAAACTTTAATTCCCATCGTCTACGAAGACGACGAAATAATATTGATCAACAAAAAATCGGGCCTTGCAAGCCAGGGCGGCGTCGGCGTCGGAAAAAGCGTCGACACGGAGCTTTCCGCGCAAATCGGACAAAAGGTTTACTTGTGCCACCGACTGGACAAGGACACCAGCGGCCTTTTGCTTTGCGCCAAGACTCCCGCCGCCGCCAACAAGTGGTCGCGATTGGTCGGCGAAAAGTCAGTCAAAAAAGAGTACCTGGCCCTTTGCTTTGGCCAGCCCAAGAATCCCAGCGGAAAGATTTCGCTTCCGATAAAAGAAAAAGGCCAAAGCAAAAGCGCCGTCACTTACTACGAAAAGGCCCAGCTTTCCGACTTTTTGCGCGAGGAGGCGGAAGCGTCAAACCTTGACGTTTGCCTTATGAAGCTGACCTTGGCTACCGGCCGCACCCATCAAATCCGCATCCACTTGTCCCAAAGCGAGCTTCCGATAATCGGCGACGACAAGTACGGCGACTTTAAGCTGAACAAGGCCGCCAAAAGCCTTTTGGGCCTAAAGCGCCTGTGCCTTTGCGCCTTCCGCCTGACGCTGCCCCTTGCCAGCGGCCAGCAAACCTTTGAAATCACCCCGGACTTTCTCTAAAAAGCCATAGCGGTTGACATATGCGCGGATTTCTCCCTATAATAGAACTTTAGATGGGAGATCTCTATGAAAAAAATGTTAGGGGCGATTGTCATTGCCCTGGCCTTTGTTTGCGCCGCCAACGCGCAGTCAGTTGAAAAAATCACCGAAATAATCGACAGTCAAGAAACGACTTTTGGCCAAGCGTCATATTTGGCTTTGTCTTATTCCGAAAAAATCGACGAGGACGCCTCGTATCAAGACGCCTTGCAAACCGCGGTTGAGTTAGGCTGGGTAAAGGACGGAGCGGAAGTGAACAGCTCCCTTAACCTTAAGGAATATAGCGCGCTTTGCGTAAAGGCCGCGGGAATGAAGGGCGGCCTATTTTACAAATTGACAAAGGCTCCGCGCTACGCATTTAAGGAGCTAAAGGCTTTGGGCTTTTTGGACAAAGAAGCCGATCCCTGGAAAAAGATTAGCGGCCAAGACGCTGTGAATCTCTTTAACGTTTGCGTCAACTACGCGGAGGCCTCAAAATGAAAATCGTATTTAAGAAAAATTTTGCGGCGCTTCTTGCCGCTTGCGCCGCCGCCATCGCGATCGCGTCAAACGCCTTTGCCCTTGACTACGGCGGAGCCTTTTCAAACTACACCCGCCTAAAGGGAAAGAGTTTTTCTAACATAAAGCTGGACCAAGTAAACGACCTTAGCGGCTGGATAAAGTATTGGATTCCCGGCCAAGACAAAATGTACGTAACCGCCGAAGCGATTTACGAATTTGAATACGACGCCGCGGCCAGCAAGGCCTTTAACCGATTGGACATTGACTTGCTCAAATTTAGCGGAACGTGGAGCGTGGCGCAAAGGCCGCTTACAATCAACGCCGGCCGATTTATTTTTTCGGACTACACCGGCCTTATTATGAACCAAAACTGCGACGGCGTTTGGGCCAATTACAAGCTGCCTATGATGTCGGTCTCGGCCTATATGGGATACACGGGCCTTTTAAACGCGGCCTTTGTAAAAATGCAAAACCATCCCAAGGACGCATTTAAGTACAAGACCGACAAGGTCTACCAGCTTGCCGAAAAATATTTTGTGACGGCGGCGGGCGTTTCCGTTCCCAACTTGTTTGGAAGGCATTGCGCTCTTGGACAAATCTTGGCGACATTCAAGATGGGCGGAAAGTCCTTTAATCGCTTTTACTTTACCGCCGGAATGAACGGCCCGATTTGGCAAAGCCTTTATTACAGCGCGACGACAACTTTTGGCTTGCATAGTTTTGACGGCTCTGTCGGATTTACAAACCTTACAAAGGCCACGGTCAGCTACTACTTTGACTTTATGGACTTGACCGCGACAGGAGGCATCGTTTACGCTTCGGGCGACAACGGTCCCTTTAAAGCCTTTTACGGCTTTACAAAAATCGACGCCTACAGCGCTTTTAACGAGCCTCAGCACACAGGCGTTTTTAAGATTACCGCGGGAGCGACGATCAAGCCGATACAAAAAGTTTTGGCCAAGCTTGACACCGCTCTTGTTTTTGACGTGATGGAAAAAGCGAAGTACAAGGGCTTTGAGTGGAGCGTCGGAGCGGATTGGCAAATCCTTAGCGACGCAAAGGTTGGAGCCTCGTTCCTTCAATACATTGACAAAGACAACAAGGACGTGAACAAAGTTCAGCTGGCTCTTGACGGAACCATCACTTTCTAGGGGGAGATTATGAAAAGATTTTTTCTAGCAATATTTGTCGCGTCGCTTTCATTCGCGCTTTTTGCATACGACGCGGAAGTAATAGAGATTCAGGGCAGGGCGCAAGTCAGCTCCAACGGAACGTCATGGTCTCCGCTTAACGTGGGAAGCGTGATAAGCCAGGGAGCGACAATCCAGACCGCGTTCAAAAGCTCGCTCAAGTTTAAGCTAAAGGGAACGACAGTCAACGTCGGCGCGATGACAAGAATAAAGGTTGAAGAGCTTAGCGAAAGCCCGGCAAAGGACAACGCCGTCCTTAGCGTAAAGACAGGAAGCCTTGTAAGCAACGTAAAAAAAGTTGAAGACCGCCGCGTAGGCTTTACAATAAAAGGACCGGCCGCGACCGCGTCTGTGCGCGGAACTATTTTTGGAATTGAGTGCCGCTACAAGTCCGACACCGTCACCGGTCAAGAAAGCCAGACCGCCGTTTGGGCAACCGTCGACGGCCAGGAAATTTCTTTTGATGGAAACTCTATCAACGGAACTTGCGTGGTTTGGCAAGGCCAGTCGGTTTCTGTAGGAGCCGAAGGCGGACAAGACGCGCCGATACAAAAAGCGATTTCAAACGCGTATGATTTGGGCGGAGCGGTTCCATTGGCCGCCCGCGAAGAAGCCGTTGGAGCGTCGCCCAGCGCGTTGCCCGCGCCCGACGGACCTGCCGGCGGAAACGTGGCGGCGGGAACAGGAAGCATTGCGGTAGCTGTAGTAGTGATGAATTAAGAGGTGGGGATTATGCGTTCTAGTTTTACTAAAATCGCGGCGGCGTTGCTTTTTGCCATCGCGCTCTTTTCTTGCAATTTTGACACGATGGGCTCGGACAAGGGCGCAATCACAATGCGCTTGCCGGACCAAAGCCAGCTTAACGCGATCGCTTCTAGCGGCGCTTTGGCCGACGTCTCCCGCTCGGTGTCTTCCGGCGGAAGCATCAGCGCCGGAGCGGTAGACCAATTTAAAGTTGTGGTCCGAAACATTTCCAGCCATGAATCTATAACGCAATTTGTCGCGCCGGGTTCCAGCATAACGGTAGACGAACTTGAGCCGGGCAGCTGGGACGTGGCGATTTTTGGCTACGAAACAGCGACAGGAATAAGCGAACTCAAATATTACGGCAACGCCCGCGGCATTCCCGTAGAAGGCGGCGAAACTTCCAACGCGACTGTTGGGTTGTATAACATCAGCGGCAATATGCCGGGCTTTGCCTTTAACGGAGTTGACCCGTCGGCCGCAATGAACATTCAATACGCGTACATGACTTGGTCTTGCTCGGAACTTGGCCAAGGCGGCGAAGAGTTTT
Source organism: Treponema sp. (assembly GCA_016290995.1). GTDB lineage: Bacteria > Spirochaetota > Spirochaetia > Treponematales > Treponemataceae > Treponema_D. Next base: position 120,651 of record JAEEVR010000004.1, on the reverse strand, counting down.
ACGCATGCTCTTTTACCGCGGGCGGAGACCCCAACCATCCAGAGCTAAAGCCTCCGGTGCCTGTTTTTATGGAGCCTGGCTACAATTACAAGGCGCAAGTCACATTTTATGTCACAGGCGGATTGGCTGAATATACAGGAAGCATTGATGGGCTTGTGCCCGCAAACGGCGGCCTTGTCGAAGGAAACGTAGCTCAGCTTGACAAACATCTTACTCCTGGAAACACGAACGAAGCGTATGTAATCGGCAACAGCTTTGCCGCTTATGCTGCTGGGCAATTTGTAAGTTTTTCTCTGGACGGCGCCACAGTTCCATGCGCGGACGCAAGCTACAAGGCCGTCAATAGCGAAGCTTGCGGAGGATCCGTTCCTTACATCGCAAGCTACGGAAAATACTCTTGCGTTCTTACGCCGCTTGTCCATCACCCGTCTCCAGTTCCTTCCGTAAGCGTTTCCAACAAAACAATTCAAAAAGGGCAGACAATAACGGTAAGCCCGTCTTTGAATCCGCCCGCTCCAAAAGTGTGGCCCATGCTTACAACAGAAGCCGAAGTCAACGGCTTTAGCCGCTACATTGTAGACAGCGCCAACTCGGACAGCGACACATGGGCGCACGTTTTGGCTTGCTCTGATCCAAGCGCCGACAAAGTAACTGTCAACGACACAAACAAAACTTTGACTGGAGCTGCGGCCGGCACAAACAACTTTACATGGACTGTGACAGTCACTCCTGGAAGCTTCGGACAAACGCCGGCGCCGACTCCCGCCACGGCCAACCTTACCGCAACCTGCGTTGTGCCGACACAGCCTAGTGGAGGGGGAGGTGGAAGCGGAAACAGATGGGGCGATTGGGTTCAAAAGCCATTCTCTGTATCAGCCACGAAGCAGGTTTACTTTAGTCCAGCAAACTTGCAATATCAGGCCAGCACTGACACTTGGAGATTCGCAGACAAGCAAAGTGACTTTGTAGGCAAAGATGGAAACGACAATGCAAGCGCGACATATACCGGTTGGATTGACTTGTTCCCGTGGGGATCTTCGGGTTATTACAGCGACATTCCGCCTTATACGCACGGTTATACAAGTGACATGTATACACAGCTTCGTACTGTTGAGAGCCTGACGGGAACATACGCAGAATTGGATTGGGGCGTTCACAACGCCATCAGTAACGGAGGCAATCAAGCAGGGCTTTGGAGAACTCTTACTTCCGATGAGTGGAATTATCTTCTTAACTTGCGAAGCGGCGGCCCATCAAAACGTTCGCCCGCGCGCGTTAACGGCATTGCCGGAATTGTTCTGTTGCCCGACGATTGGCGAGAGCCTCCAGAAGGACTCTCTTTCAATCTGACCACGACAGATACAAGCTCAAACGCAACATGGGCGACAAATACATATACATTGCAAGAATGGTCTTTAATGGAAGCGCAGGGAGCCGTATTCTTGCCGGCCACCGGCAACTATTACGACACACCGACGGACGGCGGATGGGAAAGGGGCAGCAATGATGACGGCTATACAATTTATCTGCGATATTGGACTGCAACATCCAATGGCTCCAACTCGGACACAAAGCGATGTGTGTATACTCCGACTGGAGGTTATAACAAAGGCAGCATTGAAACCGGCGCGAATCCGTCCGGCAGCCGCCCGCTTGCTGTTCGCCTTGCACAAGATACAAGTTACACAGCAATCGCTCCAGTTTCTCCCAACAAAATTTATGTTGCGGAAACAGGAAGCGACACTGACGGTGACGGTACTATCGCGCATCCTTACGCAACTATCGCGCAGGCTTGCAAACAAATTGTAGACCAATTTGAGGCGCAAGATTACACAATTTACGTTGACGGCGATCTAAAGACTGGACGCGATACAGTAAACAACGTAACAATTCCAGGCCAAAAAATAAGCGGCGTTACATTGCCTTACGCAAAGAGCATCACTCTAAAAGGTAAAAACGGAATTGACGCAAGCACTGGCGAACCTAAAGACTCGCTTACAGGATCTTACAGTTCTTACTACAATGGCAAAATGCTTACAATTGAGACCGTAGTTCCTGTAACAATTAACGACCTAAAGATTACCGGCGGCTTTGAAACAGGCGGCGGCGGAATTTGCATTGGAAGCGGCACAATTTATGCCGATGTTACGCTTGGCACTGGAACGCTTGTTACGGGAAACAAAGCGACTGGTTCCGGCGCGGGAATTTCAGTTGGCAGCTACTCAAAGCTTACTGTTGACGGCGCTGAAATAAGCAACAATTATGTTGACGGCGGAGCCCAAGGCGTGGCTATAAACTTTAATGGCAAAGAGCTTACGATAAAGGGAAACAGCAAAATAACAGAAAACTATTGCGCGTACACAAACCAAGGTTATTCTGCGATTTACTGCGGATACGATTCACATTATACTTCCAACATTGTCATTGAAGAAAACGCGGAAATAAGCGGAAACCAAGTTACAGGTTTAAGAGTGTACTCAGGAAATGTCGCCATAAGAGGAAACGCAAAAATATCCGGCAACAAGAATCAGTCGACTACTACTAATATTTATCAAAGCTCAGGCGGCGGTTTGTATATAACGGGATCCACTTCATCATCTTCCGCTTGTGTCGTCACAATCAGCGGAAATGTGGAAATATCCGGTAATACGGCAAAAAATGCCGCAGGAGTTTTCGTCGACCGAGCGTATGCTACATTGAATATTGAAGGCGGTTCTATAAGCGGAAACATTGCGACAACAAATGGCGGCGGCATTTATGTTTATGGCGGCAAAGTCAATATGAGCGGAGGCTCGATTGTCAACAATCAGGCCAAGAGTTCTTCTAGTGCGTCGGAAGGCGGCGGCGGCGTATTTATAGATTCTTTTGATGACTATGATAGCGTTGGAACATTCAATTTGACAGGTGGAACGATAAAGGACAACACTTGCAACGACAGTGGAAAGGGAAGCGGCATTTATGTCACTGATACTATGAATAACTATTGGACGCATAAGCCATCCACATTCAGCATGGGAGCCGCAGCAAAAGTTGATGCAAACAATGACGTCTATATTAGGCGCACAGCTTCAAAACCGGCCATTGTTATTGCTAGCGATTTGACTCAAACTGGCTCGTTGGCAACAATCACGCTTGAATCTTATGCCGCTGGCGATCCAGTTTTGTCCGGAACGCTTGTAAAGAATTATTACACCCAGTTCACGCTTAGCGATGCTTCGACTTACAGCATAGATGAATCTGGAGCGCTAGTTTCCAACTAGCGCGGCTCTTGCGGGCTTGCCGCCGTTTATGGCCGCAAGCCTGTAACGCTTTGCTTATCCAACAACGCGGCGGCAACGCCGCGTTGTTTTTTTTTTGTAGGGTAGGGGCGGTTAGTTTGCGGGGGCGGGTTGGGCAAAACTTTCTACAGGTATTTGCAATAGGGCAGAAATTTCTTCCGCTGTGTATTTGCCGTCGGCAAGAAGTTTCTTTGCGGTTTCAATGGCCTTTTGTTCCATTCCTCTGTCAAAGGCGTAAGTTTTTTCTCGTTCCAAGTCCATAAACTGTTTCCTCCATTGCGCGTTGCGTTTGGCGTTGTTCAATAGTTCAAGCATTTTGCCGGTGAACTTGTTCGAAGCCTTGTTTTCGGTCACCATGCGCAAAAAAGCCTTTTGATCCTCGTTCAACAGTTTATCATAATTTTTAGAAATAAAAAAGTACTTGTAAGCCCTGTCGTTTAATTTTACTTTTGGATTCTCTTGGCAGAGATTTTCAAAGGTGTACTTGGGAAGACCGCTTTCAAATATGTCGTCAACGCAGATAAAAATGACAAAAGACGTTTTTAGGGCCTTATACTTTTCCCCGGACTTAAGCTGGTCCACGTCTATTACGCCTTGATAGTAGCGCGCTCGTTCCGGAAGCTCCTTTGTGTCGGAGGCCTGCATCTCGATGTTGTAGACTTTGAGGCCGTCAGCGTCCTTGGCGTAAACGTCAAGACGGATTCCCTTGCTGTCAAAGTCAACTTTGATTTCTTCCTCTTGCGACATTTCAATCCGCTCGACCTTAAACTCAAGAAGAATTTCCAACAGTTCCTTGCAAACGTCAGGGTTGTTGCGCATAATTTTGTAGAACATGAAGTTGTTGGCAATCGTCAGGTTTTCCCATGTTTGTCCGTTGTTTTGATTTCCGTTCATACGAAACTCCTATATGTAATTTTGAAAAACGCCGCGCGTTTTCCTTACACATAAGGTAGCGGTGATTGGTCGAAAAATTTTCTTATTTTTGAAAAAAACTTATTTTTTTGCGGTGGAACGTTCCGGGTACGATTACGCTTCTTCCTTTAGCCACAAAAGCTCGTAGGGCTCAAGAGTGATTTGCTCTTGAGCGCGGACTTGCTTTTCGCTTAAAAGGTCGGTAAGCGAGCGGCCCTTGTTTGCCCAAACGTAAAAGGGAACGCGGCGCTCGCTAAAGTTGACGACGACGTGTATCGTTCCGCTCCTGCAAAAGGCGAATACTTGCGGCTGCTGTTGGTCGTAAAACCAAACTTGGCTTCCGGCAAAAAGCTTTTCCTTTGCGCGGATTTTTGCCATGCGCTTTATCATATCACGGATAGTTTTTTGCTCCGGCAAAAGTTTTTTGTTCCAATCCTTTTTTACGCGGTGAACCCAGCGCGAGTCTCCCGCAAGCTTTGGATTTTTTTTGTAGGAATAATCGTTCAGCATGGCCTCTTCGTCTCCGGCGTACAAAAGGGGAAGGCCAGGCAGCGCCAAAAGCAAGCCGTAGAGCATTCGTATGCGGGCAACGGCCATATCTTTTAAAAGCTGGTCGTCCTTGTCCAGCGCTTCTTCCAAGCCCGCAAGGCTTGCCATCGTTCCGCAAACCCGGCAATCGCCGGTCGTCGGATTTTCCTGAAAGGCCTCGCCGCGCGCGAAGCTTCCGTCAAAACGGCCGGTGTAAAAGCGGTTGAGGAATTTTCTATGCTCGTAGGGATTGATTCCCAAAGACCAAGCCTCTTCGTCGCTAAAAGTCCAACCGATGTCGTCGTGGCAGCGGATGTAGTTTACCCAAGCGCAGCCGTCGGGAATCGCCCAGCGCTTTTTCATGCTCAATGTCAAAAGGCGCGCGTCCCGGCTTGCAAGGCTTGACCAAAAAAGCGCCATCTGCAAGGGATTGTAGCTTAGGCGGCACATGTCTTGCCCGATATATTTTACAACCTGGTCAGGATGAACGATGGCCTCGCTTTTAAACACAAGGTTTGGCGCGGCGATTTTTGCGGCCAGGCTAAAAGCCTTTATCAGCGTGTAGGCTTTTGGAAGGCTTTCGCATGCCGTTCCTTTTTCTTTCCAAACAAAGGCAAGCGCGTCAAGGCGCAAGACTTCTATTCCAAGGTTGGCCAAAAAAAGCATTTCTTGGACCATCGCCAAAAAGACTTCCGGGTTGGAATAGTTTAGGTCCCATTGGAACGAATTGAACGTAGTCCAAACCCAGCCGCCGGCTTCCTTAAAGTAAGTAAAGCTTCCGCGCCTTACGCTTGGAAAAATCTCGCGCAAGCTTTTGTTCCATTCCTCGGCGTCGGCCTTGTTCTTGTAAATGTAATAAAAGTCGCGGTATTTTTTGTCGCCCTTCAAGGCTTTTTTTGCCCATTCGTGCTCGCAGCTTGTGTGGTTAAAGACAAAGTCGATCACGGTGTGAATGCCTTCTTTGCGAAAGGCGGACACAAGCGCCTTTAAGTCGGCCGTCGTTCCAAGATTTTTTTGAACATCCCGGTACGAAGACACGGCGTAGCCTCCGTCATTGTCTCCTTTTAGCGTCTTAAAGAGCGGCATAAGGTGAACGTAATTGATTCCAAGTTCCTTAAAGTATTGTATTTTTGACGCAAGGCCCTTGATGTTGCCGGAAAACAAGTCCACATAAAGCATCGTTCCCAGGCTTTTGTTTGAGAGGAACCAAGGCTCGCGCTGGTCTTTTAGGGCGGGGTAAGGGTCTTTGTAAGCCGCGGCCAAAATTTTTTCCAGCCGCTCCAAAATCAAGTAAAAGTCCCAGCGGTCTCCATACAATTCAAAAAGCGCGGCGGTCAAGGCCGGCATATTCTCTTGCAATTGCGTCTTGTACATAGCCAAAATTATAGCGCGCATTGATTTTAGCGCTATAAGTAAAGTAATCACAATATGACGATTTTCACTTTTGCCGCGCGGAAAAGGCCTGCAAACGCTCCCTTGATTATCTTGCCATTTTGGCCTATAATAAAAAAATTATGGGCAAAATGACCAAGGTCAAAGAAATTCTTCATCTGTCTCACAAGGAAACTTTGCCCAAGAATTTGGCGCTCTTGCTAAAAAAGCGCGCGGCCGAATGTCCTTCCGCAACGCTTCAATCCTTTAAAAACGAGCTTGGAAAATTTGAGTCGCACGACTACCAATTGGTTTACCGCCGCGTCTTGGACTTGGCCGTCGTCTTGCGCGAGTTTGGCGTATGCCGCGGCGACTTGGTCGGCCTCATAAGCGACAACAGGCGCGAATGGCTTTTGACAGACTTCGCGCTTTTGGCCTTGGGAGCGGCAGACGTTCCGCGCGGCTGCGACTCAATGGGAACGGAAATCCGCTTCATCTTAAGCTTCACAAACTGCCGCGCCGCATTTTTTGAAAACGAGCGCCAGCTTAACAAGGTCTTGGAAAAAATCGAGGAAGTGCCCGACCTTAAGGACGTGATTCTTTTTGAGACGCCCGGAGACCTTACGATGGAGCGCGCGGCGATGGCAGGAATCCGCGTCCACAAATTCATCGACCTAGAAGACATGGCAAGGCGCGCCACCGACGAGCAGCGCGCGCAAATCGAAGCCGAGATGGAAAAGACAGAAGGCGGCGACGTCGCCACAATCATTTTCACTTCGGGAACGACAGGAACTCCAAAAGGCGTAATGATAACCCACGACAACATCATCGCCCAGTGCGAAGTCATAAAGGACGTTCTAGTAACCGCGCGCGAAGGCGACATGTGGCTTTCGGTTCTTCCGATTTGGCACATAATGGAACGCGCCTACCTTTACTGCATCATCGCGCTCAAAAGCGGCATAGCGTATTCAAAGCCCGCGATAACGATAATGAGCGAAGACATAAAGGAAGTAAACCCGCAATGGATTGTAGGCGTGCCGCGCTTGTGGGACGCCTTTGTCCAAAGCTGCTACCGTTCGATAAAAAAGCGGGGCGGCTTTCCACAGGCGCTCTTTAATTTTTCGATGACTGTCGGCTTGGCTTGGGGCTGGGCGTACCAGCGCTTTATGGGCCTTGTGTGCCGCTATTCAAAACGCGCGCGCTTCCTTGACCACATAAAAGGCTTTATTCCCTTGATTTTGTTGTCGCCGCCCCAGCTTTTGTGTTTTTTGATTTGCTTCAAGCGATTTAAAAAGCTTTTGGGAAAGCGCATCACCGGAGCGATATGCGGCGGAGGCTCCATGCAGCGCGACACAAGCTCTTTCTTTTATTCAATTCGCGTTCCCTTGCTTGACTGCTACGGCATGACAGAGACCGCGCCTTTCTTGGCGTTGGGAAACCCGCGCCGCCTAAGGGCCGGCTGCGTCGGAAAAGTTTTTCCAAGCGCCCAGCTTAAAGTCGTGGCGCAAAAGGACGGCGTTCCATTAAGCGGAACTCCGCTAAAGCCTGGCAAAAAAGGCATTCTTTTCGCTAAGGGCCGCCAAGTTATGAAGGGCTACTACCGCCGTCCCGACCTTACGCAAAAGGCGATTGACAAGGACGGCTGGATCAACACCGGCGACTACGCGATCCTTTCTTCCAAAAACGAAGTGACGATCGCCGGCCGCGCCAAGGACACAATCGTCTTGCTTGGCGGAGAGAACATCGAGCCGCAATTAATCGAAAACGCGATCTGCCGCTCAAAGTTTGTCGAGTCAGCCGTCGTCGTCGGCCAAGACAAAAAATACATCGCGGCTCTCATCGTTCCATACAAAGACGCGCTTGCCTCATACGCGGCCGAAAACCGGATTTACTACGACACATACGAAAGCCTCTTAAACGCCAGCGAAATCTACAACTTGATTCGCGGCGAGATTGACAATTTGATTGACGACAAGAACGGCTTTAGAACTTGCGAACGCGTCGCCAAATTTGTTCTTTTGCCCGAAAGCTTTAAGATTGGAAAAGAAATCAACGGAAAGCAGATTGTCATGCGCCACCAAATCGAAAAGATTTACGCGCGCGAAATCCGCTCCCTCTTTAACAAATAACAAGACTAAGAATCGATTTTGTAAAAATCAACGATGCTTCGGCCGTAAACTCTTTGGTCATAGCGTACAAGGTTCTCAATTTTATCGGGCATAAAATGCTCTTCTGGTCGGTGGACCATAATGGCGCCGCCCGCAAGCAATAGATTTTTCTTTGCTGTTTCGGCCACAAGCTGTTCGTGGAATTTGTAAGGGAAGGGCGGGTCAAAAAATATGTAGTCATACTGCGACTTGCAGCGTTTGACAAAAAGTTCGACCGCCATAAAATGACACTTTATTTTTACGCCCATTTCTTTTTCAGTGATTGAAACGTTGTCCAAAACCGTTTTGATTTTGAGGCGGTCTTTTTCGCACAGCTCAACGCGGTCGGCGCCGCGCGATACGGCCTCTATCGCGATTGTTCCCGAACCGCTAAAAAGGTCCAGCCAACTTTTTCCGCTAAGGTCTCCAAGAATCGCAAAGACGCTTTCGCGCATTCTGTCCATCGCCGGCCTGATCACTCCGTCGGGGCACTTGATGATTCTTCCTTTAAGTTGGCCGCCTGTAATGCGCATTAGTTTTTCTCCGCGTTGTTAAGCGACCAGTAAACGTTGTTGTGGGGCAAGCTGGGATTTTGGCTGGCAAACCAATAGGCGTCCTTCCAATCGTTTGAAAGCATCGTTTTGTCGGCGCCTTTTTCCAAAAGGAATTCGATGCAGTCCGTGTTGCTGTTGCTTTCGGCGGCGTACATCAAAAGGCTCTTTCCCTTGTAGACTTCGTTGACGTTCATTCCGGCGTCCAAGAATTTTTGGATCACGTCGTTGGAGCGTCCCATGCCGACCGCGGCTACAAAGGCTTTCTTTGAGTCAAGCGTTTGCGACTTTGCCAAAAGGGCTTCAACGATTTGGGAATTCTTGTTGTCTGCCGCGGCGATTTCTATCGCGCTAAGGCCAAAGCGGTTTTTAGCCTTTACGTCCGCTCCGCAAGACAAAAGAAGCGCGACAGTCTCAGGCTTTTTTGCAAAGCGGGCGGCGTACATCAAGGGCGAATATCCCTCGCGGTCGGCCAAGTTAAAGTCAGCCTTGGATTCTTTTAGAAGGTTGATCATATTCAAGTCGTCTTGCGAGGCGGCTTTTTGCAAAAGCGTTCTGCCGTTGGGGCCAGCCTTGTTCGGCTCGGCGATCAAAGTTTTTGTTTGTGTTTTTGTGTCGTATGTGTCAAAGGCCGCGATTCCTTCAAAAAGATAAACGCGCCTGTTGGGCTTTTTGGCGCGGGCTGCCGCTTCTGCCGCGGCTTTTTGCAAGTCCTCTCCGTTTTGAGGCGGAAGGATTTCCGCTTCGACGGGAGCGGGCTCTGGCTCAGGGCTTTCTTCCGGAACGGCGGCGACAATCGCTGCCGGAGCGACAATTTCCGGAGCGGGTTCTGCCGCGGCCGGCGTTTGAGGGGCAGCAACTTCCGGCGCCGGAGTCGGCGCAGCGGCCTCATGGGCTGGCTCCGGAACGGCGGCGCTTTCTACGACCGGCTCTTCGGCGGCTTCGTCCACGATTCCCAAGTAGCGGTTGATTACGGCGATTTGCTCCGCGTTTTGATTTTGCGTCGCGTAGTCAAGGGCGCTCATTCCTTCCTTGTTCTTTTTTAAGATGCGGTTCTTTCGTTGAAAGGGAAGAACCGTGTCGTAACCGATCAACTCGTCCAAAATTTTTGCGTCGGCTCCGCATTTTGCCGCGTAAACGATCGCGTTGTCTCCGTCAGCGTTTTGCTTTTTGGGATTCACTCCCGCGTCAAGCAAAAGCTTTACAACCTCGTAATCCCTGTTGTTCTTTAGCGCCACGATTAAAAGCGAGTCCTTGCTTTGGCCGTAAGAGGCGTCTGCCAAAGACTGGTTTTTTACTATCATGTTCTTTATTTTTTTTACGCTGGCTTCTTGAATCAAAGACTCCATTTTTTGCGTCTTTGATTCCGCAAAGAGAGGGGCGGCCATAAAAGCGGCCAAAAATAAAAGTGTCGCGGCGAATCGATTTTTCATAATTTATACCTATATTATATATCGGCAAAAAGGGCTCTCGTCAATATAGAGCCGCCCGTGTTTTTTTTCTTTTGAGCGTATTGACACGATGGGGCTTTTTTTGCTATTCTACTAGAACATCACCACCTTGAAGCTGCTTAGGCAGTTTCCGGGCGCAGACAGCGCCTATAAAGACCATAAGGAGTTTTTATGAGAAAGTATGAACTTATGACCATCTTTCCGTTAGACGAAGATCGGTCCAAGAAGGGATTGGAGACAGTTCGCCAAGTCCTTTCTCAGTTTGGAGCGGAAATCGCAAAGGAAGAGCCCTTTGGCGACCGCGATTTGACCTACGAAATCAAAAAGCAAAAGAAAGGCCGCTTTGTTTTGATGAACGTCAACGCAAACCCCGGCAAGCTCGCCGAGATTGCGGCTCAGTTCAAGCTTAACAACGACTTGCTTAAGCACATGTTCGTTCTTATCGAAGAGTAAATTTCAAAAAATCCAGGAGGGCATGCATGACAGACTTGAATCACGTTGTTCTTATCGGAAGACTCACCCGCGATTTGGGATCAGACGAGCGTTCGTTCGCTTATTTGCCGAACGGCACCGCCCGCGCCAATGTCAGCATCGCCGTTAACCGCAGCCGCAAAGGCGCCGACGGCTCTTGGAGCGACGAAGTAAGCTATTTCGATATAACAATTTGGGGAAAAACCGCGGAAAACCTAAAGCCTTACTTGTTAAAGGGTAAGCAGATTGCCATTGAAGGCTATCTTAGGCAGGATCGTTGGGAAAAGGACGGAAAGACAAACAGCAGAGTGAACATTGTCGCAAACAACGTTCAACTCCTTGGCGGAAAAGGCGAGGGAGCCTCTAGCGGCTCCGATTTAGGTGGTTCGCCCAGATTCCAGCCCAGGCCTCAGCAGCCCGCCCAAAGCTATCCAGACAACGACGCTCCCTATCCAGCGGATGACGGCGGTTTTCCGGAAGACATTCCATTCTAATTTTTATAGGAGTAAATTATGTCAGACCAGACAGTAGAACCTGTTGAAAATAAAGACGCCGACGCGTCTCTCGTAAATGAAAAGAACCTCGCCGAAGCCGGACGCGACGGCGAAGGACGCGGACGCGGAGCCAAGGGCAAGTTCGCTTTCCACAAGAAAGTTTGCCGCTTTTGCTCTAACAAGACAAAGATCGACTACAAAGACGCCGACGGCTTGCGCCGCTATACAACAGAGCGCGGCAAGATTCTTCCTCGCCGCATTACAGGCACTTGCGCCAAGCACCAGAGAGAGCTTGCCAGCGCCATCAAGCGCGCCCGCAACATCTGCTTGCTTCCGTTCGTAGCGGACTAATTTTAACGAGGAGCATGGAAAATGAAAGTAATTCTTAACAAAGACGTAAACCACTTGGGTGAAGAAGGCGACGTAAAGGTCGTTGCCGACGGATACGCTCGCAACTTTTTGTTCCCGCGCAACTTGGCTCTTCCGTACACTCCGGAAGTTGTAGCCATCTTCGAAGGCCGCAAGGCTGAGATTGAAGCCCGCAAGGCCGCTAAGCGCGAAGCCGCCAAGAGCGACAAAGAAAAGTTGGAAGCCTTGTCGCTTTCTGTTACAGTTCCTGCCAGCGCCGGCGGAAAGCTCTACGGAGCCGTCAGCGCCCAGACAATCATCGAATTGCTTGCCAAAGAAGGCTTTGAATTTGAGCGCAAGCGCGTTGAGATTCCTGGCAACACAATCAAGCAGACTGGCGTATACAAGATCAACGTTAAGCTTTACGAAAACGCTGTCGCCGAGATTCATGTTGAAGTAAAGGGACAGGTTGACGAAAGCAAGAAAGAGCCGGAGAAAAAGCCCCGCGCCGAAAAGAAGGCTGCCGAAGCCAACGCTGAGGCTCCCGCTCAAGAAAAGGCTGAGGAAAGCGCCCCGGCCGCCAACTAAAATAATCGCCGCGTAACGGCGGCGATTATTTGCGTTGCAACAAGCGACGGATTTGACTTAGGTCAAGTCTGTCGCTTTTGTCGTCTTTAAAGGCTATGGACGACTTGTTGAGAATTTGTTGAAAACACGTAGATAAAAGGGGGCAAATCTGTGGAATACCAAGGACTAAAAGACAAAGTTCCGCCGCACAACCTAGAGGCTGAGCAAGCGGTCTTGGGCGCCATGCTCTTGGACTGGGGTTCTGTAAACAACGTTATATCCTTGCTTCAAAGCGACAGATTCTACTCCTACCAAAACCAAATCATCTTTGAAGCCATGGTTTCGCTTTTTAGGCAAAGCGTTCATGGCGACGCGTTGACGCTGATCAACGAGCTTACAAAAACAAACAAGCTGCAAGAAGCGGGGGGAGCGGCATACATCGCCGCCTTGTCAGACACCGTTCCCACCAGCGCGAACATCGAATATTACGCGCAAATCGTCTTGGACATGGCCATCAGGCGCGACTTGATAAAAATGTCCGAAGAACTAAAGGCTTTTAGCTTTGACAAAAGCCGCGAAAGCCGCCTTATTTTGGAAGAAGCCGAAAAGAAAATATTCAGCCTTAGCGAAAAAAACGAATCGGTAGAAGTCCACGAAGCCGCAAAGCTTATCGGCGAGACATTGACCTTGATAGAAGAGCGCTACAACAAAAAAGAGGCCTACACAGGAATTCCTTGCGGCATCGGAAAGTTGGACACAATGACAAGCGGCTTCCAAAACGAAGAATTGATCATTCTTGGCGCGCGCCCTTCAATCGGAAAAACCGCCATGGCCTTGTCCATGATGCAATACATCACGGTAGAAAAAAAGATTCCTTGCGGCTTTTTCTCTTTGGAAATGTCTTACCAAATGATCGGCCAGCGCCTTTTAAGCCAAGAGGCTAGGGTGCCCGGCCACAAGCTTAGAAGCGGCATGCTTAGCATGAGCGACTTTCAAAAATTGCAAGACGCCGCGGGCCGCATCTTTAAGGCGCCGCTTTACATCGTAGACCAACCCAACATGCAGCTTTTGGACTTGCGGGCGATGGCAAGGCGCATCGTTGTTGAAAAAGGCGTAAAAATTATTTTTATAGACTACATCGGCTTGATTGGAGTTGAGAACGCAAACGCAAAAGTTTTTGAAGCGCAAAGCGAAGTTTCAAAGTCGCTAAAGGCCTTGGCCCGCGAACTAAAAATACCGATCGTCGCCTTGTGCCAAGTTGCCCGCGACGCAGAAGGAAACGAGCCAAACTTGGCGCAGTTGCGCGGTTCAGGCTCAATCGAACAAGACGCCGACGTCGTAATGTTCCTTCACCGAGAACGATTAAAGGACTACAACGAGCCGGCGCAAGAGGCCAAACTTGTCGTCGCCAAGCAGCGAAACGGCTCGACGGGCGACGTTCCGCTTACCTTTATTCCGGCTTACACCAAGTTTGAAAACGCCGCTTCCGACGAAGAGCAATAAGCGCTTGCGCCAAACGACAAAAAAAAGACCGCCCAAAAGGCGGCCTTTTTTTTAATCTAGCGCCGCATTTACGCGGCGAATTGGATTATTTTTTCTTTGACGAATTGGTAAGATTCTTGGCGGCTCCAACAGCCTTCTTGAAAGTCAACGACAAATCATTGGCGTTCAATACCAAGGGATTTCCGGTCAAATCCGTAACCATGTAGCCGGCCGAAGTCTTGATGATCGGCGAGGCGGGGTTGATCGGAACGGGGCTCTTAACCTGAAGCTTTAAGTCAGCGCCGTATTTTCCAACAACGTATCCAAGCGCGTCCTTGATCACTACAAGGTAGCTGCCGCCGTCTTCAAGCAAGACTGAATTGTCGGCAAGAACTTCTTCCGATTCCTGAACAATCTCAAGCGACTCGGGGTCAATCAATACCAACTTAACTGCGCCCTTGCCAGAATTTTCTCCGGCCACGGCGATAAAGCCTTTGCCTGTCTGGCTCATCGCGCGGTTCTTGATTACCTTTACAGGGCTCTGCTTAAGGATGACGCCGTCGTCAGTGTTTACCTTAACGATTTGCGAGTTGAGCTTTGAGTCAACCAACTTAAGTCCGTATACGCTGGCGGCCGAGGCGGCGGCCTTTTCTTCGGCGGCTACCTTTTCCTGGTCCTTGGCGATTTCCTTGCGCTCTTCTTGGGCTTCGTTCTGCTTTTTGTCGGCGGCGGCCTGCTGGCTTTCCGCTTCCTTCTTTGATTCGTCAGCCTTCTTTTGGGCTTCATCGGCCTTTTCTTCGGCGGCCTTTTCTTCCTTCTTGGCTTCTTCTACCTTTTCTTTGGCCTTGTCAGCTTCCTTTTGGTCTTGCTGGGCTTGTTTTTGAGCCTCTTTGTCCTTGGGATTTTCTTGGGCCTTTTTCTTAGACTCGTCAGCCTTTTTCTGAGCGTCGTCAGCTTTCTTTTGAGCCTGCTTTGTCTCTTGCTTCTTTTCGTCAGCCTTTTTCTTTTCGGCGTCGGCAGTCTTTTGCTGCTCAGTCGCTTTCTTTTGAGACTCCTGGGCTTTTTCGCTGGCTTTTTCGGCCTCGCGCTCTTTTATGTCAACCATCTTTTTGCGGTCGTCGATGTTCTTTCCGTCTTCTTCCTTCATTGAGTTTACGACTTCTTTGTCGCTGATGACGCTTGTGTCAACAGCGCTAAGTCCGCCGGAAGCGTCCGAAACCGGAATGACGATTTGGCTTTGGCCGGGCCATTCAGACCATTTTGTCGAAAGGCCGCACTTTTCGGCGGTGAGGTTGTTTACGACAACTTCCTTGTACTTTGACTTGAATACGTCAAGGTTCTTGCGGTAAACGGCGTTGTAAACAGTGACGAACGTGGCGATCGCCTCGGCGTCAGACTCGCTGTAAGAGTAGGCGGAAGACAAGTAAGAGGCGATGATGTGCCTCAAGTTTCTGATGTGGTCAACTTCCGCTCCCGAACCCAAGATCAAAATGTCAGCGTCGAGCTTTTCTTTTACGCTTGAGTCAATCGCGTGGATTACATAGTATTTGGCCTGGTTTCCGACATTGGCGGCCTTTGCGGAATCTTTTGCAACCTCTTTTCCTAGAGAGGAGCCGATTCCCTTAATCGCCTCAAGCGTGTCAACACGGGCGTGCGGTCCTGTGTAGTTTTCAAATTCGATTGTCTGCGAGACAGACTTCAATTCCTCTTCGTTTACCTGCGCGGCGTAAAAATTGGCGGCGGCAAAAAGAAGGGCCATTGCGACAAGTCCAAGTTTTTTCATTATTAACTCCTATCTATATTGTATCACTATATCTTTAATTCCGCAAGTTTTTCGTAAATTTTTCGGGCGTTATCCCGGGCGCTTTTTGGGTATTGCGGGAACTGCAATGTTGACAAAATCTTCATTCCCTTGCTGTTTATCGTTGGCCGCCCCATAAAGCGGCAAACCGAATAAAGCGCGGCGCAGAGCTCGCTCAAAAGGGTCTCTTGGGAGGCTTGCGTGTTCTTTATCAAAAGCTCAATCGAGTCAATCAAGGCGCCGCTTGGGTCGTAGCCGCAATCCTGGACAGCCTTTAAGGCGGGGAGGAGGACGCTTTCGTCGGAAGTGATAGAAAGGATTTTTGCCAAAGTTTTGCTTTGCTCGCCGCCGCCAAAAAGGCCCAGCATGCCGATCGCCGCCGTCGATTCGCTTAGGTTAAACGAAAAAAGCTCGTCTTGGTCCAAGGTGGCGCTGGCTCCGACGCTGTTTTTGCTTAGGGTCTTTTTTATCCAGTCGCCCACAATCCAGTCGTTGTCAAAGAGGTAAAGCTTTTCCTTTAGGCCGTAGTTTCCGGCCTCCAAGGATTCCTTGCGGGCGACGCCGGCCGCCGACCTAATCCGGGCGAAATCTTGGCTTTGGCCTTGGTAAAAGGCCTTGTAGCTTTTGTCCGGCAAAGGCTTTTTTTTGGAGGCAAGCGCCGCCTTCAAGACCTTGTAGCCGATAGCGTTCCAGTTTTTGCAAGTAAAAATCACAAAGCCCGAATTTCCGTAAAGGCAGTAGTCCCAGTCGCAGCTTTTCGCTTTTGGAGGAAATTTCACGCCGCGAATCCTTTTCCCGTCGGAGGAATGGATCGCCGCAAAGCCGGCCGAGGCGACAAAAAAGCCGTCCTTTGAGCAAGAAAAATATTCAAGGCTTTTGATTTCGGGAACGTCAAAAACTAAGGACGCCTCGGCCTTTTTTGAGTCCACAACGGCGACTTTCGTTCCCGCTCCGGAACACGAGGCGACGGCAATCCTAAAAGGCGAGTCGCATTCTTCAAAGAGGATTTTTCCGCCAAAAGCCGCTCCTTTTATAAGCCACTGGGACTGGGCCTCGTTCTTTTGGTCAACCGAGCAAAGGCCAAGGCTTCCGTCGTCAAAGGCCAGCAAGGCGCCGTCTTGCATTGCGGCCGCGCCGACAACCTTTCCCGAGAAAACGATTCTTTCCAACAGCTCTCCAAAAGGACCGTAGCGCAAGGCCGCCGTCTTTCCGTCAACCATGGCTTCCAAAAATACCATGACGCTTCCGTCGTTGGCTTGGACAGGGGCAAGGCTTTGCGAAACCGGCTCGATTTTTTGCTTCCACTTAAGGATTCCGTTAACTCCAAGGCAGGCGGCCTCTGTTTTTCCAAAGACAAAGGCGCGGCCGTCCCGTCCCGGCAAAACAGGCCATACCGGGTCAAAGTCCACGGCTCTTTGCCAAAGGACAAGGCCGGAATGATTTAAAAGGCAGATTTTCTTGTTCCTTAGCGCGACATACGAAAAGTCGCCGGGCGCGGCGCTGATCAAGGGCAGGGGCGAATAAGGAAGGCCCTTTTGCCATACGACCTTTCCGCTTTCGCTAATCGCGCTGACCATCTTTCCGTCAGTCAAGTCAAGCCAGCCGTACGAAGTCCTGACCGGGCGGCAAAGGGATTTTCCGCTTTTTACGCTAAGCCAAGAATAAGAGGCTTGGCCCAAGTCGATGTCAGACAAAAGGCTTTGGTCCTGTTCCTGGCCAAAAACAAGCCCCGCAAGGAAAAAAATCGAGAAAAACGCTAAAAACTGCCTAAATTTGTCTAATTTTTTATACATGTTAACAAAGTTTCTATGTGGCTTGTCTGAGGATAAAAGTCCAAAAGGCTTATATCGGTTACTTTATAGCCTGCGTCGCAAAGCCTTTTTATGTCCCTGGCCTGTGTGCTGGGATTGCAGGAAAGGTATTTTACAACAGGAATTCCGCTCGCGCAAAGCCAGTCCAAGGCCTCTTTTTCCATGCCGCTCCTGGGCGGGTCGACGACCGCCGCGTCAAAGTTCCCTATACGCTCGACAAGGCTTTGAGCGTTCTTTTTTACAAAGTCCGCGCCGCTTATGCCGTAGCTTTCATGCTTTTTTCCGGCCATGTTTTGCTCGGCAAAGACCAGGGCGCCGCGGTTGTGCTCCACCATGACAACGTTTTCGAAAAAATCGGCCAAAAAGACGCTAAAAGTTCCCGCCCCGGAATACAAGTCCAAGGCGTTTTTGCCCGACAAGCCTTGCGTTATAAGGGGAATGGCCTTTTCCAAGACCTCAATGTTTGACTGGAAAAAGCCCTGCGCGTCAAAAAGAATCGTCTTTCCGCAAAGTTCTATTTGAACGGGACACTGCTCGTTTTGGCTGATTCCCTCAAAGCGGCCCATGGGGCGTTTTTTTCCATGCTTTTTCTTTTCCTTGGCGCTCATCTTTTTGTAGGCCTTTGGCTCCGGGCGGGCCTCCCGTTCCAAAGCGAGCGAAAGGGAAGGCTGCGCGTTTTTGTAGCCGAACAAGAGGCCGCGACCTTGGGGGCGGTCCTGCATCGGGCAAGACTTTAGCCATTCGTTTATCTCGGGAACGGCGACAAGGCAAGAATCTATCGGAACCACGTCGTTGGAACCGCGGCCTTCCATTCCGCCGTCGTGCAGCTGAAAGCGGCTTCGGTAGCCCAAGGGAGAGCCGGAAACGACTTGGATTTGGGGAACGGCTACGCCGGCGCGTTCCATCAGTTCCGCCAAAACGCCTTTTTTAAGTTCGGTTTGATAGGCAAAGTCAATGTGCATCATGTTGCAGCCGCCGCAACGGCCGTAAAGGGGGCAGGCCGGCTGGATCCGCTTGGGCGAGCTCTCCAGCACATTCACAATCTTGGCCTCGTCGTAGTCCCTAAAGCTTTTTGTAATCTCTATTTCGACCTTTTCGCCGGGAACGGCAAAGGGAATGAATACGTTTTTGTTGTCGATTTTGGCCAGGCATTTTCCGCCAAAAACCATTTTTTCCGCAATAACGCTTGATAAATTCATTATATCAGTATATTATCATATTATTATCGGAGTTGCAATTATATGACGACCAACACATTTTACCAGACAATGCAAGACGGAACGGAAATCAACGTTATGCGCTGGATTCCCGACGGAGAAATAAAGGGCGTGATTCAGCTTAGCCACGGAATGAGCGAGCACTGCCTTAGATACGATAAATTGGGCTGCATCTTGGCCGAAAACGGCTGGGTTCTTAGCGCCCACGACCATCGCGGCCACGGAAAGACCGCCCAAAAAGCCGAGGCCGCCGGCAAAGGAATGTTCGGCTACTTGGCCGACAAGGACGGCTTTAACAAGGTTGAGGCCGACTTGCTGGAAGTCCTTCTAAACCTTAAGGCCGACTACCCGCAAAAAAAATGCTTTTTGGTCGGCCATTCCTTTGGCTCCATCGTGGCCCAAAACTTTATGGAAAAAAACGGCGACGAGATTGACGGCGTTGTTCTTTGCGGAACGACAGGCCCGCGCCAAGGCTTGATGAAAATCACAAAGTTCGTTTTTGGACTCAACGCGCTTTTGCTTGGAAAAAAGCACCGCTCCCGCCTGGACACAAGCTTGGCCTTTTTTGGCTACAACAGCCGCGTTCCCCGGCCCAAAAAAACATTCTCATGGCTTAGCAAAAACGACTTTAACGTGCAAATGTACGAGGCGGACCAGTGGTGCGGAGTGACTCCGACCGCCGAATTCTTTTTGGAAATAGTCCGCGGCCTTTACCAAGTCCACAAGCCGGCCGCCATGAAAGCGATTCCCAAAGACCTTCCTGTTTACTGCATTTACGGTTCGGAAGACCCTGTCGGCAGCTACGGAAAGACCATAAAAAAGCTTATCCAAGCCTACAAAGACAACGGCATGACCGACGTCACCGAAAAGGTCTGGCAGGGCGACCGCCACGAAATTTTCAACGAGCTTGACGGCGAAGAAGTCATCGGCGACATGCTAAAATGGATCGCCGACCGCGCGTCCTGACCCGGCCAAACGGGGCGTCTTGACGCTAGGCGCTTTTTTTTGCTAGAATGGCGCCATTGTGTTGTACCGCTACGGAAAAGACAAAAACGGACGCCCTGTAAAAAAGGCGATAGTCTATACAAAAGAAGAGCATAAAATACCCCTAAACAAGATAGATCCAGACGCTATTGGCATAATCCGCCGCTTAAAAGACTCTGGCTTTTCGGCCTATATCGTCGGCGGAGCGGTCCGCGACCTTATTTTGGGCAACAATCCTAAGGATTTTGACATAACGACCGATGCGACGCCCTCAAAAATCAAGCGCATTTTCAGGAATTCCCGCATCATCGGCCGCCGCTTTAGACTGGTGCACGTCTTCTTTGGCCCAAAAATCTTTGAAGTAAGCACCTTCCGTTCCACCGCCGAAGGCTCGATCGGAAACGACTTTGGCTCGATGGACGAAGACGTCATGCGCCGCGACTTTACCCTTAACGCGCTTTACTACGATCCCTTGCAGGAGCAGGTCATCGACTACGTCGGCGGCGTTCGCGACATAAGGAAGGGCGCCTTAAAGCCCGTCATTCCCTTGGACAGAATCTTTGTCGAAGACCCGGTAAGAATGCTCCGCGCCGTAAAGTATTCTGCCACGACCGGCTGCAAGATGAGCTGGGCTCTCCGCCACAAAATCAGAAAGTCGGCCAGCCTTTTGTCGCCGGTGTCTCCGTCGCGCCTTACAGAAGAAATGCTTAAAATCATCAACTCCGGCCACGCCTACGACATCGTAAGCGAAGCCTTGGACACCGACTTGTACATGTCCTTGCAGCCATCGGCCACCGAGTTCATGTTCAGCGACAAGAATTTTGAAAAGTCATACATGCAAAACTTAAAGCGGCTTGACGCCCTTAACATAGTCGAAAAAGAAGCCCGACTTGGAAAAAAGCTTGTCTTTTTGATCAAGGACTTTATCCTGACTTTGACTGACTGGAAAAAAGAGATAGAAAAAAAGTCATCGGCGGGAGAGCTTTACATAAAGACTTGGGACCAGTGCCGCCACTTTGTTTTGCCTATGAATCCCCAGCGAACGGAATTGGAGTACGCCATCAGAAGCGCCTTGCGCGAAATCGGCGTCAACATCCGTTTGCCAAAAGGCGACTCTTCCAACGAAGGCCAAGAAGGCTCTAGAAAGCCCCGCCGCAGAAGGAGAAGGGCCCGCAATCCCCAAATCCGCGAAGAGTCCGACGCCTTGTAATATCGAGACGAAATAATTACTTTGTGATTTTGTCGATGATTATGCTCACTTCCTCAATCAAGATGCCAGTGAACTTTTCGATGTTGTCGATTATGTATTGCTGCAGCTTGTAAACCTCGCCGGTAAGCTGCTTGCCAAAGGGAACGTCAACAGTGATGATGATCCTGTAGCCGCGGGCGTTTGTCTTTATCGTGATTTTTCTGACTCGGATGTTTTGGTCAAACTCTCCCACGCAGTGCATTGTCATTTGGGTAAGGGCGGCTTCGCTGATCGACACGCGGCCTTTTTTGGAAAACTCAGGGCGAACGACAGACTTTTCAAAAACTTCCTTTCCGGAACCCTTTCTAAAAAGACGGGAGACCGGTCCCGCGGAACTAAAGAAAACCTTTAGCGAATCGTAAAAAATCTGCGGGTAGTTTCGTTTTATTTCTATCGCGGGAACGGGAATTACGTGCTTTCCTTCGATTTGGCGCGAGCGGATGGCCTTGTCGATTTCCTCCCGCGTGGCGATGTCCTCGATCTTTATCACGTTTTGCGGAGGCGGAAGCTGAAGGCGGGTGGCGATTTTTATGGCCATCTTTTCCGACGTTCCGATCAAGAGAATTTTCCTGAACTTGTTTTGCCTGATTTTAAGGGCGATTTCGTCGCGGTGTTCCTTGTCGTCAAAGACGGCCACGCGGACCGCGCCCATATATGTTTTTTCGCTCTTGGCTGACTTACCGCCGATGATTTTGTCGTCAACGATCAAAAGGCCGTCGTCGATAATGGCGTTGATTCCGTACTTTTGGGCCAGGAGTTTGGCTTTAAAGCTTTTTCCGGTTCCGCTCTCTCCGACAAGGGCGTAGACTTGAACGCTCTTGAATTTGTTCAGTAAATCTGAAATTTCCATCTAAAAATATTTTAGCGCTAGTCTTTAAAAAATGCAAGAAAATCTTGGGGCTCGCCGGCCTCCAAAAAGGGCGGAAGGCCCAAATCATTCTCCGGAAATTCCATTCTCATCGAACGCAAGTAAAAGCGGCCGCCCACGCCTTTAGGAGCGCCAGAAATGTCGCCGCCAAAGGCCTTGTCGCCCAAAAGCGGATGGCCTCGCATGGCGCTTTGCGCTCGTATTTGCCGCTTTCTTCCGGTAAAGATTTGGAATTGGACAAGGGTGATTTCCTTTCCGTCAAAGGCGCCCTGCTTAAGGGGCGTCGCAACAGTCTTAGCGGCCTTTTTGTCTCCGTTGATTTCAAGCTTGTCTGTCCATTCCTCTTGGGTAGACAAGCGGCCTAAAACAATTCCCCAATAAAATTTTTTTATTTGACGCGACTGGATGTTTTTGCAAAACCAACGGGCGCCCTCGGCGGACTTTGACACGGCCAAAAGGCCGCTTGTTCCCTTGTCCAAACGGTGCAGGGGAGCGGAAACAAAAGAAAGGGAATTGTTCGTGCGAGCGCAAAAAGCTTGGGCCACCGAGTCCGGCCCGTCGTGTACGGAAATTCCCGTCGGCTTGTCGATGAACATCAAATGCTCGTTTTCAAACACAATCGGGTAGGGACAAGGCCGCGCTTTTTTGGCTTGGACTGATTGAGGGTCGCCGTTCGGCGCAGTGTCTTCGTTGGGAGCAAGCAAAAAGACCGCGACGCTCAAAATGTCGCCCTCTTGGGTAAGGTCCGAAGCTTGGGCTTTTTTTCCATTCAATTTGACAAGGCCTTTTCTTAGAGCGGACAATATCGCTCCTTGCGAATTTTCCGCCAAAAGCCGGCGCAAAATTCGGTCAAGCCTGCGGCCTGAGTCGTCGGCGCCCAATGTCCATTCCTTTCGCTCCATATTTTTGGATTTTAGCGCAAAAGGCAGATTTCCTTCAACACTTGAACAATAGGCGTTTTTTTGCTAATATATAAGAATGTTTTTTGGGAAAAAAGTTTTGGCGGAAATCATACTCAATCCTGTGTTTCAAGCGTGTTTGTTCAGTTGGTTCACCGCCCAATTCATCAAGACCGTGATCGGCCTTTTTTCCGGAAAACTGCATTCGCTCAAAGCCTTGGCCGAAAGCCTTATTTGGCGCACCGGCGGCTTTCCTTCCAGCCACACAGCCCTTGTGACTACGCTCACCACTTGCATAGGATTTAGATCCGGCGTTTCAAGCGACACCTTTATGCTTTCTTTTTGCTTTTTGATGGTTACGATAAGGGACGCCTTGGGAGTCCGCCGCGCTTCGGGCTTGCAGGCAAGAAAGCTTAACGAGTTGGGAAACGAACTTTCGGATAAAAAAATGATTGAATACAAGCCCATAAAGGAGATCCTTGGACACCGCCCGATGGAAGTCATCTTTGGCGCGATTTTGGGATTCTTCATCGGCTTGGGATTTGCGGTTTTATAAATTATGGAACGCTTCAAAAAGTTCGCGGCGCCTGCCTTGGCGGCACTAGTAATTCTTCTCGCAATGTTCTTGCTTAAAAGCGTTCCTGCCTCAAAGCTTTGGAAAGGCTACACAACTTTAAGCGTTCCTGCCGGCGCCAACAAAGACTCGATCAACGCGTTTTTAAAAGACCAAAACTGCGGCGACTACATCGCGTTGGAATACCAAGACAAAAAATTTTCAGGCGAATACGAGGCGGCAAAACAAAAATATTTTTTTGACAAAGACCAGGCTTTTCGCATTTACTACATTCCCGACTCAAACCTAAAGGGCGCCCAAAAGGCCGCGCGCGAAATTCAAAGCCAGCTTCATCTTGACGCGATTCTTGGAAGCAGGGCGGCCTTTCCGTATTTTACGACAATAGTTTGCGTCTTGGTCTTTGCCGCCTTTTTGTTTTTTGCCGAGAACCGTTTTGTCTTTGCGGCCGCTTCCATCCCCGCATTGTTCTTTGCCTTTTGCAATCCCTTTTACGCGGCGGCCGCGTCCGTTTGCCTTGAGCTTTACGCCTTGTTCTTGGCTCAAAAGCTTTGGCGCAGAAAAGAGAGCGTCCAATACGCAAGCAAAAATCCATTCATCATAGTTTTTTTGGCGGCCGCCTTTTTGATTTCCTTCGCAGCCGGCGGAGCGAGGCCCTTTTACTTTTTGCTGAACATCGTTTGCGCTTTGTGCCTTCTTTTCCTGCGGCTGAACATGGAAATCCGTTTGGAAAAAACAGCCCGCTTTTTGCCCGTCTTGATTAGAAGCGCAAAAAGAATGAACGTCCTTAGCGTAAAGAACGTTCGAAAGACTTCATACGCGGCGCTAGGCGTTTTCGCTCTTTTCATTTTGCTGCTAACCGGCAGCGACTTTGTTTCTTCGGGAGGCGGCAAGGGCTTGTTTTTTCCTGCCCCAACAGAGTATAATGAACTCCAATACGACTTCCCGACCATGAACGATTATTACGCTCAAGCTTGGAACGCAAAAACCGCTCCATACAGGTCGCTCAATCAGGAATATCCCGCCGTTCCAAAAGAAGGCGAAACAGCGCGAATGACGCATTACGTCAAAACGCCAAACGGAATTCAAAGCAAGCAGGAAGTCGTTTGCGCCTACGACAAGGCTTTTAGAAAAGAAGCCGCGGCGCAATTGGACATTCCAAAACGCGCTCCGCTTGAAAAATTGTGGAAAACGCAAGGAAGAAATTTTTCCGTCAAATACTCAACAGGCGGAAGCGAGAACGCAAGTCTCGGCGTTGCCGCGGCTTTGCTCTTTGCCATGTTGCCGTCGCTTTTTGCGGCGCTCTATTATATTTTTGCGATAAAACGGGGAAAATATGTTTCCTGATTATGTAGTTAAGAAAAAGGACTTGGTTCAGTCCGTCACGACAGCTTTTTTGCCTCGCAAGGTTTTGATTCCCTTAAAGCAGGAGTCTGGAATTTTGTGCGCGCCGCTTGTAAAGAAGGGCGACAAAGTTCAAGAGGGGCAGGTGATAGCCGAAGACGCGTCTGGAAGCGAATCCGCTAAAATTCACTCGTCGATTCCTGGCCTTGTTCTTGGAATCAAAAGTTGCGCGGAGCCTGACGGCCGCAACGGTTGCGCCGTCGAGATTCAATTGAACGGTCAGTTCACCCATATCGGAAAAAGTTTGCGCGCCTACGACTGGCTTTCTTACGGAGCCTCGTCAATAACAAACAGGATCAGCGCGTTGGGAATCGTCAACACATTTTCGATGAGAAACGGCCGCTCCCTTTCGGCGGACATAAAGACGACGCTTGACAATCAAGGAACAAAAGTTTTTGTCCGCCTTTTTGACGAAGACCCTTCTTGCCAAACCGACTGTGTTTTGACAAACGCTCACTTTGAGAAAATTCAAAAAGGAATCGAAATAATCAAAAAAGTGATCGCTCCCGAAGAAATCGTTTTTGCAGTTTCCAAGGACGCGGGCTTGCAGGGAAAAATCGACGCCTTCAAATCAGAAAGCGACGACGACACAAAGATTACGATCGTTCCCTTTAACACAAGAACATATCCGATTGGAACAAAAGAAAACATCGCCATTCGTTACAAAAAATTCACAAAGTCGTCAATAAACGAGCGGGAGATCGCAAGAAATTCTCTTTTTATCGACGCGACCACTTTGGCGGTTTTGTCGGACGCCTTGATTTACAACATTCCCGTCGAGCGGGTTTTCGTTCATGTTTCAGGCGACTGCTTAAAGTCAAGCGCAGTTCTCAAGGCTTGCGTCGGGGCGAGTTTTGGAAGCCTTGCCGAACAGTTGGGCTTGGAAACAAAAAAGATCGGAAAAATTATCGTCAACGGACACTTGAACGGCTTTTCCGTTCCTTCGTTGGACACGCCGATCACAAAATGGGTAAAGAGCGTTTCCTTTATCGGAAAGACGGATTTGGCCGACTATTCAAGCGGCTTTTGCATGGGTTGCGGAAAATGCAGCGACGCGTGTCCGGCTAAAATTTATCCCAACGTTCTCTACGGCTATTTAATTAAATCAATCAAGATTCCCCAGGACTTTATCAGGGCCAGCCTCTTGTGCATTGAATGCGGAGTTTGCAATTCCGCGTGCCCCACAAAGCTTCCCTTGGCGGAAATTGTAAAAATATTAAAGGACAGGCAAAATGCATAGCAAAGTTTCACTAGCGCCTTTTACAAGTTTTTCAAAATCCGCGCCCTTAAGAACCTTTTTGTTTTGGTGCGCGCTCGTTCCTCAAATCGCGATGCTTTTCGCAAGCGCAAGCTATCGGTCGCTGCTTTTAGTGTTGGCCTCCGTTTTGGGAGCCTTGGCAAGCGAATGCAGAAACTATTTTAGAAAGAAGAACGTAAGCTTGTCGGCGGCGTACGCTCTTTTGTCAGGAACTTTGGTCGGACTTTTCTTGCCGCCAGAGTTTCCGATTTTAAGCGCCTTTTTCACAACCTTCCTTTTCTTGTACACGGCAAAGAACATCTTTGGAAACTCCGGAGTTTCTTGGGTCAACCCAGTGGCGCTTTCCGTAATCGGCGCTTGGTTTGTCGGCCACTTGTTCTTTGGCGGCTTTACAATTTCGGGAGCGGAATTGCTTTCCAAAAATCCGTCGCTCAATTTGATTGACGGAGCGCTTTTGACAAACGGCGTTGACGAAAAGATCACTCTCTTTTTGAACGATTCAATCTTCAGCCTTTTTGACGTTTCAATTCCCAACGGATACGTTTCGCTCTTTTGGGACAACCACGCCGCCATTCCCGCCTTTAGGTTCGCCTTTTGGACTTTGCTTGCGTCTTTGTTCTTGTTCTCTTTTGACTTTATCAACATTGAGATTCCCGCGATGTTCCTTTTGGTGTACTGCCTTCTTGTCCGCTTTGTCTCTCCGTTATTCACTGGCGGCGGTCCAAGGGAAGGCGACTTGCTTTTGGCCTTGCTTTCAAGCGGAATCTTGTTCTCGTCAATATTCTTAATTTATTGGCCCGGAACGGTTCCGTTCTCGCTGGCCGGAAAAATATTTTACGGAATCTTTGGCGGCGTCTTGGCCTTTATCTTTTGCGGAACAGGAACCTCTCCAATTGGAGCGGTCGCGACCGTTCTATTCATGAACATCATTTCGCCAGCCTTGCAAACCATTGAAACAAAGTCTCTTAGAAAGCGCTTGTCTTCGCTTTTGGCGCTTGAATTGGGGGAGGGCAATAAATGAACGACAACGGAAAAAAACAGCTGTCCCAATCCGCAGTATTTTCTGGAATCATATTGGCCTTCTTTGTAATTTTGGTCGGATTGATTTTTGCCGGCAAAAAAAATTGGGAGAACGGACTAAGGCTTGCCGTTGAGCAAGTCTTTCCGGCAAACGAATGGCAGTGCGAAGAAATGCTTCCTCTAAACTCAAACTACGACGTAAGCGCGGCTTGCTTTAAAATCACAAACATTAAAATGCCATCAAAAAAATCTTACGCCTTGATATTAAGAATCACAAGCTACTACGGACCGCTTCCCGCCGTCTTCCTTTTCCAAGACGACAAGGCTAGCTTCCAAGGAATCGCTTACTTTAACAATTCCGTCTCGCGTGAATTTAGCGAAAATAAATTCAACCGCCAGATGGACTATTGGACAGACACTGCGACTTTGATTGTTCGCCGCGCCTTGGCCGCCCAGGAGGCTTCAAAATGAAAAAGAACCTTTACTTTGTTTTTATCGCAGCCTCGTTCGCGCTTTTGATCGCCGCGCCAGGCCGTTTGGCTTACGGCTTTCCTTTGATTCTTGAGCTTAATATCTTGATGGCGGCTACAAGCGCCTTTTCTGCCATTATCAAAAAGTTTGAGATGGGAACGCTGTCCGACATTCTGACTGTTTCCTTCATTCTTTTTATGACGATTTTGTTCAAGCAGATTTTGATTTTCTTCTCGCCGGTAATCGCGCTTACATTAAGTTTTTGCGTTTACATTCCGGCGCTTTCAGTTTTCTTGCTTGCAAACGTTTTCCAAGAAAAGCCCAACGCAAACGCGGGCAACGTTGAGACCACGTTTTGGTTCAGCGTTTTTTCGCTCCTTTTCTTTTTGCTTAGGGATATTTTGGGATACGGAACCGTTTCCATTCCGTTGCCAAACGGAATCAAGGAATCATACTTGTTCAATTCATACGACACCGCCTTCCTTTCGTTCTTTGCGACGATTCCCGGAGCCTTGTTGGTTTTGCTCTTGTGCATGTCATTCTTGCTGACGGTTCAAATTAAAATGAACACGATCGAAAAAGCGGGGTTGCAAAATGAGAATAATTAACTCGATTTTATTTTACACGCTCTTTTGTTCCGCGATTTTCATTTACGGAATCGGAACCTTGCAAGCCGCCGAATCAAGCTTGGCAAGAAAGAAAATCGCTGTCACTTGGATAAAGTCCTTCTTATGCGTCCTTACAGCAATCTCGCTGGCTTATTGCTTTATGCAGCTATTGTTGGTTCCGACCGGCTTGGTGGAACTGTATCCTTTGATCGCATTGCTGTTTTTCTCTGGAGTCAGCCTTTTCTTTGAAATCATTTTCCAATTGACCACAAAAAAAAGCACATCAGAATTCGCAGTTTCATTTTTGACGGTCCTGCTTTCGTTGAACGAAGGCGAAAGCCTCTTTGAGGCGATCGTGATCGGCGCTTGTTGTTTGGCCAGCTATTATATTTTGATTCCATTTTTGTTCACCTTTACAAACAAGCTGTCCTCGTCAAAGAACACAGATGTTTTTAGGCAAAAGACTTCGGTCTTTTTGTGCATAGTGATATTAATGATGGCGCTGTTCGCGCTAAACATTTCTTGGATTAACGCGGGCTATTGAAAATGGTTTTAAAGATATTCTTATTGTTTTTGTTTTTGATAATAATCGCGCTTTTTGTGTTTGCAATCGCGAACATATTTTTGCCGGCAATCAAGCATCAGCTTCTTAAAAACACGGACTTTATATTTTCGCCTATCGAAAAAAACTACATCTATAGGGTAGTGGACAGCAACTTGCCCGTTTCGGACAAGCGGGCCGTCGTTTTAAGCGATCCTTCAAAGGAAAAAGTCCTTAGACTTGACTACAACGGCCTCCACAGCTGCGCAATCATTGCAAAATTCTACGGTTCCTTGACCGACAACATCAACGATTGCATCGGTTACGGCGACTGCGTGGCCGCTTGTCCCCAGCAAGCCATAGAAATTCACAAGGGAACGGCAATAGTCACCGAAGCTTGCTGCGGTTGCGGAGCCTGCGTTTTGAGCTGTCCCAAAAACTTGATCGAGCTTTTTCCCAAAAACCAAAAGTCAGTACAATACAAAAATAATGTGGAAAAAACAAGTATTGTGGAAATTCCAAGCAAAAAAGACTTTAAATTTTGGAAGACTTGGTATAAAATACTAAACTAGACCAAAAATGTCAAAGCATCGCGTTTGCCTTGAGTACATAGGCAGTTCGACAGAATTTCAAGACGATTCCTCATATCAGGCGGCTTACAAAAACGTGTACAAGCCTTTGGGCGCCATTCTATTCGCGATGCCGGAACTTAAATTCTCATTTTACTTTACCGGTCCCCAAATCGAATTCTTTAAAAAGAAAAACCCGGAATTCTTGGACTTGCTAAAAAACTTGATCGCTCGAAAGCAAGTCGAAATGATTGGCGGCGGCTACTACAATCCGATATTCCCCTTGATTTTTCCCGTTGACCGCGCGGCCCAAATCGAAAAGCTTACATTGGCCCACAGGCAAAATTTTGGAAAACGCCCAAGGGGAGCGGCGCTCTTTTGCGACAGCTGGGATCCATCCTTGCTTACAACTTTGGACGCCGCAAGCTTGGAATACGTCTTGCTTGACTCAAGCCTTTTGCCAAAGGACAAAAACCATTTTCTTCCGCTTGTAATGAACAACTTGGACAAGTCCACTTTGATTCTTCCGGTCTACTCAAACTTGGCCGCAAAAAAGAACGAAAGCCCAAAAGACTTGTTCGCAAGAATCGCAGCCGCCTGCAAGACCGCCGCCAAAAGCGATCCCGAAAACTCAGGCTGCGACAGAATGCTTTGCGTTTCCTACGACATAAACTCAATCAAGACTTTGCTCAACAAAGATTGGATGAAAGAAGCGCTTGGCTTGGTTCAAAACGAACAAAAATGCTCGCTGGACTTGCCTTATGATTGCGTAAAGGACGCAAGCGTATTCCTTCCTTGCTACATTCACGCCGGCATAAACAAAAACATCGCGCGCTGGTGCTTTACGCCCTACGAGCCGGTGGAGCAAAAGGACAATTATCCGGCCAACATTTACGACTACTTGCAAGTATACAAGACCAGCCATTCTCTTTTTGACAGAATGATGAACGTAAGCATTCTTGTAAACCAATGCCACGGCGACAAGATGCGAAAGAACGCCGCGCGCGAAAAGCTTTTGGCCGCCCAATGCGGAGACGCCTATGTTTGCCGCTCGTCAAACGAGCTTGCAACATTCAAAGAAAGACAAAACGCTTATAAAAACCTTACCGAGTCTGAGCGCTTGGTTCGCGAATGCTCCGCCGCCTTTAAGGAATCCGTCACCAGCTACGACTACAACGGCGACGGCTTTAAGGAATATGTCTGCCGCTTGGAAAAATGCAACGTTTGCGTCGGAAGCGACGGCGGCTCGATCTTTGAGCTTGACGTGATGAAGGCCAGCGGAAACTACGCCGACAACATTTCGCGCGTTCAAAAATACGACGGACTTGACGACAATTATTTCCGCGGGATTTTCGTAGACCACTTGTTTGAGGACGAAGAAGCCAAAAAATATTGCAAGGGCGAGCCTTGTCGCAACGGAATGTTCTCGGCAAAAAGATACAAAGAAGTTTTGTTCTCAAGCCAAAAGCAAGAAATCCATTTTGAAACAAAGACAAAGTTTTCAACCTTGGACCAGCCGATTCTCCTTAAGAAAAATTACATCATTAAGTCCAACGGCATTACGGTTCAATACATTCTCAAAAACGAAGGCCCAATAGCGGTGCAGGGAAAATTCGCGGTGGAGTCAAACTTTGCCGAACTGAACCTTCTTAACCCAAACTACAAGCCGTACAACATTGAGATTGTCTCGGGCCAGGACATCATTTCCGGCAGCAGCGCCGAAGCGTGCTGCAAAAGCGTAAAAGAAGGCTTGGTTCAAAAGGCGTCGGCAGTCCAAATCACCGACTCCAACTCCAACGTGTCCTTTATGTTCACGCCCAACGAAGAGGCTGGGGTTACATTCTTCCCCGTAAACATCAAGAGAAGAAACATGGACACAGACATCGTTCAAAACGAAAGCAAAACCTTTGTGGCTTCATTTATTTGGGACGTAGACCTTGCCGCCTCAATGGAAGTTGAAAAGACAATAAACCTTACAATAACTTATACAAGAAAACACAGAAAAAACTCATAAAGGACTTGACACTTTTTTCCAAAAAGAATAAAATGGCACTTACGTTTGACACCCAAACGTATTCGCTGCCTTAGCTCAGCTGGTAGAGCACGTGATTTGTAATCTCGGGGTCGTGGGTCCAAATCCTACAGGCAGCTTATTTTGGGGAGTTTCCCGAGTGGTCAAAGGGGACAGACTGTAAATCTGCTGGCTAAGCCTTCGTAGGTTCGAATCCTTCACTCCCCACAAACTTTTAATTTGAACTTTGTCTGACGATAACTGCTTTTACAAAAACGGACTTTCCTTTGAATGCCAACGCTGCTCAGACTGTTGCAGACTTTCCCCTGGCGTCGTTTATCTTTCCAAAAATGATTTGACAAGACTCTCCGAATGGTTTAAAATTAGTCAAGTTGATTTCATAAAGAACTATTGCCGATGGGTTCAATATTACGGAAACAAAGAAGCCTTGGCCCTTTTAGAAAAAAAGAACTATGATTGCGTTCTATGGGGGCAAGGCGGCTGCCAAGCGTACGGAGCGAGGCCCGTTCAATGTTCAACCTATCCTTTTTGGTCGTGGATTGTTCAAAGCGAGCAAAGTTGGAACGAAGAAGGCAAAAGCTGCAAGGGAATCAACGCAGGAAGGCTTCGTTCGCAAGAAGAAATCGACGAGCAAAAGTTTTTGTACGAACACAACCTTCCAATCACACGCGATTTGGAGAACGGCATTTGAAAATTGTTTTTTGGGGAGTAAGAGGCTCGATTCCCGCTCCGTTAACAAAAGAACAAATTCAAGCAAAAATCATTGCGGCGGTTATGCGCATCCAAAGCCGGGATATCATAAATTCCGACGCCCGCCAAAAATTTTTGTCAACTCTCCCTGGATACATTTTTGGAACGACAGGATCAAACACGCCTTGCATTCAACTTGTCGCAAAAGACGGAAACCATATAATTTTTGACGCAGGAACAGGCCTTAGGGTAATGGCAAAGAAGGCCGTTCCGCCGGAAGACAGGCATTATTCGATATTGTTTTCCCATATGCATTGGGACCACATTCAGGGCTTTCCGTTTTTTGACCCGCTTTTTAACCCCAAAACAAAAATCGACATTTACTCTCCGTTCCCGGATTTTGAAAAAAACTTTAAAAACCAAATGAAGGCGCCTTTCTTTCCCGTCGATTTTGAGGCGGTAAAAGACAGGGTAAAATTTATAACGATTCAACCCGGAAAAGAATTTAACATCGGCAACGTAAAGTTCAACTGCTGCAAGATGAGCCATCCTGGAGACTCATACGCTTATTCCGCGATTGAAGACGGCAAAAAATTTGTGTACGCCACCGACGTTGAATTGTACTTGAACAGCTCCAACTATGAAAACGAAGTTAAAAGCGTCTTTGGAGACGCGGACATAGCGATCCTTGATTCCCAATACACAATGAAGGAAGCGATAGACAAAATACAATGGGGTCACTCGCCATTTTCTTACGCAGTGGACTTTGCCGCCCAAATGGGAATCTCAAAAATCTTCCTTTTCCACCACGAACCGGAACACGACGACAAAAAGCTTGATTCCATTCTGCAGGCGGCAAGATGGTACGCCAAGTTCATCGTGCAAACAGCAGTAAAGGTTAACCTTGCGATAGAAGGCTCGGAGATTGAACTATGAACAACGAAGCTTTTTGCCTTTCATATAATTTCACTTGCGAGGAACTCAAGGCCTTGGCCGCGATCGCTCGCGAAAACCAAGACAAAATCCCCAAAAGTTTGTATAATTTTTCAAAGGAAGTTCAAAACAAAGTTTATTCCTGCATGTCGATAGACGAGGTTGAGAAAATTTACAGAACATGAAAAACATAAAGAAAATCAAGATCGCCGCCATATCAATTGCCGCTCTCATTTTTGTCCTTTTGGCCGCAGCCTTTATAGGCTTAAAGTCTATGGCCGGAGCGCGCGACTCAGAAGCCGCCGCAAAATCCTTGCATCTAAAAATAGAGCAGGGCGACTCTCCAAGAAAAATCGCGGCCTTGTTGGAACAAGAAAAAATCGTCAAAAACAAAAGCGTCCTTTATCTTTTTGCCCGTTTTCCAAAAGCCGCCGCGCTTCTTCTTGGCCAAAGCCCGGAAATCTTTTGCGTAAAGGCGGGCGTCTGCGACTTAAAAAGCTCGATGGACGCGGGACAAATTTACAAGGAGCTTTCGGCAGGCCATGAAGAGCTTTTAAGCGTTTCGATTCCAGAAGGCTTGACGATTTCAAAAATCGCGCAAAGGCTTGAAAAAGCCGGCGTTTGCCTCGACAAGGATTTCCGCGCGGCGGCAAAGGGCCAAGAAGGCTTTTTGTTCCCCGACACTTATTCCTTGGCGCCGGACAGCGACGCAAAAAAAGTCGTAAAAATTATGTCCGACAACTTTTACCAAAAGATCTCGGGAGTTCCGTCGCTTGCGGCGATGAAGGGCGACAAGGAAAAGCTTTTGCAAACCGTAACGCTCGCTTCAATAATCGAGCGCGAATACCGTTCCGCCGACGAAGCCCCCTTGATCGCAAGCGTTTTTTCAAACCGCATCAAAAAGGGAATCGGCTTGTACTCATGCGCGACGGTGGAGTACGTAATCACCGAAGTTTTGGGCCGCCCGCATCCGGACATCATAACTTACGACGACCTTAAAATTCAAAGCCCTTACAACACTTACCTAAACGCTGGACTTCCGCCGGCGCCAATATGCAATCCTGGCCTTGTGGCGCTCAAAGCCGCCGCGGAACCGGCGCAAAGCGACTTCTATTACTTTCAGTTGATGGACGAAGCCGCCGGCCGGCACGTCTTTACAAAAACCTTGTCCGAACATGTGGAGCAGGGCGCGATATTCAAAACAAAGAAGGCGTCCCGCTGATGGCCGGCCGCATCTCGCAAGACACGATTGAGCGCGTTCGCCAGACCGCCGACATTGTCTCTGTCATAAACGGATACACAAATCTCACCCAAAGGGGAGCGCAATATTGGGGCTGCTGTCCCTTCCACAACGAAAAGACGCCTTCGTTTACCGTTGACCCGATAAAAAAATTTTACCATTGTTTTGGCTGCGGCGTCGGCGGAGACGTGATCAAGTTTACGATGGAGATGGAAAAGCTTTCCTATCCCGACGCGATCCACG
Organism: Treponema sp.; assembly: GCA_016290995.1. Taxonomy (GTDB): domain Bacteria; phylum Spirochaetota; class Spirochaetia; order Treponematales; family Treponemataceae; genus Treponema_D. Next base: position 86,642 of record JAEEVR010000004.1, on the reverse strand, counting down.
ATTTGGCAAAAAAATACAACATCGAAGTCACCTACGAAGGCGGCGCCTTTGTTCCGCAAAAAAAAGACGAGGACTTAGACCAAATCCGAGAGGTATACGACCGCATCGCAAGCACTTTCCATTACTTTTTATTGCAGACAGATTCTGGAAAAAGCGCCTTGGAATACATAAAGGGCCGCGGCCTTACCGACGAAACCTTGGCAAAATTCAAGCTGGGATACGCTCCGGCCGACCGCTACTGGCTTAAAAAATTCTTGAACGGCAAGAACTATTCCGACGCCTTCTTGGAAAAAACCGGCCTTTTTAGCAAAAAATACCCGGACTTGTGTCTTTTTTCGGGCCGCTTGATTTTTCCGATTTTTGACAGAAAGGGCCAGGCAGTGGCTTTTGGCGGCCGCATTTTGGGCGACGGCGAGCCAAAATACCTAAACTCGCCGGAGCTTCCGCATTACCATAAACGCGAAACCCTTTACGCCTTTAACTTTGCCAAAAACTCAATCCATCAAAAAAAGGCCGCCATTTTGTGCGAAGGCTATATGGACGTAATCGCCTACCATCAATGCGGCATAGACATCGCCGTGGCCCCCTTGGGAACCAGCCTTACCGAACAGCAGCTAAAAATCCTGCAAGGCTTTTGCGACATTATTCTCCTGTCCTTTGACTCGGACGGAGCGGGGCAAAACGCCACAAAAAGGGCCATCCTTATGTGCCGCCAGTTCAACCTTACGACAAAGATAATTCGCCTTGAAGGCGGCAAAGACCCGGCCGAAATTATGATAAAATTTGGGGCCGAAACCTTGACGAAACAGGTCCAAAATGCTATATTAGATGTTGATTATCTGTTGTCTAAAATAAAGGCGCAATATCCGTCGGAGTCTCCAGAAGACAAAACAAAAGCCGCCTTGGCTTTCTTTCCGTACGTGGATTCCCTGCAATCAGACATTCAGAAAGAATCAAGCCTTGACCAGTTGGCCGGGGCCTTTAATCTTTCGCCGGAGGCCGTTAGAAGAGACTTCAACAATCGCAGCCAAGCGCGCTCGCGTCTGGATTTAAGGTCAAAACAGTCTGACGGCGATAAAGCTCAGCCTATCAAATTGAACGCAGAGCTTAGGGCCGTTCTAGCCGTTCTTTCCAATCCCGATGAGTATCAAAAAATGCGGCTCGAACTTAGCAGCGATGACTTTGAAGACCCCTTGGCTAAAGAATTATTTATAAAATTGGAGGAGCGTTACAAGCAGGGTAATTTTTCATATATGTCTGTGTTGGAACTGTGCGATGTGAACGTTCAACAAATGGTCACCGCGGTTACCGCAAGCGGAGAGTTTTCCAAAAAAGAAGACCAAAGCGAAGCGGAATTCAAGGAAATGCTTAACCGTATAGTTTTGGACAGCATAAAACTAATCAAAAGGAATGCATTGGAGCGTCAACGCAAGAAATTGAACGAACGCCTTAGGGATTTTACCCCAACAACTCCTGATGATGAAATTTACCTCAAAACGCTAGTCTCCGAAATTTCGCAGTTGGACAAACAAATCCAAATGCAAAAAAAGTAAGGGAAAAAAATGGATAAAGAAGAGCTTGACTCTTTGCTTTCTAAGATTACGGAAAAGGGCAAAAAAGAATTTAACTGGGACGAAATTTCCGACATTCTCGGACAAGATGTAGTCAATGACCAAGAAAAAAGCGAAGCCTTGATGGCGGAACTTGAAAAGCGCGGAATTCTCATTCAAGAAGAGCTTCCGCCTGATTTGCCCGACGACGAAGACGAGGACAACCTTGTCGTAGACGACGAAGACGCTGACATTGCCGAAGACCAAGAGGCCAAAATTGCCGAACAGGCGGAAAAAGAAGCCGCGATGACTTCTAAAAAGCGCTTGGTAAGCTCTGACAAAGACGGCGCCAACACAGACGATCCGATTCGCCTTTACTTGCGCGACATCGGCAAAGAAAACCTTTTGACCGCCGACGAAGAGGTCACTCTTTCAAAACAAATGGAAAGCGGCGAAAACATCATTAAAGACGTTATCAAGGGTTCGGGAAAATTGATTCCGGAATTCTTTGCCGTAGCCCAAAAGGCTTTCCAAAGAATCGACATGCACGAGCAGGGCAGGCCTCGCAAGGAAATCAACGAAGAGATGGCCGAAAAGCGCCGTCTTAAGAGCGCCTACTCGGAATACCTTAAGCCTGTTTTGCCCGAAATCAAGCAATACATGACTCTCAAGCGCCAATTGTTTGAAGTAGACTCAAACGTAAAAATTCTTGAGAACAAGGACATCCTAAAGCTTCAGAAAAAAATCTTGCCGTCACTCCAAAAGGCCGAGATTCAAACAGAAGAGCTTGAAAAATTCTCAACGGAATTCATCGACGCAAAGCAAAAAATCGAGGAATACCAGCACCAGCAGGAAAAGCGCATGAAGGAATTGCGCGTAAAGGATCCCGCTGATTTGCGCCGCTTGGGAAGAAGGCTTGCCATTCGCAACGAGTGCGCCAAGCTTGAAAAAGAATTGGGAATGAACGCCGACGACATTCGCGAAGTTTATTCCAAGATTCAAAAGATCGAGCGCCGCTTGGTTCGCCTTGAGTTTGAATTTGAAAACAGCATCGAAGACATTCTCAAGATGGAAAAGGAAATCGAGCGCGGCCGCAAGATGATGGAAAACGCCAAGAACCATTTGATCAACGCAAACTTGCGCTTGGTTGTAGCCATCGCAAAAAAATACACAAACCGCGGCTTGCAGTTCTTTGACTTGGTTCAGGAAGGAAACATCGGCTTGATCAAGGCTGTAGAAAAATTTGAGTACCGCAAGGGCTACAAGTTCTCCACATACGCAACTTGGTGGATTCGCCAGGCTATCACCCGCAGCATCAGCGACCAGGCCAGAACGATCCGCGTTCCTGTCCACATGATCGAGCAAATCAACAAGGTTGTCCGCGAAAGCCGAAACCTTATGCAAAAGTTTGGCCGCGAACCCACCGACGACGAAATCGCCCAGCAGTTGGGTTGGGCAGTCGCTCGCGTAAAGACAGTAAAGAACGTTGCCCGCGAGCCAATTTCTTTGGAAACGCCGATTGGAGAAGAAGAGGATTCATTGCTCGGAGACTTCATCGAAGACAAGGAAGTTGAGAATCCCGCAAACCAGACAGCTTACACGCTCCTTAAGGAGCAACTTAGCGGGGTCCTTTCTTCGCTTCCGCCCAGAGAGCAAGAAGTTCTTAAAATGCGCTTTGGCCTTGAAGGCGGCTACTGCTTGACCTTGGAAGAAGTTGGCCTGTACTTTAACGTAACGCGCGAAAGAATCAGACAAATCGAGGCCAAGGCTTTGCGCCGCTTGCGCCACCCAAGAAGGGCGACCGGCTTAAGGGACTACATCGAAATATGATTTGCGTAAATTGCAAGGATTTTCAAGCCCTTGCAATTTCTTTCATTATATTGTATATTTTTTTAATTAAGGTAAGGGGAATGTCAAATGGAAAAGACACTTGATACAAAAGTTTTTGACAATTTGGAAAAGCTTCAGGTCGTTTTGTCTGCAAAGTACCAGATTCAGGCCAAGATTGAAGACGTGCCCAAACAGTTGGAAACGCAAGAAGAATTGCTTGCCCGTCTCAAAAAGGAATACATTGAAAAGAATTCCAAGTATGAAGAGTTGAAGAAAAAGGTCGACGGCTTAAAAGACGAATTGGAAGAAGCCGTCAAATTGCGCGAAGAAGGCGAAAAGGGAATGGACAACATTTCCACCCACCGCGAATACGAAGCGCTTGAAAAGCAAATCTCAGAAGCCAGCGACAAGGAAAGCGGACTTCGCAAGGAATTGGACAAAGAAGAAAAGAATTTGGCCGAACTTGACGAGTTGATCAAAGCCGACGAAAGCTGGATTAAGTCTCAGGAAAAAGACTTGAACGAAGCCCGCGCGTCTTTGGACAAAGAAGCCGGCAGCCTCAAAAAAGAGCTTGCTTCGTTGGAAAAGAAAGAAGCCAACATTTCGGCCAACATCGATCCGGAAATTACATACAAGTTCCAGCGCATCATCCAGCGCAACAACGAAGGAATCGTTTATGTAAAGAACGGCGTTTGCGGCGGCTGCCATATGATTTTGCCCGCCCAGTTCGCGCTTGAAGTTCGTGAAGAAAATGAAATCTTGTTCTGCCCCTACTGCAGCAGAATCTTGCGCTGGCAAGAGACCAAAGAGGGCGAAGAGGAAGATTACTTCACAATGGACACTGCCGGAAGCCTTGCTGACTTGGATGACGAAAGCGACGCTTACGACGAAGATGAAGACGACGACATCAACGATAACGAAGACGATGTTAAAGACGATGACTTGCTCGACGATGAGGACGAGGAAGAAATCGAAGACTCTGACGATGAAGAGTCTGAAGAATAAGGCTTAATTGCAGAAGAAATATAACCGCGCCGTTAATTAATCATGATATTTTTTAACGGTGAGGCAAAGTCCGGGCTCCGCCGGAAAAAATGCCGGGTAATTACCGGGAGAAGAAGGGTAGTTGCAATTTTTTGCATAACCCCTTGTTCTACAGATAGCGCAGCAGAAAACAAACCGCAAGTTTTTGCGCAAGCGGAACTTGTAAGGGTGAAAAGGCGGTGTAAGAGACCACCGGGCGTTTGGCGACAAACGCCGCATTGCAAGCCTCATTTGGAGCAAGGTCAAGAAGCGGCTGTCATTCCGGGACATAAGCCGCGGGTAGACCGCTAAAGTTTTTGGGCGACCAAAAACTCGGATAGATGGTTATGGCTATGATTCATTCATAGTTGCCAGAACCCGGCTTACGATTTCTTCTGCTTTTTTTTAAGGGGAACAAGCGGGTGAATCTTTCTTTTAAAAATTATAGAACAATCATTAAAAGCAAAAACCGCCTTGTCCCCATTATTTTAGGCATTGCCCTTGCCATAACGCTTGTCGTGTTTGCGGGCCGGTTTATTCAAAAAGCGATTAGCAAAAATATTCATACAAAGCCTTCAATCACAATGCTTTCCGACAAATGGAAGGAATACGACTACCAGGCGGTTTACGACACCGGTTCGGTCTTATTGGAAAAAAAGCCCTTTAACAACACGGTTTTAGTTTACAGAGGCTACGCGGCCTTTTATCTTGCTGTTTCCGCAACAGAATCCCAGCAGGCGCAGGAATACATCGACGAATCAATTCATTGCTTGCGCTTGGCGTTGATGGACGCAAAGAAAAAAACTTTGGGCCAAATCCAATATATGTTGGGCAAAGCTTACTTTTACAAAGACTCAATCTCGTCATACCATTACTACGCGGATTTGGCCGCCTACCACTTAAACGAAGCCAGGCTTTTGGGCTACAAGGCGGACGACATTCCGGAATATTTGGGTCTCAGCTACGCTCAGTTGGGAATGACAATGGAAAGCATCGCCGCCTTTAGCGAGGCTCTATTGCATAGAGAAAGTGACGCCTTGCTTTTGTCCATTGCGGAACAGTACCAAAAAGCGGGGCAAAATTCCGCGGCAAAGCAATACTTGTTCCAAATCATCCAAAGGTCAACAGACGACTCATTGACAATAAAAAGCCGAGCCTTGCTTGGAAAGATTTTGATTAACGAACAAGACTATGAAAGCGCCCAAAAGGAATTTGACGCCATTTTGCAAAAAAACCAAAATTACGCCGACGCCCACTATTGCATTGGCTTGATATACGAGGCGCAAGGCGACTTAGTCAAAGCCAGGGCCGAATGGAGAAAAACGCTAAGAATTCAAGTAAATCACGCTGAAGCGCTAGAAAAAATTCAACAATATAAGTAAAATAGACTTTGGGGGAAATATGTTTTTTAACAGTTTTGTAACCGACATAGGAATTGACTTAGGAACTTGCAACACGCTCATTTACGTGCGCGGAAAAGGCATTGTCATCGACGAGCCTTCCGTTGTTGCGGTTGAAAAGGGAACCAACCAGGTTGTAGCGGTTGGAGCCGAAGCCAAGCGCATGCTTTGGAAGACTCCAAACAACATCATCGCGACCAGGCCGCTTGCCGACGGAGTTATCGCCGACATCGACTCATGCGAAAAGATGATCAAGTACTTCATCTCAAAAATAATTCCCAAACATAGATTCTTCACTTCTACAAGAATGAAGATCGGCATTCCGTCTTGCATCACCGAAGTTGAAAAGCGCGCCGTAATCGAAGCGGCCCTTAAAGCGGGCGCCCGCGAAGTCGAGGTAATTCCAGAAAGCCTCGCGGCCGCTATCGGCGCCAAGATTCCAATCCACGAGCCGGCCGGCCATATGATTTGCGACATCGGCGGCGGAACGGCGGAAATCTCAGTAATCTCTTTGGGCGGAATGGTAATCACTTCTTCTATCCGCGTCGGCGGAAACAAGTTTGACGAAGCGATTGTAAAGCACATTCAGCAAAAGTTTGGCCTTACAATCGGCCAGCAAACAGCCGAACGCCTTAAGATCGAAATCGGAAACGCTTCCAGCGACCGCAACATCGAAAAGATGGAAATCAAGGGAGCCGACGCGACAAACGGTTTGCCGCGCCGCTTGGAAATCGACAGCGTCGAAGTTCGCGAAGCCCTTAAGGAGCCGGTCAACCGCATCGTTGAAGAAATCAAGACAACGCTTGGACACACTCCGCCGGAATTGGCGGCCGACATCATCGAGCGCGGCATCGTAATGACAGGCGGCGGCTCAATGCTCAAGGGCTTGCCAAAGCTTATTTCAAAAGAAACGAACGTTCCTGTAATCTTGGTCGAAAAGCCTCTTGAATGCGTTGCGCTTGGAGCGGGCGAGGCCTTTGAACTCTTTAAGGATATGTCAACAGACAGATCCATTTACGACAACTTGAACGTATAAGCAAAATGCAAAAAAAGCCTTTTTTTGTTTTGCATTTTTCAGAATTTCTTCTCGCGTTTTTGCTGATTGTTTCAACGGTGATGATGTCGTTTTCCTCCGGCGGCTTTATCCTTAATTTTAGGCAAATCGGCTTTAATATTTTTTCCACTGTTCAAAATGGAATCAACACGGTTACAAGTTCGATCACAAATTCAGTGAACGCTGTAAAAGAATTGGCGGAGTTGCGAAAACAATACGAAGTCCTTTCTGAAAAAATGAAAGACTACGAATACATGCAACGATCCAACTCCGAAATCCGAAAAGAAAACGCAAGACTTAAAGAGCAGCTTGATTTTTCTCAAAGCTTGGCTGTAAAGAATTTTGCCGCCAACATTATTTCGCGCGGAGCCGACAACTTGTACACAACAATCGTGATCAACAAGGGCTCAAGGAACGGCATCAAAAAAAATATGCCCGTCATCGCGATTCAGGGCGGCAACATCGGCATCGTCGGAAAAGTAATCGCTGTTGGCTACACAACGGCGCAAATAATGCCGGTTTTTGACTTTAACTCTTCAATATCCGCCAGGGTTCAAAACACGCGCGACATCGGTTTGGTCAGCGGCAACGGCTCTGACACGCTTCCGTTAAAAATGGAATACATCAAAAAGCGCGTAATCGACGAATTGCGCTTTGGAGACGTAATCGTAACCAGCGGCGAAAACGAAAACTATCCGGCCGACATTCCGATCGGAACAATTTCTCACGTTCAAGTTTTAAATTACGACACTTCGCTTGCCATCGAACTTTCGCCGATAATCGATTTTTCTAGATTGGAAACAGTTTTGGTAATCGACCATAAATCTCCAAACGACAAGAAAGCGGAGGAGGGCGAGGGCAATGATTAAATCATATATTTCAAGCTTTATAATTCTAATTGTATTCGTATTGATCGAAACCGCCTTGCTTTCCAACATTTATTTTTTGCCTGCGATTCCAGACTTTCTCTTGCTTTGCGTTTTGTATTTTTCAATTAGGAACGGAAAAGTCGCGGGAGAAATCACAGGTTTCGCTTCGGGCCTGCTTTTGGATTTTTTAAGCGGAAGCCCCTTTGGCTTGAATTGTTTGGTAAGAACTTTGGTCGGCTTTGCCGGCGGCTTCTTCCACCGCATGATGAACTACGAAAGCTTTTTGGTAAACATCATAGCCGGCTTTTTTGCGACGCTTCTTAAAGTTTTGATCATTTACCTTGTGTCGCTTTTGTTCCCCAACTATGTTAACTCGTACAACATATTCTCATCTGTGTTCGCGCTTGAGCTTGCGATGAACACTTTCTTGGCTCCCTTGGTCATCAAACTGTTGCGCGGATTTGATTCCTTTATCGTTCCGCCACAAAGAGGAATTTCTTGATGGCTAGAAGCAAGTCGCTTGTTGTCTTTGTATTCTTCTTAATGGTTGCCTCGATAATTGTCATTTACACGATGCGGCTTTTTAGCATGCAAGTCGTTCACGGCGAAAGCTACCGAAGGGCGTCAAAAGTCGTTTCTACCCGCAACACAGTAATAACAGCCCAACGCGGCGAAATCTACGACCGAAACAACAACTCCGCGATGGTTATCAACACAGACTCTTTTGCGGTAGAAGTCATTCCCGGCGAAATTCCCCGCGATTATTACGACACCGTTCTTGCAAAATTGGCCGAATACCTTTCTGTAAAAAAAAGCGACATCGACGACTTGATTCCGCAAAATGTAAGAAGATCCTTTAATCGAATCACAGTAAAGACAAACGTTCCCTTTAAAACAATTTCCAACATCGCCGAAAACATAAACGACCTTCCCGGCGTCACATGGATTTCAAAGCCAATGAGAAACTACATCGAAACTGGCTCTTTCTCTCATATCTTGGGCTACGTTGGAGACATTACGCGCGAGGAATACGCCCTTATGTACAACAAAGGATACTCGCGCGCCAGCGTTGTTGGAAAGACCGGAATCGAGCGCCAATACGACGCCTTGTTGCAAGGAAAGGACGGAGTGGAGCAGCGCACCGTTGACGTTCGCGGCCGCATTTTGTCAGAGGCGCCCACCATCATTCCGCCGACGTCCGGAAAAAAACTTGTCCTTACGATCGACACCGACATACAAAAATTGGCGGAAAAGGCGCTTGGAAAAAGAATCGGCGCGATGGTTGTGTTAAAGCCAAGCACAGGCGAAATCCTTGCGATGGTTTCTTACCCTTACTTTGACTCAAACCTTTTTAACAACGAAAACGCCGCCGAAGAATATTCAAAACTTACCCAAGATGAATTCAATCCGCTCTTGAATCGCGCCGTAAACGCCCAATATCCGCCGGCCTCAACATTTAAAATTGTAATGACCGCGGCCTTGCTAAACGAAAAGGCTTTTCCAAGCTACGAAAAAATTGAATGCAAGGGCGAAGTCGAATATGGCGGCCGCGTTTACCACTGTTGGGTTTTAAAGCCGGGCCATGGTTATGTTGACCTAAAAAACGCCCTTGCAAAATCTTGCGACATTTATTATTGGCAAGTTGGCCGCGAAAATTTGGGCATTCAAAAAATCGCTCAATACGCAAAGATGTTCGGCTACGGAGCCAGCGCGCAAGTCGACCTTCCAAGCCAATCAAAGGGCTTTATACCTTCGCCGGAATGGAAGGAACGACGTTACCACGAACGTTGGCTTGGCGGCGACACGATGGCCGTTTCAATCGGACAAGGCTATACGACGGCGACGCCCTTGCAAGTCGCAAACGTAATGGCGATGGTCGCCAACGAAGGAAAAATCTACAAGCCCCACTTGCTAAAAGAGGTTCGCGATCCTGTAACGGACGAAGTTATTCAAACAGTTGAGCCGGAAGTTTTGCACTCAACGAATTTTGAGCCCGCGCTTTGGAAAGAGCTTCAGGACGACTTGCGCTGGACAGTCACAAACGGTTCCGCAAAACATTCCTTGTTTAACAAAGTTGTAAAAATCGCGGCCAAAACAGGAACCGCCGAAGTCACCGGCTACAAGGACAGCTGGCACTCTTGGCTTTTGGCTTACGCTCCGTACGACGGACCAATTGAAGACAGAATCGTCGTCGCGACAATTGTAGAAGCGGCGAATAAATATTCTTGGTGGGCGCCATACGCCACAAACATAACAATGCAGGGAATATTCGCAGGCCAAACATACGAAGAGTCAGTGGAAGCCTTGGGCTGGCAATATCTAGTAAAGCAAACCGACCAAGCGTCAAACGATTCAAGAGAGTAGGGTAGAACGATGAAAATAAAATTTCTACAACTAATTGACTGGGTAATGCTTCTTTGCGTTTTGCTTTTGACTGTCATAGGAATATGCTTTATATATTCAAGCGCGATTAACCAACAGGGCCAGCTTGTTACAAAAGAATATGTAAAACAAATTATTTGGGTTATTCTTGGCTTGGCATTGCTTTTTGCCGCCGCGATATATGACTACAGAAATTTTGAGCGCTACATAAGCATTGTTTTTGGCGTGTTGATAATTCTTTTGATTTTGACAAGAATATTCGGCAAAACCATAAACGGCGCAAAAAGCTGGATTGGAATAGGCGAGTTTGGAATCCAACCGTCAGAGTTTGGAAAAATTGTTTACATACTTTTCTTAGGCTGGTATTTCCATAAAACCGAAGAATGGAACGAAAGAAGAAGATTCTGGGGAGCCTTTCTTGTAATGAGCTTTACAATGGGCTTGATTCTAATCCAGCCCGACTTGGGAACCGCCAGCGTTTACATTCCAATTTTCTTTTTTATGTGCTTTGCGGCCGGGGTTCCCTTAAGATACATTTTGGGCATGCTGTCTTTTGGAATGCTTACAGTCCTGCTTGCCATTCTTCCTGTGTGGCAAGATCAAATCGCAGGCCACACATACGCGCTTTTGAGCATTCTTACAGTAAAAAAGATCCGCATTCTCTTTACCGCCGGCTTTGGAGCCATCACTTTGATCGGACTTTTGGGAATGTTATTCTTCCGACATAATAAGTATTATTTTTGGATCACATACGCAAGCGCGATCATTTTTGGAGCCTTGGTATGCTCGCTTGCCGTAACAAAAGTCTTAAAGCCTTACCAAATCCAGCGCTTAATCATCTTCCTTGACCCGTACACAGACAAGCAAGGATCCGGCTGGAACATCATCCAATCCAAGACCGCAATCGGCGCCGGCGGCTTTTTTGGAAAAGGCTTTTTGCGCGGAACCCAAAGCCACTTGCGATTTTTGCCTGAACAATCCACCGACTTTATCTTTAGCATCTTATCAGAAGAAGCCGGCTTTTTAGGCGGCTTTATCGTCTTTGCCTTGTATTTTTCTTTGATGGGCAGAATGATTCTTATCATCCGCCGCACCACAAACCACTACGGCTATTATGTGGCCTCGGGCATCTTGAGCTTGTTCTTTTTTCACTTTATGGTCAACGTAGGAATGGTTATGGGCATCATGCCGATTACGGGAATTCCCTTGCTATTCCTTTCTTACGGCGGATCGTCGATGTGGACCGCGATGGTCTGCGTCGGAATAATGATGAGCGTAAACTACAGACACTTTGCCTTTATGCACCAAGAGTGATTCACTCGTGCCGTTGCAAACAAGACAACAATCGATGGTTCGAGCGGTTTCACCGCGTCCTAGCGGACGCTACAAGCATTTTTCGCCCGCACACTTTACTTCCCATAACGCATATTCTGTCTACCAAAATATTATAAAGGCCGTTTTTATGCGAAAAATCTTGCTTTTTGCCGCCGTTCCCACTTGAAACATTTTTTAAAATATGATATTATAGTTTTTACACATCGGGCTATAGCGCAGCTGGTTAGCGTGCTTGTCTGGGGGGCAAGAGGTCACCGATTCGAATTCGGTTAGCCCGACTTTAACGGTTGGTTTTACGCCAACCGTTTTTTTATTGCCTAAAGCGAAGCGCGCCTTGACTCGTTCCTATGCGAGACTTTCGAGCATCTCGGACAAAAAGGCGCCTTTTTCTTTAAGGCCAATCTTTCCAGTTTGAAGCAATATCGCGTTTGAATGGGCGGGATCAAGCTTTACGGTTCCCGGATTAGCCTTAATCAAGTTCATAAGCTTTTCCACGCTAATGTCCTTTACCTTGCTAAACTCAACCCTGGCGAAGCCCTGCCGTTCCTTTATAGAGCTTATGTACAAGGACGCGGCGATTATCTTTATCTCGGCCAAAGTCAAAAGGCTTGACACTTCCTCGGGAACGGGGCCAAAGCGGTCGTTAAGTTCGCTGTAAACAGCATCCAATTCCTGGCGGCTTGTAACGCCGGCAATTTTTTTGTAGATCTCCATCTTGACCTGGGGATTTGAAACGTAAGTGTCCGGTATAAAGCCTGTGTAATCCAGTTCAAGCAAGACTTCGTTTTGCGGAACGTATTCTTTTTGCGCCGTAAGCCGCTCCACAGCCTCGTTGAGCAAGCGCAAGTAAAGGTCAAAGCCGACAGAGTATACGTTGCCCGACTGGTCGCGGCCCAAGAGATTTCCAGCACCGCGCAGCTCCAAATCCTTCATCGCGATTTTAAATCCGCTTCCAAGCTCGGTAAAGTCGCTTATCACCTGCAAACGCTTCATCGCAACTTCGCTAAGCGAACGATTTTCGGGATAGAACATATAGGCGTAGGCCTTGCGGTCGCTGCGCCCTACCCGCCCCCTCAGCTGGTACAATTGCGAAACGCCGTACATGTCGGCGCGGTCTATGATTATCGTGTTTACGTTTGGAATGTCGATTCCGTTTTCAATGATTGTCGTCGCGACCAAAACATGAAAGCCGCCGTTTTTAAAGCGCCTAAAAATGTCGTCAAGCTCGTCGCTTGTCATCTGGCCGTGCGCCGTGTCTATAAGCATCTCGGGAACCAAGCGCTCCAACTTTTTCTTGGTCTCTTCCAAAGTCTCAACACGGTTGTGCAAGTAAAAGACTTGGCCTCCGCGGTCAACTTCGGCGCGGATGGCGGCGGCGACTCGCTCGTCGTTGTAAGGATCGATGACTGTTTCTATCGCCTGGCGGTTTTGCGGCGGCGTGGTCAAAAGGCTCATGTCGCGGATCTTTAAAAAGCTCATGTGCAAGGTTCTTGGAATCGGCGTGGCGCTCATCGCAAGACAGTCGATGTTGTTTTTTATCGTCTTAAGCTTTTCCTTGTCCTTAACGCCAAAACGCTGTTCTTCGTCGATTATCATAAGGCCCAAGTTCTTGAACTGCACGTCCTTTTGAATGATTTTATGCGTTCCGATAATAATATCCACGCCGCCAGCCTTAAGCTTTTCCAAAATCTTTTTTTGGTCGGCCTTGCTTACAAAGCGGCTGAGCATCGCGATCGAAACCGGAAAATTCTTAAAGCGCTCCAAGCAAGTCTCGTAATGCTGTTCGGCAAGGATCGTTGTCGGAGCCAAAAAGGCCACTTGCTTTCCGCCAAGAACAGCCTTAAAAGCCGCGCGCATCGCGATTTCGGTCTTGCCGTAGCCGACGTCTCCGCAAAGCAAGCGGTCCATCGGAACGGGACGCTCCATGTCTTCCTTGACTTCTTTTGTGACGGTGATTTGGTCGGGCGTGTCTTCGTAAGGAAAGGCCGCCTCAAAAGCCGTTTGCCATTCAGTGTCTTTTGGAAAGGCGTAGCCCACGCTTGCCTTTCGCCTTGAATACAAGTCTATAAGCTTTTGGGCCAACTCTTCGACCGCTTGCTTTACGCGGCTTTTGCGGTTTTCCCAAGCCTTGCTTCCGATTCGGTCAAGCTTTGGCGCGTCACCTTCGTTTCCGATGTAACGCTGGACAAGGTTCGCCTGCTCTATCGGAACAAAGGCCACGTCCTCGTCGGCGTACTCAAGCTTGATGTAATCGCGCTCCAGGCCGCCGCTTTTTACGCGCTCGATGCCCTTAAAAAGTCCGATGCCGTAATTAACGTGGACAACGACGTCGCCTGGCGTAAGCTCAACAAAAGTGTCGATGGGAACGCTTTTTGCGCTCTTAATCGATTTTGGCGCCTTTTTGCGGCGGCCGAAAATCTCGTTCTCCTGGATTACAATAAGCTTAATGTCTGGAATTGAAAAGCCGGCGGAAAGCGCTTTTGGAACAATGACCAAGGGCCTTCCGTCAAAATTAGCCGCTTCGGAAAGTATTTCATTAATTCTTAAGGCTTGGTTTTCGTTGTCGGCGTAAACAACGACGTCAAAATCATCCTTTTGCAGGGACTCAATTTGCTCCTTAAGGTAGTTTATGTTGCCAAAAAAACTTCTGGAAGGCTCCGCATGCAAGTTAAAGGATTGGGCAAAGGAAACGCCCTGCAAATCCGCATGCAAAGTTCTAAGCATTATCGAACGCTGGGCTTTTGGCAAGATCGCCTCAAAATCATACAAAGCCATTTTTGGCGGAAAACACGGCTCGTCAAGGCGGGCCTTGCGGTACAAGGACGACCATTCCCTAAGCAATGACTCGCGCGAGTTCAACTGACGGTCAAAGTCAAAGTAAATCACGCTGGCGCCCGACGGCAAATAATCAATTAAGGAATTGTTAAAAACCAGCGGATAAAACAGCTCTTCGCCTTCGCAAGAGCCAAACTCCTCCAGCTCCAAAAGGCGCTCCTCAAGCTTTTCTTCCGCCTTTTCGGTGAACGGCAAGAAAACGCCTGAACTTGTATCATTTTGTAGACTGTTTTCTTCAAAATCTTCTAAACTTGTATTATTTTTTATACATTTTTCTTTGTATTTTTGGATTTTTTCTCTTAAATTTTTTATTTCCGTTCCGTCAAAAAAACATTCCTTCATCGGAAAGACAAGGGCGCTGTCGATTTCTTTCTCGGTCACTTGGGTGTCTGGAATAAAGGTCTTGATTTTTTCAATCGAGTCAAAGTCAAAAGTCACGCGGACGCCCTTTCCGTCCCCAGGAAAGACGATGTCCAAGACCTCGCCTCTAAGCGCGAACTCTCCGGGAACGCTGGCCCTGGGCACTCTAAAATATCCGTTTTGAACCAAGGTTTCGCTAAGCTTTTCCGTGTCGATGCTCTGCCCTTTTTTCAAAACCACGGACCTTTTTCTTAAGGCCTCTGGATCGCGCGCCGGCGAAAGCAAGTCCCTAAGGCAAACAAGAAAAATCCTTGGCTTTACATTTAAGGGCGAATTGTCCCTAAGCAAAAGGCGCGACAAAAAGGCGGCTCTTTCTCCAAAAACAGCTCCGCCCTTTGAGGCTGGCCTGTAGGGAACCGTTCCCCAATTTGGAAGGTAATAGATCTCGGCGTCGGGAGCCGCGCTTTCCAAGTCTTGCCTTAACTCCAAGGCGTCCCGCTCGCTTGCGGTCACCGCCAAAAGGTCCAGGCTGCCGGCGCTCTGGGCGCCGCTTCCGTATTGGGCGGCCTGTATTTTTTCTGACTTGCGCTGGTCAAGATAGGCCTTTATAAAAAACGACGCCAAGGAGCCGTCCAGCCCTTCGATTTGCGCCGGAAACGCCTGGCCGTCTTTTTGCCCAAGCGCTGCCAAAACAGCGTTTAGCTCTTGCCATTTTTTTAATTTAGTTGTTACTATATTATCTAATGAATGCATAAAAAATACCGATAATAAAAAAAGGAGTTTTCATGAAAAAGTCTTTTTTGATTATAGCAGTTTTGGCCCTTTTTGCCCATAGTGTCTTTGCTGATTTTTCAAAGGCAAGCGTTTCAATCAAGTTTTTTGACAGAACCATGTACTACCCTGGAAGCGCGGAGGACAATCCGATTTTTGTTCACGTGACGATCAAGAACACGGGAACGGAAACCTTGCGCTTTAAGCTGGCCGACGACAGAATGTTCAGCGTTGACTTTTCGGCCTTTACCGTAAAAAACACTCGCTTGGAGCAGACCAACTCGCTTATCAGAAAGCGAACGACAAACCAAACTGTTTACTTTAGAGAGATTTCGCTTGAGACCGGCGAGGAATATTCCTTTGTTGAAAACGCCAAAAACTTTTTGAACTTTAACGAGCCCAGCGTTTACTACATTGAGCTTTCGTTCTATCCTGAGCTTTACAAGTCAAAATACATCGAGCTTAAGTCCAACCGCTTGACGCTCGAAGTTCGCCCCACTCCTTCGGCCGCGTCCTCAAGCTTCATCCCCGTCGCAATGGGAACCGCTGAGATTTTGCAGCCCGAACAAATCTCTCCCGACAAGGTTGTCGAGCAGACAATCGTCGCAAGGCAAAAAACATTGTGGGACCAGTTCTTCCTTTACATTGACTTGGAAGAAATGCTCAAGTCGGACCCCTTGCGCCGCAACAAGTACGCCGCGTCAAGCGCCGAAGACGGAGAGAAGATGATCAACGATTACAAAGCCTCGCTTATGGCCGACACGATCGAAAAAGACATCGTCGCGATTCCGGAGCGCTTTGAAATCAAGAGAACAAACTACTCTCAAACCGAGGGAACGGTAACTGTCTACGAATGGTTCAAGTACAAGAACTATTACGAAAAGAAAGAATACATTTATCACGTTCGCCAGCGCGACGGCATTTGGCGAATCTATGGCTATAGCGTAAACAATTTGGGAACAGAATGAAAGTTCTTTTAATCGCCGAAGAAGACAAAACAATCGACGCTCTCGTTCCTGTAATAAAAAAGTCGGGAGCGGAAATCATCACTTACCGTTGGCTCTTAAAAGCCTTGGACAATGTTGAGGAAATAGCGCCGGACATGGTCGTCATTTCAACAGCGGAATATCCAAGGCATTGGAAAACCTTTGTCCAATTTACAAAAAGCGGAATTGGCGGAGTCGTTCCAAAAGTGATCCTTTACAACTCACGCCCGATGAGCGACGATGAAAAGTCCAAGGCGCGATCTTTGGGCGTGTTCGGCATGTTCAACTCTCTTGACGAGAAAGGATTGGAAGAAGTCGAAAAATATTTGGCCGGAAAAAGCGAGCAAGCCTTTGGCTTTGTTTCAAACGGACCAAAGTTTGAGCTGGTCTTTACAAACCCAAAAAACGAAAGCCTGATCACAGGCTCGGTCAAGAGCGTCCAAGACAATCGCATAGAATTTACAAGCGACATTCCTGACCTTATTAAAAACCTTAACCCCGGCGACTCAATCGCTAACGCAACCTTTGGCGAAAACAAAGCCTACAGATATGTCAGCGCCAAGGTTTTGTCCAACGGCAAATTCCTAGAATTAAAGTTAACTTAAAGCGGAACAATCGATGGCGCAAAATCATAAAACTCAAGCCAAATTCTTTTGCGAAAACTGCGGAGCGGAAGTGCCCCAAAGCGCGCGCTTTTGCGGAAAATGCGGACGCTTCTTTTCTTCGGTTCGCTGTCCCGTCTGCGGAAAAACAGGCTCGTCAAATATGTTCGCAAACGGCTGCCCTTCTTGCGGCTACGGCGGAAAAGACCAGCCTGGCGTCGCCGGAATGAGTTCGGCGGCCGCAAAAATGCAAAAGGACGCGCAAAGCAAGGGCCACTTTTACGTCCACAAAAAATCTTCAGCGGCAAAAAAAAGCGGGCGGCCCCGCGGTGACGGAAGCCTGCCCGTTTGGATTTACGCAATCACATTCGCCGCGCTTGTAGTCATACTGGCCGGCGTCGTACGCTGCGCGCTAATTTAAATCTTCATATTCATCGCGGCGCGGACTTCTTCAAGCGTGGCTTGCGCGATTTCGCGGGCCTGCTTTACTCCGTCCATAAGAACTTGCCTAATGTAGTCGGGATTTGCCTCAAGTTTGGCGCGCTCTTGGCGCAAGGGGCGGAGCTTTTCGTTAATGGCTTTTGCAAGCTCGTCCTTTAGGGCTTTTCCGCCGCCGTCGCCCAAGCGCTCGGCGATTGATTCGGGAGCCTCGTCCGTACAAAGCGAAATCAATGTAAGCAAGTTGGCAACTTCCGGGCGCTTTTCCGGATCATATGTGATGTGGCGGTCGCTGTCGGTCTTGGCTTTTGACACCAAGGCGGCGGTTTCGTCTTCGGTGTTGTGCAAGAATACGCAGTTGTTGAGCGACTTGCTCATCTTGGCCTGGCCGTCCAAGCCCTTTATGAGCGGGGTCTTTGCAAGGAGCGCGTAAGGCTCAGGGAAAATCACCTTGCCCTGCCCGTACTTGTTGTTAAAGCGGCGGGCTATCGTTCGGCTTATCTCCAAGTGCGGAAGCTGGTCTTTTCCGACCGGAACGATGTTTGCCTTGCAAAAAAGGATGTCGCAGGCTTGGTGGACGGGGTACGTGTACATTCCTTCGTTGACGCCCTGCTTAAAGCCGCCAGAGTCCTTGGCCTTTTGAATTTCGTCCTTTACGGTGGGATTGCGGGCCAATTCCGAATTGCTTACAAGCGTTAGGAACGGAAGCATAAGCTGGTTTTCTTCGGGAATGTATGAGTGCGGGAAAATGCAAACGTCTTTGCCAGGCTTGATTCCGGCGGCAAGGTAGTCGATGACCAGCTGCTTTGTGTTTTGCGAAATCTGGTCATACGCGTCGTGGTCGGTCAAAACCTGGTAGTCAGCAACCAAAATCATTACCGGAACGCCAAGGTTTTGCAGGCGCACGCGGTTTTGAAGCGAGCCAAAGTAATGGCCGATGTGCAGCTGTCCTGTGGGGCGGTCTCCCGTAAGGACGCGGTATTTTTTTGGATTAACTTTAATGTCCGCCTCAATCTCGCGGCTCTTTTTAAGGGCGGCTTCGTAGGTTCCGCTCAAGTCTGAATATTCAATTTCGTCTTTTGCCATAAAGACATATTACCATTTAACGGAACGAAGCGCAATACGGACTTTGACGAAAAAAAATGCCGTCAATTTATTTGATAAAAATCTCCAGACAAAATCTCCGCCGCCAAATAAAAGCTTCCTATCGCAAGCAATATCGCTCCGTCGCGCTTGGCGGCTTCAACCGAATCCTTTATCGCGGCCTCATAGTCTTCGTCCAATTCAAACGGCAAGTCCGCTTCCTTAAAGGCGGCGGCCGCTTTTTGCGGATCGCTTTGCTTTGCGGAATTCAGTTTTGTAATCATAATTTTTTCAAAAATCGAACGTCCGGCCTTGTCTTTAAAAAGCGGCGCGATGTGGTGGACATCCTTGTCGGCGGCGCAGGCGAACAAGAGTCGCTTTTTGCGCGCGTCGTTTGCGAAAAGCGCGTTGAATGTTTCCATCGTTCCTTTGATTGAGTTTACTGTGTGCGCGCCGTCTAGGACAAGGAGGGCTGAAGCGGCCGCTTCTTGGGCTTGAAAGCTTTTTAGCGCAATTGTCTGGAAGCGCGCGGGGAGCGCCGCTTTTTCCAAGCCGCGCTCGATTGTGGCTTCGTCAATTTCCGGAAATGCAATGCGGACTGCGGCCGCGGCCAAGAAAGCATTGTGGGCTTGGACGCTGCCCAGCAAGCGCAAGCGGGCTTTCAATGGACGGTTGAAAATTTTTGAGCGAATTGTGACGTTCATAAAGTATTGGAAGGCCGCTTTTGGGTCTTGCAAACCTTTCTCGTAAGAATATTCCAGCCCGTCCAAAAGCTCGTCGGCAAAGTACAAGGGAGCATTTTTTTGCGCCGCGGCTTCTTCAAAAACTTTTTTTACGCCCGGGCTTGTTGGCTCCGCGCAAAGGACGGGTGTGTTTTCCTTAATGATTCCAGCTTTTTCGCCCGCGATTTTTTCCAGCGTGTCGCCCAAAAATTCAGTGTGCTCAAGCTCGATTGTGTTTATGACTGAGATTTTTGGCTGGACAATGTTGGTCGCGTCAAGGCGGCCTCCCAAGCCCACTTCAAAAACGTTTGCGTCAGTCTTTGCCGCCCTAAAGCACAAAAAGGCGTAGACTGTGACAAGCTCAAACCAAGTTATTTGCCGGTTTGAGGGAAGCTCGCCGTTTTTTAGCGCGTCAATTTTTTCTTGTATTTCTGTCGCGCAAGATTCGTACAAGGCGCTGTCAATCAAGCCGCCGTTAATCGAAACGCGTTCGTAAAAGTCCTTTATGTGCGGAGATGTGTAGAGGCCGCACTTTTTTCCGCTCTCGGTCAAAATGGAACTTACCATTCGCGACACCGAGCCCTTTCCCTTGCTTCCGGCCACGTGGACGCAGGGAGCGGAATTTTGCGGATTGTCAAATTGCGCGCAAAGCCATTCGATTGTGTCCAGCCAAAAAATGTTCTTGGTCGGGAGTTTTTCAAAGTTTAAAAATGAATCAAGCCAGTTTTTAAATTCGTCGCAATTCATAGTTTTTACAAAGTCTAGCGCTTTTTTGTTAATTAAACAAGCAGAAATTCATTTACATTCCAAGAAACCTGTGTTAGAATAAAAGCATTGGAGGATTTATGAAAAAACTGATAACGCTAATTGTAATGTGTTTGTTTGCAAGCCTTTCCGCTTTTTGCGACGAGGCGGAATTAAGGGAGTTGGCTCGAGAGTTCATAAACAAGGGAACATATATTGAGTTTACAAAAACCGACCAAATAACAACGACCTCGTATATCAAAGAAAAAAAGCCGGGAGGATTCATTCTTAAGAACGCAATTATCAAAATGTACGTTTCCGATTATGGGCTTCAAGTAGTAGGCGACTCTATGTCATATCCTTTTTTGCTTGAAAAATATGACATTAAGCTAGACAAAGAAAGCAACATAATCATTACATTAAAATAGCGAATTAGAGCTTTACTTTACCAACACCCGCTGGACGCGCTTTCCGACGCAAGTTAAAATCTCGTAAGAAATCGTTCCGGCAGCGTTGGCCAAGTCGTCGGCTGTCAAAAGCGCGCCGCTTTCTTTTGGGCCAAAAATCACTGCGCGGTCAAAGCGCTTGATTCCCTTGGCGCTTCCGAGGTCAACCATGCATTGGTCCATGCAAATGCGGCCTCGAATTGGATAAAGTTTTTTGTTCACGCTAACCTTTAATGTTCCGGCTTGGCGACGCAAAAGGCCGTCAGCGTAGCCGATTGGCAGCACGCCGATCGTAGTGTTCTTTATCGCTGTCCATGTTGAGCCGTAAGAAACGCTCATGCCTTTTTTAAAAGGCCGCAGGGCGCTGATTCCGGTGACAAAAGCCATAACGGGCTTTAATTCCAACGGAGTTTTTTTTGCGCGCAAATACTTTGCGGTAATCTTGTCGGGATAGTAGCCGTACAAAATGATTCCGGGACGAACCATGTCAAACTGCCATTCGATTTTGTCCATAAGCGCGGCGCTTGCGGAAGCGTGGACGATTCCGGGCTTGATTCCCAAAGCCTTGACCGACTCGACGGCGGCAATAAAAGCGTCGCGCTGTTTTTTGGCGTAGGAACGGTCGCGCGCGGCGGTTCCGTCGGCGCTGGCAAAGTGGGTGCACATGCCGCCCAAGCAGATATATTTTGAACTGGCGATTCTTTTTGCCAAGGCCGCCGCGTCGCAGGGCAGGCAGCCTACCCGTCCCATTCCGCTGTCAACGGCAAGATGGACGGCGAACTTTTTGGCGGCCGCTTTTTGGGCTTGTGACGCCTTCGCAGCTTTCTTGACGGCGGCCTCAATCAACTCAATGTATTCTTCGTCGCCGACAAAGGGCGTGATATTGTATTTTACCAAGTCCGCCATCTCAGACGGAGAGCAGTAGCTCAAAAGCAAAATCGGGGCCTTGATTTTGGCCTCGCGGAGCTCAATTCCCTCGCCCACGGTGGCCACAGCCAAATATTCCGCTCCGCATTTTATGGCGGCTTTTGCGCAAGCGACGGCTCCGTGGCCGTAAGCGTCGGCCTTTACCGAACAGCAAATCTTCACTCCAGGCTTTACGAATTTCTTTATGGCCTTTACGTTGTCTTCAAAGTTCTTTAAATAAATTTCAGCAAATGTAAGTCTCATTCCACTCATAATATTTATTTTCGGAAGATTTTACAACCATGATAAGTATTGAACTTTTTGCAGAAAAATGCTATATTTTTACAGTTATAACAATCATTTTAGGGTGGAAAAATAAAATGAAAAAAGTATTTGCAATTGCGCTAGCGGCTTCTGTATTGGCCTTTCTTTCTTGCGAATCGACAAAACAAGAGAGCGCGGCTCAAAGCCCAGAACCCAACAAGGTCGAGCAGGCCTCTACTCCGGCCGCTCCTGCGGAAAAAGAAGTAAAAAAAGAAAGCGCGCCTGTTTCAACGGCCATTTCTTCAAAGTCCCAGTACAAAAAACTTTTGCAGGACATAAAGATTTCTGTCCTTTCTTCGCCAAGAGAAACAGTAAAGGGAAAGGCCTTTGCCTCTCCATATAAAATTCAGGTAACTAATTTGGCCGGAGAGCCTTTGGCCTCCCTCAAAATGACAGCAGAGTATCCCGCTTCAAGAAAGCAAGAAACCGTAAACTTTGCCCGCGCCGAAATCGTGACGGACGCAAACGGCGTCGCCGAATTCACAGCGCCCGTTCCAGAATTGTCCGCCTCGGCCAGCGTTTTGTTCTACCCGCAAGCGCCATCCAGCGACCCTGACTTGATCAAGCAAGCCTCGGCCATCGCCGCCGAAGCGCCTTGGAAGGCAAAGAGCAATTTGGGCGCCCGCACAGGAATCTTGGTTTCAATCGTTGACTACCGCCAAGACGGAAAGATCAATATCGGAAACGGATCTCAGCCCAGCGCCCAGGCCCTTACCGGAAGCTTGTGGAAAGCGGGCTTTATGGGAGCGCAGAACGCGGACTTCCACAACTCCATCGACGCGGACGATCCTGTAAGAATCAGAAGCGACGCCCTCAAGCAGCTTAGCGGAAACTCACTTTTCAAATACGTAATCTACGGCCGAGTAAAATACGCAAATCCAATCACGCAAGACGCGGACGGCTATTACAACGTTACCTTTACCGGCGACATGGGCGCCTTGAACATCTCTAGCGGAGAAGTTCTTTTAAAGGCCGCAAAATCAGTCACAGTAAAAGACAAGTCGGAATGGAAAGCGATTTCAAACGCCCAGCAAGAAATGGCAAAGCTTTTCTGCGAAGAAGTGATTTACTCCCTTTCCAACTAGGAGATAAAAATGATTTACACAGACACACGCGACTCAAGCGCTAAAGTTGACTTTAAGACTGCCGTAGTGAACGGAATGAGTTCCGCCACCGGCGGACTTTACGTTCCGATTGAGTTTCCAAAAGTTGAAATATCAAAAATGATGAAGGACGGAAAGCCGGACTTTGTCAGCGCCGCCATCGAGATGGCCAAGCCTTATGTAGAGGGAGAGATTCCTGACGCGGACTTGGAGGCTTTGATAAAAGACGCCTACCCTTTTGAGCCCAAGCTTGTTAAGATTGAGGACGGAACATACGTCCTTGAATTGTCTCACGGCCCCACTTGCGCCTTTAAGGATTTTGGAGCGCGCTTTATGGCCCGGGCGATGTCTTTCTTTAACCGAGGAGAAAACGGAAAGCTTCACATCTTGGTCGCAACGTCAGGCGACACGGGAAGCGCCGTCGGAAGCGCCTTCCACAACGTAGAAGGCCTTGACGTAACGATTTTGTATCCGGAAGGAAAAATCAGTCCCTTGCAGGAAAAGCAGCTTTCGACATTTACCGGAAACGTTCGAGCACTTAAAGTAAAAGGAACATTTGACGACTGCCAAAAGTTGGTCAAGACTGCCTTTACAGACAAAGACTTGCGCGCCAAGTTCCGCTTGTCCAGCGCCAACTCAATCAACATTTCTCGCTTGCTTCCGCAAGGCTTTTATTACATGTACGCCGCCTTGCAAGCCAAGTACGAGAATCCCGGAAAGGAAATTATCGTAACCGTTCCCAGCGGAAACTTTGGAAATCTTACCAGCGGCCTTATCGCCCGCGAAATGGGCGCTCCGATAACCGGCTTTGTGGCTGCCACAAATTCCAACCGCACGATTCCCGACTGGATCGCCACAAGCGAATACAAGGCCCGCCCCAGCGTTGAGACATACGCCAACGCCATGGACGTAGGAGCGCCTTCAAACTACGAGCGCATCGCCTATATGTATTCATTGGAAGACGTAAGAAAGCTTTTTGCCTCTTATTGGCTTGACAACGATGGAATCGTAAAAGCAATCAAGGCTTGTTTTGATTCAACCGGCTACACAATCGATCCGCACGGAGCGGTGGCCTACAGGGCTTGGGAAGACATCAAGAACGGCGCCTTGGAACGCCTTGAAGGAATTGACATCACAAAGCCCGGAATCACTCCAAACAAGCCGGACTGGGCGGACTGCGCGAAAAGCGCGGTCGGAATCATTTTGGAAACCGCCGATCCGGCCAAGTTCAGCGCGATTGTTAAGGACGCGATTGGCAAAGATCCTGCGATTCCCGAACGCTTGCAAAAGGTTATGGCCCTGCCCGACCGCGCGATTCCGATGGAAAACGACTACAACAAATTCAAGGATTGGCTAATCGCCAACCTCTAAACAAAAAAAAAATCGCCGCAAGGCGATTTTTTTGTTGATCACATATCTTTATAGGTCTGCACGCTGTCTTCCAAGTGCTCGATTTTGACGCCGGCCTCTTTGAACATGCGCATCGAGTCTTCCTCGTCGTGGTAATGCTTTTCGCAGACTACCCTTTTTATTCCGCAGTTGATTATCAACATCGCGCAAGTTCGGCAAGGAGTCATCTTGCAGTACACCGTTCCTCCGTCGATGGAAATGCCGCGCTTGGCCGCTTGGCAAATCGCGTTTTGCTCGGCGTGAACAGTGCGCACGCAGTGGTTTGTAATCGAGCCGTCTTCGTGGACGCTCTTTCTAAAAAGGTGGCCGACATCGTCGCAGTGAGGAAGGCCCGCAGGGCTTCCGACATAGCCGGTGACTAAAATCTGGTTGTCGCGGGCGATGACGCAGCCGCTTCGGCCCCTGTCGCAAGTGGCGCGTTTGGCTATCGTTCTTGCAACTTCCATAAAGTATTCGTCCCACGTGGGTCGAACGTATTTTTCTTCGCTCATAAAAAAAATATACAAAAAAATTCAAAAAAAATCAATTTTTTTGATAAAAAATCGTCAAACTATTATATGATATATATGACAGATTATTTTAAGTGAGGAAAAATATGAAAAAGTTTACAAGTTTATTGGGCCTTGTCCTTTGGGCAAGCCTTTTGTGGGCGGCTCCCCGTCCAGCGCAGGAGTTTGACCAAGAAGCCAATGAATACAAAGAGTATTGGCTTGCGTCAGTAAAAAAACATGAAGGCCAAAAGTATGGCGCTCTTTTGTTTATTGACGACTTGCGTTACTTTTGCGAACAGCATCCAAAATGCCTTTTGTCTCGCGTTGATCTTGCCACGGAATTGTTAAAAATAAAAGACAATAAAAATGGCGTCGCAGAGTTGAAGGCTGCAAAGCAACTTCTTGCCAGCGTTCCGGAAACAGAGGAAGGAAAATTCGCGTTGGCCAAGTACTACAGGCTTTCTACCGAAGCAAGCGCTTTGGGAAAAGCCATTGGATACTCAGGAGGACAACCATCAAGCGAAGCAAGTCTGTGCGCAAAATACAATCAAGCTTTGGGAGCGGAAGCTTTTTACGCGTTAGCGAATTTTTACACAAATAAAGGAGATGTTAACGCCGGAGGTAGAACTTTTCTATCCGCGCACAAATATGACAAGGATTTTGCTTTAACAACAGCCGAAGATGTCAAAAACTATCATTACTGCTGTTCAAAGCAATTGCTTGGCGCGCCTTTAATAAGCAGTTACTTTAACAAACTTTTTGCATCAAAAGGATTCAAGTATTTCCAAGACTTTGGCGCTGTCGCCGCTTCTGCATATGAGCAGCTTGGAGATAAAGAAAAGGCGGCATTTGCGTCAATCCTTGACAAAGAATATACACTGACTTACAAAGACTCAAGCGCGGACGACTTGATTGCAATACTAAAAAAGAATTACACAACAGCAAACGCTCAAAAGGCGATCGCCTTTATCGAAAAATTCTACAACGACAAAGATAATTTTTCGGAAGATGATTTGAATGTTCTTCCAAAAAATATTCATGACTTTTTGCCGGTCCGCTATATGTACAAAATGAAAAGCTCAAACGACATCGCGGCGTTGCGGGAAGAGTTTGAGCCATTTTTTAAGACTGTGGGAAACTTTTACATTCGCTTGTACGAGAAAGCGGAAAAAGCCGGCGACAAAAAAGCCATGGCCGAACTAAAGGAAATCTTATCACAGCCAATCCATAACGCGCATGGGAGGAACCGCCTGACAAAGTGAAGCAAATAAAAAGGTTTTTGGTCGCCGTCCTGCTTTTGTCTTGCGCGCTTCTTGCAAGCTGCGCGGACAAAAAGGCGGCTGGAATCTTGTACATAAAGGCGGCCGAAGCGTATAGGCAAAAGGATTTTGCAAACGCCGACGCCTTTATCAACCAAAGCTTAAATTGTGACAAAACAAACAAACAGGCTGTTTTTTTAAAAGCCAAAATCCATTTGTTTCAAGGCCAATACAAAGAGGCTTCGAAACTTTTTTACGACCTATATAAATCTGAATCCGACAACAAAAACCTTCAACGTTACCTAATCCAAAGCCTGATTTTTTTAGAAGACTATCAAAAAGCAAGCGCGGTAATTCAAAAAGCCTTAATAAAGGACAGAGGCGATTGGCGCCTTTATTACTACGCCTCGGTAATTGCCGCAAAAGAAAGCAAAGTGGATGCCCGACTTGAAAACCTTGTCCTTGCCCACAACGCTTTGCGCGAAGGAGCTCAAGTTTTTTTTGACCTAGCATTTTGTTGGGACACCCTTGGAATTGAGGAAAAGGCAAAAAACTTTCGAGACAAATGCATTTGCCTGGACTCAAGCTACACTGATTTTTTTACATTAAGAAAGGAGGAAAAAAGTGAATAATGTCATATTCCAGCGTGAAACAATCCGTGAAACACTAAAGGCGCGGATTAAGGTTTTTACCCTTTTTTGCGCGCTTTTTGGGCTAAATTTGCCTATTTTTGCGCAAAGCTGCCTGTCAAAAATTCAAGTTCAAGGCGTTGAAGTTTTGGTTGACGACATCTATGAAGAGGGAATATCGTTACAAATTTTGGGGATTGCAAAAAACGCCCTAAACTGCCAAAAAATCATTGAAATGGCAAACGCCAGCGATGCGGCCAGGAAAAACAATTACACAATCAGAATAAATTTTCGCGAACGCTCCTTTTATAAAAACGTGGACAACTTTCATTCCTTGTACGCTAGCTACCAACTGTTTTCGGAAGACGGCAAATGCGTGCTTGAAAACGTTTTTTGCAGCGAAAGCAAAAAGTCAATCTTATCCACATTGGTTCAACAAAAACAAGTTGAAAAAATCGCCAGGGACATAAAGAAATATTTTGAAAATGAAATCAAAAGCGCCGCATAAAAAAGCTTTCCTTTTTGCGCTTTGCTTTTTTTTGGCAAAAGGAATTTTTTGCCAGATTGAATTGCGGAATGTTTCAGACGCCATAAAAATCGCCTTGGCAAATGACGTAGAACATTCGCTTCAAAGGCAAAGCGCGGAAGAAAGCCTTAGAATCGCAAAGAAAAACATAGGCCCCTTTTTGCCGGTTTTAGACTTTACGATAACCGATGCCGCAAGGGCGCAAAAAGACGTTGACGACTCAAAAAACAAAAGCATAGAAGTGGGCCTAACGCAAAAAATATTCAACGGGGGAAAAAGCCTTTTGGAATGGCAAATGCAAAAGGAGCAAAGCTTTTATCAATTTTTAGACGCGCAAAAAAACTATGAAACGTTTCAAATTGAGATTATAAAGAGTTATTACAACGCCCTGCTCCTAAAATTAAAGAGCCAACTTTTGAAAAAAAACGCCGACAACGCGCAAGTGTATTTAATTTTAGCGGAACTTGAAGAAAACGAAGGAATGATCACAAAGACCGACTATCTAAAGACGCTCTTGGAATATAAAAAGATGGAGTTTGAGGCAAACGCCGCTCAAGACGAATGCAAAAACGCGGAGACAGCCTTAAAGAACCTTATGAACTTGGATCGCGGACATGCCTTGGTCTTGTCGGAAAGCGAATGTTTTGAAGCCGCCTTAACTGATTTTGCCGCTCTTGAAAACTTAACGGACAAGAGCATGGAATACAAACAAAGCGCCGTTCAAAATAGTTTGAACATAAAACTTTCCCGAGCGGAATTAAACTGGGCAAAAAAATTAAGGTCGATTCAAAAAAGAATTTTCATTCCAAGCGTATCAGTAAGGGGCTCAGTCGCTTTTAGCGGAAGAAACTATCCCCTAACCTCGCCTACATATTCTGTTAGCCTTGTTTTGTCTTTTGAGGACAATCCATGGATCAACGCTTCAATAAGCCGGCAACACGCATTCAACAAGGGAAAGCTAAATTCATTGGCGGACACCGTTTCTGGAAAAGGAATGTTTAACTCAATTTACTTTAACCAACTAAAACTTAGCAAAATCGAGCTAAGCCAAAAAAAAGTTGGATATGAAAAAACAAAAAAACAAATAGAAGAAAATGTAATTGACAGAATTCAAAAAATCGAGCAAGTCCAAAAAAGTTTTTTGCTTGGTTTGGAAAACGTAAAAATCAAGGAACAAAAATTGTTGTTGTCAAAACTGCAATTGGAGCAAGGAAAAATTAAAAAAAGCGATTACTTGGAAGAAATGAATGAATGCGCAAAAGAAAAAATACAATGCCTAAGCTTGCTTAAGGACCGAGACTATTTGATTAAAGAGTTGGAAACCATTGTTTCGAAAAAATTTTAGCAAGGAGAAAATATGAAAGCCAGAAAAGCATTAATTACTGCGGCAATCCTTATGTTTATTGTTTGTTCTTGCGCAAACAATAAAGCAAAGAAGGCGGAAAGCCTTCAAGTAAAAACAATTACAGTAAAAAAAGCGATGCAAAACATCAACTTGGAAAGCTACGGTTCCATCACATATAAAAAAAAGAATGATGTTTGCGCCTTGGTGGACGGAACAATCATTGAACAAAGAGTCATCGAAGGAAGCCCTGTCAAAAAAGGACAAACGCTTTTTGTGCTAAAAAACATTCAATACGAAATACAAAAAGCCGAAAGGCAAAACCAACTAAACTCCGCAGGCGCAAAACTAAGGGCCGCAAAAAACAATTTGACAGAGCAAGAGCGAAACGTAATTTCTACAATGCTAGCTCTGGAAAACGCAAGGACAAATCTTTTGCAAAAACAAGAAGAATATTCGCTTAAGTCAAAGAACTTAGAGAAAAATCAAAAGCTTTACGAGGCGGGAGGCCTTTCGGCAAGCGCGATTGAGGAAATGCAAATGGAAAACCAAGCGTCAAAGACAGAAATCGACATGCTGTCCAAGGAACTGCTGATACAAAGCCTAGGCTACCAAGACAAAGACCTTTTGCGGCAGGGAATCGTTCCAAGCGACGACCTCGAAAAACGGAAAGAACAGTTAATGGACTTGAACACGCAAAGCGCTAAAATCCAAATTGAATTGGCCCAAGTTGAATTGCGCAACGCGCAAAGAGATTTGGAATCGATCAACGAACTAATCGACGCGCTTACAATCCGCTCTCCTTGCGACGGAATCATTGGCGCCTTGTACTTTGAAAACGGAGAGCGAGTCACTCAAAATGAAAAGCTTTTGACCGTCATTGACATGGAAACTCCATACGCAAAAATTTCCGTTCAGGAAAAAGACTTGGAAAAGATTTCGATTGGCGCAAAAGCCCTTGTGCAAATTGAATCCGCCGGCTTTAGCGAAGAAAGCGTTGTGGATTTTATAAGCCCCCTAGCCGACTCTGAAACGGGAAACTTTTATATAAAAATCCCCGTCAACAACGCCGGAAACAAGCTTAAGCTGGGAATGTTCGCAAAATGCTCGCTGCAAAGCAAGGCCTTTGGAGAATATTTTTCTTTGCCAGAAAGCGCTTTGCGCCGCCGCGACGGAAACACGGCGTATTTATACTGCGTTCAAAACGATTTTATCTACCAAAAAGAATGTCCGATCGAAATGGAACGCGAGGGAAAGATTTACATAAAAAACGGCCTAAAAGACGGAGAGAAAATCGTTGACTTTCCTTCAAACGTTTTAAGGGAGGGCTTGCGTGTTAAATGCATTTAAGTTTTTTGCGCCGCTCCTTTTGGTTTACACTTTATGCTCTTGCGCTTTTGTATCTTTTGAAGAATTGGAAACAAATGTTTCTGTCGGCGAAAAAGCCGCATATTACGACAAAGAATATTTAACGATTGACTTTTCGATTGGCATGGACAAGTTTTCGGTCGAAAACCTTTTGAGCCTTAAGGAAGACGGAAAAAGGCAGGACGCGATGGTCAATTGGAGGAACAACAGCTGCCTGATAAAAAGCCTTGGCGGCTTTAAGAAAGGCTCTGAATACACGATAAGCCTCCAGGGCGACGTTTATGCGAACGACGGACGAAAGTATGGGGTGAATATTTACAGGACATTTATATTCGGAACGGAAGGCGACGCTTTTAAAATAATTGACGTTCAAGAAAAAAGAGACGGTTACGGAGACATATCGAGCGTTGTGTTTTTATTTAACAAAGCGGCCGATCCTTCGTATTTTGACAGAGAATTTATTTTGAGTCCAACCATCGAGGTAAATAAAAACTGGGCAAAGGATTTTTTGTCTGTTGAAATCGCTCCCCAGAACAAATGGAAAGCAAACGCATATTACTCTTGGTCAGTAAATAATATATTTAGCCAAGACAAAGTTAAAATTTTTAAAGAATACAAAGGAACGTTTTTAGGCGCCAAAAAGGAAAAGGCTCCGGAATTATTGACGGTCTGTCCGGCGATCGGGAGCGTTTTTTTGACAAACCAAGGCTTGCAGGATTTGTTTGAAAATCAAAGCGTAGGACTAATCTTTGACTGCGAGATGGACGAAGATAGCGTCGCGCGCGGAATATTTTTTACCCCTTCCACCCAAGGGTATTTTACAAAGATTGATCCATGCCGCTTTACGTTCACTCCGTACAAAAACTATCAAATCCAAGAAGAATACAGGCTTACTATAAGCGACGCCGTGGAAGACAAATGGGGAGTAAACTTCAAGGACGAAAAAAACATTTACTTTAAGGTTAAGACAGACTTTATTGAAATTGAAAAAATAACATTTAACACAAAAGAAATTTATGAAGGCCTTGTCAACAAAGCTCAAATTGAAAATGACGCTCCTTCGTATATAAAAATCACATTTACAAAAAATCTTGATAAAAAAGCCCTGCAGGAAATCAAAAGCGCGATTAAATTTGAAGGAATATTTCCGCAAAGCCTGCAAAACCCCAGATTAACGTCGATTCAAAAGATCAGCGACAATTGCGTTGAATTGTCTTACACAAATCTTTTTGCAAGCGCAAGCGGACAAGAGAATGTCTACAAGCTGACTGTTAGAGACGGACAAAATTTTATTTTTGACTCGCAAGGAGAATACGTCAAGGAGGACAAATGTTTTTACATAAGCTCAAACTAATCAAAATAGCGGCAATTTTTTCTTTTGCGATATTCGTTTCTTTTACAATGCAGGCTTGCGCGGACCAATTTTTTCCTGAATTTACGGTGGACAAATCATATTTAGAAAATGGAAAAGCAATTGTTGTTTTTTCAGCGGACGTAAACCCGGCAAGCGCGAAGAAAAGCTTTTTGTTCGCCGAAGACGAAAAAGAAATCGAAGGAAGCTTTTGCTTTGACGGAAACAAAATCGTTTTTGCTCCAAAAGAAACGATTGGCGAAAACCATTGCTATAAGATCATAGTTTATTCAGGCGCGCAAGACATAAACGGAAACACGCTCCAAAAAGATTACAAGAAAACTTTTTACACTAAAAGCGACCTAACGCCTCCAAAAATCGACTTAATTCAAAACATCGCGAAAAGCGACAACGAAACGAAAGCCTTGGAAATTCATTTTAACAAAAAAATAAACCAAGAATCATTTGCAAATTGCTTTTCTTTGGAACCGACCGCGGACGCGTTTTATAACTGGGCCTTGGACTCAAAAAGCGTTGTCATAGCGTTCAAAACTCCGCTGATAGAAAAAAAATTATATTCTGTAAAAATAGAAAAAGCGTTAAGAGACGAATTTAACAATGAAATGCAAAACGATTACTATTGGTTTTGGACAAACAAAGCGGACGCGTCAACGCCAAATTACAAAATTTACGGCAAAGAATACGGCCAGAACGAAAGGAAAGAAATATTCGAAAGCTATGAAAACGCGGACTTTTCAAGCCATATAGAAATTGAATTTGAAAAGGCGGTTTTGGCCGAAAGCGTGGTTCAGGGAATACAAATTGAGCCGCAAAGCTCGTTTTCCGTTGAGCCTGTTTATGAGAGCGATTCCAGCCTCTGCAAAAAAGCTCATATTATATTTAACGAAAAGCCTAAATGGAATGAAGAAAAAAAATTAATAATTACGGACGACATAAAAGATCCAAGCTCTTTTTCCGTTCCAAAAAGAACAATCACAATAAAAAACAACTCCCCCCTAGCCCGTCCGCCAAAGTTGGAATGCGTAATCCTAAAGGTTGACGAAAAGAATGTGTTTTTAACTTGCGACAATAATTTTCAAACGATTGAATTTCCAATTGACAAATACCCTTGCGGAGACTTTTCCGATTTTCCATTGATTTTTGTTTTTTCAATAAGCGCAGGCTCAAACAAAATGAACGAACTTAGCGCTTACGAGGGAATAAGCGTCGCAAGTTATTACGCGGGAACGATTGACTGCAAAGCGCTTGAATCTTTGACGGAGGAAGGCCTATACGAACAAACAAGCTTTATTCAAGACGACGAAGCAAGAGAAAAGATAGAGTCAATAAAAAGCGCGGGCTGCAAACTATGCGCGGTAAAATTTTCGGCGCAGTTTAAAAACGCGGAAATAAATGAAAATCCAAGCCTCGGCATAATCGAATTCTTAGCCACAACAAGCTTGCGGGACGACAAGAACAATTATTTGGAGGAGGAAACGCGGCTAAGCTGCAATAAAATTTGATGAAAAATCTAATCAGTTTTTCGGTAAAACATCCGGTTTCTGTATTAATGTATTTTTGCCTTGCGACTCTTTTAGGTCTTGTGTCTTTGTTTTTGATTAACGTGGACTACCTTCCGGATGCAAAAGACAGATTCTTGATTGTCAACGCAAATTACCAGGGGGCGAAGGCTAAAGAAATTAGGCGGCTTATAAGCATTCCCCTGGAAGAAAACCTTTCAAGCTTAAAGGGAATAAAAAACATCGAGTCGTTGTCTTGCGACGGAAGATCTTGGATAAAGATAGAATTAAAATGGAATGTTGACGCTGACAAGACCTTGCTTGACACAAAGGCGCTTTTGGATGCCGCCGTTGATTTTTTGCCGCGCGACTGCCCAAAACCATCGGTTCAAAAAGCGCAAGAATCGGACGACAAAGCCGTAAAAATTCTTGTCATTCCAAAAGAAGAAAGTCTGAGCAATGCAAGCGCCTTTATAAACGACGAACTAAAAAGAAAAATACTCTCATTTGACGATACAGCTTATGTAAAAACATTCGGCCTTACGGATCCCGAAATAAAAGTAATCGTTGACTCAAAACTGTCCTCGTATTACGGCCTTTCGCTGGAGGACATCGCGCAGACATTAACTTTTTCAAACTTTGATTATCCGGCCGGAACGGTTCAAGACGGAGAAAACGACATATTGCTTAAAACAGAAGGAAGCTTTAAAAACTTTACGGACATTTTGGAGACAAACCTAAAGACAAACGAAGGCCCGTTAAAGCTAAAGCATTTGGCCAGCGTCACAAAATCGGACAAAGACATCGACGCTTTTTGCTTGTACAACGGAAAAGCTTGCGGCGAACTCTTGGTCTTTTGCAAAAAAAAGCATAACCCAATAAAGCTTTCAAATAAAATTAAAGCGATTTTAAAAGAAATGGCGGAAGAAAAAAGCAATTACGAATTTATTTTGGAAAGCGACAGCGCTGCGGAAATAAAAAGCGCGATGCGCAACTTGATTCTAAACGCCGTTCTAGGCTGCCTTATTGCTTTTTTGTTGTTGTTAGGATTTTTTAAATCAATAAAAATCGCGCTTTCGATAGCCGCCGTCATACCCTCCAGCTTGCTGTTCACCAGCCTTGTTCTTTTATCGCTCAACAAAACATTGAACATAATTTCCATATCAGGAATGACGATTTGTTTGGGAATGATAATCGACAACAGCATTGTAGCAATCGAAAGCGCCATCGAGAACAAAAACGGCAAGGATTTTTCAAAAAAAATTGAAGAAGCATTTCTTAGCGTAAAACTTTCGAACACCGCGTCAACAATTACAAGCGCGATTGTTTTTGTTCCCTTGTTTTTTATTGGAGGAATAATCGGCGAACTGTTTATCGATTTGGCGATAAGCGTTATGTCAGGGCTTTTTCTTTCGCTTGTTTATTCGTTTACGGTTTTGCCGGCGCTTTGCCTTTTATTCTTGGAAAAAGAGCTGAAAGCGGCGGAACCATTCGGCTTTTCTTGGATTGAAAGCAAAAGAAAAAAAATATTGAAAATTACAAATCCAATAAAGGGCTTGTGCCCCGCCCTTGCCGCGTTTTTCCTGCTGGCCGCAACGCTTGTTTGTTTTCCGATAAGAAAGGAATTGCAGCCAAGCGCAAGGGAAAGCTATTTTTGCGAAAAAATAAATTTTCCTTGCGGAACGAACATTAATCTAATAAAAAGCAAAGCCGCGGCGCTTTCATTGCGGCTGCGGGAAATCCAGGAAATAAAAAGCGTTTTGGTTTGGGGCGGAAAGCATAAGGATGACATGGGCTTTAATTCAAGTCCGGACAGTAAAAAGGAATGCGTTTTCATTAAGGTTTCGTCGGCAAAAATCAGCAAAAGCAAAAAGGACGTAAAAAAAACATTAGACTCCCTTTTATTGGAACATTCCTTGCAAGAAAAAAAGGACCTAATCTCCGAACGCTTGGAAATATCCGACGAATACTTGCTCACCGGCCAGGACGACGACGCGCTGTTGAACGAAGCGAAAGAATTGTTTGGCAATAATTTTTTCCCTTGCGAAATATCCGAACAAAGAACTTTTATCGCAAATAAAGAATTGATGGACAAACTAAAAATCTCTCCATACGTCCTTTCAAAAACCTTAAAAAATTCATTTAACGGATCTCCCGCATCCTCGTATTTTGAAAACGGCAAGGAAATCCCGATTACCGTTCAATTTGAAAAAAAAGAGTATTCCGCGGAAGACAAACTAGACTCGCTAAAAATCGTTTTGGGCCAAGATCCAATTCATTTATCGACTTTGGGCCGTTGGAAAAGCCAAAGCCAAGAAAGCCTTCTTTTTAGGCGGAACGGAAAAGACGCAAAAATCGTTGGCAAGGCAATCGCAAAAAAAGCCGCAAAACCGATTAAAAAAAGATTGCTTTCGATGCAAGACGAAAACCTTAAGGCCTTGCTTTTAGACGGAATCTTTTTGCTTGTTCTTGTGCTGGCGCTCTTGTATTGCATTTTGGGAGCGGAAACGGAATCCCTTTGCCTGCCCCTTTATTATTTGACTGCGGTTCCGCCGAGTTTTTTTGGAGCCGCTTTTACCTTATTAATCTTTGGCTCCTCGCTTAACATAAACACAATCGTGGCCTTTATGCTTTTGTTTGGAACTTCTGTGAACAACTCGATTATTTTGCACGAAAGCGGCGGAAAAAAAACTTCAACGGTTTTTATAACGAGCGCGACATCCATCGCCTGCCTTTTGCCTTTCGCTTTTGATCCTTTTAGATTGAATCCGCAAAGCTCCCTTTCATTGGCGGTTGCGGGCGGCCTTGCTTTTTCGACAGCGGCGGTATTGATAATGACTCCAAATATTTTACATTGGAGCGAAAAATGATTTTTAAGAGCAAAACAAAGGCCTCGTTCGCGCTTATTTGCCTTTTGCTGCTTTCAGCGTATTCACTAAAAAACATTCGGTTGACAAAAACCGCTCCCAGCGAATATGAAAATTACACGGTCGAATTTGAATATTATGGAATGGACGCCGAAAAAATCGAAAAGCTTGTAGCGATTCCCTTTGAGGAAAAGGCAGCAAAATTAGAAGGCCTCGTTTCCGTCTCGTCCGTTTCGGAATACTCAAAATGCGCGGCAAACCTAGTCTTTGAAAAAGGCAAAGGCTCCTCCTACGCAAGGCTTTCAGACGCAGTGGACGAACTAAGGAGAAGCCTTCCGCAAGACGCGCAAAATCCAAGAATCTACGCCTTGGCCCAAGACGCAAAGCATGTCTTTTGCGCCGCCTTTGA
Organism: Treponema sp.; assembly: GCA_016290995.1. Classification (GTDB taxonomy): domain Bacteria; phylum Spirochaetota; class Spirochaetia; order Treponematales; family Treponemataceae; genus Treponema_D. The sequence continues at coordinate 50,707 of JAEEVR010000004.1, read as the reverse complement.
CAAAGACGTTTTTAAGTTGGAAGACTTGCATGGAGCTCTTTTAAAGGCCCTGCAAAGCCTGCCAGGCGTCAGCCAAGCGACTTTTTTGGGCGGGGAAAGGATGGAAGTCCACATAGCCTTTGACGACAAGATTATGGCCCATTACGGCTTGTTTCCGTGGGACTTGGCTTCCAATGTCCAAAAAAGCCAGGCTCAGGCCTTGTTTGGAGACCACGGCTCCTACAAGGCGAAAATAGACGGCCCGGAAGACATAAAAAGAATTCCAGACGTGGACAAGACTTGCAAGACGTTTGATTCCTTTCAGAAAAAAAACAGCTTGGCCCGCGTAAACGGCAAGGAATGCCTGCTTTTAAGCCTAAAAACCTCCGAGGAAAACCAAAACATTGGCGTTTGCAAAAAAGCCCGCAAACTGCTTTACAAGATTTTAAAGGACAGGAAGGGCTGGAAAATAGTCTACGACAACGGCTTAGAGCAAGAAAAGGCGGTCAAAAAAATACTCGCCGCATTTTTTGAAACCTTGATCGCCTTGACGCTGGCGGTATGGCTGATGTTTCGGTCGGCAAAAAAGACAATCATTGCCCTAGCCTTTACGGCCGCGGACACCTTAATCACGGTCGGAGCTCTTTCGGCCTTAAAGATGCCCTTGGACAGCGCGACGATCAGCGGAATAACAATTTCGTTGGGCCTTTTATGCGACGCGGCGCTATACGTTCTTGACGATTGCAAGACCTCGGCCTCTTCATTAATCATTTGCGCTCTGACAACAATCGCGGCGATTGTTCCTCTATTCGCGCTGGACGCAATCGTTCCTGGAATCAAGGCTTTGGCAAGAGCGTGCGCAATTTCAATCGGTCTTTCAAGCTTGCTGGCGCTGGTCTTTTTGCCGGCCTTTGTTCAAGGACAAAAAAACGGCAAAAACGCTAAACGGCTTCTTAACTTGTATAATTTTTTGCACATCAAAAATAGAAAGCTTATGAACCTGTATTATTTTTTATACACCCTGCCAATAATTTTATTCCTTATTCTTCCCAAAAATCTAAAAACGCTCGATTCGGAGCCGACAATATTCGCTCAAGTTGAATATAATCCGGAAAAGCGCTTTGACCTTGTGGACAAAGACTTGCTTCCTTTTTTGGAAAAAGTAAAAGGCTTAAAGGAAGTTAGGTTCGTTCAAAGCGAAGCAAAGCGCGGCCGGGCGGAAGTTCAAATAGTTTTGGCAAACGGCCGAAAAAAAGAGAGGCTTTTAAGGCTTTTGCAAGAGGAAGGGAAAAAATTGCAAGGCTCGCTTTACGTTCCCCTTTTGACGCGAATGCAAATGCCGGTTCAAAAAATGCAAATAGCGGTCTTGGGCGACGACGCGCTAAAATGCAGGCAAATCGCAAAAGAAGCGGCCGCCCTTTTGCAAGAGTCAAGCTTTATGGCAAAAGCCAAAAGCCTTGTTGTCTTAAATTTCAAGGAGGACGAAAATGTCTTTGTGGCCAAGCCGGAAAAGGACTTTCTAAAAGAAAACAAGCTTACGGTCCAGGACTTTGCCCATTTTTTGCGCTGGAACATATTTGGGCCGGTGGCAATAAAGCTTCAGGCAAACGGCTTTCAAAAAGACGTCCGCCTGGGGAACGAAAAGCTAGCCTTTAGCGACAAGGCAAACTTGGATGCGGTCAAAAACTTAAACTTGAAATCAATTCCAGTTTCGGCCCTTTGCCGCGTTCAAAAAGAAAAAAGGCCGTCAAAAATTTATAGAAAAGATTCCAGGCGGGCGGCCTATTTTACGATTGAAGTTCAAACAAAAAACTCTGGCCAGGCGTTTATTGACGTTAAAAAAACGCTAAAAGAGTTGAATTTGCCCGAAGGCTATTATTTTTCTTGGCCCAAGGAATACGAATCAATGAACGAAAGCTACGCGAAAATTCTTGGAGCGTTTTTGCTATCGGCAGCCGTGATTTTCTTTTTGGTGGCCGCCCAAAGCGAAAATCTAAAGAACGCTTTTTTAGTTATTGGAACGATTCCCCTTTCGTTGTCGCTGCCATTGGCCTTAAAGTTTTTGTCTTTTGCGCCGCTGACTTTGGGCGACGCGGTTGGAATGGTTTTTATTTCCGGCCTTTGCGTAAACAACGCCTTGTACATTTTGGGAGAATACAAAGAAAGCAAACGGAAAAACGCGGACGCGGCGGCTGGAAAGCTATTAAAAAGCGTTTTGGCGTCGTCAATTACAACGATGGTCGCGGCGCTTCCTTTAATGATTGGCGGAGCGGGAGCCTTTGCAAGCGACCTGGCCTTCTTTATGTTTTTTGGAAGCCTTGCGTCAGTTTATGCGGGCCTTGTTTATTTTCCGGCGGCGCTCAACGATCGCGGAACGACCGCAAAAAAGCAAAAAAAACGCCCCAGCCAAAGCTAGGGCGTTAACGGCAAAGCCGCGACGAAAGCCAAATATTATTGAACTTCGCCGGACTTGTTTTTGGGAATTATCAAGTTGAGCAAAATGCCGACAACAGTGGCCAAAGCGACTCCGCCAAGGGAGAACTTGAAGCTTCCGACCATAAACTGCAATACGCCGCCGCCGATTCCGATTACCATGATGACGGAAGAAATCGTAAGGTTGCGCTTTTCTTGGTAGTCAACGCCGGCGTCGACCAAAGTTCTAAGGCCGCTTGAGGCGATAAGGCCGTAGAGCAAAGTGCAGATTCCGCCCAAAACGGGAGTCGGAATTGTCTGGATTACGGCGCCAAACTTTTGGCAGAACGAAAGGATCAAGGCGATGACAGCCGCTCCTCCGATTACCCAAACTGAGTAAACCTTTGTGATGGCCATAACGCCGATGTTCTCGCCGTAAGTTGTGTTCGGCGGGCCTCCCCAAAGAGCGGCCCAAGCCGTGGCGACGCCGTCTCCGAGCAAGGTGCGGTGGAGTCCGGGGTCTTTGTAAAAGTCAGTTCCGACAACTTTGCTTGTGGTGAGCGTGTCGCCCATGTGCTCGCAAATTGTTGAGATTGATACGATTACAAATGTAAGGATCGCTACAAGGTTGAACTTGGGAGCCTGCCAAAAGGCGTGGCCGGCGGCGTCGTACTGCAAGAACGGAAGCGCGAACCACTTGGCTTCCTGAACCGAAGCGAAGTCAATCAAATGGTAGGCCGGGAAAAAGCAGCCCATGATCAAGGTGAACAAGTAGCCGCCGATAAGGCCGATCAAAATTGAAAGGGTGTTGAAAAAGCCTTTGAGGAAGATTGTTGCGAAAACCGAGATGGCGAGAGTCACGGCGGCGATGCTTAGGGCCACCAAAGAGTACTCGTTGTTCAAATAAAAGGCTTCGCTTACGGCTGTGGGAGCGAGCGACATTCCGATTACGATGATTACCGAACCGATTACTACCGGCGGAAGAGCCACGTCAATCCATTTTTTTCCCGCAAAGCGAACGATAAGGGCGACAATCGCGTAGAAAACACCGGCGAAAATCGCTCCGCCCATAGCGTACGGAACGCCGTATTCCTTGCCGATGGCGATAAGGGCCGGAATAAAAGCGAACGAAGAGCCTAAAAAAGCCGGAACCTTGGCGCCTGTAATCAAGATGTACAGGAGCGTTCCAGTTCCGGCCGTAAACAAGGCGGTCGAAGTGCTCAAACCAGTTAGAATCGGAACCAAAATTGTGGCGCCGAACATCGCAAATACGTGCTGAAAACTCAAAGGAATCCATTTTGCCAAAGGCGGCTTGTCGCCGGGCATAAGGACGCTTGAATTGCTTTCTGCCATATACAACTCCTTTTGATTGAATTATTTAATTATATCACACTTCGCGCGGTATTGCTAGCGCAAAAAGGCCAAAAATGCTAGAATAAGGCTATGTCAAAACATAATAATCGCCCGCTTTCCAACGCCGCGGCTTTTTTGCCGCTTTTTTTAGCCTTAAGTTTCGCCTGTTTTTTGTTCACCAGGGCGGCGACGATCGACAAGGCCGCAAGGAACTCGCAAAGGCTTTCGTCAGAGCAAAAAAGCCTTATTTACAGTAAACTTGACCAAATTTATCCAGAAAGAAAGGCCGTTTTGAGGCCGCTTCCCTATCAGGCGATCAAAGCGGACTTTGACCTTAACGCAGGATCAGCAATTTTGCTTGACGCCAACACAGGATATATAATCTACGAAAAAAACGCCGACCAAACAATTCCGCCCGCGTCAATGACAAAGCTTTTTTTGATTGAATGCGTTATGGAAAAAATCAGCCGCGGCGAGGCCCGGCTTGACCAAACGATTCCCTTGGGGCCAGAAGCGTGGGCTTCAAACGCTCCGCCTAGAAGCTCCTTGATGTTTTTGGGAAAAGGCCAAATCGTCACGCTGGAGGAACTTTTGACAGGCCTTAGCGTGGCGAGCGGAAACGACGCGGCGGCGGCAATAGCCAGCGCCCTCTTTGGAACGATGGACGACTTTTTAAAAGACGCCAACGACTTGGTCAAAGCGATGGGCTTGGAAAAAACCGTAATCGTCGAACCTTCCGGATATTCGGAGAAGAACCTAACCACTCCGCGCGAGATGGCGACCTTTTGCCGCCTTTACATAAAGCAATTTCCCGAAGCTTTGGAAAAGTTCCACTCAATAAAAACGTTCACTTATCCCAAAGAAAAAAACTTGCCGCCCGAACAAAGGAACCGCGCTCCGCAAGATTTTTCGCGCGGAATCCCCGACGAGATTTGGACCGCCTTTGAATTTGAAAACACCAACAAGCTTGTCGACGTTTTGCCTGGCTGCGACGGAATCAAGACCGGCTACATCGACGAAAGCGGCTACAACTTGGCCTTGACGACAAAACGAGGCAACGAAAGGTTCATCTCGGTGACTATGCGCGGAAGCGGAAAGAACCGAGCCGAGGGAGACGCGAACCGTTTTATCGACGGAACGAAATTGCAGGAATGGGCGCATAAAAATTTTTCTCATTACGAGGCAAGCGCCTTTAGCGGAACGGAATTCACTCTGCCACTTTACGGCTCGCAAAAAATGTTCGCGCGCTTGATGGCAAAAGAAAACCGCGGCCTTTGCGTTCCCAAAAAAGCCAAAATAAGCGTTGTCACAAACACGCCAAAATACTTGTTTGGAAAAATCGAATTTGGAAAGCAATACGGAAGCCTTGACATTTATGACGGCGAAAAGCTTTTGCAAAAAATTCCTTTGGTCGCCGCAGAAGATTCAGCCGCGGCAAACCAATTTGTCCAGCGCTCGGACGAAATCATTTTGCGCTTAAAGGGAACGCGGCGTTAGCGGAAATTGTTCGCAAGACAAAGAAGCGGCGCCGCTAATCCAACGTAAATCTAAAAATCTTTTCAGAGAACAAGTCAGGGAACTCCAACGACACGGCCTCAAAACGCATCGGCCCACCGCTCGGTCCGCCCACCGCGTTGTAAAGCGCGTCGCCGCGCACAGGAAATCCCAGCCAAGCCAAATGGCAGCGAACTTGGTGCCTGTAGCCTTGGGCGATTTTGCATTCAAGTTTAGCAGCGCCCTCGCCTAAAAAATCCGCCGCGACAATTTTAGTCGAATAGATTTTTTTGCTTCCGATTTTTTTTAGCGCGGCGACATTTGAGTCTTGCAAGACCGGCCGGACTTCTTTGCCTCCCTTTCCGAACGGACGAAAGTAAGAAGAAATTTCAAGGCCGCAAAGAACCGCGGCCTTTTGCGCCTGCATGCCCAATGGGGGAAAGCCTCCAAGCGCTTGGGCGTTATTTGCGTTAACGTCGCATTCGGCGCGGTAGCCTTTTACAAAACGCCCCGCGTCTTGGGCGGCGATTATATGGTCGTAAAACTCTTGGATGGACGCCACAAGCAAAAGGCCGCTTGTAGCCGTGTCGATTCTATGGAGCAAGCCGCCCTCCACCGCTTTCTTTCCGCAAACGCTTTTTGCAGCAGGAAAAAGGCGGGCGCACTGGCTAAAGGCGGAATCTTCGTCCAAAGATTTTAGCGGCGCGCTTGCAAGGCCCGCCGGCTTTGACAAAACGACAAAGGGCTCGGCCGCGCTGGGCTCGTGAATGACTTTTATTTCAAGCGCGCCGCTCATTGGCCGCCTCCATTTTTGTCATTTACCCCCTCCGCTTCGCCCGCCTTGATTCCCGGCGAGGAATAAGAGCGCGGATGCTGGGCCTTTAAGGCTTTTATGACGCGCTTAAAGCGCTCGGGGACGGCCGCCTTAAAAACCGAATATTTTTCTTGGCCAGGAAGACGGATTTGCAAAAGGCGCGAATGGAGCATAAGGTTTTCGTTTGGAAAATAATTGTCCTTTTTGGAATAGATCGCGTCGCCCAATACCGGGCAGCCCAAATATTTCATGTGAACCCTGATTTGATGTGTGCGGCCGGTCTTAAGGCGCACGCGGACAAGCGAATAATTTGAGTAAACCGAAACGACATGATAAAGGGTCACCGCCCTTTTTCCTTGCAAGGCGCCGGCCGCGTCCGCTTCTACGGCCTTAAAGCGCTTTCGGTCGGCGGGATCGCGGACAATGTAAGTGTCAACGACGCCGTCCTTTTTTGGCGGGCAGCCGCGAACGATTAAAATGTATTCTTTTTTTAAGGAACGGCTTTGGAATTGATTTTGAAGCCATTCCTCCGCCTCGCGATTTTTTGCGGTGATGATGATTCCGCTTGTGTCCTTGTCCAAGCGATGAACGATGCCGGGACGGCGGCGGGCCAAAATTTCCGCCGTATCGCCGTCCTTAATTTGCTCCAACGCCTCCCTTCCCCAATGATGCAAAAGCGCGTTGACAAGCGTGCCCGTCCAATTTCCCGCCGCGGGATGCGTCACCATTCCCTGCTCTTTGTTCACGACGGTGACGTCTTGGTTTTCATAAATTATTTTTAGCGGAATGTCCTCCGGCAATATTGTGTCTGGAATGTTGTCTTCCCATTGAATGTCGATTTGGTCTCCCGCTCGGACTTTGCTTGAAAGCTTTGCCTTTTGGGAATTAATCAAGATTTCGTGAACGCCGCTTTTTAATTTTGATCGATTGAAGCCGTTGGGCAAAGACGAAATATATTTGTCAAGGCGCTCCGTTCCCGCAAAAGAATCAGGAACCTTTGAACTAAAAAACGGCACTTTCCAAATCCCCAAAAAGATATTCTTTTTTTGAGCCTTCAAAAATGAACATTCTGTCTTGGCCAGAGTCTACGGGAGTGACCGTGATGTTTTTCAATTGCTCAGCGTTGCGCCGCTTTTTTGCCTTTTCGCGTTTTACGATGTTCACGATTAAATCCGTGACGCCGATTCCAACGCTGATAGCGGCCGACGTAAGCAAAACGCCTTTTATTTCGTCGTAGGAATAACCTTCGCCGCTAGAAGAAAAAGGGTTTCTAAAATAGGAACTGTCCCAATTGTGCGCGGCGAACATTCCGAATGAATACGAAATGGAAACCAAAAGCGTGGTAAAAGGCCAAGAGCCAAGAGTAATTATCTCGCCGCGGCGAACGTCCTTTAACCATTGGGGAATGACTTTTGTGTCGTAGGGCTCGGCGTCAGAAATAGTCAAGTCGTCCGCAAAGGTTGAGAAAGAGACGATTGTCAAAAACGCGAAGAACGCCGCCCAAAATTTTTTCAAAACTTACGCCTTCTTTGCCTGCGAATAATCCCGCTCGCCAAAAATCGCGGTTCCGATTCTTACCATCGTGGATCCTTCTTGAACCGCGATTTGCCAATCGCCCGACATGCCCATTGAAAGCTGGGACAAATCCATTTTGGGAAAGGCGGCCGCGCATTCGTCGCGCAAAGCCCTTAGTTTTTTGAACGAGGCGCGAACCAATTCCTTGTCGTCGGTAAAGGGGGCCATTGTCATAAAGCCCTTTGGCTGAACGTGCGGATAGACTCCGTCCTCGATTTTTTGCAAGGCTTCCACAATCAAAGCCTTGTCTTCAAAGCCTGACTTTGACTCCTCGCCTGTATGGTACTCAAACAAAACCTCAATCTTTTTGTCGATTTTCGCGGCCTGCTTTTCAATCTCGTCAAGCAATTCAAGGCGGTCAACCGAATCGATCGCGTCGGCCACGCGAACAGCTTCCTTTACCTTGTTGCGCTGCAATTGTCCGATGATTCTAAGGCAAATGTCTGGATATGATTTTTTTACTTCGTCAAATTTCGCGGCCGCTTCTTGAACGCGATTTTCGCCAAAAACTTTTTGACCGGCTTGAATCGCCTCGATCACTTCTTGCGCGGAATGGAATTTGCTTACAGCGACAAGGCCGACGCCAGCGGGAAGATTTTCCTTTATCTTTATTAAATTATCTTTTATTGACATGATTTTATTATAAAAAAATTGATTGCGTCTGACAAGCGCAAAAGTTCTTGAATCGGCAAGGCTTCGGCGCGAACATTGGCGTCAATGCCGGCCTTTTCCAAAACGGCGTCGGCCGAACAGTTGTAGCCGGACAAAAATTTCGTCAAATTGTTCTTTACTGTTTTTCGCCTGCTTGCAAAAAGAGCCCTTTGCATTTTTACAAAAAACTCAATGTTTTGGCAGCCGGGAAAGCCTTGCTTTTTTGTAAAAACGACCGCGCGCGACTCGACGTTGGGCCTTGGCCAAAAGTTGGCGCGGCCCAAGTCGCAGATTGTTTTGACGTCGTAGGCCCATTGGCACAAGACCGAAAAGCTTGAATAGTCTTCGCTGGAAGGCTTTGCCGCCATCCTTTGGGCGACTTCTTTTTGAACGGTAAAGGCGCATTTTTCAAAGCGGACGCCGGCTTCAATTGTGTCGGCGATTAAAGCCGCGGCGATGTTGTAAGGAAGGTTTCCAAAAAAATATTTTGGCTCTCCGTTCTTTTCCAAATAAGGCTTCCAAGTTTTTAAAACGTCGCCTTGGACCAACTCAAAAGTTTGGGCCGAAATTTCTTGCGCAAAAAAATCCTGCAAAGAGGCCGCAAAGCCGCGGTCGATTTCAAAGACCGTCACTTTGGCGCCCAAATCAACCAACTCCTTTGTCATCGCGCCAAGGCCGGGTCCGACTTCCCAAACGGCCTCGCCTTTTTGAATGCCTAAAGACGCGGCGATTTTCTTGCGGGCGCTTTCGTTGATTAAAAAATTTTGTCCGAATTTTTTTTGCATCGCCATTCCTTTTGACTCAAGGAAGGCGTTCAGTTCCGCGGGCGAATTGTAGTCAGGAATTCCGTTCATTAAAAAAAATTATAGCGCTTCTTAAAGCTTTACGCAAGGAATCATGGAAAAGAGCAAGACCGCCCTCTTTATCCAACCATAAACAAAAGAAAGAACGCCGCCGCAAATTGGCGCCATAAACGGAAAAACAAAAGAGATGATTATAAATGCAAGGCCCAAGTAAATGAAAATCGAAACCATTGGCGAGACGACGGCGCTGGAAAGAATTCCTCCCGGCGCCAACGTTCCCAAAAAACGGGCGCAAATCGGCATCGTAAGCGCTTGCGCTCCGACCGACTGGCCCAAGGATTTTCCGGCGTTGGAAGGAAGCGCGGCAAGCAAGGGTTTTGTCACAAACTCGTTAAAGGCCAGAATCCCAGTCAACGCTCCGTACGAAAGCATAAACGAAAGCTCGTACATGTCCGCCGGAAAGGCGCAAATGTGAACGATAAAAACAAGCGCCAAAAGATTTAGGGAGCTTTTTATTGGGATTCTTAAAAGGCCAAAAATTATCGCCGCCGCCGAACACAAAAGCGCCCTAAACAAGGACGGAGACTTTCCGGCAAACCAAACAAAAAGGCATATCGCGCACAGTTCCAAAAAAGGAGCCAAGCGCTTTCCGACGGAGCGTTTTCCAAGCGCAAAGGCGATAGAGCTGAACAAGGAAAGGTGCATGCCGCTTAAGGCCAATATGTGGCTAAGGCCCGCAAGTTTAAAGGCTTGCGCGCTTTCGTCCTCCAAGTAAGAGCGAGAGCCGGTAAGCAAGGCAAGCAAAAGGCCGCCCGCGCACCCCCATGCGTACATCAATCTTGTAAAATGCAAGCGGCTTAGAGCGCGGATTTTTTGGAGGCCGCCAAAAAAATCATTTGCGAACGAACAAGACAAAACGCTTTGCGCGTTAAAAAAAATTTGCCCGTCCGCGTCAGCTTTCGTTCCTTCCCTAACCTTAAAGACGCAACGGGCACCCTTGTCCAACAAAAAGTCGATCTTTTTTCCGCGCCAAGAAGAATAAAGCTTTCCGGGCTGGTATATTTCGCAAAGTTCAAGGGGCAATAAAATTTGCGCGACGCCGCTGGCGCTGGACACGCCTCCGTCGGATTTGAACGCCTTGAGCAATTCCGCCTTGACCATATAAGACTTTTTTTTGCTTCCAACTTTTACGGGAGCGGAAAGCAAGCGGCACTCAAGCGAAGAAACTTCTTGGCTGTTAAAAACAAACGACGCGGCCTTTTGCGTTTGAACTGGAATAAAAACATACAAAAGAACCGCGAGCGTTATTGCCGGCAATAAGAGAAAATTGTTCTTTAGAGCGTCTACCATTTTAGTCTCGTAAGAGCGTTACGAGCCGCAACGGCAACCTCCTCTGGATAATCTTTTACATACGTTACATAGAGCAATGAGTCAAACGAGGATTTGTCGCCAAGTTCGGCCAACGCGTTGATGATGGCAAGAACCACAGTCTTGTCGGGAGAATTGCCCGCTTCTTGCGCCTTGTTCATTTGATCCAAGTATTCAGTGAACGGAAGAACCGCTGAACGAGAAGCCAAGGCTTCAACGCAAGAGATCGCTTTTGTCCACTGTTGTGAGTTCAAGTACTTTCCGTTATATGCAAGTTTTGCAACGTTAAAATAATTTTTTGCCAAGTCGCTGGCGCGGGTCCACTTGTTGTCCGCCAAGACTTGAACCATTTCCAATTGGAAAAGAGCCAAGTCCTGCGAATGCGAAGAAGTTCCCTCTATTATCATAGACCTGTTTAATGTTTTTTCTGCAATTTCCGCCCTTAAAGCGGGAGAAATTGAGTCGTTTTTAATAAAAATTTTAGATAGTAGTTTAAGTTCAACTAAGTCCGCCTTGTCAACCGCGTCAAAAATCTCGTTAAGGGATTTGTCGGCGATTTTTGCAAGGGAGGCCGAAACATCTTTGTCAAGCTCGGACCAAATCGGCTTTCGCAAGATTGAATACAAAATGTTGAATGACGAACCGTTTCCAACAACGCCAAGGGTTGAAATTGATTTTTTAACGGTTTCGTCAGCCGAGCCGCCGCCTGCAAGTTTTTGCGACAAGTAGCCGTTGACAAAGGCCGTCCAATCAGTGTCTTCTTTTTGAGCGTAGATCGCGGCGATTTTTTCCAAAACGCTGACCCTTACGTTAATGTCGTCAACTCCGTAAAAAACGTCCGAAAAGTCTTGCAAAACCGCATGGGGATTTTTTTTGCTTTCTTCAACAGGATATGAAAGGATTCCCGCAACGGCAAGACCGGCCAAATCGCGGTCGCCCTTTAAAAGCAAGGCGTTTTCAACAACAAAGTCAACGGCTTTTTTTGCCAAAGCCGAATCGCCGGAACTTTTTACGGCCGCGATCTTGTCGTTTATGTTTCCTTTTGCGAATTTAATTTCCTCTTTAGCCGGAGCGCTGTTTTGAGCGAAGCAAAAAAACGCCGCGTGAGCGAGAATAAATAAAACAAGCGCTTTTTTTACGTCTTTAAACATATTGTCATTCCTCCGTCGCGCCCTGCGATTCTTTGTTCAAAAATTCAGGATCAATCGCAGTTGGTATCTCTATAGTATAACTACTTTCCGGGCTTTCGGTAACAGGCTCTGCAGAAGTTTCTGGAATGCTTATTCCGGCTTCCTCAGCGGCCTTTTTGTCGTCGGCTTTCTGCTCATCCTCAAGCTGCGTCAAAGCGACTTCGGCGTTCTTTTGGTCTTCCGGCAAAACTTTGTAAACGAATGACAAAATAGCGTTTCGCATCGTTGGCTCGATGTGCAGGCATTCCAAATGCAGGCGGCTTTGGTTGTTTGCCGAGTTGTATTCTACGGAACGAACCAAGCAGTACATAAGAATCAAGGTGTCGTCAATTTCAAACTGAAGCTTGACTTGTATGTTGTTTACGCCCTTTCCGCCCACGCGGATCAACGCTCCGTCAGAACTGATGTCTTCCAAAAAGCATTTAAAGCCGGGCGCCGTCTCAACTTGCGCGTACTCGGTTACAGTTTCCTTTATGATGTAAAGATGGGCCGGAATGTGGCATTGGGTGCGGATAGACTTTCTCTTTTGCGCGCGGAAAAGGTTGTTGGAATGAGCCAAGTACAAAACGTTTTGGCCCAAGAAAATTCCAGAAGCCAAAACCTTAGTATCAAAAACATAGCCCGCGTCGCCCTTTCTCCATAGGTAAACGCTTATTTCTTTGTCCTTCCAATCCTCAGGCGGAATCTTAATCCTTCCGTCTTGAATTGGAATCGTGATGATCAAGTCGCGGGAATTGTTTAAAATGCGCGAGGCGAAAACTCCGCTTCCCTTTAAGATAAGACGGAGCTTTTGGCCGTTTGAAAGCGCCTTGCTGGACTCAAGGCCGCGCTTGTTTTCGGACGCCAATTCAATCTTAGTCCTAAACTTGTAAAGCTTTGCCAAAAAGTTTTGCGTCTCAAGCGCTTGGTCCGTTCCGTCGCGCTTTGACGTCTCGATAAGGTTTGTGATGCAGCGCGTAAGGGCGTGCGTGGAAACAAAGAGCGCTTCAGGCTCCTCAAGCTCGACAATTTTTGCAAGCTTCCACAAAATTGAAATTTCGCCCAAAGAAAATTTTTGATCAAGGCCCGTGGCAAAAAAATTAATTTTTGTCGAAAAGGTCTTTAAAAGCCAAACAGCCAAGAGTAAAACTAGAACGCCTAAAGCAACAATAAGTATTGACACAAAAATCCTCTAACCATAATATTATATGACAAAAATGAATTTTTTTCTACAGTTTTCTTTAATATTGTTGATTTTTGTTATTCCCCCGCTTTTTGTCAATTTTTCGGACAATTTGACCATTGATTTCTCAAAATTCAATTTTTTTATCCTTCCCAACCTGCTTTTGGCCCTTTTTTTGTGTTTTCAGGAGCGCTTTCAAAGAAAAAGCGAACCGCAAGGCCAAAATGACGGTCAAAAAGCCTTGCTTTGGAAGGCCGCGGACTATAGCGGAAAGTGCCTTTTGACATTCGGCTGTCTGGCCCTTTGCGCCGCGCTTTTTGAGCTGGCCGCCCAGGCGCTAAAACGTTCCGACTTGGAAAGCATAATCCTTCCGTCAAATTTTCTGGAGTTTCTTTGCTGCGCTTTTATTCTTTTCTCAAGCGCCTTTTACGAAGAGTGCCTTTACCGCCTTTATCTGCCCAAGGCTCTTGGAACGATCGCGCGATCCAAAAACCATCCCGCGCTTTTTTGGTTGGCGGAAGCGGCCGCGGTTTTATTTTTTGCCTTTTCGCACAGGTACCAAGGAATGTTGGCGCTTTTTAACGCTTTGATTTGCGGAATAATTTTAAGAATTTCTTTTGTAAAATCAAAAAGCCTTTGGCCGCCCTTTGTCGCCCATTTGGCCTATAACGCGGCCGCGCTTTTGTTTCACGCCTTAGTCGCCGGCTAAAACGCGCTCAACCGTCCAAGCGCTGGCCATAAAGACGGCGTTGATTTTCTTTAAGGCGTCCTTTTCTTCTTGCGGCCTTTGGGCGCTGGGCTGGACTTGCAAGCGGCAATAATAATCGCCTTGAGTTGTCGGCAAGAAAAAAGCCTTGTAGTCGTTTCCGTCGCCAGAGTCATAATCTTTCACTTGCGCGTCAGACCAATTAAAGTTGTCAGCCAAAAGGGGCTGGCCCTGCAAAGACGCGAGCTTTGCGTGCCTGTATTTTTTGTCAGTTCCTACAATTTCTTTTGGAAAGATTTCCGGGTTGGCCCAATGGTTTGCGCTTGCGGTTAAATAAGGAGCCAGCGCGTCTGAATCAATCGAAAATATTTTCTCACGTTCAGGAACAAAAAAGAAAAGCCTGTGGGCTGAGTCCACGCTTCCAAAAATTATCGTCAAGACCGATTTTTCACCATCATAAAGTTCAAGAAAAAAGGAGCCGCCCTTTTCCAAGCCGTAAGCCTTAAGACTTTTTCTGTCAGAAATTTCGTAAACCGTCGCAAGGCGTTTTAAGACTGACAAAAAGCTTTCGATCAAGACAGAGTCGCTTGCAAAAAAAAGCGTTTTGTTGTCGGCGGCTTCTTTTTGTCCAAGCCAAAAGGAGCCTGTCTTTTGCAAGACAAGCTTTCCCTGGTCAAAATTTCCAAGGACTATTTTTTGAACGGAATGTTTGGGATTCAATATGGCTGTCGTAAAAGACTTTTCTTTTTTGGGAGCGGAAATAAAATAAAGCGCGACAAGCGCGGCTAACAAAATTTGAAGGCGATATTTTTTTAACAACGAAAAGGCTTTTGTTTTCATCGCGCAACCTTCCTTCGCGCAAAACAGACCGCCATCAAAATCAAAAGCGCAAGCGGCAACGCGGCAAAGTTCAACAAGAGCGACAAGTTTTTGGCCGCCTGCCATTCTTGCGCGGAGCTGATCTTCCACAAAGAAAAGTCAGCCGCTCCCTTGTTCTTTAACGCGGCCATGTCGCTTTCGCCCGACAATTCCAAAAGGCTTGTCGTCAAATAATTAAAGTTCCTAAAGTCGCCAGTCTCTCCGCCGCTTAGCGACAAAAGCAAATCGTTTGCGAACAAGTCGCCGCTTATCGCTATTATTTTTTTGTCCAAAGTTCGCGCGGCAAGAACGCTTTCTTCTTTTTGAACCAAAGGATCGGCGATGGCGGTCTTGGGAACGGTAAAGGGATTTGTGTCAAAGAGCAAATCAGGATTTTTTTTGTCAGGCAAAAAGCGCCAAGAGGCTGGGCTTGAAGTCAAAAGCGGCTGGGCCTTTGTCTTGTCCAAAGAAAGCGGGCTTGCCCAAAAAACGTTGGCGCCGTAAGGAGCGCCTTCTTGCGGCAAAAGATTTATCCAAAGCGGATAATTGACTGACTTGTTTTCGCCGGAGCCCTGCCCGCCCATCCCTTCGTTTTTGTCGGCGGAATAAAAATTCGCGCGGACGCAAGAAAGGTCGGCCGCCAGAGAATCGTTAAAGGAAATTCCAAATCGTTCCAAAATCGGAAGCATATAATCCAGCTTGTTTTTTTTCAAAGACCAGTCGCCGTTTACGTTCACCGTGTAAGGGCTTGCCATAACCAAAAGCGCTCCGCCGTCGCCCGCAAAATCAAAAATCGCCGCCGCGCCTTCCGGGTCCAAATCTTTTGTTCCAAAGAGCGCCAGGGGAATCGTCTTGTCCAAACTAGTCAAACGCAAGTCTTGGGGCTTTAAGGCAATTGTCTCAAAGCCTTCCAAGTTAAGCCAATCAATGGTGCTCTTGTAATCTTTTTGCAAACTCATTCCGTTGGCGCAAAGAAGATAGGCGCGGCGGCTTTTTTGTCTTAGCAAGTAGTCCAAGCGCAAATTCAAGTCGTATTCAAGGCCGAATGTCGAAAAGGCCGCGGGCAAGTAAAGGCTTTTGTCCATGTAGTCAATCACGACAACTGAATATGCGTTGATGTATTCCAGCGAGTTGCCTTTTTGATTTTGCATTTGAAAAGGCTGAACGGCAAGTTCGTTCAAAGTTTTTTGGGCGGCGGCGCTTCCTGCGTCAAGTTCCGTGTATGAAACGTTCTTGCACGAATAAGAAAGGGAGCGCAAAAAGTCGCCCACGTCCTTTACTTGCGGATAGAGCTTTAGCAATTCCGCGGAACGGTAGTAAGAAATCCTAACCCTTTCTTGCGCTTGCGAAAGCAAGGTTTTTGTGCGTTCTGACGGAGTGTAGTTTTTTCCCGCGCTAAAATCCAAGCGAGCGTAGACGCGGCCTGCGTCCAAAAACAAAAAAACAAAGACAAGAATTACTGTCCAGGAACGAAAGGCGTTTCTCTTGAAAAAAAATTTTTTGCCCTTGTTCCGTTCAACAACATAAACAGCCAAAAGCAAAAAGACAAGCGCCCACAAAGCAAACGACGCCAAATCCCTTGTGTCCAAGATTCCCTTTGAGGCGGAATCAAAGCGCCAAGCAAAACTTATGGAACGGATCGCGTCGCTAAGGCCGGCCGAAAGCTGAACGTAATTTAAAATATTGTGCGAAAAATTTATCGCAGACAAGGCGATGACTGCAAAGGCAAAATACGCGGCGCGATTTTCAAAAAGGCAAGACAAAAAAAGACAAAAAGCGGTTGACGCCATGGCGAAAAACAAAAGGCCAAGATAAGCCGTAAAGGCCGCGCCAAAGTCCACGCTCCCAAAAAATGAGACGCATATCGGGACCAAAAGCGTTCCAAGCAAGTAAAGCAAAAACAAGACCATCGCCGCGCAAAGCCTAGCGCCAACTTTAGCGAACTCGCCAAATGGAAGCGTTTGGTCAAAGACGCGGCCCTTTATATTCATGCAAAAAGCCGGAATCAAAACCGACAAAATGTAAGGCATCGCCAAAAAGAACGGCGACAAGGACGCGCTTCCAAGGCCTTGCACAAAAAATCTTGTCCCAAAGAAAAAAGCCGCCGAAGAAAAAAGCGCGAACAAGGCGGCCGCAATCCAGTAAAAAGGATTTATCGCGTAGGCGAAAAGCTCTTTTTTTACCAAGCGAAAAAAAGCGGCCGCCGTCGTTTTGCTTGGCCCAGCAGTTTCCGGCCCGGGCGTTTTAGTCGCGGAATCGTTTGTAGCGCCGGAATCGGACGCAAGACTTGAATCGGTTGAGGCCGCGCCAGTCGCGACAAAGAAAAGGTAGGCGTCTTCCAGGCTGCTCTTGCCGCTTTTCTTTAGAAGTTCGGCCGGGCTTCCAAAAGCCGCGACAGAACCGTCTTTTATAATGTAAATAGCGTCGGCAAGAGCTTGGGCCTCTTGGATTATGTGCGTTGAAAAAACTATGGCGCGGCCTTTTTTTTGGCTTTGAACAAGTTCGCGCATTTCGCGAATTTGTTCCGGGTCAAGGCCGGTGGCCGGTTCGTCTAGGATTAAGATTTGCGGATCGTGGACCAGCGCCTGCGCAAAGTTTACGCGCTGCTTGTAGCCGTGGCTTAGCGATGATATTTTTTGGTTTAGGACAGTTTCAAGCTTGCAAAGGCGCGCGGCTTTTTGGGCGGCGGCCGCAATCTTGGTCTTGCTGCCAATTTTCGTTTCAGCCGCAGTCTTAGGCTTGCCTACGCTCTCCGTCGCTCGCAAGGCGGCGCAGGCTTCCAAAAATTCTTGGACAGTCCAGTCGTCGTAAAGCGCGGGAACTTCGCTCACAAAGCCTGTAATAGCCTTGACTTCTTGGGGATTTTGCGCCGCGTCAAATACCGCGCCGTCGTTCCGTTCCGCAAGAACCTGCCCGCTTGTCGCGTAATGCTGGGCGCACAAGGCCTTTAATAGCGTGCTTTTTCCCGCTCCGTTGGGGCCAAGAAGAACGGTTGTCTTTCCGCGCTGGGCCTCAAAGTTTATATCCTTGCAAGCGCTCTTTTTTGCGGAGGAATAGAATTTGCAAAAAGAAAGGGCTCGGATCATAAGCCGTTCCGTCAATCCTCGTAAGGAATTTCAAAGCGCATTCGGTCGCGGCCAAGAATCGCTTGCGGGAAAATTTCTTGCGCCTCGCCTTCCAAGATAGAAAGCTCCTTGTCTGTGTAGCGGGGGCTGTAATGGATCATCGCCATTTTCTTTACGCTTGCGTCGCGGGCGATTGTCGCGGCTTGCTTTGCAGTCATGTGCTTTTTTTCTTTTGCCTGGTCAAGAAGCGCGTCCTCGAACATTCCCTCGCAAAGAAGGAGGTCAGAGCCCGACACTTCCTTGGCGATTGAGTCAAGGTAAAGGGTGTCGGTCACGTAGCTGAACTTGCGGCCCTTGCGCGAAGGTCCAAGAACTTGTTCCGGCTTTACTATAGTTCCGTCGCTGGCCGTGACTTCGTGGCCGCTTTGCAATTTTGACCAAAGGGCTCCGCAGGGAACCTTTAAGTCGGCGGCCGCTTTTGGATTGAACTCGCCGGGCCTGTCAAACTCTTCCAAAGTGTAGCCTACGCAAACCTTTGTGTGGTCAAGCGGAAAGGCTCGCACTTGAAAGTCCTTTTCTTTGTGGACGACGCAAGGCGCGGTGATTTCTTTCACTACGACAGGATAGTTTATGTACATGTCCAAAACTTTTCGGCTGGTTTCGATGTACTCGGCGATTTTTGGCGGACCGTAAATGTAAAGGGGCTCGCTTCGCTCAACTTGCGCGCTGAGCATCATGATTCCAGGAAGGCCCGTGACATGGTCGGCGTGGGTGTGGCTTACAAAAATCGCGTTTATCTTTTTCCATTTTAAGTTCAGGCGGCGGAGCGACACTTGCGTTCCCTCGCCTCCGTCAAACAAAAAGAGGTCTCCGTCGCGACGCAAAAGAGCCGATGTAAGATGTCTGTAAGGGAGCGGCATCATTCCGCCGCAGCCCAAAATAAAGCATTCCATGTTCATATGTCACCGTCCGCGAATTTTCTTCAATACTTTTTTATGCCAAAAAGCTCTGGCGCCTTCCGCAAGGACGCAAAGCTTATATATTCCTTTTAGGGGAACGTCCCAAGTTCCGGCGCGGTGAACGTTCCGCCCTCCAAAGCCGGTCTTAAAAAGATAAAGGCCGTGCATCGGGTGGCTGGGGTCGTCCGTGGGCGGCATGCCGTACATGTCGTAGTATTTGCTTCCGTATGCCTTTGCGTCCTGCATCGCCGTCCACTGCAAAAGGAAGTTTGGCATTAAATTTCTTTTTTCGTTGGAGGAACAGCCGTAAAGATAAACCGCCTCGGTCTTGGAAAAAAGCGTCATAATGGCGCCCAAATTGTCTCCCTCGTGCTTGGCGACGTAAAGGTTCACTTGGGGAACGTCGCAATTTTTTTTCGCCTCTTGGGCCGAAAGCTCAAGCAAGTCCTTGTAATAGGCCTTTGCGTGCATAGCGATGCCGTCGCGGGCGCTTGTAACCTTGTATAAATCGTAAAAAATGTCTACAAAATCAGACAAGTTAAGGGCGTTTCCAGATGTTTTTTCTACGACAACGCCTTTTTTTTGGGCGAGCTTTATGTTGTAGCGCCACTTGTTTTTCATGGCGGCTAAAATTTCTTCTTCTGTCCGAGTCAAGTCAACCAGTGTCGTGTCGGGCGGCTGTATGTCCACCGCGTTTTTTTTGGCGGCCGCTTTTTTGACGCGGGAGGCTTCCTTTACAAAGGCGTCCCTTTCTTGGGGAGTCGCGAATTCCAAGGCTGGATCAAAGCGGACGCAAATTGTGTTTTTGGGGAGCAAGGCCTTTGCCGCCTGGGCGATTTCTTCAAGCAAGAGCAAGAACTTTCGGCCGCCCTCTTTCGAGCCGGCGCTGTCGTTCGCTCCTACCGCTTTCAATAGTTCCGCGTTTGGAAAAAGCGGAACGTAGGCCAGGCTAAAAAAGCCCTTGGCGAAGGAGCGGACTAAAATCGAAAAGTCAAATTGCTTTTGCGAAAGATTCTCCTCGCTAAAAGAGGCGCGGGCCCGAATCAAGTTCCAGCCGTGGCGGGACTTAAAGAGGCCCCAAAAGGGAGTTTGCAAAAACGAGCCGTCGTTTCCGCTTGGAGAAAATTCCAGCTTTTGAACAGTGGCGCCGAACAATTAGTGGATGTCTCCGTTGACGGTGAAGTCAGTCGTGATGGCTTTTCCGGCAACTGTCAAGTTGACGCCGCCGATTTGGACACTCTTGTTTACGGTCTTGATTTCGACCGCGCAGAAAGTGTCGATGTCGATGACGTCGGGCTTTTTAAAGGCCGGGTCGGCGCCTTCCAAAATTACCGGGTCGCCGGGTTTGGCCCAAGGCGCGGTCAAAACTTCGACGCAATCCTTTCCGTCCGCGTCCTTGTAGTCGGCGGCGAGGAGCATTCCGTGGCTTTCGATTCCGCGCATTTTTCGCGGAGCCAAGTTGGCCGCCAAAATTATGTTCTTTCCAATCAAGTCCTCGGGCTTAAGGTATTGGCGAAGGCCGGACTGGACTATGCGCTCTGTTCCGCTTCCGTCATCCATGGTCTCGACATACAATTTGTCGCCCTCGGGGTTGTTGTCAACCTTAAGGATTTTGGCCACGCGAAGCTCGATGTTCTTGTTGAAGTGCGCGGGCTGCTCAGCGGGCGGCAAGGGAGCCGGCTCTTCTTTGGCGGCCTTTTTGGCCTGCTCTTTCTTTTGTCCGCCTTCCTTTCGTTCCTTTTGGCTTCCTGAGAATTTTTCCCTAAAGGCTTCCATGGCCTTTTTGTCCATCGGAGTGAAGTAAACCTCTGTCGGGCCAAGCTTGTCCAAGCCTTCCATTTTGCCCAAGTCGGACCAATCCAAGCCCTCAAGCGTGGGCTGTCCTATGCGGCTTTCCTTTATGGTCTTTCCAAAATAGCCCATGACTTTTTGCGTGTACTGGGGCATAAAGGCGTGGGCCATTATCATCAAGTCTTTGATTACATAGCAAAGGTTGTGAATGAGCTTTTCGGCCTTGGCGGGGTCGTCGTTGCGCGCCTTCCATGGCTCCGCCGCTTGGAAAGCCTTGTTGCAAATGTCCGCGATCTCGAACATTTGGCGGAAGGCGTCCTTAAGGTTTGCCCATTCCATGTTGTCTGTGATTTTTTCTTCAAGAGCGCGGACCTTGGCCCACAACTCCTCGTCGACGGGCGCGGAAGGGATTTTTCCCTCGTAGTACTTGTTTACGAACAAGAGAGTTCGGTTGACAAGGTTTCCCAAATTTCCGACAAGTTCCGAGTTAAGCTTTTCCTGGAAGTCCTTCCAAGTGAACTGGAAGTCCTGCTTTTCGGGCCTGTTGTAGAAAATGTAAAAGCGCCAAGCGTCGGCGGGAATGCCTGTCTCAATCGCGTCGCTTCCAAAAACGCCCACTCCGCGGCTCTTTGAGAATTTTCCGTCCTCGTAATTCAAGTATTCAGTCGAGCTCATGTGGTAAAGCTTTGTCCAGTCGCGGCCGCTTCCCAAAAGCGTGCACGGGAAAATCACCGTGTGGAAGGGAATGTTGTCCTTTCCGATAAACTGGAACAATTCCACGTCCTTGTCCTTGGGCTGCCACCAAGACTGCCAGTCAAAGGAATCTTTTCCGGCGGCCTTGAGTTCGTTGGCAAGCTGCTGGGTAATCGAGATGTATCCGATCGGAGCGTTGAACCAAACGTAGAATACTTTGTTTTCGTAGCCTTCGCGGGGAACGGGAATGCCCCACTTTAAGTCGCGGGTGATGGCCCTTTCGTTGAGGCCGTCGCGAATCCAGGCCTTTGTGATGTTGATCGCGTTGTCGCTCCACTTTCCTTCGGCGCTAGTTTTTTCCATCCATTCGTTCAACTTGTCGCTGATGGCCGGAAGGTTTATGTAAAGGTGCTTGGTCTCTTTTGGCTCGGGAGTCGCGCCGCAAGTTGAGCACTTTGGCTCCTTCAATTCAATCGGATCAAGAAGGCTTCCGCAGTCGTCGCACTGGTCTCCGCGCGCCTTGTCGCTTCCGCACTTGGGGCAAACGCCGTGAACGTAGCGGTCGGCCAAAAAGCGCTGGCACTTGGGGCAGTAAAGCTGGGTGTTTGTTTTTTCAACGATGAGGCCGTTCTTTTCCAAGTCCTTGTAAAGCTCTTGTGTGCGCTCTGTGCATTCGGGATTCGATGTGCGGCCAAAAATGTCAAAGTCGATGTGGAACCAGTCGTAGATTTTTGTGTGTTCCTTAAAGTAGTAGTCGCAAAGCTCGCGCGGAGTCTTTTTCTCCTCCAGCGCCTTTGTCTCGGTCGCGGTTCCGTATTCGTCGGTTCCGCAAACATAAAGGGTGTCGTAGCCCCGGCTTCGGCAAAAGCGCGCGTAAACGTCCGCGCTGAGCATTTGAATCAAGTTTCCTAAGTGTGGAATGTTATTTACATACGGCAATGCCGAGGTCACGAGTCTGCGTTTCATTGTTTTCCCCATTAAAAAGTATAAGTTAAAGAATTATAATGAATTCGGGGAGAAAGTTCAAGAACTAGCGCGGCTTGCGCGTTAGCGTTGCTTGCCGAACATCAATTCCCAATAAAGAATCTCGTACTGTTCCTTTGCGACGTTCTTCCAGGAATATTTTTCCTTAAGATGCCTTGCGGCCTTTTGGATTATTTTGTCGTAGCACTTTGCGTTCTTAAGCTTTTTTTGCGAAAGCTCCGCCATCAAGGCGGCCAAGCGTTCTGGCGTGTTGGGCTCGTACAAAAAGCCTGTCTTTCCGTTAAGGATTTTCTTTAGGCCGCCGGTTGCGTGCGCCACGGGAATAGTTCCGTAAATCTGGGCGATAAAGTCTTCTGTTCCGCATGGCTCAAACTCGCTGGGCAAAAGGGCAAAGTCTGCCGCCGCGGTGAACATTCGGCTCATGGCCTTTTCGTAGCCGTAATAAAAGACTACCTTTCCCCTAAACTCGTTGGCAAAAGCCGAGCACATTTCCTTTAACTCTTCTTCTCCCTGGCCGTTTATGACAAGGCGCGCTTCGGGAACTTTCTTTAGCAATTCGCGCGCGGCGTCAAGCAAAAGCAGGATTCCCTTTTGCCTTACAAGGCGGCCGTGGTAGGCAAAGTACACCCTTCCCTCGCCGTCCAAGTAGCCGCTTCTTGGCATTCCGTTAATTTCAGGGGCGTCGCGGCAGGCGATTTTTTCCAAAAAATATTTTCTTGTCTTGTATTTGCCCTCAAGGTCAAGTTTTTCCGGACTGTATTCATAAGGCAGGCGCGAGGCGTTTGCATTTTCCGGCTCGTAGCGGGCGATGTCAAAACCATTAGTGATTCCCAAAATGGGAATTTTTCGCTCGGCGAAAATTTTCGAAAGTCCGTCGGTATTGGGATTGTTGGGATCGCAAAGTTCCTTGGCGTAGTCCGGAGAAACTGTTGTCAAAGCGCCAAACTGGCTTGCAAGCAAATAAGGCTCGACCCTTTCTCCGTTCTTTGCCTTTTCAAGAATCTCTCTTTTAATTCCCGTGTAAAAATAAGCCTCGTCAACGTCCTTGAACTCGTGGTGGTAGTATGGGCCGGCGTTGTGAATTGTGACGACATACTTTGTCTTGTCAAAGGAATGATTCTTATAGCAATTGATTATCGCAGGCAAGGCTGCCGCGCACGCGTCGTGGCAATGAACGATTTGCGGAGAGTCTTCTTTTGAACAGTACTCTTCACCAAAAGCCAAAATCGCCTTTTCAAAAACAGTGTTCATCAAATGCTGGTCGGCGTAACCCTCGCCTATTTTGCAGTCAGGAAAGATTTGCAAGTCGGCGGCGCAATAAGTGTAAACGTTTTGCTTGGCCCAAAAGCACTGGGCGCCGACCAAAATTATTTGAACGCCGTTCAAAAATCCGGTCGAATAAGAGATGGCGTACTTTTCGCCGGCTGATTCCACGACCGAGCTGTATTTGTTTTGCATGAAAGTGCCGAGGCTTTGCGGGTTCACGCAGCCGTAAAAAGGAACAAAGCACCTAACCTCGTGGCCCTGCCTCGCCAAGGCTTCGGCAAGAGAGCAAATTACATTTTTTACGCCGCCGGCTTCGGCGATTCCCGCGTATTCGCGGGCGACCATCCAAATCTTCATTTTGAAATATCCGGGCGCAAGACCTCGGCTCCGTCCAAGAATATATGAACCGGCTTATGGCTCATGTATGCGGTAAGCATCATTCTAATCACGCCGCTTCGTCCGCCTTGGATAAAGGCTTCCTGCGAGCAAAAGAGCGGAATCTCGTTGACTTGAATCAAGGGCTTTCCAAGGCGCAAGGCGGTGGCTGGATTCATCGAGTCCAAGTCTTTCGTCAGAGTCCACTGCAATGAAACGACGTCATCGCTTGTTATTCCGTTTTTTTCGACGACGGCGTTAAAAAGCTTTACGGCTTTTTCCTGTATCGACTCTTTTGTGTTTTCCGCAAAAATCGCGCCTCGCGCGGCGTACACTCTTTTTTCCATAAAATTCCGTTCCCCGCGCTACTCTATCGAATCTATCGTTTGCAAAGTCTTGTTTATGTTGTCTGAATTTTTTATCATGTCGGAAAGTTCCGGATACTTTTTAAGGGTCTCGCCAAGGCTTTCCATCTTTTGCATCGTTGTCTTAAAGCGAGAGCTTTCTTCCGCTTCTTTTTGAGCGTTCTTAGCAGCGGCTTCGCTCAACGTCTTTGCGTACGCTTCGTATGAGGCGGCGGCCTTTTTATACAAGGCAAAGTCCGGAACGGAAAACTTTTTAATGGTAACAGCTTGAATTTCAGAAGCGTCTTTTGCGGCCTCTTCGGCAAGGCTTTGGGCTTTTGAAAAATCAACCTCTTGGCCAGAAAGGGATGCCGAAAGAATTTTTTGCGCGGCAAGACTGGCGAAATTTTCGGCCTTACGCTCCAAGAATTTTTCCAAGTCGTCTTGGCTTTTGATTTCGCCCGCTTTTAGCAAGGCGCAAATCTGGTCCAAAGAGGCTTTTGCTTCGATTGTAAAATCAAAAGAATAAGAAAAGTCCGCCTCGCCATTATAAACCTTTGAGTATTCGGCTCCGCTTGGCAAAAGGCCGGAAGATGATTTTTGAAAGCTTAATGTTTTTGGAGTAAAGTTCACTACGCGGGCGTTTGTGGGCAAAAGGAATTCCCAGGACCAAGAAAATTTGTCGTGCGTGATTGGATTTGGATTGACTCCGCCTGTCTTTGAAACGACAATTCCCACATTGCCTGAATCAACCTTGAACTGTGTCCAACCTGTGTAAAAAACAAAGCCCGCAAAGGCAAGCAAAATTAAGAGAGACCAAAAAAAGGAAGTTCTTTTTTTCATATTGAAATTATAATGGAAATTCGGTATAAAATTCAAGATGCAAATTAAATTTTCAAAACTTCGCTTGGCTCCCTTTGTCTACTTGATGCAAAAAATCTTTTTCCGCATGGCCGTTTTTTCCTTTATGCTGGTCGTTTCTTTGGCGCTTTTGTACATTGCCGGAAACAATCAGGAATTTTTGGACCAAAGCCAAGCCTTTATTTTGCAGAGCCTTATTTATTTGTCGATCACTTTGATTTTCGCGTCGATTTTAGCCACGATTTTTATGGTCTTGGACTCAATTTTGTCAAAATTCACTTTCACAAAAAAGATAATCACATTAGTTTTCTATATAATTTGCATTTTGCTTTCAACAGCGATTGTCCTTTCGGCTAGAACGGTTTTAGTTTTGGCGGAAGGAACGGTTTAAAGCGCTGAGTATTTTTCTTCCCAAAGATTTTTGGCGAGCGCAAGGAGCGGGTCGCGGTTGTTCATGGCTGGATCGTCGGTGACAGCCTCAAAGAGCTCGTTAAGGACGGCGCCCATCTTTTTTCCTGCGGGGATTCCGATCTTTATCAAGTCGCCGCCGTTCACCGCCAAGTCCTTTAGGCCCATCGCGCTTTTTTGGCTCAACACGCCGTCAACGCGCTCGCGCAACTCCAAAAGCTTTCCGCAAACCGCCGTGTCGTGCAGACGAACATCGACGCGCTTCATTCCGTAAATGTCGGCAAGGCGAAGGTCAAAAAGCGCGTCGATGTTTTCCGCGCCCACCCGCTGGACAAAACGGCGGACGGCCGCGTCAGACCAAGAGCTTTCGTAGTTGAACATGTGCTCTTTTATCAAATGGCAGACGGCGTCGATTTGCGCGTTTGAAAATTTTAGGCGGACCAAAATTCCGCGCGCCATTTTGGCTCCGGCAATTTCATGGTTGTAAAAAGTAATCTTGCCGGCTTCGGCGCGCTTGCACGAAGGCTTTGCCACGTCGTGAAAGAGCGCGGCCAGACGCAGGATCAACAAGCGCTCCGCCGGAGATTGTTCAGAAGAGTCGGAAGCCCCGCCAGAACTAAACTTGTCGCAAGCCTCGAAAGCGCCGCGCAAGACGGCGCCGTCGCAAGCGTAAAAGTTGTGGTCCAAAACGTCAAAGTTGTGAAAGCCCCTCCCGTCGCTTTGAACGCAGCCGCGGCCTTGCAAGAGTTCCGGGACAAAAATTTTTAGCAAGCCGCTTTCTTCCAAAAGCTTAAGGCCGACAGACGGAACGGGCGACAAAAGAATTTTGCAAAACTCGTCCCTAAAGCGCTCCAACGAAATGCCGGCCGACTTTTTTAAAATGTCTTCGCGCAAAATGGCGGCCCAAGTGTTTTCTTCTATCTTAAAGCCAAGCTGCGAGGCAAAGCGGACGGCGCGCACCGGGCGGAGGCCGTCTTCCATAAAGCGCTCTACTGGCTGGCCGACCGCGCGGATCGTCTTTTTTTGTATGTCTTCCGCTCCGCCGTAAGGGTCTACAATATGGCCGTCCTTGAGGCTGGCCGCCATCGCGTTCATCGTAAAGTCGCGGCGGCTAAGGTCTTCTTCTATATGGCCCGCGTACTCAACCTTGTCGGGGTGGCGGCCGTCGGAATAATCGCTTTCTGTTCGGAAGGTGGTCACTTCTATCGCTTGCTTCATAAAGTGAACGGTGACAGTTCCGTGCTTGATTCCGGTCGGTATGACGCGATGGAAAATTGTAATGACTTCTTCGGGCTTGGCGTTGGTGGCCACGTCCCAGTCATGGGCTCCTTTTCCCATAAACTCGTCGCGGACGGCTCCGCCCACAAGGTAAGCCTCAAAGCCCGCCTCCTCAAAGAGAGAATTCATTTTTTGCAGTTCTTTCGGAATCTTTATTTTTTGCATCGCGCTGTTTCCAAAACAACTATATCATTTTTCGCAATTTTGCGCTAGAATTATGACATGCAAATAATCGTGTTCACAGGCGGAGAGGCGCCAAAGCCAAGCGAGGCGGCGGCCTACTTTAAAAACATTCTGGCCGAAGGACAAAAGCCGAACGCGGTGATCGCCGCTGATTCGGGCTTGGAAACGCTCCGCGCCTACAAAAAACATTTTAATGGCCTTTACGATTTTTCGCCAAGTCTTATCTTGGGCGACTTTGATTCGATAAGCGACAAAAAAATTTTGAACGAATACGATTCGGCGATAATAGAACGCTCCCCCAGCTACAAGGACGACACCGACACCGAGCTTGCGCTAAAACGCGCGCGGGAGTTGGCGCAAAACAAAGAACTGTCGCAAGACCAAAAGGCTTTCATCACCTTAATTGGCGGCGCGGGCGGCAGGCCCGACCACTTTTTGTCAATCTACAATTTGTTCGGAACAAAAATCGCGCCGGACGCATGGCTTTGCGGAAAGCAAATTTTGTACAAGGCAGAGCGCTCTTCGTTTGAAATAAGCGGCCTAAAGACCGGCGACGTAATCTCTGTCGCCCGCGCCTTTGGCAAAAATCACGGCGGAAAAATCCGCTCCCAAGGGCTTGAATGGGAAAGCTCCCTCTTCCGCAAAAAAGGAATGCCCAGCGTGAGCAACACGATAAAGGAAGAATGGGCGCGTCTTGGCCTGCCTGTAAAAATCGACTTTTTGCGCGGCTCCTTTGTCCTTATCGCGCCTCTTTTTGCAAGCGTCCGATTAAATAAAGGCAGTACGAAAATATAAAGAAGGTCGCGCTGACCCACGCGGCTTGGTCGCAAAAACAAATCGCGGTCCAACCCATCGTCGGCACAAGCGCGAAGCTTACAAAAATTCGGGCGAGCATTTCTATGACGCCCGAAAATATCGCGCGGTTGGAATAGCCCAAGCCTTGCACCGTAAGGCGCGACACGTTCAAGAATGGAATCACCAAATAAAAAAAGCCGCTTATAAAAAGGAACTTTTGCGAAGCGTCCAAAACGTCCGCGTTCTTTGCGGAAATAAAAATCATCGAAAGCTGCCTTCCAAAGAAAATCAAAAGAACGGCGAGCGCGGCGCCCAAAAGGGTTCCGGCGGCGATGCCTTGCGCAAAGCCTTTTTTGATTCTGTCAAATTTGTGGGCGCCGTAATTTTGGCTTGCGAAGGTGGAAACCGAGGCTGCCAGCGCGTCAAAGGGCGAGATGGCGAATTGCTTTATCTTTGAGGCCGCGCTAAAGGCCGAAACGTAAACGGTTCCAAGCGCGTTGTTGGCCGCCTGCATTATCATAGAGCCGATCGCGGTAATCGAAAACTGCAAGCCCATCGGAACGCCGATTTTTATCAAGGCGACGGCGGTCCTTATGTCAAAAACTTTGCTCTCCTTTTTTAAGCGCAAGATTTCAAACTTGGCGCGAATGTAAAGCGCGCAAAGGAGGCCGCTAACGAACAATGAAATGACAGTCGCGAAAGCCGCTCCAAAAACGCCCCAGCCAAAGCAAACGATAAAAAGCAAGTCCAGCGCGACGTTGAGCATCGTTGAGAAGACCAAGAAAGCGAAAGGCGTTTTGCTGTCGCCCACCGCGCGCAAAAGGCTTGAAAGCCAGTTGTAAAAAATGATGAAGGGCGTTCCCAAAAAGAGCGTGAACAAATACACGCGCGCGTCGCCAAAAATGTCTTCCGGCGTTTTTAGGATTCGCAAAATCGAGTCGCAAAAAAAGGCGCAAAGGCTTGTCATTAAAAGCGCCGTGGCAGCAGCCAAAATATAGGCGCAAAAGACAAAGCGCCTCATTCCGTCGTAGTCGCGCGCGCCAAAGCGTTGCGCCACTGGGACTGCGAAGCCCGTCATCGTTCCCATGCAAAAGCCAAAGGTCAAAAACTGCGCGCTGGATGAGGCTCCGACGGCGGCCAAGGCTTTGGCGCCCAAGTAGCGGCCTACAATCGCCGCGTCCGCGATGTTGTAGGCTTGCTGGAACAAGATTCCGCCCAGCAAGGGCAGCGCGAATTTTATTATTAGCGAAAGAGGATTTCCGACTGTCAAGTCTTTTGTCTGCGCCAAAGTCCGCTCCAATTGCAACGCTAAAAAAAAAGCGCAAGGCTACCCCTGCGCGTTACCCGGAGAGAGACTTGAACTCTCATAGAATTGCTTCCACTAGGACCTGAACCTAGCGCGTCTACCAATTTCGCCATCCGGGCGATTTTTGATATATTAGTTTTTTTGAACCGTTTGGTCAAGGGGCGTTTTAGGCGCTGAGAGAACTTTCTCGCAGGCAAAGAATACAGCGCCGCTTGTCAAAAAACCAATCGCCGCGCCGCAAAGGCTGTCGGTGACAAAATGGTTTCCGCTTAAAACGCGCAAGGCCATCACGCCAACGGAAAGCAAAAAGAAAACGCAAAACGCGGGCAGCCTTACTTTTGAATCTTTTTTTCGGAATAAAAACCAAAAGCACAAAAAACCAAAGACGACAAAGGCGCGAAGGCAGTGGCCGCTGGGCCAAGAGCGGCAAAAGTCTCCGCTTTTTACCCCGTGCCTCTTGGGATTTGAAAAATACATATAGGGTCTGATTCTTCCGACCGCGGTCTTTAACAATTGAAGAACGCCGTTCCCCCAAAGCCAGCAATTGACAAAAACAAAGGCGTCCCAAAAAAGCCCTTTGACCGCGCTCTTTTTGTCTTTTGCGGGAAAGAACGAAACGGCTCCAACGACGCAAAGCTCTGCGCCCATCGCAAACAGGACGGCAAGGGTTCCCAGCTTTGAAAGCTTTTTGTCGTATGCATGGGCGAATTTTGCGTCAAAGGAATTTACCTCGCCGATGTCGTAAGGCTCTCCGTTCCACACAAAGCTTTCGGAAAGCGCTTTCCTTTTGGCGGCCTTGGAATATTTTCCCGCGGCAAAAAGAGCAAGGCCGATAAAAAAAATCGCGGCCAAGCGCAAGACTTGTTTTTTTGTCATTTATAAGACTCCCCTACGCGCGCTCGACAAAGCCGCGCTTTTCAAGTTCGGTCAAAATGTTTTCTACGATTTGTTCGGGAACGTTTACGGCCGTGTCAACGACAAGGTTTGCCGTGTTTTGGTAGTCGTTGTTGTCGATACCGTAAAGCGCCTTGTAGCGCTTGGTGTCCTCGTCGTCGCGCATTTTTGTAAAGGCCGTAATCTCGGCCAAGTCGCCGCCCTCGCGGTTAAGAATTCTCTTCGCGCGAAGCTCGTCGCTTGCAAGAAGATAAATCTTTACGTCGGCCTCTTTGAGCATCCAAATGGCGAGGCGGCTTCCAAGCACGCACGACTCTTTTTGGGCAAGCTCTACCTGGCGGGTGTCAACGGTCTTGTCGTAGGAGTCGTCGGTCTTGGCCGCTTCGATAACTTGGGCAAGCGTCATGCCCTTTTCCTCGGCCAATTGCCTAAAGGTAAAGTTTATAAGTTTTATTCCAAGCGTCTTTGCCAAGAGGCCGCTTACTGTCGTGTTTCCGCAGCCGCTCTTTCCGCTAATCGCAATTCTAAGTTCGCGTCCATCTTTGATTTTCCATGCGTCCATATATTCCTCCTGTCATTGCGGCGCGATAATTTTATCCGCGCCGCAAAAGGAACGAGTCAAGGCCTTGAGCGCAGCGCGCCTTGACCGTTCCTATTCAACGTTCTTTGCCTGCTCGCGGATATTTTCAAGCGCGTCCTTGGCGTCAACAACTTTTTGTCCCACTTCGATGAATTGGTTTTTGCTTCCGATCGTGTTTATCTCGCGATTTGCCTCTTGGCAAATAAAGTCCAAGCGCTTTCCGGGAGCGGGATTTTCTTCCATCTCTTTTCGCATCGCCTTTAAGTGGCTTTGCAAGCGGACAATCTCTTCGTTGATCGTGTACTTTACCATAAGCGAGGCGACCTCGGCCATCACGCGGTTTTGGTCAACCTTGTCGCCCAGCATTTCCTCAAAGCGCGCCAGAATCTGTTCCTTAAATTTTCCTTCCATTTGCGGCTGCCATTGAGCGAAGAAGGCGGCGCATTGGTCAAGAACGTCAAGCTTTTTGAGCAAGTCGGCCTTTAAGTTTTTTCCTTCGCGCGCGCGGTCGTCCAAAAAAGAGGCAATCGCCGCGTCAAAGGTCGGTTGGATTTTGTTCCAGTATTCGTCCGCGTCAACGTCGCGCGAAAGGCTTAGAACGCCCTCTTGGCCTGTTACAAGCGAAAGCGGAATCGCGCCGCCGCCCGAAAAGTTTTCCGCTCCCAAAGAGTCGGCCACGCTTTTTATCGCGTCGTAGTAAGCCTTGGCCGCTCCTAAGTCAGCGGTGACCTTGGAATTGGATTGGTTTTCGCGGACTCTTATCGCAAGGTCAACTTTTCCGCGCGCGATTTTTTCGGCGACGGTTTTGCGGATTTTTTGTTCAATCGGATTTAAAAATGACGGAAGCGAAACGCTCAAGTCCAAAAAGCGGTTGTTGACGCTTTTAATTTCAACGCTGATTTGAGCCGTTCCGACCAAGTCTTCCTTGTAAGCGTATCCTGTCATGCTGTTCATTTTGCCGCTCCTTCAATCGCAAGGCCACCGTCGGCCAAAATTTTTTGCGCGACCTTCCAGTTGTCGCCCGCCCCCATCGTTACGAACAAGTAGCCG
Organism: Treponema sp.; assembly: GCA_016290995.1. Lineage (GTDB taxonomy): Bacteria > Spirochaetota > Spirochaetia > Treponematales > Treponemataceae > Treponema_D. The sequence continues at coordinate 19,510 of JAEEVR010000004.1, read as the reverse complement.
TTGGGATATTCCGCGCCCGCCTTCTTGGACAGAATCTCCGCGCCAAAAGCGGCGGCATCGTCAAATTCTTCTTTGTAGTGAACGTCTTTGTGGAACTTGGCCGCCTCGTCGGCCAGCGTCTTTCCCGTAATCGAAAAGTCCGCGGGATTTTCGCGGGCGCTTGAATAAATCTTGTTCAAGATTACCGTGTCGGCGGAATCAAATGACGACGCGAACTCTTTTAGCAAAGCCTGCGTGCGCGAATACGTGTGGCTCATAAAGTCAACAATAATTTTCTTTCCGCTGTAAAAGTCCCTAAAGCCCGCGAGCGTCGTTTTTACCGCCGTTGGATGGTGGCCGTAGTCGTCGACAAAAACTATGTCGTCGCCAAAAGAATTTTTTGCATGTCCCGTGACTTCGCTTCGGCGCTTTCCGCCCTCAAACTTTTCAAGGCCGGCTTTTATTTTTTCTATATAGTCGCTTGGGTCCTTTCCCGCTTCCTTTAACAAGCAGGCGCACAAGGCCGCCGCTCCGCATGCGTCCAAAACTTCGTGCTTTCCGGGAACGCGCAAAAAGGCCTCGCCCAAAAGTTCCGTCCAAAAATTGTTCTTTTGCTCTTTGACGGAACGGTATTCCAAGCGCCAAGGGCCTTGCGCCTTTGTTCCATAGGGAACGAGAATTATGTCCGCCCGCTTTTTTGTCGCGATTTGAACGGTCTCCACAGCGCCAGCGTCGTCGGCGCAGTAGACCAACGTTCCGCCTTGGGGCAGCTTGCAAATGTAATCGACAAAGGCGGCCTGTATGTCGGCGAATGTCGGATAATAGTCTTGGTGGTCGCTTTCGACGCTAGTCAGCAAAATGACGCGCGGGCAAAAGGCCATGAAGTGCCGCTGGTATTCGCAAGTCTCGGCGACAAAGAATTTCTGGTCTTGCTTAGCATTTGCGGGCGACGTGTAGACGCACTTTTTGCCAAAGGAATTGATTACGCTTCCGGCCAAGACTTGCGCGTTAAGGTCAAGTTGGCTCAAAATCGTTCCGGCTAGCCCTGTAGTGCTGGTCTTTCCGTGAACGCCGCAAACGCCCGCGCTAAAGGCCCGCTCGGAATAAGCGCCCAAGGCTTCGGTGTACAAGGCGCAAGGAACGCCAAGTTTTTGCGCGGCCACAAGATCAGGATTTTGGTCCAACTTGTAGGCGCTTGAATAGACGACCAGGTCTATGTCTTTGGTGACGTTGGATTCAGAAAAAGGAAGAGCCTTGATTTTAAGAGATTCAAGAATGTCATCAGTGTAAAAGCGCTCGGCCACGTCGCTTCCTGTAATCACGGCTCCGGCGCTAAAAAAAATCTCGACAAGGGCCGCCATTCCGGTGCCCTTTATTCCAACAAAATGAACGCGATAGTTATGAAAGTCTTCTGGAAGTGAAATTTTCCCCATAAGCTCATAATATCACTTACAGGGCAACTTTGCAAGCGGAACGCGCTTTTGCCAACGACGGCGTCAGTTTTCCACGGAGATTGACAAGGCAGGAACTATTCCGCCGCGCCTTGTGGAAACCATGCCAAAGTCGTAAGCACTGCCGGCGTAATCACAATCGAGCGCAAAGTCGGTTCTGTAATAGTACGGCGATCTAAGCCACCACCAACCGCCAAAGGCCGAGCCGGGACCTTGATAGGCAAAATTTGCCTTTGCGTAATCAGTAGCTTTTCTTATTCTGCTGTTGCCGCGGCCATAGTCGTCATATTCGGTAAAGCCAAAAGCGCTTGCCGTGGCCTCTTTTTCGCTTAACAAAAAGATTTTGTCTTTTGTGTTCTCGCAGGCAAAAATGTTCTTGCCGCCGTCCCACAAGCTTGCGTTTGAGAAAGGGTTTGCGCTTGCGGCGGAATTGTCTATTTCAGTTACTAAAATTAATTTTTGCGCGCTCGCCGTAAAAGCCTTTTGCAAAAAGCCTTTGTTAAAGCAACTCTTATTGACAGTCTGTTCAGCGCCTTCTTTTTCTCTTACGACATAACTCAAGCCGTTAAGGTAGGCGCGGATTTTTGAATGCTTGTAGTTGTTGGGATATATAGTTTTACCGTCTATCTTGCGGCTTACATTGTAGTAGTCGTAAAAAGACACGCCTGCCATAAGCATGCTTTCCGCCAAAAAGATTTTTCTTTTGCCTTCGGAAGGATTCAAAACGCGCCATTTAATCGGCTCTACCTTAAAGTATCTTTCCCGCTTGCTGGACGCCCTGGCCACTAGCGAGCCGTCACTGTATGTGTAGCCGTTTTCATAGGCGCTTTCCGCGCATTTTTCGTAAAAATAGCCGTCGCTTCCAAGATAGTAACCGTTGTAAACAGTTTTTTTTGAATAAGAGTCAGTGCCCGGAAGAGCGGAAATTGCCTGCGGAAAGTCGCCAAACTTGTAGTAAAGTCCGCCTGCAAGCGCCGTCGGCTTGCTTGTGGGCCTTGCGCCGCTTGCCGCGACATAAAAAAAACCGCTTGTTTGAGCCGTCTTTGTCACGCTGCCTTCCGTATAGCTAATGGTCAGAACTTGCTCGTCGCCAAGCCCTATTTTGTCTGAAGAAAAACCGCTTGCGGTCCAGCCTTTAACAACCTTTGAGCTCCCATCGCCATAGGAAGCGGTTACCGTAAGACCCGCGCGGTCAAAATTTTCCCCGACATAGTAGAGCGTTTTTGAAGGAGCGCCTGAGACTTCAATTCCGGCAAGCGTTTTTCCAGGCTCAGGCTTTGGCTTCGGTTCCGTCTTTAACTCCTGCTCCAGTTCTAATTCAGGATTTTCAGAAAAGCCGCCGTTGTCGCTTGGCATATTTTTGCCAAAGCGAGGAAGCAGAAAACAGAGCAAGAAAATGATTAAAAGCGCCAGAACGACAGCGACGACAATTCTTGATTTTTTCATTTATTTAACTGATTCTTGAACATCAGCTGTAATATCGTCGCCGCCCATTATGACTATAGACTTGGATATTACCATGCCATAACCTTTGTCTTTCGCTGCTTTTTTAATAGTGTCTGTTATGCTTCTGTCAATTTCCTGCAACTTTTCCTGATACTCTCTTGTAATTGCCTCTCTTTTTTTGGCAAGTTCGTCATTGTATTTCTTTAAGAGTTCATCCTTATTTGCCTTTAACTCTTGATTTTCGACGTCAGCCTGAGCGGTCTTAATCCACTGCTCCAAGGCTTGCAACTTTTCTTCCTGCTCTTTCTTTAACGCTTGGACTTGCTCAGACTTGTTCACAACAGCCTGAACATCCACTATGGCGATCTTTTGCGCCTTAGAGCATGCGCACAAGCCCACGCTCAAAAGCAAGCCAGCCAACACCAATAAAAATCCGTTTTTCATTTTTCGTTTCTCCTTAAGCTAATTTTTTTATTTATGAGACTCAACCCTATTGAACAAGAGAGTTGAACATGTCATAGAATTTATCCTCGTCTTCCTTTGTCATGTCGATAAACTCAAGGCTTGCCTTGCCATCCGCAACATCAATGACCCTCGCGTTTACTGTAACGTCCGAGAGGTCAAACGTAATTGCCGTTATGTCGCCCTTCTCTAAGTTTTTGTCGTTCATAACAACGGCTCCGTCTGTCGAAAGCTCATAGACTGTAAAATCGGCGGTCAAGGCTTTGTTCTTAGACGCGTCAAGCCGGATGGCGCCAGGCTTTTTAGTTTTGCCGCCAGCGTTCGCATTGTCATGGGCCTCAAGCGATTTTACGCTTTCATACAAGACTTTGGTTTCCTTTTGGCCCTTGGTTACAAAATTTCCCTCGCTGCTATAACCATTCGCAAGCATGTCAGGGTTGTTGTAGACAACAGGAGCGTTTGTCCTCATGTTGATTGTGTCGTCAAGAAGAAGCGAGAATGAGCCGGTCTTGGCTGTATAAAGCTGAATGTCCGCGTAATCAACACGGCTTAAATCGTTGTTGCTGACAACCGCCGTCTTGCTTTTGTTTCTAAATTCCGCATAATTGTTAATTATGCCGTCATTTAGCGCAAAGCGAATTTCAGAACAATTTATGTTGGCGTTATTCGCGCGCAATACGTCAATGACTCCAAGGCCGGACAAATTGACGTCTGCATAATTTGCGGTCAACTTTTTAACAGAGCCAAGGACATTCATATCGGCATATATATCATTCGCGCTTATGCTTTCTACAGAGCCAAGAACCTTTATATTAATCGCGCTTCTAATCTCGTCTTCAACAACGCCGATGTTGCCGTCCGTAACATTTATAGTCAAATTTCCGCCTGACTCAATCACTGGCGTATATATAGAGTACATATTTCCAATATTTCCGCCAACTTGATTGATGACAATATTTCCTTCGTCTGTTTTAAGAATCGGAGTGTCCTCATGACTATAATTGCCAAGCGCTATATTTGAATTGGCGTTATTAATTATAATGTCTCCTTTTGTGTTTTCTATTTCGGTGGAAAGAAACAGTCCTATGTCTTGCCCCCCACCGTCGCCTTTATTTGTAATGACAATGTCGCCGCCGCCTTCATTATATATCGTTCCACCGAATAAATAGATTGCCGAATTTTCGTTGGAATTTTCTATGAATATGCCGTATTTTTCGCTTCCATTAGGAGAACTATAATTCAACAGGCTCGCGCCATCATACATAACGATGCCTCCCATTGAATTCTTTATATATATATTTCCTTTCGTGGTTAAAAGAATGCTTTCAAGGATAGTTCCAGCGGCATTACCGGTATTCTCAATGAGAATGTCGCCGGCAGAACCGACAGGAGCCATTGATTCAAAGTTTCCTTTAGACGTAATCGAAGTGTTTCCTTCATAAGACAAAACCGCCCTCCATTGGAGAATATCGCCCTTGCTTTCTATATCTATGTCGCCTGTAGCGCATACATTATACACACTCAAATCCTTGTCAGTTTCATTCTTTATTGTAACTGTCTGCGTTCCCTCGTAGCCTTTGACCTTATCCATATTTATTGTGGAAGCGCTTGAGCCAGGTGAAATGTTTATCTTTCCTCTTTGCGAAACATCAACATTTGGCCTAAAGGGTTCATTTACATCAAAAAGCATTATCCTTCCGTATTCGGAATCATAAAGCGCCTTGATATTGTTTTTTTCATTCAGCCAAGGAGTCGGTCCAAGGTTGATCAAGAGGCCGTCGTGGCCCGTCGTCGGGTCAAACGAAAGGTTGTTAAGCATTTCGTCTGTAATCGTTAGGTTCAAGTCATTGCTGTATCCGGCGGTTATTTTGGCGTCTATGTCGTAGTCGGCGGCGGCAATGCTCACGCTGTTTCCGGCAAAGATGTTGGCGTCAGAGGTCAAAACAAGTTTTGTGTTGTCGGCGGCTTGTATCTGAACATCGCCTTTTGTCGCGACCAAGTCAATGGCGCTTCCTATTAGCCCGGTGTCAAGCTTTTCAAAATAGATTGAACCAGAGTCATTAAAGACCTTTAAGCCAGACGCCGCCTCTACCGCGCCCTTAAACAAAATGTCGGAGGCAGACTTTTCATTAGGAACGTCTAAAAGATCCTTATATGGAGATTCAATGTCTGTATAAGGATTTGTATTGTCATAGTAGTTGTTGACAATAATTCCGCTTTCTCCGCTTGAAGAATGCGTCACAAAGTGAACGCCTTCCGTGCCGTTTGTCGCGCTGTTTACAGCCAACTGGCTATCGGCATAGCTTGCATAACTTTCATTGTTAATGTAAAGGCCAAGGTCAGGAATGTCGGTGGTGTCGATATTGTTGAATATCAACGAGCGGGTTGAATAGTTGTCAACCTTGAATAAAACTTTGCCGGTTTCAAACGTGCCGTTGCCTTTGATGTCTGTGTTTTTAATGCCAGTGATGTCAATTTTGCTTTCTGGGTACTTGGTGTCGCTAAACTCAACGGAATATATGCCGCCATTAGCGTTTGGGTCAGGAAGCTTGTCCACGTTTTGCAACTCTTTATTAAGGGGCTGAATCTGACTTGTCAAATTCGCGATTTTTGAATCAAGGTCTTCGCATTGCTGGCTTAGGCCAAGTTTCTTTTCCGTCAACTCATTTATGCTATTGGCCAAAACTGTCAAATCACCGCAGCCAGTAACCTTTCCGGTTTGGCCGTCCTTTACCAAATCCTTTAAGCCGATATATGTGACGTTGGAATTGATTTTTTGGTAAGTAAAGACGTCACCCTTGTTTTCTTTTAAATTACTTCCAATTTGAGAAGCCACATTAAGAAGCGTCGTTTTTTGAGCGTCCGTTAGTACGTTGGCTTCATCAGTTGGAGTGTAAGTTTTAAGATAAGCGCTTAAAGAAACGGCAAGGCTTCCATCCTCGCTGGAAAGATTCTTTAAATATTCATTGTAGCCTGCCATCATCGCGTCGTAAGAGGCCTCAGATATCTTGCCTTCTTCGGGATTTTCGGAATTGTCGCAAACGTTTTGCTTAAAGTCGGCGAAAATCGCGTTGTGAAATTCAATTGCGCCGTTTTCGTCCGCTTCGCTGTTAAGGATTATATGACTGCCGTCTTGGTTGTTTATAAACGCGTTAATCTCATCAATCGTCGCGTTCAGTTCAGTTGCCTGAGAGTCGCAGTCAGCCATTGAGGCGTTCAATGAGCTTTGCATGCCCTCATATGAGCTAATGTCTTCGTTTATCTTGGCCAGCTTGTCGTTTATCGACTCTTTCTTTGCAACCTTCATTTTTTCCCAGTTGTCGTCATATAGAATAAGCCTGTAATCATCCTGGGCAAAGCCTGTGGTGGCGTAAAGGTCAACCGAACCGTCATTATTTATTTTTATGTACTTTTCACTGTTGTTTCCGGCAATCACTTTGCCGTTCAGGTTAAACACGTCTTGTCTATTCTTTGTAATCGGATTCTTTGTGTCTGTCTTAACTATAGGTATGCCAAAAAGTACATATGACGTTGATTTTGAATAGAGCACCGACTCCAAGCTGCCAAAACCATCCGAATAATGAATTCCAATATTTTTGTCCGAGACAATTTGGGCACTGTCGTTGACATTCAAAGTGTTGTTTATGGTTCGCGTAAGCATTCCATCTTTTGAAGTTGACGCAACCGCGGCGCTGTTTTTGACAGTGACTTCAACCCTAAGATCGCTATTGGATTTTTCCATAAAGTTAATGTCAACAAGGTTTCCCGCCTTAATCGTTCCGCTGTTGTCAAGGGTGTTGTTGATGGCAGCCGTGACATAAGACTCGCCTGTAGGAGTACCTGCAAAGTTTTTTGCTATGGATTCCACATGGCCAACCAAAGTGTTTGAGGAATCAAGGTTGAACTTTGCTTCATCCTTTGCAAGAACCATAGAGCTTGAATCAAGAGAAATCTTTTGAGTATTATTTGCAGTAAGATATGATTTAGCCTTTGGAACTGACACAAAACCGCTTGCGCTGGCTTCTAGGTGTTGCTTATATAACGAGCTTGTTTGAGCATTTAGTTCAGCATCATTAGAAGCGAGCAGTTTTGAATTTTTTAACTCAAGTTCAGCAGTCTGATTAAGGGTGTTTGTAATTTTAAGCGTATCGGTTGCGACAAAGCCGCCGTTTGCCACTTTATATTTGGTATAATCGTTTTTTGCAGAGCTTATGTCAGACAATACATTTGCGCTAATGTCACAAGCATTTATAGTTGAGTTATTTAAAGACATTTTCGCGCTGGCAGTATATTCCTTAGTAGAAACGGCTCCTGCAACAGAAATAAAACCGCCACCGCCTGATGTGGCGCTGTCCTTTACAACCGTATTATTTTTAGTCTCTATAGACACCTTTTTATTGGAATTGATTTCTGAGTCGATAACATTTGTTACAACGCTAGAATTCAAAGTGGAGGTTACTTTGTCTCCATCACTAATATCAATAAATCCGCCAGTACTGCCAGATGAAGTAATTTCAAATGTATTGTTTGCCTCATTTGTTATAGATAATTTATTATTTTTTGACAGGTCATTATCAAAGCCTTTAATATTTAATTCCGATTTTCCCTTAAGAATGTTTGCCGCCTCTGCATCAGCAACACTTATAAAGCCGCCCGATTTGGCTCCCTTGCTCATAACGGAATTTCTTTTTGTATTGACAGAGATGTCAGCGCTGTCAAAGCTAAAGTCGCCGCCTATATCGGCCAAAGTATCCGCCGACACCTCAGAGTTTACTCGCACCCTTAAGCCGCTAACCGCAACGCCGACGCCTATTGCCGCCAAATTAGATTTTGCATCTGCCTTATTTATTGCGTTTATTACAGCAGTATTCTCTATTGAATTTTTTCCGGCGACTTCAAGATTCAACTTGCTTGTATTTTTAGCGTCCGTTCCGAGGCAGTTAACATCCAATAATGAATACATCTCGTCATCAAGATAAGCGTCCGACACAGAATCAAGCATGGCGTCAATTAAAAGGGACTTGGCTCTATGGTCTTTTGCTTTTAAGAATGTGTTTGACTTGGCTGTATTTTCTGCTTCGGCAAAGGTTCCTGCGTAAAAGTTGACCAATTCGACAGAAGTCTTGTTGATGACACCTTTTGCGCTTATTTTTTCAGAGCCAAGACTTTTTGCAGTTTCTATTAAAGTTTGGCCGTCATTTACTATTTCTAGGCCGGCAGGACTGTCAATGCCAGAGTTAAATGTAGCGTTCATGACAGCTCCGCCTTTTGTCCAGTTGGCAACGTCCGCCGCGGAAACAGAAGTTATATTTGAACTAGCGTAAGCGGACATTTTATTATAATCAGAGACTATGTCGATTCCCTTCGCGTTAATTTCACCCGTAACATTTTTTATAAGCGCTTGTGTAACAGAGCTTGCATTGACTATATTCTTAGCGACATTGACCAGCGACACTACTTCAACCTTAACAGTGTCTTTCTTTGACTCTAAATCTGTGTCCGCTGTTGCGTGGACAGACAGCTTGCCAGTCTTGGCGTCAATGTTTGCGGCTCCAGAAATCAAGGCGCTTGTGTTGTTTTTGTCAGTCGCTTCAGACAAATCAACGCCCACAACATTGCCTACCGCGCCAACTCTATGAACAGCGTTGATTTTTCCATGGCTTGTCGATTTTGAAAGAACGTCAACCCCATCGCCTGTTACAGTTGAATCCACGATTTGGGCGACAGTGTTTGAAGAATTGTCATACACTTCGCTTCCGCCAGAAACCTCAACGCCTGAGATTTTGACATCAGTAGAATCTATTTGAACCTTTGCGGCGCTTTTTGCGTCGACAGTAACCTTGCCGGCTTGGCTTTCAACAGTTCCGCCAATAATCTCCGCGATTGTATTGTTCGCAACCTTCACTTTTTTGACTCCAACATTCACGTTGGCGATTCCCACGGAAGCATCGACATTGTCCAATTTTAGAATTTCATCCTTTCCAAAGCCTTTTACTTTGCTTTCCGCTTTTACGGTAACATCGTTTTGGCTTTTTAACTTTCCGCTCACTCTTGCAACAGAACCAGTCTCAACCTTTGACGAGTCTGCGGGGTCGTAATATTTTGCGTCGCTTCCCATTGCCTTGTCATAGGCGGTCTTTGTGTTTTGATTGGCTTTATCAATGCCGCTGGCGGTATCTGAGTCTGTATAATTAGCCGCCTTTCCAAGTCTAATAACTTCAACATCGCCTGCGATTCCCGCGAGGCCTGCGACAACGCCGACTGTCTCGCCTTGCATGGCGTTTGTCGTCGTTGATTTTATTTGCGCGCTGCCCGCTTGGATTTGCCCAGTAGTAGAAGCGACTTCCGCCTTTGCAAGGTTGTCTGAATAGAAAAGGTTGATGTTTGCGCCGGCAGCGCCCGCTCCGCCAGCGCCAAATCCAATCGTGTTGTCCGCTTTAGTGTTGTCGTTCGCAATGACAGACAACGCGCCGCTTGTTTTCACATCCTTGTCTTTAGAGTCTAGCGTCGCCAATGTTTGAGTTCTGACATTGTTTACAATGGCGTTGGCAACAAGGGCGGCGCCTAATCCAGCTCCCGCAACGCCAATATTGTAATTATACAAGTCCCTGTCCGAAAATGCGTTGACATTTATTGAATACGAATCCACAATGGAAGAATTTGCAATTTCCGAAGCAGCTTTGTTGTCATAGATGTTATACATGACATTGGCTACGACAGCGGCGCCCTCTCCCGTTCCGCTTGCGGAGAAAGCGTAATTTTTCAATATGTCTTCTTTGCCTTTATTTGCATTAAGCGAAATATTTCCCGCTTTTACAATTTCTGAACCGTCGATTTTTGCCGTGACTTCAGAGACCATATTATTGATTATTACATTTACAATCGCGTCGGCCCCAATTCCTATGCCAGAAGCGCCGATAATCATATTATGCGAATTGGCGACAGAATTGGCATTGAGAGCAATGTCTTTTTCTGTATTAATTGTCGAGGATTTGTCAATTAACGCTTTTGTTTTTGTATCATAGGTATTTTTAATGGCAAGGCCAGACGCGGCAAACCCCTCCCCCGCGCCGGCCACGCCTACCGCCAAATCCCAAGTCTTGATATTTGTGTCAGCCAGAATGTCAATCTTGGCGTCTTTTATGGTTGAATTGGAAATTTGCGCGATAGTCTTGCCTTTTCTTCTTTGCTCATAAGCCTCGTCTGATTCGCCGTCATTTTTTGAGCTGGAATCGCCATAGTAGTTTACCAGCGGGCTTACATTTATCGCGACGCCCTGAGCCACTGCAGAGGCGGCAACAACAATTCTTGTGGCGCTAATGTCTTCTTCCGCATTGACATTCAAAGCGTCGGAAGTTACCTCAGAGGAATCAATTTTTGCCATTACCAAATCGTTTATGGTGTTAACCAAAACATTGGCGCCAACCGAAAGGTTTTGAGAAAAACTGCCCGCAGCAACTATCTGATTGTTGTCTTTTTGGTTTTTTGCCAAAACCTCAACTTTAGATTCCTCAACTTTAGATTCCTCAACTTTAGATTTTGCTTTTATGTTGGAATTTGTAACAAGGGCTGTCGTTTTGCTTTTGTCATTCGTTATGACAGTCTGAACTCCTATAGCGCCTTTTTTGGAGGCGGTTATCTCGCCGGCAATAATATTTTTAATGGAATAATCGCTTGCAATAACCCTTACAGTCTTAGGGTTGTTGACATCCGCATTTAAAATCTCGGAATTAACGGCATTGTCTATAGTTTTTACTATAACAGTTCCTGCCACGGCGGCGCTTCCGCCAGCGGAAAGGTTGTAGAACATATTCCAGTTTTCAAAATCGCTGTCATACTTCAACTTATACTTGCCATCACCATCTTTACCGACAAGGCTGTCTTGATATGAGTCAGAAGTTATGTCTTTCCGCTCGTATTCACCATCGCCGCCCTTTTTCACAGGGGTTCCGCCAAATGAATTTGTAGAAAGCGCGGTTGCGGATACAACGCCGCCCGCGTTAACGGCGCTTCTAAAATCTTTATCGCCTATCTGAGCGTTAACAATCTTTGCGATATAATCGACATTAATGGCGCCGCCAATCACAGCGCCGCCGTTCATGCCGGTGTCAAGCGCCAATGTTCCGCCCCTGTTATTGATTGTAGTTTCGCCGTCAGCGGCGACTTTCAAATTTTGTGTAGCGGTTAAATCGCCGACGGCTTTTGCCTCAGTTTTATCTTTAATGATATTAACCACAACATCCGCCGCCACCGCAACAGCGCCGCCGGAAGCAATTGAAGCAGCGACAGGTATTAAATCGATTTTTTCCCTTGTTTTTGCGGAAACTTCAATATTTTTCGCTTTTTTTATTTTTGAAGAAGATGAAATTTCTGACTTTGTGTCGTTTTCATAGTAATTTGCAATGATGTTCGCGCCAAGCGCAAGCTTTCCGGCTTTATTGGCGACAGCTGTTATTCCCTCGTTTGTGTTATCATAGACGGAAGAAATTTTAACGTCTCCATCCGAGCTTATTTCGCTCGCGCCGGAAACAAGGGCGTTAACGGTTGTTTTTATAACTCCAACGATTCCGTTTGCGTTAATTGCGACGCTAGAGCTTCCAGTTTGAACGCCCAAGTTTGCGGCCAAGAATTGCCTTTTGTCAGAAGAATCCGCGCTAACTTCAACAGACTTGGATTTTAGTATTTTTGAATCTGAAAGTTCCGCAATTACTTTACTGTTGTCAATTTCAATAACGGCGCCAATGCCAACGCCAGCGCTGCTGTCTACAGTCGAAATATCAACGCCGCCAGTCAATGTCCGTCCTTTTATTGTTGACTGGGCCTTATTCTTGACATCGCCAGAAGAAGATATCGTTGAATTTTTTATCTTTGCGGAAATATTGTTTTGAATAAAATCAAGCCCCAAAACGCCGTCAATTGTAAAGGAGCTTTGCGCCCCTGTCACTACGGCTGCCGCAACGCCTATGGAATTAATGTCATAGACAGCCTCAGCGGAATTAACGACATCTTTAACGCCGCTCAAAGTCGAATTTATAATCTCTGAATTTACAGTTTGCTTTATAAGCTCCATATTGCCGGCAACGCCTGCGCCGACTGCGAAGCTGCTGTTGTTGCCGCCGGCATAGGCTGCGTCGCCGCCAGCGCTCCAAATGGTCGTTTTAGCGTCGGCCTTTACATTAACGTCAATGTCTTTTGCCGATTCATCCTTCTTGGGAATTGTCGTTGAGACAACTTTCGCTTCCGTAGTATCTTTAAGAGTATTCGCGTTGAACGAACCGCCGACAGCGGCCTTTACGCCGTTTTGATCATTCTTCGCAACGCCAACACCCACCGCGGCTTCAATAATCCTGTGTTCGCTTGTTGCCGAAACATTAATTTTCTTTTCGTTAGAGCCAGCATCAGACCAAAACTCGATGATTGACCCTTCGATTATTGATTTGGCCGCGCCTTTATCCGCATATACATTGACAGCGGCGCCGCCGCCGAAATTGCCGGCCCTGGCCCCGCCTCCGGTGAGATTTAAGAGAAAATTATCCCTTGAGGAAGACACATTCAATTCGTCGCCGGTTCTTAAAGTTGAATTTTTAATTTCGGTTTGAACCACAGACTCGTCATTTAGAACGCTGACAGCGCCCGCCAACGCCAGTGAAAAATTATTGGTTGCGTTTTGAGGGTTGGCGACGCCTTGGGCCATCTGCTGGTTGCCGCCGGCTTGCCCCTGCGCGTTTGCGGCGCCTTGCTGGTTGGGGTTGTTTTCGTTGAACAAATTGTTCAAGTTCATAACGTCTTCGGCGTCTGGACCGGCGTTGTCCATTATGTTCATCCAGTTGCCGACATCTTGCATTTCCTGCGGCTGGTCTTCTGCCTGCGGGTTTTGATTGCCGTTATTGGCGTTTTGATTTGCCTGCTCCTGTCTTGCCCTGTCCGTTGAAACGCCGCCGACATGGGCCGCCGCAACTGTTACTATAAAGTCTTTATTGTAAGAAGTAGAGGCAACATCTATTTTTTTATTAGCAGTCAAAACGGAATCGACAATCGAAGTCTTTACAGTTCTGTCTATGGTTTTTACAATAACGCTGGCGCCAACGGCAACGCCAAAAGAAGACGGGTCCTGGCCTGACTGCGACTGCGTTACAAGAGAGCCGTCAAACGCAGCTGTCGTTACATGGTCTTTGACCTCTCTTGCTTCTCCCAAACTAAATTTGCCCTCGTCGTCCAATAAATGTATGCTGTCTTCCGCAATGTCAGTGTTCTTTTTGGAAAGGGCGGCTTTGGCTTTGCCGGAGCTGACGCTTATATTGCCGGCATTTAAGGTTGAGTTGCCTTTTACAGTTGAACTTGTCGTTCCTTTTATGCTCTGAACGCTAATCGCTCCAACGACACCAACGGTATTGGCTTTGCCGCCCGGCGTAAGCAAATTCAAATAAGCTTGCTCTGCCGCGGAATTTAATTCCAAATTGCCGCCTTTTGCGTCTATCGCGGAGTTGTCTACCGTTGTTCTTGCATTGTTATTAAAATTTTGAACAAGGACAGAGCCGCCAATTGCCGTAGCTCCGCTTGCATTTTGCCAATCTTTAAGGCTGGAAACAAGCAAAATGGAAACTGAACCAATAAAATCTATCGCGTCATGCACAGATGCGGAGACGACAGAATTCATATAAATGCCGCCGTTCTTGGTGAAAGCGTCTACCTTCTCTATAGTTGAGTTCGTAACATTTATATCCGAATTATTGTCAATATTATTTATAGCCACAGCGCCTGACAGGCCGACCTTTTCACCAGCCGCAGACGCGATGGCAAAGTTGTTGAAAAAGCCAAATATGCCAATGTCTGGAATAACGCCAGAAGACGGAGCGTCTTGACCAGGCGAATGAAAGCCAAATTTCAAATTGTCTTGCGCTCCAAAATTAAAGTCCATGCCAAGCGTTAAATCACCCTTCCAATTCTCATCATCGTAAGTATTAACGCCAATGGACTTGCCAATTCCATAACCGGCTTTATTTATGATTTTTGCAACAGCTTCCGGAAATTTCATTGAAACACCAAGCGTGCCTTGCTGGGAGGGAAGCTCAACAATTGAATCCACATTTATTGTTGATCCGGAGCCTGAAGTTTTTACAATGGAATCAATAATGTCAACCTTATTGTCATTCTGCTGGTCATTTAATGAGAAAGAAAAGGCTCCGCCAACTTTCGCGGCATCCGCTTGCTTGGCAAGAGCCGCCGCCACATTTGCGGTAAGGTCAACTGTGTGGGCTTTTATGTTGATGTCTTTGCCTGCGTTAATTGTCGAATTATTGATAATTACATTATTTGTCGTTTTTGAATTGTTAAAAAGCGCGCCCGCTCCAACTTGGAACGAAGCCTTTTTGTCCAGGCCATCATCAATGCTGTGGTTCCAGATATTTTTAGTGTTGTTAATCTTATTGCTAAACAGGTTCCTAATTTCGCCAAAAGAAAAGTTTGTCCATTGTTTAATTTCTCCGCCAAGAACGCGAGTCTTGTTCAAAAATTTATGCCACCATCCGTCTGGGTTCTCATACTGTTTTTGATAGCCAGTTGGATCCAGAGTTTTTGATGTGACATTGTTATTCACTTCGTTAATATTATACGCATTTAACGTAACATCATTAGACGCTGTTACGGAGCTGCCATTCAACACCTCCACTGCGGATTGAATGTCAGTGTCATTCATCAACACGTCAGCAACAGCGCCGGAGCCGCCTTGTCCTTCCTGGCCATTTTGGCCATAATTTGCAAAATCGTTCGCGCCTATAAGCGCTCTTAGGTCAACCTTGTTTTTTAATTTATTATACGCTAATGCCAAAGCAGACACGTCATGTCCTTCCACAGTCGAGTGGTCTATCGTAATTTTTGTGTCGGCGGATGTAGAGTTTCTTGCAAAAGCAAAGTCATACGCATTTTGTGCCTGGATTGAAACAGCGCCGTTGTTTGCGATAGCGGCTTGCATTACGTTTTGCGAGAGCGCGTTTAACACGACGTCATTTTTCGCCTTTAATGAAGAATTTTTAATGTTGATTTTAGATTCAGTTTTAGTGCCGTAACCATAAAATATGTGAGGAATGACTTCGCCTACCATTGAAGATATGCTTGTATTTGATATTGCCGAGCTTGTGATTGACAAATCATTCTTGGTTGCCTGAATCGCGGAATCAACAATGTCTATAACGGCGCTTGTCCTGGCCCCCTCAAAGCCGTCATATATTCCGCCGTCAAAAAAATCGGCGATTTTAGCGTCGTCGACGTCGTCATAAAGCCACAAAAAAACTGTAGGAATGGACACATTAATGTCCCTGCTCAAGGCTGCCTGCGATGTAGCCGCAATGTCGACGCTTTCGCCCGCGACGCTGGAATCCTTAATTGTGATTTTAGAGGATATCGCGTCGCTAGCGTTGGCAGTGTCATAAACGGAGCCGTCATTGTTCGAGTCAGAAATGTCAAACGTCGTGAACTCTCGCGTTGAGTTTGCCTTGACTTCAACTTCGCTTGCGCCAATCTGGGCGTTCTCTATTGTCACCTCAGCCTTTTTCGCTATGCCGTCAGGCTTGTTGTTTTCATCCAATTCTTTATAGCCCGCGACAATCTTTATCTTGCCGTCTTTTAGCGCGAAATTTGTGGCGTCAGTTATATTGTTTGAGACAAGGCTGTTGAATGTGTTCTTGGCGCTTTGCAAATCGGAAAAGCTTGTATTTGAGTCTTGCCAACCGGCGACGATTCCCGCCTTGTTGCCATCCAAGCCCTGTATCGCGATTGTGTCGCCAAACAGATTGACATCGCCGCGGGACAGAATCTTTCCGTTGATGACAATGTTTCCGTGGGAATCAGTTATCAATCCATTGTAACCGCTGCCGCCGACAACATAAGAAGATAAATTGTACGCGGACTTAAAGTACTCGGACTTAAAATCGTTGAATTTGTCTTGAGAGGGAGTGAGAACTGACAATGAGCCGACATTTAAAAAGCCTGACGAGCCGACCACCATGCCGTTTGGCGAAACAAAGATGGCGTGTCCGTTGTAAAAATTGCCGCCCTTCATAGTGTTGACTATGCCATCAATAGTAATTTGGCTGTCAACCAAGTTTACAAATTTTGAGTAACTGTCCTTATAAATGAGGTTTGCGACATAGTCATTTTGCAGGTAAAAGTTGTCATAATGCCTGAAGCCGGTGTCGCCTGAAATTTTTTCGGCTTCAATATTGTAAGTGTTTCCTGAAGGGTCAACGCCTGTAATAAACTCGTCTGCAAAAAGGGCGACAGGCGCGTTCATGGCAAACATGCACACGCACAACAATGAGGCGGTAAATTTATTAATAGACTCTCTAATCATATTGACATATAGTATATAACACAATATTATATAAGTCAACCCAATAGTCAACTCAATTTTGGAGAGCGAATGACAAAGATATCCATTGCAATTTTTGCCTGCAGCATTATTATGCTGACACCTTTGTTCTCAGAGCCGGCCGAATTGCCAAGCGGCATTCCTCAGGCAGGCGAAATCAACAATCACGACTTGGAAATCCTAAAACAACAGCAACTCGAAAAACAAGTGCAGGAAGACTTTCAAAATTACGAAAAGCAGAAAGAGGAAAAAGAAGAAGAAACAACGCCTGACACTGAAAAAAAAATAATGGATGAAAGCGAAAAGGCAAGATTGGAAGAATTTGACACGGCCGGAGTATACATAGAAAAGATTTTGGTCTCTCCGTCGGCGATTTTAACGGAAAAAGAAATAAACGCGATTGTAGAGCCGTACAACCAAACAAATTTAACATTTGAGGAATTGCAAGAGCTCCTTGACAAGATAAACAAGCTTTACCTTGAGAAAGGCTTTGTAACCGCAAGGGCGTATTTGCCTGAGCAAACTATAGAAGACGAAACCTTAAGAATCGAATTGCTCGAAGGAAAAATCGGCGACACAAGCTATGAAGGAAACAAATGGACTCGAAAAAAATACATCGAAGACAGGTTGAACATTAAGAAAGGCAGCGTTTTTAACCTTCGGCAACTTGAACAAAACATGACGCTGTTCAACCGCTACAACGAAGGCGTTTCGCTTAACAGCGTTTTGGCTCCAGGCAAAAGCCAAATGGGAACGACAGACGTTGACGTTAAAGTCAGTGAAAAGCTGCCCTTCCATGTCTCGCTTTTATACGACAACGCGGGAAGATCCACGATAGGAAAAAACCGTTTTGGCTTGACGTTTCAAGACGACAGTTTGTTTGGAATGAGAGACAAGCTTACCATTGGAGCGTATTTTAACTCATGCTTGATAACTCCCTTTGCTGACTACAACATTCCCATAACAAAAATGGATGACAGAATTGGATTTAGCTTTTCGTCCAGCAACACAAAAATAGGCCATGGAGATTACAAGATTTTCAACATCAAAAGCCGCTCGCAAAACTATTCCTTGTATTACACGCGTCCGTTTTTACGCAAGACATGGATGGAATTGACAGGCTCGTCGTCCATCGCTTACAAAAGGTCTGTAACAAGTTTTGACGGAGTGGATTTGTTCAAAAACAATGTCACAACGCTGCAAACAGGCCTGTCCTTTAGATTGGACACAAAAAGAGGCATTTGGTATTTTACTCAAAACGTAGGTTATTCCTTCCCAGCGTTTGACAGCGACTCAAATTATTTTAAGTTAGACGGCAGCGTTCTTAGAATTCAGGATTTTGGACATAGCCTAATAGGAACTTTTAAAGGCAGCTACCAGGCAATTCCCGGCAAAAACGTCATTCCGTCCATAGACCAAATGACCGCGGGCGGAATCGCGACAGTCAGAGGATACTCGGAGGGCTTGCTTTTAGGGAAAAACGGATATATTTTTAGCGCCGAACTGAGTTTTCCAATCGCGCCAAAAACGATAAGAAACAAAGAAAAGACAAAGGAATATCCTTTTGTGGGAACCTATGCGAAAGGCTTTGTGTTCGCCGACCACGCGGGAATTTTTCCGTACAAGGGAACGGGCAAGGGCGCGGAAGGCATCGACAAGAATGACTTTCTTATGAGCTTGGGCTTTGGCCTTAAGTTTGACCTTCCAAAAGACGTTAATGTCAAAGCCTCATTGGCATTCCCTCTAATGAAGAACAGCCACGAAGAAAAAAATCAAATAGCGAAATTCCATATCGAAGCGAGAGTCACCCCCGACTTTGACTTTATCTCATCGCTAATAAAGCAAAGAAAAGAAAGAAAGCTTAAAGCCGCCAAGGTTCAGGAAGTTCAGGAAGTTCAGGAAGCCCCAGAAAATTAGCGCGAAAGCTCCAAGTAGATTTGGTCGGCAAGGCCAAAGCCCGCCTGCTTTGTAAGGCTTGTCGTGTACTCGTCGTAAAGCATGTCTTGGTACATGCTCTTGGCGAAGGAATCTTTTGTGGCTGAGTGGACGGTCTTTCTCATTGAGTCGACCATCATCTTTACAAAGAAGGATTCAAGCTCCATAGATTTTTCGTAGAGCTTTGAGGTTTTGTCTATTTTTTTGTCGGAGGGACGAACGTTTCCGTTGGCGGCCGCGCCTTGGGGAGCGGCGTTTTTGTCGGCGGCGCTGGTGAACGTTTTGTCAAAGCCTGTCTTAAAGTCGCCGTTAAGGCGGCCTTCGGGAATCACTTGCTCGGAGGAAATGTGGGAATAGTCGGGATTGTTCGCAAGCCCAGAAGGCGCGGCCTGCTTTTCTTGCGCGGCCTTTAACAGATTCGCAAACTTGTTTGACTGGTTTTTATGCAGCGCGTTTTGAATCACAGCGTTGCTTTGAGTCATCGTTCCGATCTTGTCTATTCCCGTCATTTCTTATTCCTCCCCACCCTTATGTCAGCGCTTAAGGTTAGCGGCTGTGCTAAGCATGCTGTCGCTTGTCTGGACGGCCTTTGAGTTGAACTCGTAGGCGCGCTGGGCGACAATCATCTGAACCATTTCGTTCACGACGCTGACGTTTGACATTTCCAAAAACTTGTGCTTAACGATTCCCATTCCGTCAATACCAGGGCGGTTTGCGATCGGGTCGCCCGAAGCGTTTGTGACTTTGTACAAGCTGTCGCCCAAAGCCTTAAGGCCGCCCTCGTTTGGAAAGCGGTAAAGCTCGATTTGGCCGACTTCTGTCGGAGTCGTCTCGCCGTTTACCTTAACTGTAACGCGGCCGCCGTCGCTGA
>JAEEVR010000041.1 GCA_016290995.1 Treponema sp. | reverse complement strand
TCGCGGCCAATTTCGTGGGTCAAAAGCCTATTGGCCTTTACGCTGAACTTTAGCGCGCCTCCGCTCCGTTCCCAAAAACTTAGCAAGCGTTCCGCCGTGGGCATGTTGTAAAAACTGCTGTTAAGTTCCAGCGCGTTGAATTGCGTGGCGTAGTAAGGCAAAAAATCCGCGCGCTTTAGGCCGGCCGGATAAAATACGCCGCGCCATTCCGGATAGTCGTAGCCGCTTGTTCCGATTAAGATTTCTGGCATTGAGCTTTACTCACCAGCCGTTTTTTTCACCAAGTCAACAACTTCTTGGGCGATATAAAATCCGTTGGCAAGCATTTTGTTCACAAGAGGCATGACATTTGAAATATGATTTTCCTTTTTGGCCTTTAAAATCACGCCCAAAGAACCGGTGACCTTCAGCCCTAGAAATTTCGCGGTTTTCTTGGCAGCGTTGTCGTCTAAAATCACTAAGTCCGCTTTAGGCTCTTCTTGTGCAAGAATCATCACTTCAACTTCGCCGTCATGAAGCTTTGCCTGATAAATGCGTTTTTGGCTTTGGTCCTTGATTTTGGCGATATGAATCCAATCGGAGTTTTTTATCGCTTGGCAAGCGGAATCCGCTTTTGCCGTAACTTCGTCAAAAACCGCTTGCGGAATATAAATTTCGGAATACAATTTTTTGAGCAAGTCAAGCTCGCCGATGTCGCTTAAAACTATCAACGGGGTTGAATTTACGATTACTCTAGGCATTCTTCAATTCTTCCTCAAATTCTTCTTTGCCGTCAAACTGAAAAATTGAGATTCCGTTCTGCCCTAAATATTTTATAAAATCCTCTTCGCTCATTTGCGCGATTTGGGCGCAATAGCCGATTGAAACATGGAGGCGCGTGTAATAGTCAAGGGCTATCAGCTTTTTTGCGTAATCGTTTGCCTGAACAGCCGTCATGTGGGTATCGTATAAAACCGCTTCTGGTATCTGAACCGCTACCTGGCACATAAAAACACCTCCATTTTTGTTGGATAATTATACCACAAATTCCGCTTTTTGTGTAGCGCGGAAAACACTTCCCTTACAGCCGTATTCTGCTGATTTGAGCGACGGCGGGAAAGTCGCGCAGCTCGATTTTGCTTCCGTTGGCGCAAAGGACGCTTCCGTTTAAAAAGCCAAAGACGGTGTCGTAGCTGGCGTTGACCAAAATAAAGTTGGCTTTGCGCGAATATGAGTTTTGCGGAACGAAGGACAAGTCCACCATGCTTTCGTAGTCTTGCGCGTTCCAGTCTTTTGCGATTCCAAAGGGATGGGTTATGCAGACAGGCGGGAGCGGAGTGAAGGCGCCGTCAACAAACAGCGCGTTGTCGTTGTGCCGACTGGTGTTGGCCGCGTCAAGGCTTGTGGTTGAAAGACGCAGCGAAACGCTCTTTCCACCAATCACGCCGCTTGCGGTAATCGACTCGCCGCGCGTGATGAATTTGTAGTAGGCGCGGTTCACAAAAAGCAGGCTGTTTCCCTTGGCGCTTTCGGCGGCGACTTTTTCAACGCCCTTCACTTCAAACTTTGTCGTTATCGGAACGGATGCGTACCAAGTGGCCGAGCAGCGGCGCGTCGTCGGAGCGGGCTTTACCGAAACTATTTCCTTTGAGGCCGCGTCGTTAAAGTTTCCTTGCGAGAAAATTTTTATCTCCGGCCTGTGGCTAAAGCCTTTTACGTTTACGGCAAGAAGCAAGCGGCCGCTTTGATGGTTCCACGAAAAGCGGATGCGGCGGCCCGGCGTTCTAGTGGAACAACGGCCCGCGCCCAATTTTGTCGGAATCATCTTGCGGCGCACGCCCAAAAATTTTCGGTAAACGTATTTGGTTCCCCGCTTGGTGTTCCACAGCGCGAATTCGGCCATGTTTAAAATTTTGTTGTCAAAAAACTGAACCACGCCAACGTAGTCGCCCACGCTAAAGACGTAAACCGCGCGCGCGCGGATTCTTAGCCGGGACAAAATAGGCGGATACGGAATTCCCGCGTAAGGCGTGGTCACGCCCTTTATGTCAAGCTTTTTGGGGAGCGTGTCGAACGTTCCAAAAACCGGCTTTCCGTTTTGAATCAATTTTTCGGGGGCCGGCGTAATTTCGCGCGTGTACATTTTTCATTTCTCCAAAAATTTCATAAGCCGCTTTTGAAAGTCGCGGTAATATGGCGCTTCGACAAAAACGACGTGCGAGCCGCCTTTTATTATTTGCAAATCCGAGCCTTTAGGCAAGTTCTTGAGCGACTTTTTTACCAGCTTGTAATTTAAGTAAGGGTCTTTGTCGCCGCAAATCACAAGCGTTGGATTTTTTATTTTTGCCAAGTCAATCAGCTCTTTTGCCTGGGGAACGCAAATGTCGCGCCTGCCGCCGTTGGGGCTTTTTTCGCCGTCGTATCTCCAGCAGCTGGAGCACCATATTTCTATCAACTCGCGCTCGGCAATCGAATAGTCAAAGGCACCGTCCTTTGTCCGGGCAAAGTCGTCCGCGGCGTGTTCCCAGGTGTTGTGGTGGAATGGCTCAGCCGTTTTTGCGTCTCCGATTCCGCTCAAGATTGGAGCGTACAACACAAGCTTGTTTATGCGCTCGCTGTGGGCGGCGGCGAAGCGGCTGGTTGTAACCGTTCCCCAAGACCAGCCAAGGACGTCTATTTTGTCCTGGCCTGTAAGTTCCACGATTTTTTGGACGGCGGCGTTTATGTCCAGCGCCGCGTAGTCGGAATCCGGCATAAAGCCGTCGGAAACTTCTTGCGAGCGGCCAAAGCCCGCTATGTCCAATCGCCAAACCGCCCAGCCTGAGCGCGCCAACTTTTTGACAAGGCTGTAGTCTTTGTAGTCGATGTCAAATTCGTGGGAAGAGTATGTCACGCCGTGCACAAGCAATATGTTCTTTTGGTCTTTGTCGCTTTTGGCGGAACTTTTTTTGGCAAGCTGAACGCAATCCAAATGCAGCGCGATTCCGTTCCGCTCCAAAGGAAATTCTTTATAGTCGTAAAGCGCCTTCGCTCCGCCGGAACCGCAAGCGGACAAAAAGAGCGCCGCAAAAAACAGCGCGGCGGCAAAAAATCTTATACTTTTTATATCGCGTTTCATTTGCCTCCATTCTACTGCATTTTGGGCGCTTTTTCTAGTCGATTTGGCGGATTAAAAAAAACATTAAATTTTTTGTTTTTTTACTGCCCGTTTTTGATTTTTATCGTCTAAATAAGTAACGATCCCCATAAATAAGGAGGAATATTATGGAATTGACAGGAAAACTTAAGGAAGACGTGGCCAAGTGCGAAACACGCGAAGAGGCCAAAGACAAGATTAAGGACGCTGGAGTCATCTTGAACGACGAAGAACTTGATTCAGTTGCCGGCGGCATCGCGATTCGCAGACCGCCCCAAAAAACCGACTCAGAAGGACGCCGCCGCAAGTTCTAAAAAAGCGGCCTAGTTTGCTTTTTGTATTCTTCAAAGCCGGGCTTGCGGGACTGCCGCTTGTCCGCCAGCGGAACGCTCACAAACAAAAAGAGCGCGGTGTTGGCAACGGCTCCGGCAAGCAAAAACCAGCGGCTTGGCATGGCAAAAAAGCAGGTCAGACCAACGCTCCACCACATTAAAATTTCGCAGGCATAATTGGGATGGCGGGAGCGCTTCCACAGACCGTCGCGGCAAAAGGCTCCGCTTCCGCTCTTTCTAAAGCTGTGCATTTGGATGTCGGCGATTCCCTGAAAAATCGGAGCCACAAAAGCCAGCGACAAAAAGGCCGCGCAAACTGGATTGAATGCCGCCCCCTCGTGAATCAAGGTGACGACGGGAAGAACGCACAGGTATACCACAAGCGTCGGAAAAAGATGGATTCCCAAAAAGTTTATCACAGGATAAAGAACGCCGGTCTTTTCCTTTAGCATCACATATCGCCAATCTTGGTATTCAAAGCTTTTAAAGTTATAGCACCAGTTTGCCGTAAGGCGGATTCCCCAAAACAAAACGGCCGCGAACAAAATCCAGGCAAAGGGGCTTCCCCCGCGCCGCGCCAAAGCGACAAGCAAAATGACCGGCGGCTGGACGCTCCAGTAAGGGTCGTAAACGGAAGCGTTCCCAAAAATCACGCTGAAGGCAAAGACGATGACGGTGGCAAAAACGTCCGCCGCCAAAAGCGCGAGCTGCCAGCAAAAATAATGCCGCGCGCAAATCCAATCGTAGCAAAAAATTCCGCCCGCGATGGCCAAAGCGTACACTGCCGCAATCACGGCAAATGACAATGTTCGGTTTTTAATCATGCCGTCATTGTATAAGATTTTTCGTTTTTTTAACACCCCGTTTTTTATTTATTTCGTCTAAATAAGTGAAGACACCAATAAGCAAGGAGGAAGTGATTATGGAATTGACAGGAAAACTTAAGGAAGAAGTCGCCAAGTGCGAAACTCGCGAAGAGGCCAAAGACAAGATTAAGGAAGCCGGCGTTATATTGAACGACCAGGAGCTTGATTCTGTCGCCGGCGGCTATCGCAATAGCACGGTAGACAGGCTTGTCAAAGCGGGCGGTCTCAATCCCGAATATGACAGCCGCCGCCGCAAATTCTAAACTGTTCGGGTTCGCCAGAACGCTTCCAACGCCCCGTAAAACGCGGGGCATTTTTAATTAAGCTTTGGGGAATGAGGCAAGTCACCCTTGCTTGGGTCTCCGGCGGCGGCAAGCGCTTCCAAGGCGCCAGCTTCCAACGGCTCGGGCATTTTTACCGGCCCGTTTTGAGTTTTTGCGACATTCAAAGAGCCTACCCTAGCAAGGCTTTCTTGCGCAAATTGTTCCAGCCTTTGATTTGGAGAAAAGGAATTAAAGTCAAAAAGGGCTTTGAGCGTTTTTTTATTGAGCGTAAATTTCTTTGCCATAGTTCCTCCTTGTCTCATATATTTAGACGATGAAAAACGAAAACGGGGGGCTTATTTATAGAAAAAAGTGAAAAAAATTTGCAAAAATAGCGGGTAATATGATATAATTTTAAAATGACAAGTAAAAAAAGTCAGGAAGTTCCCTGCCTTGACTGCGGTCAAATATGGATTGATTATAAGGACCGAGTAAGCGGCTATATTTTTTCTCATGTCTCAAACAAAGAAGACGCGCAGGACTTGATTTCTTCTGTCTTCGCAAAACTCGTTCAAGCCGCTTCGTCTTACCGCGGAGACCCCAAGCATGTTTCAAGCTTTGTTTACAGAACCACGCAAAATCTTGTCATAGACTATTACCGCGGAAAAAAAATTCTCAACGAATTGCCGGAAACGATGGAAGCGGCGTCGGCGGTGGAAGACGACTATTTTAAGCAAGAGACGCTTGACCGCTTGGCGGAGGCGTTGGCGCAGCTTCCAAAGTTTGAGCGCGACATAATCGTCCTTCACTATTACAAAAGCCTTTCCCTTCACAAAATCTCGGAGAGAATGCAAAAAAACTACGAAAAAATAAAATGGGCGCACAGGCGCGCGCTTGCTTTCTTAAAAAATGAATTTAGGAATTTTGAATTGTAAAAGGAGCTAAAAGCAAAATGGCAGGTTCGGAAGGTTTGTTCAGAAAAAAGGCGTTGCAAAAGCTTTCTTCGCCGGAGCAGTTGGACCAAACAATAACAGTAATAAACTTGCAGGGCTGGATCGGCCTTTGCGCTTTGGGAGCGCTTTTGGCGGCGGTTTTTGTTTGGTCGTTTGTAGGCTCCATTCCAGAAAAGGTGAACGGAAGCGGCGTCCTTATAAATTCCAGCGGCCTTTTGAGCGTGACATACAATTCCGGCGGCGTTGTAAAGGACGTCTTTCTAAAAAACGGCGAGGAAATTTTTAAAGGCCAGGTAATCGCGCGAATCGAGCGCCCGGACTTGATGGAGCAAGTAAAGCTGGCCGCGCAAAAGTTGGAAAACCTGCAAAGCCGCTACGAGGCCGACTCGCAGCTTTACCTAAAAAGCGCCGGCCTCACCGACAGAATGTTGGCCAAAAACCAGACCGATCTTAATTCGCAAATCAAGACGCTTGAGTCGCAAATCATCGACGCGCAAAAAAAGGAGCGCGAGATGAAAGATTATTTTGAAAAGGGCTTGATTACCAATTCGGACTACCTTGAGGCGCGCAACACGCTCTTTAACCTTCAGCGGCAAAAGCAGGAGACGGAACGGCAAGTTTTAAACGCCGGAGTTGACCGCATAAAAACAAGCGGAACTTCAAACCAGCAGCTTCTTTCCTTGCGCCAGCAAATCGACGAGGCCCAGACGCAGCTGGACATTCAGCAGCAAAATTACGAAACAGCCACAAGAGTCATTTCTTCCGAAAGCGGAACCGTATACGAAGTTTCAATCGCAAAGGGCGCCTACATTTCGCCCGGCTCCACCATCGCGGTGATCGAGCCTTTTTCAAGCGACGGCTCCACCCTTGTGGCGACAATGTTCTTTGCCGGAAAGGACGGAAAGAGAATCCATACCGGAATGAAAATCGACGTAAGCCCTTCCACCGTAAAGCAAGAGGAATACGGCTACATTCAGGGAATCGTAACCTACGTTTCAAAATACCCGGCCTCGCCGCAGCGCATCCAAGCCATCTTGCAAAACCAAAATTTGGCGCAAAGCTTTTCGCAATTGCAAGCGCCAATCGAAGTTACTGTGCGGCTCATTCCCGACACAAAGACCGCAAGCGGCTACAAGTGGTCGTCGTCAAAAGGCCCCGACGAAAGTTTGGAAACAGGAATCCTTTGTTCTGGCGCGGTGACCGTGACTAGCCGAAAGCCAATCTCGCTTGTAATTCCGCTCATAAAGAAAAAAGCGCTGGGCATAGGGGAATAATCGATGAAAGTTTTCCCTATAAACAAGCGCGTAAAAACGCCGACGATTCTTCAAATGGAAGCGGTGGAATGCGGCGCGGCCAGCCTCGCGATAATTTTGGGCTACCACGGCTCATTCATTCCGCTGGAACGTTTGCGCGTCGAGTGCGGCGTTTCCCGCGACGGCTCAAAGGCTTCAAAAATAGTTTTGGCCGCGCGCCGCCTTGGCCTTGAGGCTAACGGATACAAGCGCGACATCGACGGCCTAAAGGACGCCACGTTACCCGCGATAATATTTTGGGACTTCAACCACTTTGTGGTCTTGGAAGGCTTTAAAGGCGGCAAGGCATACATCAACGACCCGGGCAGCGGAAGAAGAACGGTCTCTTACGACGAATTTGACTCTTCCTATACCGGCGTGATTTTGGAATT
The DNA here is from genome assembly GCA_016290995.1 of Treponema sp. GTDB lineage: Bacteria > Spirochaetota > Spirochaetia > Treponematales > Treponemataceae > Treponema_D. The sequence continues at coordinate 5,843 of JAEEVR010000041.1, read as the reverse complement.
TTCCAAGAGCGAAAATTTTGCAAAGCAAGGAAAAAAGCCTTCGATTTTCACCGCGCTTCGCCGCCGCGTGGAGGGAATGGAATCGGTTCTTCTTTACGTGGTTTTGCTGGGCCTTTTTCTTTTAGTCCCTGGCTTTGTCGTTCCGGCATTCAGCAGATTCTTCGTAGACTCAATTCTAGTCGCAAAGTTGAACGGGTTTTTAAAGCCGCTTTTGATCGCGATGGGGATGGCCGCGCTTTTGACCGGCGCCATCACTTGGCTGCAACAATGGATTTTAACGCGCTTCCACATTAAGCTTGCGCTTTCATCGTCGGCAAAATTTTTGAACCACGTACTCAAGATGCCGGTGGAATTTTTCGCGCAGCGCATGCCCGGTGAAATTTGCAACCGCCTGCTTTCAAACGACATTGTGGCTGAGCTTATTTCCACAAAATTGGCCAGCGCTGTCGTAAATCTTATTTGCGTAATTTTCTACGGAATTCTGATGTTGCGCTACGACGTTCCCCTTACCCTCTTGTGCGTCGGCGTTTTGGCGATAAACTTTTTTGTCTTGTGGCTTACGTCGGAATACGTCAAGCTTGGAACCTTTAAGGCGCAAATGGAATTGGGAAAGCTTTACGGCCACACGATGAGCGGAATCAGCATGATAGAAACGCTCAAGGCGTCCGGGTTGGAAAACGACTTTTTCCAGCAATGGTCGGGCCAGCAGGCAAAGGTTGTTTTGCAAAACCAAAAGATGTCGCGCCTTTCGCAGGCGGTGGCGCAGCTTCCGCTTTCGCTCGCGCAAATGCTGAACCTCTTGGTTCTTTCCGTAGGCGCCCTGCGCGTAATGCATGGCGACCTTACGATAGGCATGTTGGTGGCCTTTCAAGTTTTGCAAGGAAGCTTCATGGCGCCGGTAACGCAGTTCCTGCAACTAGCCAAGGAAATCCAATCAAGCCAAGCCGACATGAGCCGCTTGGACGACGTGATGGACTACCCCGTTCAAAAGCGCTACAGGGACGACTTTGAAGAAGCCGCGCAAAACCAACAGCCGCGCGAAAGCGTAAAAAAACTGGAAGGCTACGTTTCTCTAAAGAACGTGACTTTTGGCTACGACAAGCTTTCGCCGCCGCTCATTGAAAATTTAAACTTGGAGCTAAAGCCCGGCTCGCGCGTGGCGCTTGTTGGCGGCTCCGGCTCAGGCAAGTCCACAATCGGAAAATTGGTCAGCTCCCTTTACACGCCTTGGAGCGGAGAAATTCTTTTTGACGGAAAAAAAATTTCGGAAATTGAACGGAGCCAATTCAACGCGTCGGTCGCCGTCGTTGACCAAGACATTTTTCTTTTTGAAGGAACGATACGCGATAACCTTACGATGTGGAACAGCAACGAAATGGACGAGGCGGCCTACATCCAGGCGGCCAAGGACGCTTGCATCCACGACAACATAGCGGGGCGGCCGGGCGGCTACTTTAGCAAGGTTGAGGAAGGCGGAAAAAATTTCTCCGGCGGCCAAAGGCAGCGCTTGGAAATCGCGCGCGCGCTGGCCGGAAACCCAAGGATTTTGATTTTGGACGAAGCGACCAGCGCGCTCGATCCAATCACGGAACTTATCGTTGACCAAAACATTCGCCGCCGGGGCTGCGCTTGCGTCATCATCGCGCACCGCCTTAGCACGATTCGCGACTGCGACGAAATCATTGTTTTGGACCACGGAAAAATCATGCAGCGCGGAACGCATGACAAGCTGGTCAAGCAAAAGGGCTTGTACCAAGAATTGATTAAAACGATGTAGGCGGGATTTTATGGCGACAAAAACTTCAATAACAAACAGCGTTCCCTTTGAATTTCCAAAAGACGCGCTCTTTTACCGCGTCGTCCAAGGAAACGCCTATCTTTTTGCCGTAGAAAAACTGCAAGACGGCTTGGACAGCGCTCGAACGGAAATCGCAAGCTACAAGGAAGGCGACTACATCCTTTACCTTCCGCCCGGAAAAAATGTCCGCTTTGTCCTTACGGGAACGCTGGGCGCGCAAATAGAAAAAGCCGGCATGACAGCCTTCAAAGGAAAGGACGGCGACGCGTCTTTGCAAAAAGCGCTCCAAAACGCTTCCGCGCTATTGCTTCGCGGGCTTGGCTATAAAGAGAGCTTTGACGCAATACTAAAAGCAAAGAGCAGAGAAAAGGCCGTCCGCGAATACGCGCAAAATCTTTCCAAGGAACTGCTTGCAATCCGCGTCGCCGACTTGATGGACGAAAGCCGCGCGGCCGCGCAAAAAACGCGCGCCAACGACGAAGCCTTTTCGCAAGCGCTGGAAGACATCGCCAGCGTTGTTTACGAAAAAAAATCCGAGCGAAAAATCGACGGCGATCAAAGCGCGACCGTCAAAACCGCGCGCCTTGTGGCCGGCTACAGCAACATGGCGATTCAAGGCGTTCAAGACAAAACATACGACGGCGAGGACGGCCTTGTGGAGCTTGCCAAAGACAACAATGTCCGAATGCGCGCTGTGACGCTAAAAGGCGCTTGGTGGAAAAACGACAACGGCGCGCTTTTTGGCTATTACGCCGCCGACTTGCAAAACGAAAACCCGCCGCTAGAGCCGGCCGCGCTTATCCCCGAAAAATGGGGCGGCTACCTTTGCGTCCTTCCGCAAAGCGAAAAGAGCGTAAAAGTCACGCAAGAGGTCGCAGAGCATTTGCAAAGCGGCGCCTTTATGTTTTACAAGCCCTTCGCGGACAAAAGCGTTTCGGTCAAAGAGCTTCTTAAGTTCGCCTTTTCTTCAAGCAAAATGCCGCAGGACATTTTATTGTTCGTCGCGCTGGGATTGGCGAGCGCCTTGGTCGGCCTTTTGATTCCGCTTTTGACAAAAGTTTTTGTAGACTCAATCATTCCGCAAGCGGCAAAAAACATGTGCTTGCAAATAACTTCGCTGGCCTTTTTGTGCGTCCTTTCCGCGATGGCCTTTGACTTTATCAAGGCGCTCGCCATGACAAGGATGGAGGCGCGGTCGGATTCCGTTTTGCAGGCTGCGGTGATGGACAGGCTTTTAAAGCTTCCGACAGGATTTTTTAGGGACCTTTCCTCCGGCGATTTGGCGCAAAAAGTTTTGTCGATTTCGCAAATTCATGAAATCATATTTTCAACAATCATAACAAGCGGAATGACGGCGGTCTTTTCGTTGGTGTATCTCATCCAGCTTTTTAGCTACAGCAAGTACCTTTTGGGATGGAGCCTCTTGTTCTGCCTTGTTTCTGTCCTTGTCACAGTCTTTGTGACTTTATTCAAATACAAGTGGTACAAGGAAATCATCGACTCGACGGCAAAAATTTCTGGAAAGCTTTTTGAATTCATAACAGGCGTGAACAAGCTTGTGATGACCGCTTCCGAAAAGCGGGCCTATTCAATTTGGGCAAAGCTTTTTTCAAAGCAAACCAAGGCGGAAAAAAACGCCAGCGCTTACAACATACTTTACTCCACGTTCGTTTCTGTATTTCCGATTTTAACCAGCCTTTGCTTTTACGGAATTTTCATGAACGCCGTGACGAAAGGAAAAATGGATTCGCTTTCAACCGGAAGCTTTTTGGCCTTTATAGCGGCGTTCACAGCCTTCCAAAACGCGCTGATCGCCTCGACAAGTGCCATAACGGAATCCGTTCAAATAATTCCGATGTACGAGCAGGCCAAAGTCGTTTTAAAAGCCGCTCCCGAAATCCAAGAATCAAAGCCTGCGATTTCCTCGCTAAAAGGAAACATAGAGTTAAACCACATAAGCTTCCGCTACGCAAAGAACTCGCCGCTGATTTTAAAAGACGTTTCGATGAAAATCCAGCCGCATGAATTTGTCGCTATTGTCGGCGGCTCGGGAAGCGGAAAGTCAACCTTGCTAAGAATCATGCTCGGCTTTGAAAAGCCGGAGACAGGCGGCGTCTTTTATGACAACCGCGACCTTAATTCCGTTGACGTTGGAAGCGTCCGCCGCAACATGGGAGTGGTCTTGCAAAACAGCTCAATCATGCAAGGCTCGATTTACACAAACATAATCGGAAGCTCGGCGCTAACGATTGACGACGCTTGGCGCGCGGCGGAGATGGCCGGCCTTGCCGCCGACATTGAGCGAATGCCGATGGGAATGCACACAATGATTCCCGCTGGCGGCGGCGGCCTTAGCGGCGGACAAAAGCAGCGCCTGATAATCGCGCGGGCATTGGCGCGCAATCCCAGCGTTTTGATTTTTGACGAAGCGACAAGCGCCTTGGACAACAAGACGCAGGCGCAAGTAAGCAAAAGCCTTGAGGCGCTTAACGTCACAAGAATCGTCATCGCGCACCGCCTTAGCACAATCATAAACGCCGACAGGATTTACGTCCTTAACAACGGCGTGATTGAAGAAAGCGGAACTTACGAAGAGCTTATGAAAAACGACGGCTTTTTTGCAAAGCTTGCAAAACGCCAGCAAGTTTAGGAGTTGTGGAATATGAAAAAGATTTTTTTATTGATAACGGCTATTGTTGCGTCGGCGTTAGCGCTGGCCTCTTGTTCGCAAAACGACAATCCCGCTCACAGGCGCGAAGCGGCGACGGAAAGGCTTTTTAAACATGGCCGCGTAAAAGTCGCGATAACCGGCCAATGGTCCGCCAAAAACGGCGATTGGATTTTAAAAGGCGCGGAGCTTGCGGCGGAAAAGATAAACGCGGCCGGCGGAGTTCACGGCGCCAAAATCGAGCTTGTTCCCTTTGACGACAACAACAAGGTTTCTTCCGGCGCGGAAATCGCGGCAAAAATCACGGAAGACGAACAAATATGCGCGGTAATCGGACATTACTCGTCTTCGGTGACTTTGTTCAATTCCGCCATATACCACTACTACGGCGTATTGACGCTTACGCCTTTTTCAACCAACACAATGGTGACCAAGCAAGGGCTGCCTTACATTTTTAGGAACATTCCCGACAACGACACTTTCGCAAAGGAATCCGTCAATCTTTGCGAGCGCAGGGGCTGGAAGCGCGTTATGGCGCTTTACCTCAACAATTCATATTGCAGCCAATTGGTTGACGAGTTTGAGCTGCATTGCGGCCCGCGCGCCATAACCGTTCCCGACCGCGTGGGCTACGAAGAAGTTTACAATCTTAGCGACTACACGGAGCTTGCAAAGAAGTGGAAGAACAACCAAAGCTTTGACGCGATTTTCATAGCGGGCTTTCTTCCGCAAGCCGCGGAAATAGTTTCCCTCTTTCGTTCCGAGGGAATCAAGCAACCCATCATCGGAAGCATAGACTTTGAGTCCGACGTTTTCTTTTCCGTCGGCAGAAACAACGAAGAAGAAAATTTTTACTGCGTTTCAAACTTTGACATAAACTCGACAAACGCCGCCTTTGTTGAATTCAAAAAATCCTTTAATGAAAAATATGGCTTTGATCCAAACTGGGAGGCGACCGAAAGCTACGACGCTGTAAAAGTTTTGGCAAAGGCCATCCAAAACGCGGGCAGCGTAAAAGCCAAGCGCGTCGCCGCCGCTCTAAAAAGCAAAACAGAATGGGACGAAGGCGCAGGCCCCTACCGCTTTAACGACAACGGCGAAATCGAAAAAACGCTCTTGGTAAAAAAATCGGAGAACGGCGAATTCAAGACTGTCGCGGAGTGAACGAAAAAGCAGGCGTACGATATTTGGAACGATGGAAACACCCGCCTTCAGGCCTACAAAAATCTCGGCGTCCAGGAAGTGAGCATCTATAATTCTTTAAGAATTCCCTGGTCAAAGAAATAGATATTTTCTCTTTTGTATCCGTATCGGGAGCCACGTACGCTGATGTGCGGTTCAAAGGTGAAATAATCGACATCACTGAGCTTCGCATGG
>JAEEVR010000040.1 GCA_016290995.1 Treponema sp. | reverse complement strand
CTTAAACGACAACGCCATCATTCAAATACAACAATTCGCCTACACGCAAGGAAAAAATTCCAGCGACTCGGCGATGATCATCGACGCGATGGACTTGCTTTACACAGACAAGTACGACTCAATCGCGCTTGTCACAAGCGACTCAGACTTTACAAAATTGGCGACGCGCCTTCGCGAAAGCCAAATTTACGTTTTTGGCGTGGGCCAAAAAAAGACGCCGCCGTCATTCGTCAACGCCTGCGACGATTTTATTTACATTGAAAACTTGACCGACGACGAAGACGAAGAGGCCGAAGAAAAAACCGACGACTCAAAACCCAAGCACAAGGTGACAAAAGTCCGCAGCGCCTTCTTTAGAAAATCGCCCGGCGACAAAATGACCGACCGTCAGTTTAGAAAAATCTTCAAGCTCTTGACAAACGCCTACGAAAAGTACGCCGCCGAAGACGGCTGGGCCGACGTCAGCGCCGCGGGAAATTTCTTCAAGCGCCAAGACCCGGGCTTTGACACGCTGGACTACGGCTTTAGAAAGCTTTCGGACATCATCCTTTACCTAAAGGACGACTTTGAGCTTCAAAAGCTTCCGTCGGAACGCAACAGCCGTTACGCGCGAATGCAGTACCGGCCAAAGTAAGAAAAAAAAATCCGCGGCAGCCGCCGCGGGATTTGTTGCTATTGCGGCGCGATAATTTTATCCGCGCCGCAAAAGGAACGAGTCAAGGCCTTGAGTGAAGCGTGCCTTGACCGTTCCTACTTCTGTCCGTAATAGGCGTTTGGCCCGTGCTTTCGCTCGTAGTGCTTTTTTATGATGTAGTCCGGGAGCGGCTGCGCGCCGGGATTTATCGCCAGCGTGTTCAGCGCCATCTTGCAAACTTCTTCCAAAACGGCGGCGTTGTAGACTGCTTTTTGCGCGTCGCTTCCCCAGGCAAAGGGTCCGTGGCCGCCGACCAAAACCATCGTCACTTCCGACGGATTAAGCTTTAGTCCCGCAAAGTGCTCTACAATCGCGTTGCCGGTTTCCAACTCGTAGTCGCTTTCCACCATTTCTTTGGAAAGGTAGGGCGTGCACGGAACGGCTGTCTGGATGTGGTCGGCGTGGGTCGTTCCAAAAAGCGGAACGGACTTTAGCGCCTGCGCCCAAGAAACCGCCGCCGTCGAATGCGTGTGGATGATTCCGCCGATTTTGGCTCCGCCTTCCACCGCGAATTTTTTGTACAAAACAATGTGCGTCGGCGTGTCGCTCGACGGATTAAGGCTTCCTTCGACGCGATTTCCTTCAAGGTCAAGGACGACCATCGAGTCGGGCGTTAGCTTTTCGTAGGGAACTCCCGACGGCTTGATCGCAAATACGCCCTTGTCCTTGTCAAAGGCGCTGACGTTTCCCCAAGTGTAAAGCGCCAAACGCTGCGCGGGGATTTGCATGTTGGCCTCGTAGGCCTCTTCTTTTAATGACTGATACGCTGACATAATTTACTCCAAGTTTTCGACGGCGGCCTTTTCAACCGCCAAGCCTTTTTTGTAGTTGGCAAAGAATTTGTTAAAGCCTTCAACGTCGGCCGCGTCGGGAGCGGTCTTTGTGACTTCCGCGCTGGCAAAAACGATTTTGCTTAGCCAATCGCCAAGGCTCATTCCCTTTTTGTCCGAAGCGTAGGCCGCCAAAAGCGCCATGCCCCAAGGCCCGCCCTCGCCCGCCGTTTTCATCGAGCTTACCGCGGTGTGCATCGCGGCCGCCATGATTTTGGCGCCGACGCCGGCAGTCTTAAAGAAGCCGCCGTGCCCCGTAAGCGAATCAAGCGCGACTTTTTCTTTTTCAAACAAAATGTCCATGCCGGCGCGCAAGGCTCCCAGCGCGGTGAACAATTGGGCGCGCATGAAATTTTCCAAAGTGAAGTTTGCGTTTTGCGTCCTGACAAAAAGCGGGCGGCCGCTTGCAAAGCCGGTGATCGATTCGCCCGAAATGTAATTGTAAGGAATCAAGCCGCCGCAATCTTTGTCGCCGTTTAAAGCCAATCCCAGCAAAGTGTCGTAAAGCTGGCCCTTTGAAAAATTGGCGCCCAAGGCGGTCGCGGCGCTTCCGAACAATTTTATCCACTTGTCGTATTCGCCGGTGCAGTTGTTGGCGTGGGCCATTGCGGCGGCGCTTCCGTCCGGGGTCTGGACAATGTCTATTTGGTTTTTGTAGGCGGCCTTCAATGGCTTTTCCAAAACGACCATGGCAAAGACTGACGTTCCCGCGCTGACGTTTCCGGTTCTGGCCGCCACGCTGTTAGTGGCAACCATTCCGGTTCCCGCGTCGCCTTCCGGCGGAGCGAGGAGGCATCCGGCCTCAAAGGTTCCCGTAGGATCCAAGAATTTCGCGCCCGCGTCGGTCAAGCTTCCAGCGTTGTCTCCGGCCAGCAAAACGCGCGGCAAAATCGATTCAAGCTTCCACGGAAATTTTTTGTCGGCGACAAGATTGTCAAAGGCGGCCAGCATTTTTTTGTCGTAATTTTTTATCGCGGAGTCAATCGGGAACATTCCGGAAGCGTCGCCGATTCCCAAAACTTTTTGGCCGCTAAGCTTAAAGTGAACCCAACCGGCAAGCGTGTTAATGCTCGCGATTTGGGGAACGTGCTTTTCTCCATTTAAAATCGCTTGGTACAAGTGCGAGGCGCTCCAACGTTCCGGCACCGGAAAGTTGAACAAGTCCGTCAATTTTTCGCTGGCCTCTCCTGTAATCGTGTTGCGCCAAGTTCGGAACGGAACAAGAAGATTTTCGTCCTTGTCAAAGGCAAGGTAGCCGTGCATCATCGCGCTGATTCCAAGCGCGCGGGCCTTTTTAAGTTCCAGCCCAAACTTGCTTTTAACGTCGGCCTTTAGTTCGGCAAAGGCGGTTTGCAATCCCTTTTGGACCAAATCCAACGAGTAAGTCCAAACGCCGTCAACCAGAGAATTTTCCCAGTCAAAGGCGCCTTGCGCGGCCGGATTGAAAGCGTCGTCAATCAAAACCGCCTTGATTCTGGTCGAGCCAAATTCAATTCCAATGCATGATGAGTCCAATTCCGCTTGCGTCATAAAATCTCCTTGCAACCTTACGGCCGCTACTCAACGTTTTCCTTAAAGTATATGTCCAACGGCATATTGATTATTTTTTGCGCGTCGCTTTGAAGGACGATTTTTTTGTAAATCTCCTTCATTACCGCCTGGCCCTGTCCTTTTGGGTCTTGCGAAATCAGCGCGTCGATCTTTCCTTTTTTTATCGCGTCCTTGTTTGATGGAACCAAGTCAAAGCCGGTTACGGCGATCTTGTCCTTAAGGCCAAGTTCCGCGATTCGCTCGCCGACAAAGTGACCCTCGCTGTTGACGATGCAAACGCCCCGCAAGTCGGAACATTCATTCACCAAAGAATCGACGGCTTCGTAAATGTGCTTTTTTTCGGCGCCGCGGGCAATCTTTAAAACGCCCTTGCCTTTTTTTGTCTCGGTAAAGTATTCCTCAAAGCCGCGGCTTCGCTCGTTCAAGTTAAAGGACTCGGAAAAAGGCTTTATCGCCGCAAAGGTTCCCTCGCCTTTGGCAAAAAGCCGCGTGATCTTGGCCGCCAAAAAGCCCGCGCTTAGGGGGTTTTGCGTCGCGGCGCACAAGGGTTCCGAGCCGGGCACTGTCGAGTCCACAAAGCAATAAGGAGACGAAAGGCGCGACTCGCTCAGCAAAACCAAAATTTCTTCCTGCATTACGGGAGCGATGATGTAAGCCGCGCAATCGGACGCTATCATCTTTTTGAACTGTTCGTTAAGGGAATTGCGGTCAGGGCGCTTGAATTCAAAGGACTCCAGCTTAAAGCCAAAGGAAGCGTAGTCGTTTTGGCAGGCTTCCTGGATTCCGTCGTAGATTTCCTGCCAGTAGCCGCTTTCTTCGTTGACGGAGGGGATCAAAACGCCGATTTTGAACTCGCCCTTTTTCTTTAAAAAGCGGGCTATCGGGTCGGGCTTGTAGCCGTTTTCGTTGATGATTTTGAGGATTTTTTGGCGGGTCTCGTCGCTGACGCGGCCGCGGTTGTGCATTACGCGATCCACGGTTCCGGTAGAAACACCCGCTATTTTAGCAATTTCACTAACAGTCATCAAAAAAGCCCTTTTTTGCGTGTTCGTTCACGCAACTTTTAACAGAATAACCGATATTTTGCGGATTGTCAAGGATTATTTTTGGGAACGGATGCAAGCCCAAAAGGCGCGGCTGCAGCGTTCTATTGCGGCGCGATAATTTCAATCACGCCGCAAAAGGAACGAGTCAAGGCTTTAAGCGCAGCGTGCCTTGACCGTTCCTACTTTCCTTGGGCAGCTTCAACAAGTTCAAAGTAAATCGGCTTGGGCTTAAAGTTTTTGTCAAACAAAAGCGCGTTGCCGTAGCCGGGCTTCCAGGCGGGAATCCAGCTGTTTTTGTCCGACACGCCCCACACGATAAAGCTTTCAACGTTGGGCTCTTCCACGGCAAGCTTCATAAGGGATTTCCAAATTTCCTTTTGCTTTGGCTCCAGTTCCTCCAAGCGGCTAAGCGGAATGCGAACGTCAACTTCGCTAAAGCAAATCTTTATTCCAAGCTCGGCGTAGCGGCGGATGTTGGCGCGAATCGCGTCTTCATCGTAAGGAAGGTCTGCGGCCAAGTGCAGCTGCATTCCAACTCCGTAAATCGGAACTCCGCGCTCGACAAAATCCTTTACAAGATTGTACATAGCGTCGGCCTTGGCGTAGCCTTTTGCTTCGTTGTTGTATTCGTTCAGGAACAAGTGGGCGTCGGGATCAACCTCGTGGGCTTTTCTTATCGCGCGCTCAAGGTAGCCGGGTCCAAGGGTCCTAAGCCAAACTGTGTCGCGAAGGCTTCCGTCCTCGTTGAACATTTCGTTGACAACGTCATAGTCGCGGATGCGGCCCTTGAACTTTTGCATTACGGTCGTAATGTGCTCGTCCATCATTTGCTCGGCTTCTTCCCGCGTCTTCATTTGGTTGATGAAGGGAGGATTCATTTCGTGCCAGAAAAGCGTGTGCCACTTGGCGACGATTTTATTTTGGTTGGCGAACTTGACGAGGTTTTCGGGATCGCTCCAGTTCCAGAAGGTTTTGTTGGGCCTAAGCTGCGAGCTTTTCATGCAGTTTTCGGCCACAAGAATTTTGGCTTCCGAAGCCAAAAGCTTTTGCGTGTCTTCCGAAAGCAAGTCGGTGACCGACGCGGCAAAGCCAAAGTCAACTCCGCGTTTTTCGGCCGCGCAAGCGATTGTCTTTTTTCCGCAAGACGAGGCGCAGAAGCACAGCGCGCAAAGGGCCGCGATTTTTACGGCGAAAGCCAAAATTCTTTTCATATATTCTCCTTAAGGCTTTTACAGCCTTTTAATTTCCGTTTGAATCGGCGGAACCCGCGTCCTTCTCCTCCCATTTGCGGTAGAAGTTTGCGAGCACGGCGCCGGACAAGTTGTGCCAAACGCTAAAAATCGCGCCGGGAACTGTGGCCATCGCGAGCGAGGGGAAAGCGGTGCCGGCAAGGCTTGTGGCCAGTCCTGAGTTTTGCATTCCGATTTCGATTGAAAGCGCCTTTGTCTTTGACACGTTAAGGCGCAAAAGCTTTCCAAGGCCAAAGCCGCAAGCGTAGCCCAAAAGGTTGTGCAAGATAACGACGGCAAAGACAATCGCGCCTGTCGTGAGAATTTTCTGCGAGTTGCGCGAGACGACCGCTCCGACAATCAAGGCGATTGCGATTACAGAAATCGCGGGCAATATCGCTCCGATTTTTTGCGTGAACTTTCCGAAGAACTTGTTGATGACAAAGCCCAAGCCAATCGGAACGATGACGACCTTTACGATAGAAAGGAACATCGATACGACGTCAACATGAACGCTCTCTTTTAAAAGCAAGTAAGTGATGGCGGGCGTGAGGAGCGGAGCGAGCAAAGTGTTTACGCTTGTCATTCCGACAGAAAGAGCGACGTCGCCCTTGGAAAGATAAGTGATTACGTTGCTGGCGGTTCCGCCGGGACAAGTTCCGACAAGAATGACTCCGGCCAAAAGGCCAACCTCAAGGCCAAAGATTTTTCCCAAGACAAAGGCCAAAAGCGGCATGATGGTGAACTGGGCAAGGCAGCCGATGATGATGTCCTTTGGGCGGGTAAAGACAAGCGCGAAGTCTTCGATTTTGAGCGTGAGTCCCATTCCGAACATGACCAGCATCAAAAGCGGGTTGATCCACGACGGCTGGATCCAAAGACAACTCTGCGGAACAAAGAGCGCCAGAGCGGCCACGGCCAAAATAATCAGGGCCATGAACTTTCCAAAGAAGTTTCCGATTTTTTCTAAAACAGACATGATGTACCTCTAGAAAGGATTTTACCGCAAAGAGAAAATCTTGACAATAAGCGTTTTTTTTAGTGATATATAAGAATGAGCTTTTTAATCCGGCACCAGCATGACTTGATGATCGCGCTGCAGGCGATTTGCCTTCTGACAGCCTTTTTGACTTTGCGAACAAACAACCTTACAAAAAGGCGCAAGGCCGCCATCATTTTTTTGGAACTGAGCGCGACGGGCATTTTGTCGTCGCAGCTAGCCTTTACCGCATACAGCTTTATGATGAACGGAACGGCGCTTTTCATCACAAGGCTTTCAAAATTCGGCGACTACTTTTTTCCGGCCTTTTTGATTTTGAACTTGAACTTCTATTTAAAAGACTTGTTCCTGAACGAAGGCGAGCTTAAGAAAATGCCTTGGGAATTTTATGTTGCGGGAATCGTCTTGCTAATCGAAATCGCGCTGGTCATCATTTCTCAGTTCACCGGCCTTTACTACACGATAGACGCGCGGAACAATTACATCCGAAGCCCCGCCCGTCCGCTGGCCTATATTTTTGCGACAACAGCGCTTTTGCTGCAATTCATTTGCATTCTGCGGAACTTTAAAAGGATTCCGCATGAAACGGCCATTCCGCTTTTGTTCTTCATCGCGATTCCAATAGCCGCAAGCGCGATTCAGTTTAAAATGAAAGGCTTTTACATTACAGGAATTTCTTCCGCCGGAATGGCGATACTCTTGTTCATCTTTGACTTAAAGGAAATGAACAAAAAGGTGGAGCGCGCGCACCGCTTGGAAATAGAAATGCTGGCCCGCTACCAAAAGGAGCTTGAGCAAACCGTTGACGAGCGCACAAAAGAATTACGCGTGGCAAACCAAAAAGTCGAGCGCCTTTTGCTGAACATTTTGCCCGCCGACATCGCGCGCGAATTGACCGAGCGGCCCGGTCAAACAATTTCGCGCAACTACCCCAACGCCACCGTTTTGTTCACCGACATCGTGGGCTTTACAAAAATGAGTTCCGACATGACCGCCGACCAAACCGTAAAAATGCTCAACAAGCTGACCAGCCTTTTTGACGAGCGGGCCGCGCGCGAGGGCGTTGAAAAAATTAAAACGATTGGCGACTCCTACATGGCGGCGACAGGCTTGGACGAAAACGCGCAAAACGGCGGCGTCGAAAAAATGGTCCGCTTTGCGCAAGGCCTTTTGCAGGATGTTGAAGCGTTCAACAAAACTACGGAAAAGCCGGTTCAAATCCGCGTGGGAATCAACAGCGGCGAGCTTGTGGCCGGCGTAATCGGAAAGACAAAATTCATTTACGATATTTGGGGCGACACGGTGAACGTGGCCAGCCGCATGGAAAGTTCCGGCCAGCCGATGAAGATTCACGTTTCCGAAGCCGCTCAAAAACAAGCCGGCGACAAGTTCGCCTGGCAAGGCCCCGTCCAAGTCGAAGTCAAGGGCAAGGGCTTGATGAACGGATATTTTGTTGATTAGTCGTCGTTAAAGACTTTTTTCAATTCTTTAAGATGGCGCTTTACCACATTCTTGTCGGCGTCAGCCACCAGCTTTCTTGCTTCGGCTATCGGATCAATCCCCAAATTTTTTACCATCGCGGCAGTTTCGGGATCTTTGGCCAAAGTGTCGTCGTAACATTCAACCGCGTAGCCGTAGCCCAAAGCCTTGAGTTTGTCCACCGCGTTGCCGCCGGTGATTCCGTTTTTGTTTAGAACCTCGATAACTTTCTTGTCCGCCTGAACAGCCGCGACAACGCCTTCCCTATCCTCCAAATCCAGTCCCAGCTTTTTAAAATCGGACTCCAACTTCTTAAAATTTTTGCAAAACGAAGTCACGTCCGAATCCGTAAGTCCCGTCGCCTTCGCGCTCTGCGCAAACGCCGCGGCTGCCATAAAAAGCGCCAAGCAAACAAATAAAATCTTTTTCATTTTTTTCCTCCGAGTTTATAATATAACTATTATAGCGCGCTTTTTGCGGAAGTGGGGATTTTTTTTGGGGGAGTCGAACGACCGCGCCAAAGCCTAAAACATCGCCATAAGGGCGTCTTGCAGGACTTGGGAGCAGTTGATGCGATGGATGTCCGCAAGGCGGGCTAGGAAGGCTGGCAGGGAAACATTCTTGCGAACGGCCCTTGTGTCGGTCTTTGCCCGGTATTCCATCGTGTCGGCTTTTATAATGGAAAAAACCTCTCCTTTTTTGAGCGCGATTTTATGTTGCGGAGTGGGAGCGGGAATTTTCAAGCCTTCGTCTTCGGCCACGCAAAGCCAGGCGCTCATCGCGTCGCTCATTTGGTCAATCGCGTCCGCCCAATCTTTTCCTGTAGTCACGCAGCCGTCCAAGTCTGGAGTGCGCGCGTAAACTTTGCCGCCTTGTTCTTTAAATGCCGCGGAGTATGTGTACTTCATTTTCCTTCCCCCTGCTTTATTTCCTTTTCGATGTAACGCAAGTCAGATTCGTCAAAATCGTGGCGCTTTAACGGAATTGCCCTGCGCCACCTTGCGTTGAAGTATATGTCGTGGTTGGCGCCATTCCTTTTTAGCCGATAGCCTGCTTTTTCCAAAGCCTTAATAGCTTTTTTCCGCGCGTTCATTTCGCGCCTCCTTAAAAATACACAATTTTACACAACAAGTCAAGTTTTTATTTATTGGTCATAAAAAAAAATTCATCACTATTAAGATATAGACGATTGCGCAAAGTTTGGCTTTTTTTGGAAAAAAAGTGAGAAAAAATTAGAATTATTTTGAATTTTTTGTATAGGAGGGGGAGCGGAGTAAGGCGTCTTGCGCAACATACGACCTAGAATTTAAGTATGAATTCTAGTATAATTCATTAAAACACTTGTTGGAGTGCTTTATATCCACTTCATAATCTAACGCTGAAAAATCATGAACGTTATTGGAAAAAAGATTAATCATAAAATATTCGGAAAAGGAACGATAATCTCTCAAGAAGATTCAAGAATTTTTATAAAATTCGATAAAAAAGAACACGATATAGCCCTTGCATATCCTGTTCCCAATTATACTGATTTTTTTGTTTTCCTTGACAAAGTTGAATCAACAAAAGAAGAATTAATTTTTTTTCTTGTCAATTATTTTGTCAAGAAAAACTCTTCCTCAGTGTATACAAAAAAAGAACTATATGATATTTGCAATAATCGTTTTCTAAATATAACTTTTGATGATTTGTCTGACGCTTTATTATTAGAAGTTATGCAAAAACTTTCAGAGCGCATAGATGTAAAATTTATTTTGACAAGCAATAATTTAACCATAGTTCCAGGAAATGAACAAAACAAACCAAATTCTGAAAATCCATTGAAAAAAGAACTTGTTCATTTTTTCTCTGCATATCTATTGGAAAGAAGACCTGAATTAATAAGCTGCCATGAACTTGCAAGCATTGCATCAGAAAAATTTTTCAAAGGTACTAATTTAGAGGCGTTATCTCTAACTCCTGAGTTTTTGAAAAAAATAATTATAGAAACAAATAAAGAAGGTTCCATTGTTTATGAACTTTTCAAAACTAAGGAAATAAAGAAAATTTCAGATGCAAAAACAACTCCTAAAAAAAACTTACAAAAAGAAACAAAGCCAATTGAAACATTAACAGACCCCGTTGTCGTCATGGAATTGATTAAATCAATGGTTCTAACAGATCTGAAAGCCAAGCAATTTTATACTTTAAAAGAAATAAATGAATACTTTTTGAAAAATTTCAATAAAGATCCTGGCAATTTAATCACAAGGAAACTGCTAACAAAAACATGCATCGAATTGCATGACGAAAACAAAGAATATTATTATGTAGACGGAAATGGCAGTTTCTTGCAGCTATGGAAAGCAAACACGATTAGAGAATGGCAAAGATATGGTCTAGGCACCGTATATATACCTACAATCCAAGTAAACGATAAAAAATATGACATTAGGAATTTTACTTTATATGTATATGAATCATTAAATAATGTTCGATGCGTCAACTCCGTTAAACACATACAAGAAAATGTAACAATCAATGCAAATGACATTTCTGGAAATTCAGTCAGTTTCAACGCTTTTTTTTGCTCAATTTGCAATAAATATTATACAACTACGGATGTTGTTGAACAAATTTTCCCATTAAAGAACTATCCATTCGTCCATTTAGAGTTTCCGAGATATTCAAGGAGCTACCGAAGGGATGAATCCGAGTTAATGGTGTACGGATATAATGCAAAGTCCGACGGGCCGTCATCATCGGAACGACAAAACCTATTGGCGAGTCTTATGACCTTTGGTTTTTTAAGCAAAGAAAAAATTGTCGCAATTATTAAAGACCATATTAATTACAATGGACGTAGGTCTAATATGGAAAATGCAAAGCAGAAATGGAAAGAGGATCTTGATTTCGTTCAAAATTTCAACCTTTCAAAACAACGAATTGTAAAGGCACAAGACATGAGCATAATTTACAAAGGAAAAAGACAAAAGTAATTCATTACATCCCCCAAAAAATTTCTCTTGCGCAATTTCTCCCTATGCGCTAAAATAATCGCATAAACTTCAAGGCGGGGCGCAATTCCCCACCGGCTGTATAGCCAGCAAGCGACGGCAACGCCAGAGCATGACGCGGTGAGATTCCGCGGCCGACAGTAAAGTCTGGATGGAAGAAGGAATTATGGAAAACGACTCTAAAGAGCGCTTTATGCGCGCGGCAATTGAACTTGCCAAAAAAGGCGAAGGCTGGACAAATCCCAATCCCCTGGTCGGCGCCGTCATCGTAAAAGAAAATCAAATCATAGGCCAAGGCTATCATCACAAGTACGGCGACTTGCACGCCGAGCGCGACGCTTTGCGCGATTGCCGCGAGCGTGGAAACGATCCTAGCGGCGCCCAAATTTTTGTCACGCTGGAACCCTGCTGCCACACCGGAAAGCAGCCGCCTTGCGTCGAGGCCATCGTCCAGGCCGGAATAAAAAAAGTCGTTGTCGGAAGCCGAGACCCAAACCCTTTGGTGAGCGGAAAGGGCGCCGCGTTTTTGCGCGAGCGGGGCGTTGAGGTTGAGGAAGACTTTTTGCGCGAAGAATGCGACGCGCTCAATTTTATTTTCTTCCATTACATTACAAATCGAACGCCATACATCGCGCTAAAGTACGCGATGACCGCCGACGGAAAAATCGCGACGGCAGCCGGAAAATCCAAGTGGATATCTTGCCAAGAATCGCGCGACTTTGTCCATCAATTGCGGAACAAGTATTCTTGCATTATGGCGGGAATCGGAACGGCACTCGCCGACGACCCGCTTTTGACTTGCCGAATCCCCGGCGGCCGGAACCCCACCCGCGTAATTTGCGACAGTTCTTTGCGACTTCCGCTTGACTCGCAGCTTGTCCAAACCGCGACCGAAGTTCCAACGATCATCGCCTGCGCGGACTCCGCTGGCATTGACAAAGAAAAAGCGCTTGCCCAAAAAGGCGTTCAAGTAATCCGCTGCGGAACGAAGCGCGTGGACCTTTCGCTTTTAATGCAAAAGCTTGGCGCGCAAAATCTTGACAGCGTGCTGGTAGAAGGCGGCGGCCAACTAAACTTTTCGCTTTTGCAAGCGGGCCTTGTCCAGCGCGTTTACTCTTTTGTCGCGCCAAAAATCTTTGGAGGCGCCGCCGCCCCCAGTCCGGTGGCTGGAAGCGGCGTTTTGGAAGTGCCCGACGCTTTTAGCCTTTCGCAAATCGACGCGCGCAAAATCGGAAGCGACTTCTTCATTGAATACGAGGTAAAGCAATGTTCACAGGAATAATAGAAGAAATCGGAAGCGTCGCGAGCGTGGAGCCGTCGGGAAACGGAGCGGGCGCAAGAATAAAAATCCGCGCGCAAAAAATTTTGCAAGGAACAAAAACCGGCGACAGCATTGCGGTAAACGGCGTTTGCCTTACCGCGACAAGTTTGGGCGCGGACTTCTTTACCGCGGACGTAATGGCCGAAACCTTGCGCCGCTCAAATCTTGGAAGCCTTGCCGTCGGAAGCCAAGTGAACCTTGAGCGCGCGATGGCCGCGGACGGACGTTTTGGCGGCCACATCGTCAGCGGCCACATCGACGGCACGGGCACGATCGAAAAGCTTGAGCGCGAAGGAAACGCCGTTTGGGTTTACGTCAGCGCGAGCGATTCAGTCTTAAACTTAATCGTAGAGAAAGGCTCGATCGCGATTGACGGAATAAGCCTTACCGTTGCAAAGCTTGAGTCGTCGCGCTTCGCCGTTTCGGTCATCCCCCACACGGGAGAAGAGACGACGCTCCTTTCCAAAAAGCCAGGCGACCTTGTCAATTTGGAAAACGACATCGTCGGAAAGTATGTCCAGCGGCTTCTTGGGCTTGCGGGCCATTCCGGCGCGAGCAATGGTTCCGCCATAACAGAAGAATTTTTAAGAGAGCGAGGTTTCTAAATGGATATACAATACAACACAATCGAAGAGGCACTTGAGGATTTGCGGCAAGGAAAAATAATTCTTGTAAGCGACGACGAAAATCGCGAAAACGAAGGCGACATGATTTGCGCCGCGCAGTTCGCGACCCAAGCAAACATCAACTTTATCGCGACGCACGCAAAGGGCTTGATCTGTACCCCAATCAGCGAAGGAATGGCAAACCGCCTTGGCCTTTACCCGATGGTCGCCGAGAACACCGACAACCACGAGACGGCCTTTACCGTTTCGATCGACCACGTTTCTACCACGACTGGAATCTCCGCCGCCGAGCGCGCGAAAACGATTCAGGCTTGCGTCGATCCAGATTCAACGCCAAAAGATTTTAGAAGGCCGGGACACACGTTCCCCCTGATCGCAAAAAAAGGCGGAGTGCTTGTCCGCGCCGGACATACGGAAGCCACCGTTGACCTTTGCCGCTTGGCAGGCTTAAAGGAATGCGGCGTTTGCTGCGAGATTATGGACGACGACGGAACTATGGCGCGCGGCCCAAAAGTTTTTGAGATCGCGCAAAAGTTCGGGCTAAAATACATAACGATAAAAGCGCTTGCCGACTACTGCCGCGTCCACGACAAGCACGTCGTGCAAGAAGCAAAGGCAAAGCTCCCAAGCGAATACGGCGACTTTGACATTTACGGCTACACCGATGACCTTACCGGAGAACACCACATCGCGCTTGTAAAAGGCGACATCGGCGACGGCCAAAACGTCTTGTGCCGCGTTCACTCCGAATGTTTGACAGGCGACGTTTTTGGAAGCCAGCGCTGCGACTGCGGCCCGCAACTTCAGCAAGCGATGAAGACGATAGAAAAAGAAGGCCGCGGCGTTTTGCTTTACATGCGCCAAGAAGGCCGCGGCATCGGACTCATCAACAAGCTAAAGACTTACATGCTGCAAGAAAACGGCTACGACACTGTCGAGGCCAATTTAAAGTTGGGCTTCGCTCCAGACTTGCGCGAATACTGGATCGGAGCGCAAATCTTAAAGGACTTGGGAATAAAATCCCTTCGCCTTTTGACAAACAATCCGCAAAAGATTTACGGGCTTGACGGCTTTGGAATAAAAGTCGCCGAGCGCGTGTCGATAGAAATTCCGCCGTCAAAGTTTGACAAATTTTACCTTCGCACCAAGAAGGAAAAAATGGGCCACATCTTTGACCATATCAATGTTGAATAGGAGGCTATATGAAATTGATTGAAGGAAAGGTAGTCGCGAAAAGCGGCATGAAGGTTGGAATCGTGGCGTCGCGCTTCAACGCGTTCATCGTGCAAAAGCTTTTGGACGGAGCGGTTGACGGCCTTGTCCGCCACGGCGTCGCCGAAGAGAACATCAGCGCCGCTTGGGTTCCGGGCGCGTTTGAGATTCCCGTCGTGGCGCAAAAAATGGCGGCCAGCAAAAAGTACGACGCGGTCATTTGCGTCGG